>NZ_DASXWU010000049.1:0-76133 GCF_036503465.1 Nocardioides sp.
AAGGTACCGCGGCAGCGAGGGGTGCTGGCTGAGCCAGCGGCCTACAACCTCGCCGTCCGACTGTAGGGGCTGAGGATGCGGACCGTTCGAGACCGGAAGTCGACCGTCACCGCGGCTGCTTCCACGTCTATGACGCGACCCATGCCATAGGAGTCGTGGGAGACCAGGTCGTTGAGTGCGTACTGCTCGATCGTCGGCTCGGGATCAGGCTTGAAGGGACTGCTGGCCAGATGCCGCCGTCTTCCGGCTGGAGTTGTCATCCCCTCCAGTATCCTCCGGCGTCCGTTCAGTGGGACGGGGCTAGAGGGTTTCGGAACCAGCACGGGTGGCGGTAGCGAGATGGGCCTGCGCGTAGTGCGACCTGCTGTCGGGTCCCAGATCCGAGTTCCTAGTCATCTGGAGGCTGCTGACTCTCGCGATGCGAACTTGACGGCAGATGCATTCAGGGCGGCTTCCACATCCCGCCGCCCGTGGGGGCGTTCCACGCGCACTCGAAGCGCGGGGCGCCTGGGCGGTCGCCCTCAGCCTTCGTCGAGCACTGCCTGCGCGACGTCAACCAGGCGCTTCTGGCTCGACCGTGCTCGACTACGGAGGAGCTCGAATGCCTCGTCGGTAGTGATGCCACGAAGAGCTGCGACGGCCCCCTTGGCCTGCTCGACCACGACCCGGCTGGTCAGGGCGCCTTGCAGCTGCTCGGTGAGCTCTTCGGCACGACGAATGGTGCGTTCCTGCATCAACGCGATGGTGGCGACGTCGGCCAGCGCCTGCACGACGCGCACGTCGCCTGCGTCGAAGAAGGCGTCCGCTGAGCCGAACAGATTGAGCGCGCCGATGATGTGGTCTCGGAGCCGCATCGGGAAGGCGTGGACCGATTGATAGCCCAGCTGGATGGCGCGAGGGGCGAAGGTCGGCCAGCGGTCGGCGGCGTGGGCCAGGTCCGCGTTGACGACCGGCTCTCCGGTGGTGAAGCAGTCCAGGCAGGGACCCTCGGAGTTCTGCAGTTGGAAGAGTTCGAGGGTTTCGCCGTTGGGGTTGGAGGCTGCCATGAACCTGAGGTGGCCCATCTGATCGGTCAGCATCAGGCCGGCTGCGTCGGCTCCGCTGATGCCTGCCGCATGGACCGTGAGGTTGTGCAGGAAGTCGATGACGTCGAACTCGTCGACGAGGGTGTCGGCGACCTCCACGAACAGGTCCGATATGCGTTCTGTGGAGATCATGGTTCGGCCCTTCGTTCGGGGTTGTTCGATGTCATGGTGCTCCGTCCGTGTCCGGTTCCAGGTGTGTCCGCCCGGCGAGTATGTCGGCCGCGACTGCCGCGAGCTCTTGGTTGGACGCGAACGCGTGTGCCCGCATGCGGGCCAAGGCTTCGCGGAGGCTGACTCCCAGTGCGACCATCACCATGCCCTGCGCCTGGTAGATCTCGTCGCGGCGATCGTCTGGTCTGAGGAGAGGCACGTCGACGGGGGTGTGCTCCCCGGCCGGAGCGTAAGTGTCCAAGACGATCTCGGTGGCGAGCTCGGTGAGCATCAGACTGGTCGCGGTGTCGTGGTCGGTCAGGGTTCGGGCCCGGGAGCAGTGCAGGTGGACGACCCCGAACCGGGCCGCTCCGATGAGCATGGGGAACGCGAAGGTCGCTCGTACGCCGGCGGCCAGCGCCGCAGGCACGTAGCCGGGCCACCGGTCGAAGGCCTTTTCCAGGTCAGGGGTGAGAACCGGCCGGGACCCCGAGAACGCGTCCCTTCCGGGTCCTTCCCCGAGGCTGAACTCGAGTTCGTCGACGGATCGCGCCCCGTCGCTGGAGGCGGCCGTGATCGTCCCGGACTGATCGCCCGTCGCGTGGACGGGGGTCATCAGGCTCACCACCGCGCCCGACATCCGCAGTTCTCCGATGGCCACCTCACACAATCGGGTGAGCATCGACGCGCCTGCTGTCGCCGGGCTGCCGCGGACCAGTGCCCGCACCCGTGACCGCTCAAGCTCACCACCCGGTGTGGTGCCGCAGGGCGTGAACTCGGAGATGGCCGCGGCTCCTGCCGGCGAGGTTGTCGTCCGCGATCGAGGGGACCGTGTACGTGTCGTGCAAGTCCTCGTCTCGAGGAACTCCCCAGGCTAACCGGTTCAGGTGGGCAGGGCGACGCACACAGGGGTCCGTGAGCGGCCGGCACCGGGGGACGACGTCGTCACAACGCCGGCCTCGCCGTCCGCGGCTCCCGCAACACCGGATCGGGTCAGGAGGCGATCCTGCTCCGGACCCTGGCGGCGGTGATCGCGGACTTGCCCCGGACCTTGCCGGCCTCGAGGTCGCCCATGGCGTTGGCTACCCGCTCCAGCGGATAGATCTGGTCCAGGGCCGGAGTCAACGTGCCGTCGGCGATGAGCCCAGCGAGTTCGTCGAGGTCCTCGGAGCGTTCCTTGCACAGCATCGTGGTCAGACGCTGACCGCTGAGGCGTGTCAGGAGGAGGGCGCGCAGCTGGCGGCCCATGCCGCCGGTGAGCCGACCACCTTCCTCACCGCCGACGATGACCGCGGTTCCTTCCGGGGTGAGCCCGCGACGAAGCCGCAGCACTCCCGGGTTTCCTCCGAGGTCGAGGATGAGGTCGTAGTGGTGGGTTCCGTCGGCGAAGTCGTTGCGGGTGTAGTCCAGGACGTGGTCGGCGCCCAGCGAGCGCACGAAGGCGGCCTTGGCCTGGCTGCAGACCCCGGTGACCTCAGCGCCGTAGGCGTTCGCCAGCTGGACGGCGTAGCTTCCGACACCGCCGGAGGCGCCGAGCACGAGCACGTGCTGGCCCGCCACGAGCCGGCCCACCTCCCCCAGTGCTTGGAGCGCGGTGAGCCCGGATATCGGCACGACCGCCGCCTCCGCGAAGGTCAGGTTCGGTGGCTTGTGGGCGAGCTTGTCCTCCCGGGCAGCCGCGTACTCGGCGAAGGTGGCTGCGCCGATGCCGAAGACCTCGTCGCCGACCGAGAACTTGGTCACGGCGGCACCGACCTCCAAGACCGTGCCGGATACCTCGCGCCCGAGTCCGCGCTGGCGCGGCCGGAGGAACCCGAAGGCGAGGCGAAGCAGGAAGGGCCGGCCGGTCATCAGGTGCCATGCCCCGCGATCGAGCCCGGCGACTTCCACACGAAGCAGCACCTCGTCCGGTGTACTCCGGGTGCGCAGAATCTGTTCGATCTCGATCATCTTGACTCCGCCGTATCGGAGCCGGACGACCGCACGCATGGTCTCGGCGTCCACCGACCGCTGGGCCTTCGAGATCGGGGGAGCCTGGGCGGCGGGTCGCATCTCGGAGCCTCTCGCGTCGGCAGGTGATCCCGCCGTACTTTGTACGACCATTCTACCGTACTTAGTACGATTCGGCTATCGTCCACGCTGTCATGCCTGTGGGGTCTGATCCGACCGCTACCCGCCCGCGTCTCACCCGCGAGCGGGTTCTCGGGTGTGCTCTCGACGTCGCGGACGCCGGGGGCATCGCGTCGCTGACCATCCGTTCTTTGGCCGCCGAGCTCGGCGTCAAGCCGATGTCGGTCTACCACCACGTCGCGAACAAGGAGGCGATCCTCGACGGCATCGTCGACCTTGTCTTCGCCGAGATGGAGCTGTTCCCCCGCGACGCCGACGGCGCGTGGCGCGACCAGATCGTGCGGCGGGCGCACGCGACCCGGCACGCGCTGCGACGCCATCCGTGGGCCATCGGGCTGCTGGAGTCGCGGAGCACGCCGGGACCGGCGACTTTGCGACACCAGGAGGAGACGATTCGAATCCTGAGGGAGGCCGGGTTCTCTGTCGAGATGACCGCCCACGCCTCGGCGCTGCTGGACAGCTTCGTCTGCGGCTTCGCGGTTCAGGAGGCCGCCCGGCCTTTCGGTGTGACGTCGACGAGGCCGAGCGACGAGCGTGGTGACTCGTCTCCGGTGGATACGGAGGCCTACCCTCACCTCGCGGAGATGGCCGAGAAGCACATGCTCCGCCCGGGCTACGACTTCGGCGAGGAGTTCCAGCTCGGTCTGGACCTCATCCTGGGCGCCCTGAACCGCTCGGCTCACGCCGGCCACCTCGCCCCGAGCTGAATCTTCTCGGTGCCTGCGTGGGACTCTCCGGGAGACGGCTCGTTCTCCCCCTGTCACCGCGCCTTCGCTGCCGCGAGACACGTGTTGTGCCGGGAGCGATGGGCGGGATAGGTTGAGGCCTTCAGACGTGAGTCCCTGATAGTGGTGTAACGCGGTCCGCGTGGTCGTCGCCGGTGTGTCGCCGGGACGAAGCAGCGGTCACCGCGTGATCTTTCGAGTGAACCTCTCACAGCACTCTCGAAAGGGATCATCACGATGACCGCTCCTCACATTCTCAACCCCGTCGCGCTCTTGGAGAAGGGACTCTCCGACGCCTCGCCGGACCTGATGCGGACCCTGCTCGCAACTGTGATCAACGCACTGTTGTCGGCGGACGCGGACGCGGTGTGCGGCGCCGAGTACGGGCAGCCCTCGCCGGAGCGGGTGAACTCCCGCAACGGCTACCGCCACCGCGACCTGGACACCCGGGTCGGCACGATCGACGTCGCGGTCCCCAAGCTGCGGGCGGGCTCCTACTTCCCCGACTGGCTGCTGGAGCACAAGAAGCGAGCCGAGGCCGCGCTGATCAGCGTGGTCGCGACCTGCTACCTGCTGGGTGTGTCCACGCGGCGGATGGACAAGCTGGTGGCCACGCTGGGCATCACAAGCCTGTCCAAGAGCCAGGTGTCGCGGATGGCCGCCGACCTCGACGAGCAGGTCAAGGCGTTCCGCACCCGCCGGCTTGATGAGTCCGGGCCGTTCGCCTTCGTCGCCGCGGACGCGTTGACGATGAAGGTCCGTGAGGACGGCCGGGTCATCAACGCCGTCGTGCTGGTCGCCACGGGCGTCAACGCCGACGGGCACCGCGAAGTGTTGGGCGTCCAGGTCGCCACGTCCGAGACGGGGCCGGCGTGGAACACCTTCTTCGCCGACCTCGTCGCCCGCGGCCTCACCTCCGGTCCCGACGGGGTCATGCTGGTCACCAGCGACGCTCACGCCGGCCTGGTCGAGGCCATCGCAGCCAACCTGCCCGGCGCAGCCTGGCAGCGGTGCCGCACCCACTACGCGGCCAACCTGATGGACACCTGCCCCAAGTCCAGCTGGGGCTGGGTCAAGGCACTGCTCCACAGCGTCTACGACCAGCCCGACGCCGACGCCGTGCATGCCCAGTACGACAAGATGCTCGACGCGCTGGCCGACAAGCTCCCCGACGTGGCCGACCACCTCGACACCGCCCGCGCCGACGTGCTCGCCTTCACCGCGTTCCCCAAGGAGATCTGGCGCCAGATCTGGTCCAACAACCCCAACGAGCGCCTCAACCGCGAGATCCGCCGACGCACCGACGTGGTCGGCATCTTCCCCGACCGAAACTCCGTCACCCGCCTGGTCGGCGCCGTGCTCGCCGAGCAGCACGACGAATGGATCGAGGGCCGCCGCTACCTCGGACTCGAGGTCGTCGCCCGCGCCCGCGTCGCCATCAAGGCCGCCGCAGCCCGAGCCGCCGCGGCACAGCAGACAGACGTCCTAAGCGAGCCTGTCCTGCCCGAACTGGAGCCCGCAGCATGAGCCGCCCGATCACCACACCCGAGTCCAGCCAGCGCGAGCAGGACCTCGCCATCTTGGCCGCCGGGGGCTTCACCGGCTGGTGGGACGAGCACGGCCAGCCCGCCCCCTTCCCCGACGACTTCATCGACCCCGACACCGAATGGAGGCCCACCAACAGCGACACCCCGCCCGAGCTCGCCAACGACGAGCAGTCCTTCTAGCCAGCCCTACTCGGAAGATCCGTCGTTACACCACTCCCGGGGACTTGACCGCCTTCAGTCACCTGAACGGTGCTGCCCCGGACCCTGGTAGCGCGTGCCGAATGCACAGCTACGCAGTGGTCCACCTTTCTTCTCAACCCGCCGCGGCTCTGCCTCGTCACCTCATGCGTGGGTGCGCCTGGCGGCATGCGGGGGGAGCCGCCGGGCGCATTCGCTTGTTCAGGACGCGCGGCTGCGGTCAGCTCGACCGCAGGCTTGAGCCGACGTCGTGCAGGTGCCTGACGGCGGCGGTATAGGAGGCGATGGCCGAACATTGCGCGTAGGGGATTCCCCGTTGGGCGCAGAAGTTCTCGACCACGGGTTGGGCATGGCGCAGGTTGGCGCGCGGCATGCTCGGGAACAGGTGGTGCTCGATCTGGTAGTTCAGCCCGCCGAGGACGATGTCGATGAGCGGTCCGCCTGCGATGTTGCGCGAGGTGAGGACCTGGCGCAGCAAGGGGTCGGTGGCCTGGTCGGCATCGAGCGTCGGCATGCCCTTGTGGTTGGGAGCGAACGAGCACCCCAGGTAGAGGCCCTGGACTCCCTTGTGGAGCCCCACGAACAGCAGGGCCTGGGGCCAGGTCAGGGCAGTCGCCACGAGGACGAGGTAGCCGACGAAGTGGGTGCCGAGGAGGATCGCTTCGGGCACTCGCAGGCGCAGGCCCGGCGCGAACAGCCGGCGGACGCTGGAGACGTGGAGGTTGACCGCTTCGCCGAGCAGGAACGGGAAGAACAGAACTGCTTGGTGGCGGGTCGTCCAGGCCTCGATGCCGCGCCGCTGGTTGGCGTGGCCGGAGTCGAACACCAGCGCCCCGGCCCGCACGTCGGGATCGCGCTCGAGGTCGTTGGGGTGGGCGTGGTGGGCGTTGTGCTTGGCGACCCACCAGCCGTAGCTGAGCCCACCCAACAGGTTCCCGTCGATCAGGCCCAGGATCCGGCTGCGGGCGGAGTTGCGGGTCACCTGCAGATGGCCGACGTCGTGACCGAGGAATCCCAGCTGCGTGGCGATGACCCCGAGGACGGGGGCGAGGAACAGCAGCCACCACGAGTCTCGCCAATGCAGCATCGCGATGACCACACCGGCCATCCCGGCGAGGACCACACCGAAGCTGATCGCATAGGACCAGGGTCTGCGGCGCAGCAGGCCGAGCTCGCGGATGCTGGCGAGCAACTCTCCATATCCGCCGCCTTGAGCAGGATTCGGCCGGTCGGAGTCACCTGGGGACCGTGAGCACCCCCTGGGCCGTCGCTGGCCGGTCGGAGTTGGCCGCGGGGGACCCGTTGTGGCGGCCACTGTTTGGGGCACCGGGGATCGCGCGGGCTTAGAGATGGCCGCCCTCGTTGTCCCACGCAGGCTGCGGCTCGGTGCGGTGGTGGTTGGCACGGACGTCTGCGACGCCCCTCACACCGTCCAGGATCTCCTGCGCGTCGCGATCAGGAGTGTCCGGAGGGATGACGGTGATCGAGCGACGACTTCCATCGAGCAGGGACAAGGTGAGCTGGTGGGTGTCGTCGCGGGGAAACGAACCGGTCTTGACCATCCTTCCCGGCACGTGGACAGAACGAGGGTGGTCCTCCCAGTCCGGTGGCGAGTACAGCACCCGGGCGATACGACCTCGCTCCGGAGGCCAGAACGCGAAGAGCCTCCCGAGCTGGTCGCTCAGCCGGCGATTTTCGGGCCACCAGGCGCCGTCGGGCAGGTGCCGGTCGAAGACCGGCCGAAGTGCGAACCGTGAAGCAGGAGCGTGCGTGGCCATCAGCCGCCGCCTTTTGTTGCTACGGCGGTCAGACTCAGTCGACCGGCCGGGCCGGGGTCCGGGGCCCTGATCTGTGACCTGATGCTCGCAGTGGATCCAGACTACCTCATCTGGCATCACGATCGGACGAGTCGCGGCCCAAGGGTCCAGGGGTGGTGGCCCGGCCGGTGACCGGGTCAGCGTCCCGCCAGATTCCACGCGACGGGCGCGCCGGCGGAGATGAGCTCCCCTGGCCAGGTCAGGCCGGACCGGCCCAGGCAGTTTCGGGCGCCCTGCGCACACACCGGTGGACTGCCCGCGTTGCCGCTGGTGGCCGGAGCGTCGGCGACCGCGAGCGATGCCAGCCCTTCGCATCCAGCGACCCCGACGAGTCGTCGACCATCCCCGGGCGGGTGCGAGCTCAGCAAGCGGGTGCGAAGAGGGCGTGTCGCCCAGGGGGCCTTTCTCACTTCGAACCCCTGGTGATGACTCATTGTGACGGGTTCGCCTCGACATCGGACCCGGCAAGCCCCGCTACTTCTGGCTGCCGTCCCAGATTGACTGGACCGCAGCATCGGCGTCCGATTGCTTCGCGGCGCGGACCCTGGACTCGGCGGACGCAAGAGTGGTGCGAGCCTCGGCCAGAGGGGACAGCCATTCTTTCCGGTACAAGTCGTGGGGGTTGACGAGGTCTTGAGCGCCGTGCTCCCCGTCGCCGCGGATCGCGAAGCCATGGCTGTGAAGAACCTCGACGAGCACATCCATCCGTCGACCGTGCAAGTAGCTGAACAGGGCAGCATCCAGGTGGCGGGTGGGGACCTCGCCGTACCGCACCGACTGCTCCCGTGGCCAGCTGATCTGTGCCGCCCGGATCTCCGTGGCTAGCTGGTCGGCCTTCTCCGCGAGCTCTGCTCGCAAGGTTCTGATCCCGCCGCTCCCGAGCTGCCTGGTGACCTCGGGCTGAGACTCGGCTGCGCGCCTGGCGATGCCGTCGATGGCGCCCGGGAGGCCCGCGGCGATCCGGTCGAGCAGCTCGCGCTCGCGGCGCTCGGTCGTGGTCTGCTCGGCCGCCAGCCCTGCCTCAGCCCTCGCCAGTGCATCGCCGGGTTGATCGCTCACGTAGTCGACGGTAGTCCCCGCCTCACCACCGGTGGCTCGCGGACACCTCGTCAGCGACCCGGGAGGCTAGGCTGGCACCACTGCGGCCGCAGATCACTGAAGACAGGTTCTGGCCGGTTCTTCCGCAGCAACCGAAGGCGGTGGCCCATGGCCACACAGACTCAGCTCTCTCAGACAATCAGTTACCGAGGGCCGACGGTCCTCCTCGGCGCGCTTGCTCACCTTCTGCGTGAGGAAGGGGTCGACTTCACCAGACCACGAGATGACCGAACCAGCGTCGCCGAGGTCGTGGAGGTGACCCTGACTGTGAGACGTGGCGACACGGTCCTTCATCGGACCCTGGAAGACATGGTCGACACCGCGGTGGCGACGTTCAGAAGGCGCTTCGGCGACTCCCCGGCGTCGATCACCGTCGGAGACCTCGACGGTCCCCAGGCGTAGTCGAGCAGCGTCAGCACGCGGCGCTTGGACCTGGTCAGAGCCCGCGCGGGACACTTGCTGCGCGGCGGCTTCCCGCTCCAGGCCGGGTGTCGCCGGCCCAGTCAGTCTTATGCCGCAGTCCGTGCGCGGTGTGGCGAGGTGAGGGCGATCGGGGAGGAGGCACAACACGGGCTGGCCGCGCCTTGACGAGCCGAAGCGGCCTCACCTACCGGAGATGACGAGACTGCTTCGTAGGCCATGTGGCTTGGGACGCGGGCCTCGTCTCGACAATGAGCAACCCTGGTCAACTATCCCGCTCGGCATCGGGCGGCACACGCTGTTCGCCACCCAGGGTCGCCGCCTTGCTCAAACTACGCCGTACAGGTCGCAGCTCGGCCGGGCGCTCCATATCCGGACAGACATCGGCACCGCGGTGGGCATCCCGATGGTGCGTCATGGGCATCGACCGCCATCGAGCCTTCGCCTTCCTGACCCGGAACTCACAGAACCGGAACATCAAGGTCCGAGACCTGGCTCAACGAATCATCGATGGCACCGTCGAGCGCACACCGCGGCGAAGACATTGAGTCGCGGCGGTGTTCTGACTGTTTGACCTGACCCGAACCTGGGTACGTACGCGGGACCCGCCCCGGCATGGGTCTTGCCCGTCCTTGTCCCGGTCCGTGATCTCTCGGCCACCAAGAACAGGGAATGGCATCGGTAGCAGCCTGGTGGCATGAACAGGGTCTTGCCGGGGAAGCCGCCGAGCGTGGCACTTGCCCGTGACTTCGTGTGCAAGCACCTGCTTGCCCACCACCAATCACATCTGGTGGACGACGTGCGCTTGATGGTCAGTGAGCTTGCGACCAACGCGGTCGTGCACGCACAGACGCCGTTCGGCGTCTGCCTGTCGCGCGTGCCAGGGGTCGGTGCTGCTAGCCATCCGTGACGAGTCCAAGTCGCCTCCCGTCCCATCGGGCCCCGACGTCATGGACATGAGTGGCCGCGGATTGATGCTCGTCGAGCTGCTGAGCCAGGAGTGGGGAACCAGGACCGACGATCACGGGTTCAAATCGGTGTGGGCGTCCTTCCCCGGAACGGTCCGGTGACATGCGCAGTCACCTCGGCGTGAGGAGGCCCTCCCGGCGGCCGACGATGAGCGACCATGCGACGGTGACGAGGGCCGCAGTCAAGGTCAAGGTCATGACCGCGCCGCTCTTGATCAGTACGAAGTTGACCGGGGACAGGGTCTCGAGCAGCCACAGCGTGATGCTGCCCTTGACCAAGATCACCAGGCCCCACATGAGCGTGAGCCTTCGCAAGTGTGCGCGCACCTCGGGACGTGCAGCAACCTCGGCGTCCATCGGGTAGAACTCCGGTGCCAGGCGAGCGATGGCTGGCCTGGCCGACCACAGCGACACCAAGAAGATCCCGGCAACGGTGATGTCCACCAGGACCGGTTGAGCGAAGTAGACGAAGGTATTGCCGGTAGCCAGCGTGAAGGCTGTCTTGACCACCAAGATCCCCAAGGTCAGCAGGAGCAAGCCTGACACCGGCCGCCCGGTCGCCCATCGCCAGGTCATGACACCCACCATCCAGACGAGAGCAGCGACCACAGCGGCAGAGACGTTGAAGAAAGCCAGCATCGCCCACAACAACACCGCGGGCGCGACGACCGCGATGCCCAGGCTGGAGACAACCCGGGCGATGACCTCACGCACGCGCGGACCCGGCGGCCGTTCCCCCACAACGGAGGGACAACTGGCGGTGGTGCCCTGGACTCTCGCCATGTCGTGGCCCGTCCCCCGGTCACCGGCCGGATCTCATGGTGCACAACCCAGAACGACGAAGTCGCGCAGTATCGCCATGCTGGCAGGTGCGACTTCTCGGTGCGGAGCAAACCGCCCAACTGGCCCAGAGCCAGCGGGACGGCCCCACCCGGACCGCTCGGGCCGGATGGCCCTCCGACTCGTCCCCCCGGTCGAGTTGGAAGCCACTGCTTGCCAACCTACCCGCCTCGAGCCAGAACCGTGATTCCCCGACGCCGTTCAGCGTCCGGGCCGCATCCCGCTCATCGGCTACTCGTTCCGTTGACCCGGTGCCCGGTGAGTGGCGCCACTCGTGGGGCGAGCCGCGATGTGCTCTCCCGTTGGTCGAGGCGGGTGGACGGGAAGGGGATCTCTGTGTGGCTAGGGGTACTGGCCGGTTGATCCGGGCGTCGGTCGGTCGGCGTGTTCGGGGTGATCCGCGCCGAGCACCACAGCGGCTGCCACGTGCTGCCAGGCCACGACCAAGGTCGTGGATTCTCCCGAACCCGGGTCGAGGATCGGGAGGCGCCCGGTTTCGCTATGGCCCAGCCGAGTGATCGCGGCGTTGACCACGTCCAGTTGGCCATCGTCGATCTGCCATCGCTGGGTCCAGCCGGGACCGTACAGCAGCAGGTAGGCCATGACCACGGCTCTCATTCACATCCAGCTGTGCGGTTCCTCGGTTTTCGACCGGGCGGGGGCAGCCCCATTGGTTGCTCTGGAGGAATCGCCAACCCCGGTGGCCTGCAGCTGCCGGTCCGCCTCGGCCGGGTCGGTGGCGCTGGCGATCACCTTGAGGCTCACCCGCCGTCCGGAGGCGAGCAGAAGGATCATCAGATGGGTGTCGTCGCGGGGGAACGAGCCGACCTTGACCGGGCCTCGCCGGGCCTGGATCCGGCGTACTCCGCGGCCGTCGACCACCGGGTTGTCCCAATCGGGCCGAGAGAACAGCAACCGGTCGATGTGACCGACCTGATCGGGAAAGTGGTCCACCAGGTCGGCGGCCTCGACCTGGAGGTTGCGCGACTGGGGCCACCACGTGCCACTGATAGGGCCGGAGGCGGGAGGCTCCGCCAGGTGCATGCGCAGCGGCACTCGGCTGGCGGGGGCGTGGGCGGGGGTACTCGGCGACGTCGTCATGACGTCCACCCTTCGTTTCTGTCCTGCAGCTCGACGAGCTGGCGCGACAGATTGGTTACCCCCGAACCTACACCGCATCCCTCGACGTTCTAGCGAGAACGCTCCATCGAAGGGGGCCGGCCTTATCGGCGCGTACTGCCCGGCGGCCCCCGCGAGCTCGAAGGTGCTCTTGAACGCCAAGGCCACCGGGGCCGCCGCTCCGGAAGCGGTGACGGCTGATCACCACTACCGGCTGGCGCAGTGTCGACATAGCGCACCACTCAGCGGGACGTCACCGTGTGGACGGGTCATCGCTGTGCCTCGGCGCCGCCGGTCGTTAGCCGCGTGCTAGTTTCGAATCAGGACTGTGATTGTCGGGTTGGTACGCCGCTCCTGGCGTCCTGGATACCGCCAAAGGCAGCGAGGCCGATAGGCGCGGACGAGATGGACTCTTCCGACCACCCCTAGTGGTTCCCACTCAGCAGGCGCACCGTGCGTTCACGCAGCGGCGGGGTGTGCCGTCCAAGACTCCCGGGCCGGACCGTGGGCTCGGGGGTCATGACCGTAAGGTCAACTCCCGGTGGGTGGTGTCGTGTCCAACGACGATCGCTGGCGGCTGCAGATACTGCAGCTGGACCGGCTGTTGGCGCAGGTCGACGACGCCCGGAAGTCGGTGGTCCGGGCACGGCGCGGGAACCGCGACTTCTCGGCGTGGACGCCGGCACGCCGGGCGCGCTCCTGAGCGCCTTGGTGGCCTACGGCGCCGGGCTTGCCTCGGCAGGCGGACCGATGCCGTGCCGGCTGGGCACCGAACTCGTCATCCACCGGCTGCTCGCGGGTTGGCCGCAGCTCTGGTCGGACACCTCACACGAGGGGTGATGGCATGCCCGAGGTCGTGATTCGCGTTCGATTCACCTGTGGTGACCGCACCGATGTCGTCTATGCGGATTCAAACGCAGACACGACGGAGAGCGTCGTGGAAGACGTGATCGCCGTGCTGTCCGAAGATGCAGGGGTCCTTCGATGCCAGCACGGCGACCGCCTGATCGTGCTCTTCTCGCGCGGAGTCGCAGGCATCGAGGTGGCGCCTCGTGGAGCCGTGCTTTGATCTGAGGCCCGGTGCTGATGCAAGCTCGCGGCCGACCGGTCCGCGCTTCGAGTGACCCCAGCTTGCCCGCTGGTCAGGCTTCCCCACCTTCGTCGGGGTCGTCGTACTCGTCGTGGCGTTCGTCCTCACGTTCGTGGTGATCGCGCGCGATCTCTCGCGCACGCTCTTCGATCACCGCGGGGTCTCGGACGTCGTAGAGCTCTTCACGGGCTTGTTCCACGGCCCACGTCGGGATCGCGGCGGGCGCTGCGCCGTCGTCCGGCTCTGGCATCTTGCCCCCTGCGGCAGAACTGGGTCAGGAGTTCGACGCTACGCCACATGGTCAGGCAGGGAGACTTCGGATGCGGCTTCGCGCCAGGCGTACGGTGGTGAGGGGGCCAGCCGAGTGTCCTCACAAGGAGAGCTCATGGCCGACAAGTCACCTCGCCAACACATGTCGAAGAAGGCGGGCAAGAGTCTCAAGCAGAAGCGCGCCGAGAAGCACCTGAAGGCGGCGGCCAAGAACAAGACCGAGATCGTGCTCCCCGGCAACGGTCGCTGAGCCGTGCCACGGCCGGTGCAATAGCCCTCCCACCAGCGATCGGGTCGGTCGAGGCGGCGGTGTGCATCGGACGGTCCTTGCGGTGCACCGTGATGCTGACGAAGTCCACGCCTGGGATGTTGCCGGCGGCCGACACCGCTAACGCTTCCATGGCGGCGGCGTCGCGATCGCTGGACGACGCCTCGCGGTTACGGCCAGCGTCTTGGCGGTCCTGATGGCTAGCGCGCCGGTCGACGGCCCGCGTCCCGATGATCGCTGCGGGCGGCGTGCAGCGGCTCGCGGAGATCCTGCCGGGCCAGCTCCGCCGCAGTGGCCGCCATCTTTCGGTCGATCAGCGCCTGCTCGAGCACGGCGGTGGCATCCAGGTTTGCACCCCGCAGCTGCTCACGTTGGGTACTCGCGTCGATGCGGAGCTGTTCTGCCCACAGTCGGTCTCGGATCGCCTGATCCCGCTGCAGCGCCCACTCCCCGCGCTGGTCTGCGAGCTCACGTCTGTGGGCAGCAGCGTCACGGTCAGAAGCGGTCAGGTCGCGACCCTCGGCGACGTCGTCGCGTTCGGAGGGGGTCCCCGTCGGCTTCATGTCCTGACGCTACCGCTGGATAGCCGACCCGCGTACCCGAGCGCATCGCGCGTGCATGGGAGTTCCGAGCAGCGGGACCGACCGATCGGCGCACTCGACCGGCTCGGACAGTGGTCAACTCGGCCCGCGACCTCCCACCCTCATCCAGTGTCGGAGCAGCGCGGGTTCGGGGGCCCCGGCAAGCAACTTGGACGCGCGTGCCATGGCGTTGGTGAGGTCGTTGGCGTGCTGGGTCTCGATGAGCTGGTCCATGGCCCGGCGTCGCCGGCCCACGCTCGATGGGATCCCCAGCCAGTGGTCGACGGCTCTTTGATGATCCGGGCTGCGGACGCTGGGCGGGTCGATCTTCCGGTAGCCGCGGGTGAGCTGGTGGCCGCGGTCAAGGACGGCGACCAGGGCACCGTCGATGACCAGGCCCCTGCTACAGGCGGTGCCGTGGATCAGTGCGAGCCGGAGGAGGATCTGGAGGTCGGCAGGAAGTAGGCCGGATTCCCAGTCCAGACAGGCGAGGTCGACATCGCGGTCTGTGTGCGCGAGCTTGAGGATGTCCGCGGAGCCCGGTGTGCGGTTGTGCAGCACCGTGAGCGAGGGCGTCGGTTCCAACAGATAAAGCACGTGCTGTCCTTCGTCGAGGGCCGTGCTGAATGGTGGTCAAGCTGCCTGCAGTCAACGGTACGCCCCGTCCGAAGCCTCGCACTCGGCCGCGACGGCGCGGGTGCCACTACCGGGCTGTGGGGTGGTCGACGACAGGCCGGACGGACAGGAGTGTGCCCCGCGGGCTCCGCGCGTGTGGCTTCGGATCGACCTTCGCCCGACCCTGTTCTCCCAACACCGGTGCACCCCGCGAGGATGCAGGCCGGCCTCTTCAGCACTGTTAGAGTGACGGTGTTGAAGAAAGCGCTCGGCGTTTTCCCGTGGCCGTCGGCCGCGGCTCATCTTCACGATCTTGGTCTTCGGTTCCGCTGGACATCAGGCGCAGTACAGGTGTCTTCAGCGTGGCGCTGGGCAGGTCGCTCGGCACCGAACTACCGAAGGTAAGCAAAATGGCACAGGGAACCGTCAAGTGGTTCAACGACGACAAGGGCTTCGGCTTCATCGCACAAGATGGCGACGGCGCCGACGTCTTCGTCCACCACACGGCGATCGCCGGCACCGGCTTCAAGTCCCTCAAGGACGACTCACGCGTCGAGTTCGAGATCACCCAGGGGCCCAAGGGCCCGCAAGCTGAGAACGTTCACTCTCTCTGAGCTCAGCGCAGCGACGGCGGCTCCAGACACGCTCTGGGGTCGCCGTCTTCTGGTTTCACGCCGACTCGGCCCAGACCCGCCCATCACCGCCGCTCACTCGGGCGATCTGACGCAGGCCGATTCGGCCGCATCAGCGTCGACCGCCGCATCCCTTACCCTCCGAGGGCTCCTCCGGTTGGGCCCGCCCCCTCCCCAGCACGGGCCGGCCGGTGAGGGTGTGGGCCATGACGAACCAGCCCACCACCCCCCTCCCTTCTCCCGACGCTCGCGAGTCTCCCGACTGCCGGTCTTCCTGATGGCCCGCCCAAGGCGCCTGCCGGCGGATGTCGGCTCGAGAGTTGCCCAGAGTTCCCCTGATAGGGGCGACCCTGACCGGATCTCTTCGGGGCCATCGAAACTCCGCAGGTGCCACGAACTCACGAGATTCTGGCTGCTAGGGTGAGCCGGTCACATGGGCCGCATGGGTGGCCCAAACCGGGCGTCGTGTGGCAAGGATTGGCGTACGCAGCCTCTACAACCTGGGGCCGTCGCGCGAACCGTGACGGCCTTGGGCGTTTTCGCGGCCGGTTCATCTGGGACTGCCGAAGCCCGTAGGCCGGGAGGTCAGGTCATGAGCGACCCAGACCCGCGCGCGCTCGCTCTCTCCATCTTCCTTCGTGAACAAGCCACCGGCTTCGGGCTGTCGGCCGACGTGAACGACTCGCCCCAGATCGCCGAGGCCGGAATGGCACTGCTCGCGGCTGCCGACTTGGCCGCGAGGCTCTACTCGCGTGAACCGCTGCTGGTCGAGATGTCCGAGCGTGGCATGTTCGAGTCGATGCCCGACCGCGGAGCACGCGTTGTCCCCACAGAAGCAGTCAAGCGCTTCATCCGCCGCGGCGTCTTGGAAGGCCCTCGCGACCCCGAGGCGATCCTGCAAGGGATGCTGGACGCGCTACCTCCGGGACCGCGCGGGTGAGGCGTGGCCGGGACGGCGCCGGGCTCCCTTGCGACCGGTCGGCACCAGCCATCGTGGCGCAGCACGTGAACGAGCTGGGTCTCTAAGACTCGGCCGCCCACCATCTACCCTCCAGATTCAGTCGCAAGTCGATCGGCAGCTGGGGGAGCGTCGCGACCAGCTGTCGCTCGGCCGAGTGGACGAGGCTGCCGCCATCCACGACCGCGCCCGGGAGTCGGCGCGAAACTCGCGCGCCGTCGTCGGTGTGGTTGGGCCATCCGGATCTAGCACGTTCAAGAGCGTCATGGCGGCGCGCATCTTCGGAGATTACGCCGAGGCTCGCCGTCCAGGAAGGCCATGTCATCGCGCTTGAGCGCGCTCGATAGGTGGTAGGAGCGGGCGATTCAGGCCATCGGGCCTTACGTGGGGTCGGGCCGCCAACCTTTCGTCGGCATCGCCCTTCGCGTCGTCGAGAGCTGCAAGCCTGCGGTGCTGGGCAGCCCGGTCGGGTAGGTCCGCCGCCGCGTACATGTCGGCCAGCCGTCGGTGAAGTTCGGCTGCCTTGTGATGTGCCTCCGCTGCCCGTCCTGCCGCGAATGCTGCACGGTCGGTGGCCACATAGGCGGCCTGGATGGCCTGCTCGAGGGCCAAAGGATGGCCGGGGTTCCCCTCACGGAGTTCGGCGAGCCGGTCAGACAGTTCGGTGGCACGTACTAGAGCAGTCCGCGCTCGCTCCGCTGCCTGCTGGCCACGCCGATCCTCCACAGATTCAGTGTGGCAGCCACGGCCGTGACGATCATTGGCAAGAGCCTGCCCGAGCGGCCGCGTGAGCGTGCGTTTCGGGAGGTGTCTTGGGTAGGAAACGGCTCGAGGACCCGCGGTCTGGAGCCCCCGAACCTAGCCGGTGTGACTCCCCGGGGAGGCACTCCAGGTAAGGAGGCGGTACCCGATGCGGGGCGGCGTAACCCACCACACGCGAAGTGCGCACGAGAAGTCGGTGCCCTCAGGGCGAGGGAACCTGACTAGGCCCCCGCTGATTGAGGTGTGCGTCGGGCAAGACACCTGTGTCCACCAGCGTCTGGGCGACCTGGTGGAGCTTGATGTTGTGCGTTTGGGACATGCGTCGGAGCACCCCGAACGCCTGATCTGTGGTGAGCCCGAATCGCTCTCGCAGGATGCCGGTGGCTTCGCCGATCATGCGCCGGGTCTCCAGCGCCCGACGTAGGTGGTCCTCCTCCAGCGTCCCCGCCAGTGCGACGGCGGCGTGTGCTGCCACGATCAGCCCGTCGAGCACATCCTCACTCTTGAAGGCATCGGTCTTCATGGCGTAGCAGTTGAGCGCTCCCATGTTCTGGTCGCTGGTGAAGAGCCGGATGCTCATCGAGGAGTGGACGTCGAGTTCGCGAGCGATGTGCGGACCCCAGTTGGGCCAGCGGGGGTCCTCGGCCAGGTTGTTCACGACCAGAACGTCGGTCTGCTTGAGGGCATCGCGGCAGGGGCCCTCTTCCATCTCGTACTGCAGCTCATCGATCAGGCGCAGGGCTTCGTCGGTGGCCGCTGGGGTGTCGATGCCGGTGGGCCCAACGATGGAGATGCCGGCGAAGTCACAGTGTTCGAGCATGTCGGTGGCCATCTGCACCGCGCGGTCGAGAGTGGCTTGCGTGCCCCTCTCCTCCGACATCGCCCGGGCCGCCTCGGCCAGGCTCCGGTTGAACTCGTAACGATCGCTCATGGGGTCCACCTCGCGCACGCGCTGACAGATGCATGCTGCGGCGGTGACCGTTCAAGGCGCACGTAACCGAGCACCCCCGGGCGAGTCCGACTGCAGCCCCGGTTTGGCCGCCGCGAGCGGGCCCCAACACCCTGCCTCGTACCGCGACGAACCCATTCTGCTCCGCCGAACAAGTGCCCGAAAGGGTGTGCGCACCAGGTTCATCCAGCCGACCGCTCGTCGGAACCGCGAATCGCACAGCGGCATGAGCCGACGCTGACCCCACCCCGCTGAGCACGCGCGTGCGAAGCGGCATCGATCGTGGCCGCATGGTTTGCCCCCAGCGGGTACGTGGGGACTGTCGGACAACTCATGCCTCTCGGCAGCAGGCTGACGGCGGGCGCGCCGACCGTGACCCAGGGGGTGCACGGTGCAGCCGATACCCGAGACAGTCGAGGCACTTCGAGAGTTGACCAGGTACGGAGACGACACGATTGCCCGCACCTTGTTGCACATCAGTCGGGGCGTGGAAGGCGTCGTGCCACAGATGGTCGGGGTCAGCCTGTCCCTGATCGAGGAGGACCAGACCTTCACCCTGACCGCGACCACCGGGCCGGTGGCGGCGCTGGACGGGATGCAGTACCTCGACGGCGGGCCATGCGACGAGGCGGTGCGGACCGGCGAGCTTCACCGGTATCGCGCGGGCGACGTGATCGATGAGGACCGTTGGCAGCTGTTCGCCCGGGCTACCGCGGCGGCGGGTGTGGAGTCCACACTGTCGTTGCCGATCCTGCACGAGGGGCTCGTGGTCGCCGGGGTCAATCTGTACGCCTCGACCTCCGATGCGTTCGACGGACACCACGAGGAGCTGTCCCGTTCCTGCGGCGCGTGGGTGGGCGGTGCGGTCAAGAACGCCGACCTGGGGTTCACGACCCGGTTTGACGCAGCCGAAACCCCGGACCGGGTCCGCGCTCAGGCTCAGGTGGACATGGCCGTGGGCACGCTCATGTCGCGATGGAACTTGTCGGTTGAACAGGCTGAGGAGCGGTTGCGGAACGCCGCCCAGCGCGCCGGGCTCAGTGACGCCCAGATGGCAAGCGCCGTCCTCGGGCTGTTCTTGGAGGCATCAACCGAAGATTCCGACGACGAGGACTGACCCCTGGCTGTGTTCGACAATGACCTGCTCGCCTCCCTGGTGTTCACCGGAGTGTTCCTCGCATCCATCTCTGGGCTTCTCTTCTGCTTGGCCTGGCTCGAGCAGCCGGCCGCGGAGCGCTGGCGGCCAGGGCGGTGCCGGGTTGCGGTTGGGCACGAGTCGTCGGTCTCGCGGGTAGCTCTAGAGCCGAGCGCTGGGCCTCCCCCACTCGCAGGCCAGCGGCCTGACAGGAGCCGCCGTCAGACCCGTGCCGCGGGGGGCTCGAAGCCGTGCTGCAGGCACCAGCCGACAGCCTGGCTGCGCGTGGTGACGTCGATCTTGCGCTAGGCCGCGCGCACATAGGACTTCAGTGTGTTGGGCTTGATTCCGAGGAGCTGGGCGATCGCCTCGTTGCTATACCCCTTGGTGATGCCGCTGAGTACCTGGACCTCGCGCAGTGTCAGTGAGGCTTCCCAACCCAGGTCATGCGAAGTTGTCGGCATCTCACCCGAGCTCGCCACATAGCGGATGGCGGCCACGATCTCGGCGGCATCGGCGTCCAGGGACACCGAGCCAGCCGCGCCCTGAGCCGAGGCCCGAGAGGCCAGGTCCGGGCGGAGGTCATGGGCCACCACAATGATCGGTGGCTCGTTCTTGACCTCGCGGAGGAACCCCGCATCCTCGTCGCTGGCCATCGCAAGGCGTCATGCAGCACCACGTCGGGAACGTCCCCGAACTGCGGGTACCGTTCGATCATCTCGATCCCGTACGCGCTGGCAAGGATGCCGCGCAGACCGGTGTCGATGATGTCGTGCGCGGCCACGATCGCGACTCGAATGGTGGTCCCGGGCACGGCACCGTATCTAAACAGGCAACGATGCGCCGGGTTTCACCCCAAGGGGTGCATCGCCTGCACGGTCATCTCTCAGAGGCGGCTGCGGCCACCTCGGACGCGGGTAAAGATGAACACCGCAAGCGCGACGATTGCCAGGATGATGAGAATGGTCCACAGCATGTCGGAACTCCGTTCGAGCTGATCGTGATGGCCGACGACCACCGACCCAAGAACGGACCGGTCGAGACAACCGTCTAGCACCCGCGCCGTTCCCCTCCTGGCCACGAGGAAACCTCGACACGCCACGTCAGGCATGTCGTTGCGCCAGGCGAGCGCTGGGACACCGCCTCGTTCGAGGCGCCGGACGAATCCGGCGCTTTGATTCCTACCGCTCATCGGCTATCGGAACACATTCTGCGATGCGAGTGCCGCCGCGATCGGGATCTCCACTGACCCCGCCGGGCAACGCTGGGGCAACACAAGGGTCAGAAGCGGCCGTCGACAGCCAACGAGTGCCAAGCTCGGAAGTGCCCTCTGACCTGGGCGTTCACCGGTTTTCGTCGATGTCCGGCGGCGCCTCGATTGCTCTTTCACGGCGGTAGCACGGGTTCGAATCCCGTTGGGGGTGCTGACCGCCCGGCGCCGGACCGGATCAGTCCCGTCCGGACTCCTCGTGCCCCGAGCGCAGCCGGGCAAGCATCTCGTTGTACGCCGCGAGCGCGGCCTCGTCCTCGTCGATCCGCCCGGTCGGGCGCGTCACCTGTACGCCGGAGTGTTCGGCGTGGGCCATGAACGTCGACGTCCGGACCCCCTCGAGCCAGTCGCCGAGGAACCGGTCTCGGGTGGCGCCGGCGAGCAGACTGACCATGAGGCCGATGGCCATGCACATCATCAAGCCGTCGCCGGCCGCCCACATGAGCGATCCGCCGACGTCCAGATCGTGCATGGCGCTCGGCGTCCAGGACGGCCGCATCGCCATGTAGGTCGGGAAGGGGTTGTCCGGCGTCTGCAGCAGGACGATGCCGACGAGGGTGTCGGGGATCATCGCCATCACCAGCAGGACGAGCCGCATCAGGTACGGCGTGCGCCACCGGATCGGCTCCTCGCCGATGGTGGCCAGCAGCAGCCACACGCCCGACCCGAGGTAGGCGACCTGCTCGACGAGCATGAGGTCGGGATCCGAGGCCATCCGGTCCATGAACGGGGTCAGGTGGGTGTAGAAGACGACCACGCCGTACGCCACCAGCCCGACCAGGGGGTGGGTCACCACGGAGATCGGGGGGCTGTGCATGGAGGCGTCGAAGACCCGCTGCCACTCCGGGCCGCCGGCCTGGCGGAGCACCGTGAGCGGATGACCGAGCACGAGCAACGCCGGGACCAGCGTGATGAGCGTCAGGTGCTCGATCATGTGCATCCAGAACAGCGACATGGCATAGGCGTCGACCGCCGAGGTCATGCAGATCGCGAGAGTGACGACCCCGAGGACGAAGCAGCAGACCCGGGTCGCGCTCACCGATCGGTTGCCGCGACGCGCGGCGGCATACAAGCCGAAGCAGTACGCACCGAGCAGAAGGGCGCAGAAGACGAGCCAGCCGGGCCGGAGCTGCCAGGTGGTCAGGAAGGCGTGCCAGTCCAGCGCCGGGGGCGTGTGGTGGTCCATCACGACGGGCTCACGGAGTCTCGGGTCTCCTTCGTGGCGAACGTACAGGTGGGTTCGAAGCGACCGGTCACCCGGCCCGGTGGCCGTGCGCCGACGACTCTCCAGGAACGGCCGCACGGTCGATCCGCGACGACTGAGGATTGGGAGGCGTTCGGCACGATGGGTTAGAGTTCCATCCGCTCCGGCGCTCACGCCGAGCACCACCAGGCCCCGTAGCGCAGTTGGTTAGCGCGCCGCCCTGTCACGGCGGAGGCCGCGGGTTCGAGTCCCGTCGGGGTCGCCATCTCGTGCAGACGCCCTGGTCCATGCGGACCGGGGCGTTCGTCGTCACTGGCTACGCTCGGCCGGCATGGAGCTCGACCGGGAGTCGTTCGAGGTGCTGGTCGAGGAGGCCCTCGACCAGATCCCGGACGAGATCGCGAGCCTCGTGCACAACGTCGTCGTACTCGTGGAGGACGACGCGCCCGGCGACGAGCCAGACCTGCTGGGGGTGTATGACGGGGTGTCGCTGACCGAGCGCGGCAGCGACCACACCGGGCTGCCCGACCGGATCACGATCTTCCGGCGTCCACTGCTGGAGATGTGCGCGGACGCCGAGGAGCTGGTCCGCGAGGTGCGGATCACGGTGGTCCACGAGATCGCCCATCACTTCGGGATCGACGACCGCCGACTGCACGAGCTGGGCTACGGGTGAGCGCGCGAGAGCCGGGAGAGGTGGTTGTTCGTCCACGGCTTCGGCTCGTCACCGGAACCCTGCCGGACGAACTCGCCGAAGAGCCAGGTCTGGAACTCGACCTGCTCAGGGGTGCGGGCGAGCGTCAGCAACCGCTCGTTGCGGCAGAACGCGTCGGCGAGGTCGTAGAGCTCCATCAGCCGGGCAAACCTGTCGGAAGCGTCGAGCGGCGCGGTCACGTCGATGTCGGTGACCTCGTCGCCTTCCTGGATCGCGGTCATCAACGCCTCGCCGCCGAACTGCCAGCGGAAGTCGCGGGCCAGCGCGCTGAAGTACGCCGACAGGTCGGATGCCACGGGGTAGGTGTCCTGATGGGCGACCGCGAGCAGCCGCAGCTCGCGCCGTAGCTCCGCCCCGTGGGCCAGCGTGCCCTGCATGAGCTCCACCGGCACGTCGCGCAGGCGGACCGTGAGGGTCTTCTCGTGCGCGAACGACATCTCCTCGGACTCTTCGTCCCAGCCGAGTACGACGCCGATCGCCGGCTCCTCGGGTGGAGCGGCAGACGGCACGAACCAGACCAGCTTCCCGTCGCCGTCGCGCTCGGCCCCCCACGCTTCGGTGAAGCAGGCGACGATGGCGAGACCACGACCGAACGTGGGCAGGTCGTCGAGGAAGTCCTGCGCCGGGTCGTCGGCGGCCAGCTCGGGCGGCTCCGCAGAGGCGTCGCGCACTTCGACCCGCGGATGTTCCCGCGTGCCGCGCAGCCGCACCGTGATCGGGTCCTTGCCGTGGAGGATGGCATTGGTGACGACCTCGGACATCGCCAGCTCGGCGTTCTCGAGGAGGTCGTCGCGACCGATCTCGCCACAGACGCCGACGACCCAGCGGCGCGCCTGAGCGGCGGCGCGCGGGCCGGGCTCGAGCGGCTCCGCAGGTCGGTTCAGTGGCACTTTCTCTCCACATGGTCAGGCGCGCTGGCCGCACCAGTCCCGGCTCGTGTACCCGGGCGAACGGCGCCTGAAACCTCATCTCGCACTTCAGTTCCACGCGCCCCACGACTGTGAGCAACGAGATGATCGCCCCGATTGTGGCACGAGAGTGCGTCAGGAGGATCGTTGAGGCATGGAAGAGTCGCAGAAACCTGGTCGCCACCAGGTGGTCGTGATCGGGTCCGGATTCGGCGGATTGTTCGGGACGAAGGCGCTGAAGCGTGCGGACGTCGACGTCACCGTGATCGCCCGCACCAGCCACCATCTCTTCCAGCCGCTGCTCTACCAGGTCGCCACCGGCATCCTCAGCGAGGGCGAGATCGCTCCCTCGACGCGGGAGGTCCTGGCCCGTCAGCGTAACGCGCGTGTACTCCTCGGCGAGGTGACCGGGATCGACCTCGCGGCCCGCACCGTGACGTCGCAGGTGCTGGGGCGGGCGACGGTCACGCCGTACGACTCCTTGATCGTGGCCGCCGGAGCCGGCCAGTCCTACTTCGGCCACGACGAGTACGCCGACTTCGCGCCGGGGATGAAGAGCATCGACGACGCGCTCGAGCTTCGCGCCAGGATCTTCGGTGCGTTCGAGCTGGCCGAGCTCGAGGCCGCGCGCGGGGAGAACGTCGACTCCCTGCTCACCTTCGTGGTCGTGGGCGCCGGGCCCACCGGCGTGGAGATGGCCGGCCAGATCGCCGAGCTCGCACATCGGACGCTGCAGCACGACTTCCGGTCCATCAACACCAAGCGCGCGCGGGTGATCGTGGTCGACGCCGCCGGGCAGGTCCTGCCGCCGTTCGGCGCGCAGCTCGGGGCGAGGACCAAGGTCGCGCTGGAGAAGCTCGGCATCGAGGTGCTGCTCGGCGCGATGGTGACCAACGTCGACGAGAACGGCATCGAGGTCCAGTACAAGGACGGCCGCACCGAGCAGATCGCCGCGGTCACCAAGATCTGGGCCGCCGGCGTACAGGCGTCGTCCCTCACCAAGACCCTGTCGGAGCAGACGGGTGCCCCCCTCGACCGTTCCGGCCGGATCCGGGTCAACCCCGACCTCACGCTGCCCGGCTACCCCGAGGTGTTCGTGGTCGGCGACATGATCGACCTCGAGCACCTGCCCGGGGTTGCACAGGTCGCCATCCAGGGCGCCAAGTACGCCGCTGCCGAGATCAAGCGGCGCCTGGGCGGGAAGCCGCCCCAGAAGCCCTTCCGCTACTTCGACAAGGGCTCGCTGGCGACCATCAGCCGCTTCCGGGCCGTGGCCCTGATCGGCGGGTTGCGGCTGACCGGCTTCGTCGCGTGGCTGCTCTGGCTCGGCGTCCACATCGTCTACCTGACCGGGTTCAAGAACAGGGTCACGGCACTCGGGCACTGGGCCGTGTCGTTCGTCGGGCGTGGGCGCTCGGAGCGGACCGCGACCGAGCAGCAGCTCTTCGGGCGCCAGGCCCTCGAGCGGCTCGACGGAGGTACCGCCGGCCTCGTGTCCGCGCCACCCGACGACGGCGCGGCGGTGGCCGCGGCGATCGCCGCGCGGCGCAAGGAGCTCGAGGAGCAGGCGCTCGCCGAGATCCGGCTCACCGACTCCGGGGAGCGCGGCCAGCCGGAGGCGGCGTCCTAGGCCGCGTCGGCAGCCGATCCCTTGTCTGCCGCGCGGGCGCGTCCCTACGCGACGTTCTCGAGCACGACCGCCAGCCCCTGCCCGACCCCGATGCAGATGGCGGCGACGCCCCAGCGCTCGTGGCGCTCGACGAGGACCTTGGCGAGCGTGCTCAGCACCCGTGCGCCGGACGCGCCGAGGGGGTGGCCGATCGCGATCGCGCCGCCGCAGGTGTTCACGATCTCGGGGTCGATCTTCCAGGCGTCCAGGCAGGCGAGTGACTGGACCGCGAAGGCCTCGTTGAGCTCGACCGCGCCGACGTCGGCCCAGCTGATGCCGGCGGCCGCCAGGGCCCGGTTCGCCGCATCGACCGGAGCGATGCCGAACCGCTGAGGCTCGAGCGCCGCGGCTCCCCGGCCGGCGATCCGGGCGAGCGGTTCCAGGCCGAGCTCGGCGTCCTCGGAGCCGACCAGCACGGCAGCCGCGCCGTCGTTCAGGGGCGACGCGTTGCCGGCGGTGATCGTCCCGTCGGGGCGGAACGCCGGTTTGAGGCCGGCCAGGGTCTCCGCGCTGGCGTCCGGCCGGATGCCCTCGTCCCGCTCGAGGCCGTCGACCGGGAGCACGAGGTCATCGTAGAAGCCGTCGGCCCAGGCCCGCGCCGCCTGCCGGTGCGAGAGCACGGCGAACTCGTCCTGCCGCTCGCGGCCGATGCCGAGCTCGTCGGCGAGCTGCTCGTTGCACTCACCCAGCGACGCGGTGAACTCCTCGGGCATCCGGGGGTTGACCAGCCGCCAGCCGAGGGTGGTCGAGACGAGGGTCTCGTGACCCGCGGGGTAGGCCTTGGCCGGCTTCGGCAGCACCCACGGCGCACGCGTCATCGACTCGACGCCGCCGGCGACCACCACCGACGAGTCGCCGGTCTCGACCAGACGAGAGGCGTCCATCGCGGCCTGAAGGCTGCTGCCGCACAGCCGGTTCACGGTCACTCCCGGCACGGTGACCGGCAGCCCGGAGAGCAGCACCGCCATCCGCGCCACGTTGCGGTTGTCCTCACCGGCGCCGTTGGCGCACCCGAGGACCACGTCGTCGACCTCGGCCGGGTCGAGGGACGGCGCACGCTCGACCACGGCGCGGACGACGGTCGCCGCCAGGTCGTCCGGCCGGCTGGCGGCCAGCGCTCCGGCGTACCGCCCGAACGGCGTGCGCAGCCCGGCGTAGATGAAGGCATCTCCCATGTAGGCCCTGTGGGACTCGAACCCACAACCCATGGATTAAAAGTCCACTGCTCTGCCAATTGAGCTAAGGGCCCGCGACGTGGGAGATCCGATCGGGACGAACCTCCCGGACGTCGCTGCCATCATCGCAGGAGCGCCGGACTCCGAGGAGGCTGGAGGGTGGGATCCGAGATGATCGGCCGGTCAGCGGACCAGGCCCACGACCTCCCAGTCCCGGGAGCGGGGCCGGTACGTCGTGACCAGGCCCTGGCTCTCGGCAGCCGCGACCATCGCGTCCGGGGGATGGATGAAGGCCCGGAAGCTGTTCCGGGAGATCTTGCGGTAGAGGTTCTCGCCGCCGAACATGGCGCGGGTCAGGAGGTTGTCGGCGGGGTGGCTGAACACCAGCCGTCGACCGGCATGTGCAGCAGCCGTTGTCAGGAGCCGTTGGTAGTCGGGGTAGCAGCAGACCACCCGGTGGAGCACGACCACGTCGGCCGGCTCCACCTCGTCGGGGGCGAGCGCGATGTCGAGGATGCGGCGGGTGACGCGTCCGCTGAGGCCGGATCGCTCGAGCAGCCGGGCGGCTTCGTCCTCGTACCCGGCCGAGATCTCCAGGTTGGTCACCCGAGCCGCGCCACGCTTCAGCAGCTCGACCTGGAGCTCCCCTACGCCGCCGCCGATCTCCAGCACCGATGCGCCCTCGATGCCCTCCGCCGCGAAGTCCAGGAGCCGGGTCGCGACCGGGGTCAGCCCGCGCTTGCGGTACCGGCGGGACCGGCGTCTGGCGAACCGGCCGCTGAACACCGACCGGTAGTCCTCCGGGTCGCAGCAGTCCGTCATGGCAGAAGTATCGGGGCGCGGTGAGGGTTAGTCACGGTGCTGGGGGTTCCCCTGGCCCATCTGGTTGGTAGTGTCATCCCGCAGCAGATGCAGGTTCCAGCAGGTTTGCGCCAGCGGAGTTTGTGATCCAACGGCGTTCTCTTCGTGGGTGCCACCCATGCAAGTCGGAGCGACGTGTCACCGCATCTGGTGCAGGGCCGTCGCAGTGACGGCCCGTCGTTCCGAAAAACAGGAGTAACGAGCAGATGGCTCAAGGCACCGTGAAGTGGTTCAACGCCGAGAAGGGTTTCGGCTTCATCGCACAGGAGGATGGCGGCGACGACGTCTTCGTGCACTACTCGGCGATCCAGACCCAGGGCTACAAGTCCCTCGACGAGAACCAGAAGGTCGAGTTCGACGTCACCCAGGGCCCCAAGGGTCCGCAGGCCGAGAACGTCCGCCCGCTCTGATCGACTGATCGAGCGGTCCCGGGCTACTCGCCCGGGCCCCAACGGACACGGGACCTCACCCTTGCGGTGAGGTCCTTTCCGTTTGTCCGGAACACCGGCTATTTTCTGGTTTGGGGGTGCTCGGGGCAGGGAAGCCTGGATATTTGACCCCTCACCAGACCCCCGATGGTTCGCAAGGAGTGTCGTCCGTGCCCGACCAGTTCGACGTGTCGCTCGAGGACAGCGACCTCCTGGGCGAGGTGGAGCTGACGACCAACCTGATCATCGCCGCGAGCGAGACCGACCAGCACCTCTCCGACGCGGAGATCGACGAGATCCTCGGCGTCGCACCTCAGGCGCCCGCCTGAGCCGTACGCCCGTACAGGCTCGCCGGCCCGGGTCGGACCGCACTGCTCCGCGAGCGTTTCGTCAGCTTCGTGGCGGTTGCGATCCCCTCGAAGCAGGCGGGTACCCAGCCAGGCGGGTGATCCGACACGGAACGCCCCGTCACCGGCGGCTCACCGGGATTCCGGAGCTCAGCAGGTGGCGAACAGCACCGGCCCGGTGCTGAGGTCCGACAGCACAGACGCGTCCGGCCGCGGCTTCAGACGCATCACGACCAGTGAGCCCCGCGCGGTCACCGACGTCACCGTGAACCGGTCCGGGAAGGTGCCGCCCTGGCCGGGCGCCGGGCCCCGGGCCAGGGTGGCCCGGGTGTCGGCGTTCGTCCGGGCCGTCTCGTCGCCGTCGAACTCGAAGGCGACCCGGACCGTCCCGTCCGGCTGGTCGGACATCGCGAACGCCGAGTAGGGGTTCACCTCCCCCGCGGCGGCGAGGAGCCGCTTGGCAGCGGTTTGGTCGGCGGCGCCCGCGTGCGCCATCGCCAGGGCCCCGCAGGCGTAGTCGCCGCTGTAGACCGCCGCTGCCAGTGGCTCCCCGGCATCGTCGACCACGCCGTCCAGACCGGTGACCGTGGCCCCGTGCCCCTGTACGGCGTCCATGGCGACGCCGAGGAACGCGGCGGAGTCGGAGGTGAGCACCAGGTCGTCGCCCCGGTCGAGGGCGACGTACTGGAGCTCGCCGGTCAGCGAGGGCGAGATCCGGGCGAGAAGGTCCTCGCCACCCAGCCAGACACCGTCGGGATCGTCCGGTTCCCGGTACCCGAGGTCGCCGAGATGGTCGGCGACGTCGTCGAGGTCCACCGACGACGGGAGGTGCAGCATGACGACGGCCCCTTGGTAGGACTGGCTGAACAGCTCCCAGTCGGCGCTCGCCGGCGAGAAGCCGTAGCGCTGCTGGAGCACGGGGGCGGAGGTCACCAGCGCCGAGGTCGAGGTCAGGTCGTCGTCGTACGCGCGGTCGAGGAACCTCCGCACGTCGGCCGCCGACGACCGGGTCGAGAGCGCGGCGTGCTCGTGCTGCCGCACCGCCGCCCAGTCGGTCCAGGAGAGCCGCTGCGTGCCGCCCGGCGCGTGGTCGACGGCCCAGGCGAACGACGACGTACGGTCGTCCTGGCGCCACCACAGGTAGCCGCCCGCAGCCACGACGAGAGCGATCACGACGGCGGCGACCACCCAGAGTCGTCTCGGCACGCGCGCTCCGTCCTGTTCTCGCCGCCTCCCGGTGATGTGAGACTAGTCGTATGCCCTCCACGTCCAGGCCCGGCGAGGTCCGGGCCGCCGGCGCCGTCGTGCTCCGCAAGGGGCAGGTGCTCCTGGTGCACCGTCCGGCGTACGACGACTGGTCGTTCCCGAAGGGCAAGCTCGACCGCGGCGAGGTGGCACCGGCGGCGGCGGTGCGCGAGGTCGAGGAGGAGACCGGGCTCCACATCCGGCTGGGGGTGCCGCTGACCAGCCAGTCCTACCCGAACGGCGGGCGCACGAAGGTGGTCGACTACTGGGTCGGGCGCGTGGCCGGGGCTCACGACGTGTCCGGCTACACGGTCAACGAGGAGATCGACGAGGTCGCCTGGGTCGGCGTCGACAAGGCGGAGAAGCGGCTCAGCTACCGGCGCGACCGCGAGACGCTCGCAGAGGCGCTGGAGACGGGCAAGCAGACGCGGGCCCTGGTCGTCCTGCGCCACGCGCGGGCCAGGTCGCGCAAGGCCTGGCACAAGAACGACCGGAAACGGCCGCTGCTCACGGTCGGCACCGACCAGGCTCGCGCCGCGGCGCCGGTGCTCGGGGCGTTCGGCGTGTCCCGGATCGTCACCTCGTCGAGCACCCGCTGCGTCGACACGGTGGCGCCGTACGCCGAGAGCAGCAGGCGGCCGGTCGACTGCGTCGACGGGTTGTCCGAGGAGGACGCCACCGCGACGTCCGTGCAGGCCGTCGTCGACGAGCTGCTGCGCTCCGGCGAGGACGCCGTGATCTGCACGCACCGGCCGGTGCTGGCGACGGTGTACGACGCGATCGGGATCCCGACCGAGCACCAGTCGACCGGCGAGCTGGTGGTGGTCCACCACCGACGGGGCCGGGTGCGCGCCCTCGAGCGGCACCTCGGCTGATTCCCGTCAGCAGGCTCCCCAGGTCGTGGCCCGGACCGACTTCGCCTCGGCTCAGGGCAGGCGCACGTCCGTGTAGATCATGTTGTGGTCCGACGGCCACGGCGATCCGGTGATCACCTGCTTCCACAGGTCCGCGCCCGGCATGTTGAGGGTCATGATCGTGTCGTACATGCTGCCGAACCCGTACACCGACGGCTCCTCGGGCGACTGGTAGTGGTTGACCGAGTTGTACTGGCCGTTGACGACCGTCGCCGCCGAGATGGTGTTGTACCACCCGTCGTTCAGCCACACCGTGTGCGGCGAGTCGACGCCCTCGCTGGTCTGCGAGCTGTTGGCGTCGGTGGCGATGACCACCGGCAGGTTCTGCTGGTTGATCGCCGCGATGCCGTCGCTGATGGCCTGCGCCTGCTGGCCGCGCAGTGCGTCGGTCGTGGCGTCGTTACCGGCCGACAGGTGGGCGCTGATGAAGTAGAACTCCTGGCCGGACGCCAGGTCCTCGAACAGGGCGTACGCCGCGACGTGCGGATGGAGCGGATCCGGGATCGAGATGTAGCACGACGGCACCGTCTCGTCGCAGTCGCTCATCAGCTGCACCTCGGTCGGGTCGTACAGGATCCGGGTGTCCTGCCCCGCGCCACTCCAGTACGGCGTCGTGCGGGTGAGCTCGTACTGGGGCGCTCCCTGCTGGCTGAGAGCCGTGTCCAGCCCGACGCCGCCGTCGTCGGAGACCCACATCCCGGGCATCAGCTCCTCGATCCCCGCAACCGCCGGGTGAGCCTTTGCGATGTTCGCGGCGATCAGCTGCTGCCGGTCCTTCCACAGGTGGCCGTCGACGTCCTTGCTCGCCACGTGCATGTTGTAGGCGGCGTACCGCATCAGGGTGCCGGTCCCGGTCGAGGCCTGGCCGGCGACCTGCGTCTGCATCAGGAAGGGGTAGCGGCGCGCCGCCGTGTCCGCCTCGCCCTTGCGGACGGCGACGATCCGGAAGAACAGGTGACGGCCCGTGCCGAGCCCGGCGCCCGCCGCGGCGGTCTGCTCCGGGGTGAGTGTGAGGGAGCGCCGGTCGCCGCCGACCCGGAAGGTCATGCTGTTCCGGCCGACCCTGGGGGTCGTCGGTGAGCCGAACCGCGACACCGCCGTGGTGATCCGGAAGAGGTCGGTGTGCCCGCCGTCGGTCCGCCAGCGGAACTTGGTCGTACCGGGAGCGGTGCCGACGACGCTCCAGACCTTCTCGAACCTGTCGGGGATGTGCGCCTTCGTCGCCACGCGCACCGGGGCCGACCAGGGTGACCTGTGCGTGCCGTGGACCTTGCGCACGCGCACCCAGTAGTACGTCGCGTCGCGCAGGTGCCCGACCACCGCGGCCTCGCGGCCGCCGGCCGGACGGCGCGCGCTGTTCCGCTTGCTGCGCTTGGCCACGACCCTCGTGAAGTCCTTCTTCCTCGAGACCTGGACCCGGTAGCCGGTGGCGGCCTTGATCCAGTTCCAGCTGACGTTGACGTACGTCGTGCCGAGGGAGGCGGTGTCGAGCCCGATCCCGCGCAGCACGGTGCGGTTGGCGTCGTAGGTGACCCGGCTGGTGGTGACGCCTGACTGCGTCTCGCGGAGCACGGTCGCGGAAGCGGGGGTGGCGGGCACCACGAGCACCGCAAGAGCGAGCACAGGCCCGATCGCGGGGGCGATCCGACGCATCGGCCGGGTCCTTCCTACACAACCCCCACGAACGTCGTACCCCCGCCTGGAAACGTAGGTGAGCGGCGGCCCGGTGTACGCGGATTCGCGAGTTTTTACCTGGCCCGGCCGGGTCAGGTGGTGCTGGGGTACTAGCCCCCCCGGGACGTACGTCCCGCGTTCACGTGCCGCATGCCTCGCCGGCGGCGAAGGTCGCGATCTCGGCGCTCCGAGTTCACGAGCCGTTCACCGTCGCCCACACAGCCGTCCATCTCGCGTCCCTAGGTTCCGAGACGTGATCGACGAACCGACTCAGGAGCGACAGACGTGAACACTCCAACTCTGCGCCGGGTAGCAATTCCGGCCGTGGCGCTCCTCACCCTGGGCCTCACGCTCTCGGCTTGTGGTGACAAGAGCACGAGCGACAGCGCGGCAGGCCCCGGCGGTGGCGGCACCCTCAACGGGGGTGGCTCGACCGCTCAGGCAGTGGCCGAGCAGGCCTGGCGCGCCAACTACCAGAAGCAGAACGGCGGCACCATCAACTACGAGGAGGTCGGCTCCGGCACGGGGGTCGAGAACTTCATCAGCGGTGCCTACGCCTTCGCTGGTTCCGACGCCTACCTCACCCCCGATCAGGTGTCACAGGCGAAGCAGCAGTGCGGGGGCGACCCCATAGAGGTGCCGGCCTATGTGAGCCCCCTTGCCGTGGCATTCAACCTGCCGGGCATCAAGTCACTGAATCTCGACGGCGAAACGATCGCGAAGATCTTCAACGGGTCCATCACGACGTGGAACGACCCGGCCATCGCGAGCCAGAACTCGGGTGTGAAGCTCCCCAGCACCTCGATCTCGACCGTGCACCGCTCGGATGACTCCGGCACCACCTTCAACTTCACCGACTACCTGTCGCAGGCGGGCGACGGCGCCTGGAGCGACGAGGCGAGCGTGACCTGGCCGGCCAGCGTCAAGGGTGGCCAGGGCCTCGAGGGGACGTCCGGTGTGGTCGGTGGTCTGAACGACACGGTGGGCTCCATCGGCTACGCGGACGACTCGGCGGTCAAGAGCACCGAGCTCGGCGTGGTGTCGGTCAAGGTGGGCAGCGACTACAACCCGCCGACGGCCGAGGGTGCCGCGAAGGTCCTTGCCCTTTCTCCCATCGAGAGCGGGCGCGCGCCGAGCGACATGGCGATCAAGATCGACCGCACGTCCACGGAGCCGGGCACCTACCCCCTTCTCCTGGTGTCGTACCTGATGGCCTGCCCGTCGTACAGCAACCCAGGGACGGCTGACATGGTCAAGGGTTTCCTCAGCTACGTGGTGTCCGGTGACGGCCAGCAGGCCGCAGCGAGCGCGGCCGCCTCGGCGCCACTCGACCCCAAGCTCTCCCAGGACGCGACCGGCATCGTCTCGAAGATCACGTCCGGCAGCTGACCGCCAAGCGGAGGGTACGACGGCGCTCGGGGACCGTCGTGTCCAGCCGCTGACTTCCTGGAGTCCAAGGAGCAGTGTGACCACCACCATCTCTCCGAGTCGGAGAGAGCTCACGACGTCACCGCGTCCGACCCGGCGCGGTGATCGAGCGTTCGCCAACGTCGTAGCCGCCGCCGCGCTGACGATCCTGGTCGTGCTCATCGCGGTGTTCGTCTTCCTGGCCGTCGAGGGCTGGCAGGGCCTGACCGCCGATGCCGCTACGTTCGCGCCGTTCACGTCGTTCGGGAGCTACATCGCTCCGCTGATCGTGAGCACCCTGCTCGCGTCGGCGATCGCTCTGGTGGTCGCAGTGCCGTTCGCGGTCGGGGTCGCGCTGTTCATCTCCCACTACGCGCCGCGCCGGCTGGGTACGGTGCTCGCCTACCTCATCGATCTGCTCGCCGCCGTCCCGTCCGTGGTGTTCGGCCTCTGGGGTGGGCGCTATCTGGCCGGCTACCTGCAGCCGGCCCACGTCTGGCTGTCCGACCATCTCGGCTTCATCCCGATCTTCGGTGACCCGTCGCCCAACGGGCGGTCGCTGTTCACGGCCGGGATCGTGCTGGCGATCATGATCCTGCCGATCATGACCGCGATCTCGCGTGAGGTGTTCCTGCAGACACCTCGGCTCCACGAGGAGGCCGCGCTCGCGCTCGGTGCGACCCGCTGGGAGATGATCCGGTACGCCGTCTTCCCCCATGCCCGCTCGGGCATGGTCTCCGGGATGATGCTCGGCCTCGGTAGGGCCCTCGGGGAGACGATGGCGGTCGCGATGGTGCTGGCCACGACGCCGACCACCACGCTGAACGTGATCGGCACCGCGAGTCCCCCGACGATCGCCGCGAACATCGCGCTCAACTACAAGGAGGCGACGCCGGAACGGCAGTCGCTCCTGATCGCCACCGGTCTCGTTCTGTTCGTCGTCACGTTCCTCGTCAATTTCGCGGCGCGCTGGGTGGCAGCGCGCAGCTCTCGAAGGATGACGGGATGACTACCGGAAGCATGCAGATCTCGCACCCGCGCCTCCCGCCGTGGGCGCCGGTCCTCGTGGCCGTCATGGCGTTGGCCCTGGCAGGGCTGCCGGCCTTGCTGGCGGGTTGGGGCCCGGTGACCTGGGTCGTGGCCGCGATGTTCGCCTTCCTGGTCGCCATGCCCTTGTGGTCGCGGCTGGTCGAAGGGCGGCGCGCCGCGGTCGACCGTCTGGTGACGGTTCTGATCTGGACGGCGTTCGTGATCGCGGTCATGCCGCTGGTCTGGCTGCTGTACGTCGTGATCCGCAGTGGAGCCCCGGCCATCAACAGCCAGTTCCTCAGTGTGTCGATGCTCAACGTGATCGGCGACGAGCAGGGGGGCATCTATCACGCCTTGATCGGCACGTTGCTGATCACCGTGGCGGCGGCGGTCATCTCGGTGCCGATCGGCATCCTGACCGCCGTCTACCTCGTGGAGTACGGGAAGACGTCGCGAACGGCGCGGGTGATCACTTTTCTGGTTGACGTGATGACCGGCATCCCGTCGATCGTGGCCGGCCTGTTCGCCCTCGCGCTGCTCGTCCTGCTCTTCGGGACGGCGTTCCGCGCCGGGATCGGCGGCTCGATCGCGTTGTCGCTGCTGATGATCCCGACGATCGTGCGCTCCGCGGAGGAGATGATGCGGCTCGTCCCCGACGACCTGCGCGAGGCGGCGTACGCGCTCGGGGTGCCGAAGTGGCGCACGATCACCCGGGTCGTGCTGCCGACGTCCCTGGCGGGGATCGTGACCGGCGTCGTGCTCGCGGTCTCGCGCGTCATCGGTGAGACGGCGCCGTTGCTGGTCGTCGCCGGCGCGACCGACGGCGTCAACACCGACCTGTTCGACGGGCGGATGACGACGCTGCCGGTGTTCATCTACTCCCAGTACGCCGCGTCGACCCCGGTCGGCTACCAGCGAGCATGGGGCGGGGCGCTGGTGCTGATCGCGCTGGTGATGGTGCTGAACCTGATCGCGCGGACCATCGGTCGTGTCTTCGCCCCCGCCAAGGGACACTGAGCCCAGGCCTTCAGGAAGGAACCATGGCCAAGAGCATCGACGTCTCGGACCTCGACATCTACTACGGGGACTTCCTCGCGGTGGAGGGGGTCACGATGACGGTCAAGTCCAGGTCGGTGACGGCGTTCATCGGCCCGTCCGGCTGCGGCAAGTCGACCATGCTGCGGTCGCTGAACCGCATGCACGAGGTGATCCCCGGTGCGCGTGTGGAGGGCAAGGTCGTCGTCGACGGCCAGTCGCTGTACGACCCCAGCGTCGACCCGGTCGCCGTCCGCCGGCAGATCGGGATGGTGTTCCAGCGGCCCAACCCGTTCCCGACGATGTCGATCTACGACAACGTGCTGGCCGGCAACCGGCTGAACGCCCGGAGGATGAAGAAGGCCGACGCCGACGAGATCGTGGAGAAGTCTCTGAAGGGCGCCAACCTCTGGAACGAGGTCAAGGACCGGCTGGGCAGGCCCGGCATGGGACTCTCGGGCGGTCAGCAGCAGCGGCTGTGCATCGCCCGGGCCATCGCGGTCGAGCCGGAGGTGCTGCTGATGGACGAGCCCTGCTCGGCGCTCGACCCGATCTCGACCTCCGCGATCGAGGACCTGATCCACGAGCTCAAGTCCGAGTACACGATCGTGATCGTCACCCACAACATGCAGCAGGCTGCCCGGGTGTCGGACGACACGGCGTTCTTCAACCTGAAGGCGGCCGGCCGGCCGGGTCATCTCGTGGAGTTCAACCCGACCAAGAAGATGTTCTCCACCCCCGACGAGGCCTCCACCGAGGCCTACATCTCCGGCCGCTTCGGGTGACCGCGCGCAGGCTCGGAGACGGCTGTCGGATTACCCACCTGAGCGGGTACTCAGCAGCTTCGAGGGGAAGATTCCCCCCGCGAGGCTGACAATTACCCGCCTAAGCGGGTAATTGGACGAGCGCCTCCGAGCCACTCAGCCGAGAAGGGGGTTCAGGATGCCGAAGCAGGCGGCGGCAGCGAGGCCGGCGGCTGGGAAGGTCAGCACCCAGGCGGTGACGATCGAGCGGGCCATGCCCCAGCGGACGGCGGAGGCGCGGCGGGTGGCGCCTGAGCCCATGATCGCCGAGGTGATGATGTGGGTCGTGGAGACCGGCGCCTCCCAGAGGAACGCCGTGGCGTAGAGCACCGAGGCCCCGACCGACTCGGCGGCGAAGGCGTGGGGCGGGTCGAGGTGGATGATCTTGCGGCCGAGGGTGCGCATGATCCGCCAGCCGCCCGAGTAGGTGCCGAGCGAGATCGCGCCGGCGGCCGCGGCGATCACCCAGATGGGCAGGTCGGTGGTGCCGGGGTCGACGTACCCGCCGGTGATCAGGGCCAGGAAGATCACGCCCATCGTCTTCTGGGCGTCCTGGAGGCCGTGGCCGAGGGCCATCGCCGATGCGGACACGGTCTGCGCGAGCCGGAAGCCGCGGGTGACCCGTCCGGCGTTGCGGTTGCGGAACAGCCACAGGATCACCAGCATCACCAGGAACGCCAGCGCGAAGCCGACCAGCGGCGAGACGACCATCGGGACGACGACCTTGTCGACGATCGTGTGCCAGTGCACCGAGGTGCCGGCGGCGATCGCCGCGCCGACCAGGGCGCCGATCAGGGCGTGGGAGGACGAGGAGGGGAGGCCGAAGTACCAGGTGATCAGGTTCCAGATGATCGCGCCGCACAGGCTGGCGAGGACGACGATCAGCCCCTCGCGGCCGTCCGGCGGCACGATGACGTCGGAGACGGTGTGGGCGACCTTCTGGCCGAGGAAGGCCCCGACGAAGTTCATCACCGCGGCCAGGGTCAGTGCGACGCGAGGCGTGAGGGCCCGGGTCGACACAGAGGTCGCGATCGCGTTCGCCGCGTCGTGGAACCCGTTGGTGTAGTCGAAGGCAAGGGCCACGACCACGACCGTGATGACGATCGCGAGATCCATGGGCGGTCCCTATGACTCCTTGACCGCGATCTGTTCCACGATGTTGGCGACCTTCTCGAAGGCGTCGATCGCGCCCTCGAGGGAGGTGACGATGTCCTTCAGCTTGAGCACCTCGATCGCCTTGAAGTCGCCGCTGAACAGCTTGGCGAGGGTACGCCGGTAGCTCTTGTCGCCGCGGTTCTCGAGGCGGTTGATCTCGATCCAGTACTCGTCGAGCTCGCGCATCGTCCGCAGCTTGGGCATCGCCTCGGCGGTGATCTCGGCGCAGCGCTGGATGATCTCGACGGCCTTGACCACCTCGGAGGGGAAGTTCACGACCTCGTACAGCAGGATCAGGTCGACGACCTCGTCCATGTCGTCCATCACGTCGTCGAGCCCACTGGCGAGCGCGTAGATGTCCTCGCGGTCGAACGGCGTCACGAAGCTGCTGTTGACCCGGCGGACGATCGCGTGGGTGTTCTCGTCGCAGATGTGCTCGGCCTCGCGCATCCGCTTGGCGACCTCGTCCCGGTCGGCGTCCTCGGAGATCATCTCGGCGAGGAGCGCGGCACCGGTCACGAGGTACTCGGCGGAGGTGGTGAAGAGGTCGTAGAACGTCGTGTCGGTCGGACGCAGGCGCAACGCCACGGCGTGCTCCTCGGGGGAGTAGGAGGGCGAACGAGCGCCATGCTACGGGCACGGTGAGCCCGACCGCGAGGTGCCCTCTCAGGTGACCACGCGTGGTCGCCGCTGGCGCCCGATCAGCACCTCCTGGAGGTGGTCGGTGCCGTCGTTGAGTGCCCACTCGCCGTCCGGTCCCAGCTCCCAGGCGTACGTCGTGGGCGCGAAGGCCAGGTCGAGCAGGCGCGCGACCTGGGCGACGTTGTCCTCGCTCGGCACCTGGACCAGCACCTCGACCCGCCGGTCGAGGTTGCGGTGCATCATGTCGGCCGAGCCGATCCACACGCTCGGCGTGCCGCCGTTCTCGAACCAGTAGACGCGACTGTGCTCCAGGAACCGGCCGACGATCGAGCGCACCTTGATGGTCTCGGAGAGCCCGGGTACGCCGGGTCGGATCGCGCAGATGCCGCGCACCAGCAACTCGATCGGAACACCCGCCTGCGACGCAAGGTAGAGCGCGTCGACGGACGCCTCGTCCACCACCGAGTTGGCCTTGAGCCGGATGCCTGCCGGGCGCCCGTTGCGGTGGTGGTCGATCTCGCGGTGGATGCGCTCCAGGAGCCCGGTCCGCACCGAGTCGGGCGCGACCAGCAGACGGTCGTAGGTCGGGTTGCGGGAGTACCCGCTGAGGTTGTTGAACAGGTGGGCGACGTCCTCGCCGATCACCTCGTCGGTGGTGAGCAGCCCGAGATCCTCGTAGAGCCGGGCGGTCTTGCCGTTGTAGTTGCCGGTGCCGATGTGGGTGTAGCGCCGGATGCCTTCAGGCTCGTCGCGCACCACCATCGCCAGCTTGCAGTGGGTCTTCAGCCCGACCAGGCCGTAGACGACGTGACAGCCCGCCTGCTCCAGCTTGCGGGCCCAGCGGATGTTTGCCTCCTCGTCGAAACGGGCCTTGATCTCGACGATCACCAGCACCTGCTTGCCGGCCTCGGCGGCGTCGATCAGGGCGTCGATGATCGGCGAGTCGCCCGAGGTCCGGTAGAGGGTCTGCTTGATCGCCAGCACGTGCGGATCGGCCGCGGCCTGCTCGAGGAAGCGCTGCACCGACGTCGCGAAGGAGTCGTACGGATGGTGCAGGAGTACGTCGTACCGCCGGGTCGCCTTGAAGATGTCGACGGGCTTGGCGGACTCGACCTCGGCCAGCTGCCGGTGCGTCGTGGGCACGAACGCGGGGAACCTCAGGTCCTCGCGCGGGAGGTCGGCGATCGAGTGGAGTCCGACGAGGTCGAGCAGGCCGTCGACGCGGAACACCTCGTCCTCGGAGACCCCGAGCTCCTCGGTCAGCAGCTCCAGCACCTGCGGGGCGATCGACTCCTCCACCTCGAGCCGCACGGGCGGCCCGAAGCGGCGTCGCAGGAGCTCCTTCTCGAGCGCCTTGAGGAGGTTCTCGGCATCGTCCTCCTCGACCTCGAGGTCCTCGTTGCGGGTGACCCGGAAGGTGTGGACCTCGAGCACCTCCATGCCCGGGAACAGCCGCTTCAGGTGCTCGCCGATCACGTCCTCCAGCGGAACGAACCGCTCGTTGCCGAGCGGCACGAAGCGGCTGAAGATCGGCGGCACCTTCACCCGGGCGAAGTGCTCCTTGCCGGTCTTCGGGTTGCGCACCAGGACCGCGAGGTTGAGCGAGAGGCCGGAGATGTAGGGGAACGGGTGTGCCGGGTCGACTGCCAGCGGCGTCAGCACCGGGAAGACCCGCTCCTTGAAGAGCCGCTTGCAGTACTTCTGCTCGTCGCGATCGAGCTCGGGCCAGCGGACGAGGTCGATCCCCTCCTTCGCGAGCGCCGGCACCAGCTCGTCACGGAAGAGCCGCGCGTGCCGCTCCATCTGGTCGCGGGTCTCGGCCCAGATGCGCTCCAGCACGTCGCGCGGCATCAGGCCCGACGCCGCGCGCACGGCGACGTCCGCGGCGATGCGGCGCTTCAGGCCGGCCACCCGGACCATGAAGAACTCGTCGAGGTTGCTGGAGAAGATCGCGGCGAACCGCACCCGCTCCAGCAGGGGCAGGTCCGGATCCTCGGCCTGGCCGAGGACGCGGCGGCTGTAGGCCAGCCAGGAGAGCTCGCGGTCCAGGAACCGGTCGTCGTACGCCGTGACCGCGGCGAGCTCGCTGAGGTCCGGCGTGTACGGCGGCTCGACGTCGAACGGCTCGTCGGTCGAGGAGTCGCCGTCGCGCGACGGGTCGACGGACGCGAGCTGCACCATGGGGTTCAGTGTGGCACCGACGGGCGAACGCCGGGTCCGAGGCGCTCGTCTAGGTTGTCCGCGTGTCCGGCTCCCCCTTCCTCGCCGCCCTCGACCAGCGCGCGAAGGCGATCGCGCTCCGGGCGGCCCTCGGCCTTCCCGAGCGCGTGCAGCGGGTCCTGGGCGGTCGGCCGGTGACGATCGACGGCCAGACCCTGGCGTTCGACACCCAGCTGATGCTGCGGCTCGAGAGGATCGTGCGAGAGCCGTCGAGCGAGGACCTGCCCCTGGACGCCGGACGCCGGCTGATGGTCAAGCACACCGCGATCGCGGGTGGGAACCAGCCGATCGGCTCGGTCCGCGACCTCACCGTCGGCGATCGACGCGCCCGGCTCTACGTCCCGTCGGGCGCCGCGTCGCCGGGACCGCTGCTGGTGTTCTTCCACGGCGGCGGTTGGGTGTACGGCGACCTCGACTCGCACGACGCGCCCTGCAGGTTCCTCGCGGAGCGCAGCGGTGTGCGGGTGTTGTCGGTCGAGTACCGGCTGGCCCCCGAGCATCCGTTCCCGGACGGGGCCGACGACGCGATGGCGGCGTACCGCTGGGTGACGGAGCACGCCGCCTCCCTCGACGCGGATGTGTCCCGGCTCGGCGTCGGCGGCGACTCAGCGGGCGGAAACCTCGCTGCGGTGACCGCGATCGGCGCCGCTCGCGAGGGCCTCGCGCTGGCCTTCCAGCTCCTGGTCTATCCCGGGACCGACGCGACGCACGACCGCGAGAGCAAGCGGCTGTTCGGGAGTGGGTTCTACCTCACCCGGGAGTTCATGGACGACTCCCTGGATCGGTATGTGCCAGACCCGGCGATGCGCGCCGACCCGCGGGTGAGCCCCCTGCTGGCTGACGTGCCCGCGGGCCTGGCCCCGGCGTACGTCGCGACCGCCGGGTTCGACCCGTTGCGCGACGAGGGCGAGGCCTACGCCCGCAAACTGGCCGAGGCCGGTGTCGAGGTCGAGCTCCGGCGGTTCCCCGACCAGATCCACGGCTTCCTGAACGTCGTCGGGGCCGGTCGAACGGCGCGGGCGGCGTCGGCCGAGGTGGCGGCGCGGCTCGCGGTCGGGCTGCGCTCGCGCCGTCGGGCTGCATAGACGCCACCCCACCGGCGGTGAGGTAGGACCCCTTCCGGGACAAACAAGGGGGCCCAGCTCACCACTACCCGGCGCCGCCCTCGAGGGGCGGTGAGGTAGGACCCCTTCCGGGTCAGACAAGGGGGCCCAGCTCACCGCTACCCGGCGCCGCCCTCAGCATCGGAGGGACGGTCAGTAGACGAGGGCCTGCACGCCCTCGGCCAGCACCTCTTCGACGTACGACGGGGAGCCGGCGAGGCGGACGCCCTCGAGCAGGTCGCCCTGGCCGATGTCGCGTCGGGCCGCGCACTGCGAGCACACGGTCACGCGTCCGCCCGAGACGACCGCGGCCAGCAGGTCGGACAGCGGCTGGGCGTGGGGGAGGGCGACGTCCGTGGCCCGGCCGGGCACGCCGAACCACGCGCCCTCACCGGTCAGCCACAACGACACCTCGGCGCCCGACGCCACCGCGGTCGCGGCGACCGTGAGCCCCTGGTTGACGCGCTCGGGGTCGTCGGCACCGCAGGTCACCTTGACGACCAGGGAGCGGGACATGCGCGAACTCTAGACTCGGCGGTATGCCCTTCGAGATCCCGGAGAACATCCACCCGCTCACCGCGCGGCTGGCGTGGCTGATCGGGCGCTGGGTGGGCAACGGGCACGGGGAGTACGCGACGATCGACCGCTTCCAGTTCGGCCAGGAGGTCGTCTTCCAGCAGGACGGGCGGCCGTTCATCCATTACTTCAGCCGGGCGTGGATCGTCGACGCCGAGGGCAACCATGTCCGTGAGGCCGCGCAGGAGACCGGGTTCCTGCGCCCGCAGGAGGACGGCACGCTGGAGATGGTGATGTGCCACAACACCGGGTTCGTGGAGATCTGGACCGGCGAGATCCACCCCGAGCAGCCCCGGTTCGAGATGGTCACCGACGCCGTCGCTCGCACCGCGACCGCCAAGGAGTACGTCGCTGGCAAGCGGCTCTACGGCTACGTGAACGGCGACCTGCTGTACGCCTACGACATGGCCGCGATGGGTCAGGAGCTCCAGCCGCACACCCACGCGCAGCTGGTGAGGCAGTAGCGGCTCGATGTCCGGCGACTGGCGCGTGCGGCTGCGGGAGCAGGGCTACCGGCTCACCCCGCAGCGGGAGCTGATCCTGGAGGCGGTCGAGCGGCTCGGGCACGCCACGCCCGACGAGGTGCTGGCCGAGGTGCGGACGCACTCGACCGCGGTCAACGCCTCAACCGTCTATCGCACCCTGGAGATGCTCGAGGAGCTCGGACTCGTCCGGCACGCCCACCTGAGCGACCGCGCGCCGACGTACCACTCGATGGACGAGCACGAGCACTTCCACCTGGTCTGCCGGAATTGCCACAAGGTGATCTCCGTTGACCCTGATGTGCTGACGCCCGTATCCGAACGCCTGTCCGCCGAGCACGGCTTCACGATCGACGTCGGCCACCTGACCGTCTTCGGCATCTGTGGTGACCATTGATGACCTCCCCTCTGCTGTCCCTGCCCGGCGCCGTCGCCGGCGGTGGTGTCGACGCGCCGGTCGCCGCGCACTACGGCTCGTTCTACGGCGAGCAGCGCACGCTCGAGTCGGGTGAGGGGTTCGTCGACCTGTCGCACCACGACGTCGTACGGATCTCCGGACCCGACCGGCTGCGGTGGCTGCACGACCTGACCACGCAGTACTTCCTCGACCTGCCAGCCCGCACGTGGGCGCAGGCACTGATCCTGAGCCCGCAGGGGCATGTCGAGCACGCCTTCGCCGGCATCGACGACGGGGAGGGCTTCACGGCTGCCACCGAGCCGGGTCGGGTTGCGGCACTGATCGACTTCCTGGACCGGATGCGTTTCATGTCGCGCGTCGAGATCAGCGACGTGACCCCCGAGCTGGCCCTGACGTACCGGCCGGCGGCCGGGCACGAGCTGATCCCGCGCGAGAAGCTTCCGACGTACGCCGAGGCGGCCGGGCCCGCGTGCGGGCTCTGGGCCTACGAGGCGCTGCGGATCGCACGCGGCGAGCCGCGGCTCGGCCTCGACACCGATGCCCGGACGATCCCGAACGAGGTCGGCTGGACCGGCACCGCCGTGCACATGGACAAGGGCTGCTACCGGGGCCAGGAGACCGTCGCGCGCGTGCACAACCTCGGCCGGCCGCCACGCCGGCTCACGCTGCTGCACCTCGACGGCTCGGAGAACCGGCTCCCTGCCGTGGGCGCCGAGCTGAAGCAGGGCGAGAAGGTGGTCGGCTTCGTCGGCACCTCGGCCCGCCACCACGAGCTCGGGCCGATCGCGCTGGCCCTGGTGAAGCGGAACGTCCCCCTCGACGTCCAGCTGTCCGTCGACGACCTCCCCGCGGCCCAGGAAGTGATCGTGGATCCCGAGGTCGGCCTCCACTTCAAACGCTGAGTCGGGCCGATCCCTCCCGGGCGTACTGGACGTGGGTCGAGGCGTGCTCGAAGCCGAGCCCGGAGTACGTCGCGATGGCCGGCTCGTTGTCGGACTCGACGTACAGGATGATCCGGCGTACGCCGACCGACGCCAGGTGGGCGAGGCCCGCGGCCGTGATCGTCCGGCCGAGTCCGCGGCCCTGGGCGGCCGGGTCGACGGCGACGACGTACACCTCGCCGTGCTCTGCGTCGTGGACCTTCGTCCAGTGGAACGCGACCAGGCCCTCTCCCGCGTCGGCGACGAGTAGTCCCTCCGGGTCGAACCACGGCTCCGCCATCCGCTCGGCCAGGTTGGCGGCGTCCATCGAGCCCTGCTCGGGGTGGTGGGCGAACGCAGCGGCGTTGACCCGGAGCACCTCGTCGGCATCGGAGTCGCGGTAGCCGCGGATGGTCACCCCGTCGACCTGGGGTACGTCGACCGGTCCGGCGCCGCGCGACATCACCCACAGCGCACGCACCGGCGAGAACCCGAAGGACGCGGCCAGGCGTGCGGCGGCCGGGTGGTCGGCGTGCGACCAGGCGGTGACCTCAGGCGGGGCGTGGTGCAGGGCAGCCTCGACCAGTGCGCGTCCGGTGCCGTGCCCTCGTGCCTCGGGCGCGACCGCGACGTCGAGGTCGTGTCCGTGCAGCAGGGCGAACCCGTCGTCGGCCACCCAGACGGCGTTCCCGTCGACGCCCCGGTGTGCCAGCGACATCCGCGCCGCCTCGTCGATGGGCTCGGCGCCGTCGACCCGGGCGGAGGCCGCGACCACGGAGTCGACCACACCCAGTGCGTGTGCCAGACCGGACGCTCCGACGCGGGTGACGGTCAGGACCGGGCCTCTGTGGCGGACGCTGGCGCCACCGAGGGCGAGCTCTCCTTGGCCGGCAGCACGAAGCGGTAGCCGACGTTGCGGACCGTGCCGATCAGCGTCTCGTGCTCCGGCCCGAGCTTGGCCCGGAGCCGGCGTACGTGCACGTCGACCGTGCGGGTGCCGCCGAAGTAGTCGTAGCCCCAGACCTCCTGCAGCAGCTGGTCGCGGGTGAAGACCCGGCCGGGGTGCTGGGCGAGGTACTTGAGGAGCTCGAACTCCTTGAACGTCAGGTCGAGGGGCCGCGAGCCGACGGTCGCGCTGTACGCCGCGTCGTCGATCACCACCTCGCCGGTGCGGATCACGTGGTCGTCGGGCTCGTCCTCGTTCCGCGCGGCGTGCAACCGCCCGATCGAGAGCCGGATACGTGCCTCGAGCTCGGCGGGACCGCACGTGTGGAGCACGACGTCGTCCATGCCCCAGTCGTGCGCGACCACGGCGAGGCCGCCCTCGGTGACGATGAGGAGGACGGGGCAGTCGGTGCCGGTGGTGCGGAGCAGCCGGCACAGGTCGCGGGCGTGGGCGAGCTCGTGGCGACCGTCCACCAGCACCAGGTCGGCCTCCGGAGCATCGATCAGCGCGCTGCCCTCGGCGGGGAGGATCCTGACGTGGTGGCCGAGCAGGGCGAGACCGGGCAGCACCTCGGCGCTCGGCTGGAGGGCGCTGGTGAGCAGCAGCAGGGCGCTCATCCCCATCACCTCCGGCCTGGTCCGATGCGTCAGGATAACGAGCATGGAGTCCCGAACCGGAGCCGACGCGGCAGATGAGACCGTGCCGAGCGAGCAGCCGATCACCGTGCGCTACTGGGCCTCCGCGCGCGCGGCGGCCGGCGTCGAGACCGACGCGCTGCCCGTGGCCGGACCGCTCACCCTGGCCGACGTCGTACGACGGTCCGCGGCGCTGCACCCCGGCACCCGGCTCCCGGGGGTGCTCGAGGCGTGCTCCATGCTGGTCGGGGACCAGCCGGTGAAGTCCCGCGACCCGGAGGAGGTCACGGTGCGTCCTGGCCAGACCGTGGAGTTCCTGCCGCCCTTCGCCGGCGGCTGAGCCGAACCGCCCCGCCGCCGGGATCGGCGAGGAGCACACCGATCCCGACGACGGGGCGGCCATCGGCACGGCCGGGGCCGGTCGGCGTACGCCGGCCCCGAGACGGATCAGGCCTCGATGGCCGTGCGCTGATCGGTCGAGGAGATCTCGATCCGGCGCGGCTTGGCCCGCTCGGCGACCGGGACGGTCAGGTGCAGCACGCCACCGTCGTACTGGGCCTCGATCTTCTCGAGGTCGAGGTTGTCGCCCAGGACGAGCTGGCGGCTGAAGACCCCGCGCGGCCGCTCGGACGCGAGCATCTCCCAGTCACCGTTGCGGGGCACCCGCTCGGCTCGCACCGTCAGCACGTTGCGCTCGACGTCGAGGTCGATCGACTCCCTCGCCACACCGGGCAGGTCGAACTCGATCTGGAAGACGTCGCCCTCGCGCCAGGCGTCCATCGGCATCACGGCCGGGCGATTGGTGGTGCCGAGCAGCTGCCCCGCAAGTCGGTCGAACTCTCGGAACGGGTCGGTCGTTCGCAGCAGCATGGTGGTGGTCCTCCTTGTCTGACTCGGGGTTGATATGTAACGTCCGATACAGGTTTTATATAGCGCGCAGTACACATGCCGTCAAGTGCCGTTCGAGAAGAGGATCCATGCCCGACAGCCGAGGCCTGTTCGCCATCTCGGTGGCGGCCGAGCGCGCGGACATGCAGATCCAGAACCTCCGCGTCTACGAGCGCCGAGGCCTGATCGAGCCGGCTCGCACGGCCGGCGGCACGCGGCTGTACAGCGAGGCCGACATCCTCCTGCTGCGGCGCATCGCCGAGCTCCTGGCGGACGGCCTCAACCTGGTCGGGATCGGTCGAGTCCTCGAGCTCGAGGCCGAGGTCGCGCGGCTGCGGCGCCGCCTCGGAGAATGAGGCGCTACGACGCCAGGTTGCGTAGGAGCTCGACGGGGGTCATCGAGCCCGGGCCGTCGCCGCGTGCGGCCGCATGTCTGATCAGCGCCTGGAGACCGGCGTTCGAGGGCGTCGGTACGCCGTGCAGCCGGCCGAGGAGCGCGATCTCGCCGTTCAGGAAGTCGGTCTCGACGCCGGACCCGCGCGCCAGACTCTGCCAGGTGGAGCCCCCGGCACGGGTCTCGCCGGAGATCCCCCGGATCTGCAGGTGGTCCGCGCGGCGCTCGACGTCCTCCGCCTCGGTGACCGGGTCGATGCCGGCCGCCGCGAGGACCGCGTCCGCCTCGGCGTGGAGCATCGCGAGCACCTCGCGAGTCGCGTCGTCGGTGCCGTGCCCTGCACCGCAGAGGGCCTGAACGGCGTTGCCGAGGTTGGTGAGCAGCTTGCGGTACTTCCAGCGCATGATGTCCGTCCGCGGCTCGCTCTCGATCCGCGACGCTCGTAGCGCCGCGGCGAGCTCGACGTCGACGTCGTCAGCGCCGGCCGGGTGACGCCCGAGGTCGAGGATCCCGGTGGCCGCCGCCGAGTGGGCCATCACGACGCCGGGCTCGAGGTGCGCGGTCGGCATCATCACGCACATCCCGTGCACGTCGCCGAACCAGCGCGAGAGGGTCCGCTCGTTGGCGACGCCGTTCTGGGCCGCGACGACCGGGACCTGTCCGGCCGCGGCCACGAGGTCGCGGGCTGCCGCCTCGGTGTCCTGGCTCTTGGCGGCGAGCACGACCACGTCGCCGTCGCGCCAGGTGAGTTCGCCGGCGTGCCCGTACGCCGGGATCCGGAGCGTCACCCGCTCCTCGGGCGTGGCGAACGTGAGGCCGCGCTCGCGGATCGCCTCACCGTGGGCGCCGCGGGCGATCAGCACGACGTCGTACCCGGCCTGGTGGAGGCGAGCGCCGATCGTTCCGCCGATCCCGCCTGCTCCCAGCACCACGACGCGCACCCGCTCAGCGTAGGAACCGGAATGTCCCGCCCGTCTGCGGGGTTGCGCCGTTATGAGCCTCGGAGCGTGGGTGCTGGTCGCGGCCGTCGTGGTGGCGGTCGTGATCGGTGGCTGGTGGACGCTCACCAACGGGGTGTTCCGGGGGACCAGACGAGTCAGGCAGCGGGTACGGGCCGGTGGTTCCGAGACGGTCGCAGACCGCCCTCCTCAACTCCAGGTCACCGCGAGCGTGCTGGCGGGGACGGCGTACGACGAACGGCGGGGGGAGCGGGCGACGTTGCTGCAGTTCTCCTCGGCGTTCTGCGCGCCGTGCCGGGCGACCCGGCGGACCCTGGCCGACGTGGCCCAGGTCGTGCCGGGCGTGACCCACGTCGAGGTCGACGCGGAGCAGCATCTCGACCTGGTCCGCGACCTGGGCGTGCTGCGGACCCCGACCACGCTGGTGCTCGACGCCGACGGGCGGGAGCTCACCCGGGCGACCGGAGCGCCGCGGCCCGGCCAGGTGCTGGCGGCGCTGGACGCGAGGCTGGCGTGATGTCCAGCATGTGGAGCGACGTCTCACGTGACGGACGATCCGGTGGTTGGCCCGGTGCCCGGGTGCCTACAGTTCCGATCATGTCCACGACGCTTCTGACGCGGCGGCGCGCCGTCGACCACTGCCGCGTCCGCTCGTCGCTGTGTCGCATGTCCTGACGCCGTCCGTCGTCTCGCCGCTGCCCCGGCATCCGAACCGACGGATTCCGATCCGAGCCGTTCCGAACGTCAGGAGATCCATGTCCGCCACCACCGTCACCAGCCCCGCCTACTCCGGCATCGACCCGCGCGGTCCACGGGTGGCGGCGTCCCTGACGTCGGTGGTGCTGGCCCTGGTGCTCGTGACGCCGACCCCGGTCGCTGCGGTGCTCCTCGCCGTCCAGGCCGTGGTCTTCGGCATCGGGGCCGTCCGCGGCGTCCAGCACACGCCGTACGCCGTGCTGTTCCGGACCGCCGTCCGGCCTCGTCTTGCACCGCCGGCCGAGCTCGAGGATCCGCGACCGCCGCGCTTCGCACAGGCCGTCGGTCTGGCGTTCACCGGCGTGGCGTTCGTCCTGCTGCTGGCGGGTGCCACCGTGGCGGCGCTGGTCGCCGTCGGGCTGGCGCTGGTGGCCGCCCTGCTGAACGCGGTCCTGGGTCTGTGCCTGGGCTGCGAGCTGTACCTGATCCTGCGGCGGGCGACCACCCGCTGACCTCCATCACGAACCAGCGCCGAGACCCGGCGTACAAGAAAGGTAAGAACAGATGAGCCGCGACACCGCTCTCGTCTCCGCCCAGTGGGTGGAGGACCATCTCGACGACCCGAAGGTCGTCCTCGTCGAGGTCGATGAGGACACCGCCGCCTACGACAAGGGGCACATCAAGGGCGCGATCAAGCTGGACTGGACGACCGACCTCCAGGACCAGGTGCGCCGCGACTTCGTGAGCAAGGCGCAGTTCGAGACGCTGCTGTCCTCGCGCGGCGTCGCCAACGACGACACCGTGGTGCTCTACGGCGGCAACAACAACTGGTTCGCCGCCTACGCGTACTGGTACTTCAAGCTCTACGGCCACCAGGACGTCAAGCTGCTCGACGGCGGCCGGAAGAAGTGGGAGCTCGACAGCCGCGAGCTGACCGACGAGCTGCCCTCGCGGGAGGCGACGTCGTACACCGCAGGCGAGCAGGACAAGAACATCCGTGCCTTCCGCGACGAGGTCGTGCAGGCGATCGGCGTGAAGAACCTGGTCGACGTCCGCTCGCCCGACGAGTACGCCGGTCGGCTGATGGCGCCGGCGCACCTGCCGCAGGAGCAGGCGCAGCGCGCGGGTCACATCCCGACCGCCGCGAACGTGCCGTGGAGCAAGGCGGCCAACGACGACGGGACGTTCAAGTCCGACGACGAGCTGAGGCAGCTCTACACCGATGCCGGCGTCGACTGGGACAAGGACACCATCGCCTACTGCCGGATCGGCGAGCGCTCCTCGCACACCTGGTTCGTCTTCCACGAGCTGCTCGGACAGCAGAACGTGAAGAACTACGACGGCTCGTGGACCGAGTACGGTTCGCTGGTCGGCGTACCGGTGGTGCTCGGTGACGAGCGCGGGGAGGCTGACGCCTGATGTGCGGAGCGACGGCGGGAGGACTGTCCCTCGACGGGGTCGACGTCGCCAAGGAGGCCGTGGTCCAGGGGCAGGTCGTGCGTGACGGGCAGCCGGTGCCCAACGCCTACGTGCGGCTCCTGGACCGGACCGGTGAGTTCACCGCCGAGGTCCCGACCTCGGCGACGGGTCACTTCCGGTTCTTCGCCGCCGACGGGGAGTGGACGTTACGCACGCTCGCTCCCCGGGCGGAGACGGTGGACCGCCGGGTGAAGGCCGCTGTCGGGACGGTCGCCGAGGTGACGATCGCGATCTGAGGTCGTTGGCGACGGGATACCCGGTTCACCGGGGATCCCGCCACTCGTCGGGGGTTGCAACGGCCGAGAAGTGACAGCAGCTCCTGGGCGCTGTGACACGTGGGACTCGTGATACTGCAGCCGGAGCTTCCGCGGCCCGCTCCCACCGCGGCGAGGTCAGCGCTCGAGGAGCACGGTGAAGGGGCCGTCGTTGACCGAGGACACCTCCATCGTGGCGCCGAACACACCGCGCTCGACGTGGGCGCCGAGGTCCGACAGGGCTGCGCAGACGGCGTCGTACAACGGCTCGGAGACCGGTGCGGGCGCGGCGGCCTCCCAGGTGGGACGACGGCCCTTGCGGGCCTCGCCGTACAGCGTGAACTGCGAGACGACCAGCACCGGGCGCCGATGTCGGAGGCCGACTGCTCGTCGGGCAGGATCCGCAGCGTCCAGATCTTGCGGGCCATCCAGTCGGCGTCGGCCTGTCTGTCCGTGTGGGTGACGCCGAGGTAGACCAGCAGGCCGGGGGAGTCCAGTGACCCCACGATGCGCCCACCAACGCTGACGGAGGCGGACGAAGCCCGTTGGACCACAGCGCGCATGGCGTGACTCTCGCATGCCCTGACACGATGGCCCTGTGACCGACCCGCTGCTGATCACCGTTGCCCCGACCGGCGCCGAGACGGCGAAGGAGGACTGCCCCCACCTCCCCACGACGCCCGAGGAGCTGGCGCAGACGGCGAAGGACTGCGAGCAAGCCGGCGCGGCGATGATCCACATCCACGTTCGTGACCGGCAGCACCAGCCGACGCTCGACCTCACACTGCTGCGCGAGTGGGTCGCCGCGGTCCGGGAGTCGACCGACCTGATCGTCCAGCTCTCGACCGGAGGCAGCGTCCACGACCCGCTCGACCAGAGGTTCAAGGTCCTCGATGCCGAGCCCGACGCCTGCAGCCTCACCATGGGTACGACGAACTTCGGCAACGACGTGTTCTCGAACCCCTGGCCGTTCGTCTGTGACCTCTACCAGCTCACCCAGCAGCGTGGCGTCGTCCCGGAGTTCGAGCTCTTCGACCTCGGCCAGGTGCATGCGATGCGCCGGCTGCTCGACAAGTACGGGCTCCCGGCCGGCGGGAAGGTCCACGTCGACCTGGTGATGGGTGTGCCAGGCGGCATGAACGGGACGACCGACGCCCTCGTCGCCGCCGTGCGCGACCTTCCGCGCGAGACCACCAGCTGGTCGGCGACCGGCATCGGCCGCTCGACCCTGAACGTGATCCTGGCCAGCCTGTCGAAGGGCGGCCACCTCCGAGTCGGCATGGAGGACGTGCTCACCATCAGCAAGGGGGTGCCGGTCGAGTCCAATGCCCAGCTCGTCGAGCGGGCGGCCGCGATCGGCGCGCTCGCGCAGAGGCACCCGATGACGCCGGACGAGGCCCGCGAGCTGATCGGCGTAGGCCGCTGACGCTCAGGCCTTCGTCGCGGGCTGCTCCTTCGGACGCCGCGCCTTGTTCTTCCGGCGGCCGGCGTCCGGTTTGTACTCGTACCGGTAGTAGTCCCCGCCGTAGAACCCGCTGGTGGCTGTACGCCGCATCCGGTTGAAGACGATGCCCAGCGTGCGGCCGTGCACCGCGGAGATGTTGCCGAGCGCCGCGGAGAGCTCGGTGTCGAGGGTCCCTCCGTAGGAGACGACGACGATCGCGCCGTCGGCGGAGCGGGTGAGCACGGCGGCGTCGGTGACCGGGAGCAGCGGCGGGGCGTCGATGATCACCATCGCGTCCTTCGACAGCTCCCTGATCAGGCTCTGCATGGTCTTCGAGCCCAGCAGTTCGCTGGGGTTGGGCGGAATGGCCCCGGAGGCCATCACCTGCAGGCCGGGGATGTCGGGATGGTCCTGGATCACCTCAGCCGCCTTGACCCGCCCGACCAGGACGTCGGTCAGCCCGGCGCCGTCGACCATGGCCAGCGAGTCGGCCACCGTTGGCCGGCGCAGGTCGCCGTCGATCAGGGTCACCGGCTGGCCGCCGATGGCGATAGCGGCGGCGAGGTTGGCTGCCACGGTGGACTTGCCGTCGGACTGCTTGGGACTCGTCACCACGATGACCCGAGGCGGGTCGTCGACGTCCATGTAGGCGAGGTTGGTGCGCAGCTTGCGGAAGCCCTCTGCCGTGCTCGCGGAGCTGGCACCCGCCGGGCCGGCAACGGCGAGAGTCAGGGCACGACCGTCCTCGGCTCGCATCTGGGACGACGACGCGATCATGCCGATCACCGGGTGTCCGAACCTCTTCTCGACCTCCTCGCTGGAGCGCAACCGCCGGTCGAACTGGTGCCGGATCATCGCGTAGCCGAATCCGAGGATGAGCCCGAGGAGGAGGCCGATCAGGAGGTTCAGGTTCGTGCGGGGCAGGACGAGGGAGCCTCCGGTGGCCTGCGAGAGGGTCACGATGTGGGGACCCTTGATCTGCTTGACCTCTTCGCTGCTGAGAGTCGAAGGCTCAGGCGTCCCGGCGATGTCCCCGACCTCGTCCGCCAGCGCCTTGACCCACAGGTCCGCGAGCAGGACGGCCCGCTCCGGGCTCGAGGCCCGGGCGTTGATGGTGAGCAGCACCGTGTCGACGGGCTGGTCGACGCTGATGTCGCCCGCCAGAGCGCCGGACGAGTCGGGGAGCCCGGAGCCGGCGAAGTCGGGGAAGCGCGAGACCCGGTCGGCGACGTTGGAGCTCTTGGCGATGGAGACGTAGGAAGTGACCAGGTTCCTCGCGAGCGAGTCGTTGATGCTCGACGTACTGGCGTTCTTGGAGTTGCCGACCGACACCAGCCCGGTCGCGCTGGCCTGGTAGACCTTCGGCTGGGTGGCGTTGTAGCCGGCGGCAGCGAGGACACCGACGACGGCGAGGAGCACGACGCCCACCCAGTGCGAGAGCACGATGCGGACGTAGTCCTTGAATTCCATGAACGTCTCCTCCCCGCGGGGTCCGCGGGTTCTACACTCCCCCGGGTGCGAGGTTCCAGCGTAGGTGATCCGCCGCGCGTGCGTCTGGAAGCTCTGGAAGTCGGCTTCGAGATCCACTGCGAGGGCTCGCGCGCGGGCGACCTGGCCGACTCCGTCCTGGCCGCCTGGGACTGGTGCCTGGTCTCGGGGGACGATGGTGCGGGGCCGTTCCAGCAGGTCAAGGTCGAGCTCGACCCTGGGCTTACGACGCCTGCGAGGTCTTCCGGCGCCACCTCGCTGTCCGGGCACGACCTGCCGACGCTGATGGACCGGCTGAGCCCCCTGGTCACCCGCCTGGCGGTGACGGAACGTCGACACGACCTGGTCATGTTCCACGCTTGCGCCGTCGCGGATCCGAGCACAGGCGACACCGTGGTGCTCTACGGCCCATCGGGCGCGGGCAAAACCACGCTGGCCCGCACCTTGTGCACCGACCTCATCTACCTGTCCGACGAGACGGCCGGAGTCGCCGCCGACCTCAGGGTCGTTCCGTACTTCAAGCCGCTCTCGATCATCGTCAACCCCACCGAGCGGCTCAAGGAGCAGGTCTCGCCCGGACGACTGGGCCTCGTGCGACCGGGCGAGGTGGGCTTCCGACTGGTGGGGCTGGTGCAGCTCTGCCGTGAGCCCGAGCACCGTGGTGATGCGCTGGTCGAGTCCCTGGCCACGGTGGATGCTCTGCCCGAGCTCATGGCGCAGACGTCGTACACGCGCGACATGGAGAGGCCACTCCACCGGATGGCGGACCTCGCCCATCGGGTCGGCGGCGTACGCCGTGCGACGTACGCCGAGGCCGAGCAGCTGCGCCCCGTCGTACGAGCGATCCTGGACGGCGACCTCTGATGCGCGTGCGTCGGCTGGACGTCCTCGATGAGTACGTCGAGGACGGGCGAGCGGCCGTCTACACGACGAAGGGCATGGTGGCGCTGCTCTCGGAGCTGGCGACGGCGGCGTGGTGCATGCTCGACGACCGCTGGGTGCCGACGACCGAGGTCACCGAGATGCTGATCCGTGAGTTCGGCGACCCCGGCGGCGGCGAGGCGGACCGGCTGACCCAGAACGCCCTGCGGTCCCTCGCCGAGCTGTCCCTCGTCGAGCTCGACGACTGAGCGGCCGGCGGCGACGTGCCCCGGCATGATGAGCCTGTGAGCGAGCTGGCCCTGACGGAGGCGGTCCCGCTGGCGTACGCCTTGGTGAACCGCCTGGCCGGAGACCTCGGCGTCCGGGTGCTCTTCATCAAGGGTCCTGTTGCGGATCAGCAGGGCCTGCGCACCAGGCATGTCTCCGTGGACGTGGACGTCATGGTCGACCCTGCGCAGCGCGACCTGCTGGGTGACGGTCTGTCGAGCCTCGGCTGGGCCGACGAGGACCCCCACACGTCGCCGCGAGTCCTTCCCCTCCACTCCTGGACGTATCGGCATCCGCAGTGGCCGTGCGAGCTCGACGTCCACGACAGGTTCCCGGGATTCTTCGCCGAGCCGCAGACCGTGTTCGACACCTTGTGGGCGCGGCGTACCGAGGCGTCGATCGCCACCCGGACGGTGCCGACGCCAGACGTGGCCGGCCACACCTTGATTCTCGCTCTTCATGCGCTGCGTGACCCCGACCGGTCCTTCCACCGGTCCGCGCTCGACGACGTGCTGGGCAAGGCGGGGTCCCGGTTCGACGAATCGGGGTTGGTGGACCTGGCGACCCTGGCCCACGCTCTGGGCGCCGCCGACACCGCCGCGCCGTTCCTCTCCCGTCTGGGTGCTCCGCCAGTGGGCGTCGGCACCACGAGTGAGGCTGACCTGCGTGTGTGGAACCTCCGGACGATGGGCGGTGGTCGTGCGGCGGTCAGCTGGGTCGAGGAGCTGCGGCGCCGGCCCTGGCGGGCGCGACCGCAGTTCATCTGGTACGCCCTGATGCTGTCGGAGAAGGAGCTCCGGCTGGCGGACCCTTCGCTTCCCGAGGGTCGGAAGGCGGTGCTCGGCGCTCGGGCTCGCCGCCTGCGGCGCGGCCTCGGGGCTGTTCCATCCGCGGTCGCCCAGGTCCGGAGGGCTCGCGGCCGAGGCGCTGAGACGACTCCTTCGGTCGACTCCTCCGGTCCCGGCCCGAGCGCGTCCGTGGTGGTCGTCCAAGAGCTGCTGCCGGAGTATCGCGTCCCCTTCTTCGCGGGCCTTCGTGACCGTCTCGGTCGGGAAGGGGTCGAGCTCACAGTCGTCCACGGATTCGCTCGGGGTGACCGCGCCCGGCGCGGGGACCAAGGAGCGTTGCCGTGGGCCGTCACCACGGCGAACCGCCATCTGGCCCTGCTTCCCGGAGCCCCCCGGGCCGTGTGGCAACCGGTGCCCCGCGATCTACTGGACCGGGCCGACCTCGTCGTGGTGGAGCAGGCCAATCGACATCTGCTCAACCACCTCCTCCTGGGCCGCTACCTCCTCCGCGGTCGACCGCGCCTCGTCCTCTGGGGACACGGCGGCAATCTGCAGGCAAGCGGGGACCTCGTCGCTCGAGCCGGCGAGGCGGTGAAACGTCGCCTCAGTGCGCGACCGCACTGGTGGCTCGCCTACACCGCAGGGTCGGCCGAGCGAGTCGCTGCCACCGGCTTCCCGCGCGACAGGATCACGGTGGTGCAGAACGCGGTCGCGGTCACGCCGCCGGCCGCACCTGTCGAACGTCTTCCGGACCGGTGCGTGTACGTCGGAAGCCTCTACCCGGACAAGCGGATCGACTTTCTGCTCGAGGCGGGTCGACGGATCGCCGAGCTGCGGCCCGAGTTCCGTCTCGTCGTGATCGGCGACGGTGAGGACCGCGGTCTCGTCGAGCGGGCGGCGTCGTCCGAGGGCTGGCTGGACCACCGCGGCTCGATGTTCGGCGAGGAGACGGCCGCCGAGCTCGAGCGGAGCCAGCTGCTCCTGATGCCGGGACTGGTCGGCCTCGCGGTGGTCGACTCCTTCGCGCACGAGTGCCCGATGGTCACCATCGAGCTTCCATTCCACAGTCCGGAGATCGAGTACCTCGAGGACGGCGTCAACGGCGTGTGTCTCCCCTCCGGAGTCTCCGCCGAGCAGTACGCCGCTGAGGTCGCCGCCCTCTTGGGGGATGCCGAGCGTCTGGAACGCCTGCGCGCGGGATGTCGAAAGGCCGCATCGAGGTACACCGTCGAGGCGATGGTCGACCACGTCGCTGACGGCCTGCTCGAAGCCCTTCGCCGTTCGCGGAAGTGACGACGGGACTCTCGGTTTCCCGGTCTTGCCGGAAACCGCCCACTATCCTGACGGATGCCGGGGGGTCCGCACAGTGACGTCCCGTCCGGGCGCCGGGCGCCCGTCGTATTCGTTCTCCTGGGGTCCGTGTTGTCCAAGCTGCTCCTGCTGCTGCCGCTGGTGGTGCTGGTCGCCCTCGTAGCCTTGGCGCGTCGTCATCCGATGGTCGCGTGGCTCACCTTGGCCGGGTTGGTCATCGCCGCCGGAGACTGGACCAATCCGGGCGCCCTGATGAATGTCGGTGGACTGGCCATCTACCCGCAGGACGCAACGGCGATCGTCCTCCTCGTGGCGGTGTTCACGACTCCAGGCGTCCTCAAACGCGCAGAACCGGCCGACCTGGCCCTCTGGGGCATGGTTGCCGCACTGGTCCTGATCTCGCTCGTGCGCGGCTTCTCTGAGTTCGGAGCCGCCACGGCCGGCAACGAGGTCCGTGCCATCGTCCAGCTCGCGGCAGCGACCCTGTGGGTGTGGACTCGTATGCCCTTGCCTCAGTTTTCCCGAGAACTGCGGCGCTGGTGCTGGGTCACCGCACTGGGGCTGACCGTCGTGGTTTCGATTCACATCTGGCATCGCGGTCTCGGAAACGTCGACGAGCTGATCTTGGTCAATGGTGACGAAGTCACCAGCCGTCCGCTGGTGGCGACCCAGGCCCTGATACTCGGGCTCATCGGGCTTGCTCTCCTGGTCCGCGAGACACGCTTCACCCTTCGCCTCGTCGCCGTCGGCTTCCTCACGTTGTGTGCGCTGTGCCAGCAGCGGTCCGTCTGGGCCGCGCTGATCCTCGCCGTCGCCTCGCTGGCGCTGCTCGCACCCAAGCTCCGGGCCCGGTTGTTCGGCTTGGGTCTGCTCACGGGGCTCGTGGTGCTCGTCCTCTACTCCGCCGGCACCCTCGATCCGCTGATCCACAAGTTCGAGCTCGCCTATCACAGTCGCGGCACCTTCGTGGATCGCCAACTGGCCTGGCGCACGCTCGTCGGTCAGCAGAACCAGATGGGATCCACGACGGTGCTGCTCGGCCAGCCGTTCGGCTCGGGATACGTCCGCCGTGAGCCGAACGGAACGATCGAGTACTTCGCCCCCCACAACTACTACGTCTCGCTCTATCTGCGAATCGGCCTCATCGGTGTCACGGCCTTCGTCCTGGCGATGGGTCGCGGTGTATGGCGCAATTTGAAGTCCCGTCAGGCCGTCGGCGTCGCCTGGGCGGTCGGACTGATGACCTTCTGCTACGCGTACAACATCCAGTTGTACGTCGCACCGTTGCTCGCCGTGGCGATCGGGGTCACCCTCGCTCCGAGTGCTGGCGATCAAGAGTCGACTCCGCCCCAGCCGGACGACGTGCGAAGTGGCGTGGTGGCGGTGCCATGACGTTGGCCCACACAGCTCGCGGATGGGCGCAGAAGTGGATGGGGCTCGATGTCCAGCGCTACCCACAGAGTGATCCCTTGCATGGGGTTTCGCTGCTCCTGGCACATCTTCGCGTCGACCTCGTGTTCGACGTCGGGGCCAATGCCGGGGGTTATGCGCGAACGTTGCGCCGGCTCGGCTACCGAGAACGCGTCATATCCTTCGAGCCGCTCTCCGGGCCGTTCGCTCGACTCGCGGCCGTCGCGCAGGGCGACCCACTCTGGGACGTCGTCAGATGCGCGGTCGGGGACCACGAGGGAGACGCCCTCGTCCACGTAGCCGGGAACGCCGGCGCCTCATCGTCGGTGCTGCCCATGCTCGCCAGCCACATGGCGGCCGCTCCCGGTGCCACGTACGTCGCCGATGAGCGAGTGCCGCTCCATCGTCTCGATGAGCTGGTGCGCGACCACGTCAGCGGTCGTCGCTGCTTCCTCAAGCTCGACGTGCAGGGATACGAACGTGCGGTCCTCGACGGTGCGACTGATCTTCTCGCCGACGATCGCCTTGTGGGCGTGCAGGCGGAGATGTCCCTGGTCCCGCTCTACGAGGGATCCATGCTCTGGCGTGAGACCGTGGAGCTCTTGTCGGGTCACGGCTTCGAGCTCGCCGCCCTGATCCCAGGGTTCGCCGACCCCACCTCCGGACGGCTCCTCCAAGCTGACGGCGTGTTCATCCGGACGCCATGAGTCGGGTCCGGGCAGTCGCGGGCGGAGCCGTCGTTCTGGTGGGGAGCCAGGTGCTCGTCACCGTGGTGCAGGTCGGCACGGGCGCCGCAACCGCGCGGCTCCTTGCCCCGACGGCCTTCGGAGTGTTCGCCGCCGCGATGTCCATCACCGGTGTGCTCGGAGTCATCCTCAACTCGGCCACAGCGACGGCGGTGCTCCGAGAGCCGAAGCTGACCCGAGGGCGCGTGTGGAAGCTCTGGTCGATTGCGGCGCAGCAGGCCGTGATCGGCGGCGCTGCGACCTGGCTGGTGGCGCCGGCGTGGGCCTCGCTCTACGACACGCCCTCGGCGGAGACCATGATCCATTGGCTCAGCCTTCAGGTAGGGCTCTCTCCACTCGCCACCACGAGTTCGGCACTGCTCCGACGCGAGCGCCGGGCGCGAGCGGACGCCCTCACCCAGGCTGGCTCCGTGATGCTTGGTCTGTTGGTAGGACTCGCCTGTGTCTGGCAGTGGCGTCAGCCGGTGCTCCTGGTCGTGTCTCCGATCACGGCTGCTGGGTCCCTGCTGATAGGGACCTTCCTGCTCCGTAGGGACCGGTATCCCCGTGCCCGCCTCGACCGACGATGGTCGGTGCGGCGCGCCAACACCCAGATCGTGCTCCAGAACCTCTTCTTCCTGGCCTTGAGCGCGGTCCCGGTCTGGCTCGTCAGCCGGGTCGACGATGCTCACGAGCTCGGCCTGTTCTCACGGGCATCGGCCATCCCCACGATGGTCGTAGCTGCCCTCAGCCTCGGTCTCGTGAGGTCGGCCCAGCCGTACTACCGCTCGATCGAGGTCGAGGATCAAGGAAGGGCCCTCCGAGATCTGGTGGTGATGACTGGCGCAGTCGCCGTCCCTATGATGACGGCTCTCGCCGCCTGCGCTCACCCTCTGATCGATGTGTGGCTCGGCTCCAACTGGATCGAAGGGGCGAAGTACACGCCGGTGGTGGCGGCGGGTAGTGCGGCGTACCTGATGTTCACCCTCCTCGCCAACGCCGCAGAGACGCTGAGCTTCCTGAGAGACGTGAGGGTGGCCCAGGCCGCGATGCTCCCTGCCCTCGTCTGTGTCGCCCTGGTGTCCTATGCGCTCGGATCGTCCGAGGTGGCGGCCGCCACGACGCTCGTGGTCGCACTGCCCGGTCTCGCCTCGCTCACCATGGTCCTGGACAAGCGAGGTCTCGGCGCTGTCCGCGGTCTGCTGCCGGCCGCCGCTTCACAGTTCGCCTTCGGCCTCGCGATCGGTCTGGTCGGGTGGCTGTGCGCCCGCGCGAGCGCCGGGCTCGGGTCGTGGGCATCGCTGGTTCTGTCGGCCGCGATCGTCGGGGTGCTGTTCGTCGTGAGCTTGCCGTTGCGGCCCGAGTGGCGGGTCATGCGCGCGCGCGGACTTCTTCCATCGCCGCTGACGCGGGTTGGCGCTTCCCGGGAGCCGTCCCTGTGAAGCTCGCGGCTGTGACCGCATCGGGCACCGGACGCCGCGGGGCCGGCCTCGGCAACGAGGCGGTGGCGTGGGGCAAGGCGATGCTGGCGGCCGAGGCGCTTGACCTCCGGCTCCTGGCCCCCCGATGGCTGATGAACAGATACAGGCTCGGTGCCCAGCTGGGCATTTCCCCGGGGGCGATGCTGCGCGCGGAGCTGGTGGCCGGCCTGTCGCCATCCCGCGAGCTCACCGAGAACCTATACCGGGAGACGGGGCAGGTGGACTTCGGGGCCGCGGTCTCGGCGGCGCGCGCGGCCGGACGGCTCGACGGCGCACGTCTCCTCGTCACATCGGGAATGTGGGGTGGATACGCCTCCATCGCTCGGTCGCGTCCGGGGCTGCGCCAGTCGGTGCTTGCAGCCCCAGGTGCGAGGGAGCTGGTGGCGTCGGCCACTGATCGAAGCGATGTGACTGTGGGCCTGCACGTCCGCCGAGGAGACTTCGGCGCCGTTCCTCCTGAACCGGGCACGTTCAACCGCTCCGTCCCGGTCTCGTGGTTCACAGGCGTCGTCCGCTCGCTGACCGATCTGCTTCCGGAAGCGTCGTACGTCGTGTGCACGGACGCCGCCGAAGGCCAGCTGTCCGAGCTGACAGAGCAGTCACGGGTACGCGTGGTCCGCGGGCGGGGCGTCGCCGCACCCGTGCAGGAGCTCGCCGTGCTTGCCAGCTGCGACATCCTCGTGTGCTCGGTCTCCAGCTTTTCCATGCTTGCCGCATTTCTCTCCGACCGCCCTTACCTCTGGTACGCACCGCAGCTCACAGTCGTCGACGGCTTCGCGACGATCTGGGGCATGGAGTCCGCCCAACAGGCTCCGGGCTCTCCGACGCACCAGGCGCTCGCGCTGCGCGACGGTCACGTCCGGGCCCGCGGGCTTCCGGTAGCCGCCGACGGGGCGGTTCACGTCACGGAAGAGGTCCTCGCGACGCCCGTGGAGGGCTGGGACCGGCGACGAGACCTGCTCTACTACGGTGCAGTTCCCGACCGGGGTGCAGGCGACCAGGGGAGATGGGCTTGATCCGCATCGACGTGCTCATCACGTCGCACAACCGCCGCGAGAAGACCCTCGCCTGTCTGGAGTCCCTGGCCGGCCAACGCAGTGGCGACGCCGACGTCAGGGTGGTTCTCGTGGACGCGGGCAGCACGGACGGAACCCCCGTCAGGGTCGCCGAGAGATACCCCGATGTCGTCGTGGTGCGGGCGGGCACCGACGTCTATTGGGGCGGCGGGATGCAGATCGCCGGCAGCCACGCGCGCGACACGGCGGACTTCCACCTCTGGCTCAACGACGACGTCCTGCTCGAGCCGCACGCGCTCTCCGAGCTCCTGAGCGTTGCCCGACCCGACAGGATCGTGGCCGGCAAGCTCAGCGACGCGACGGGTGTGCCGACGTACGGCGGCTTCACGTCCACGCGACTCGCCCCACTGTCATTCCGGCCGATACCGGTCAGCGCGCGGCCCGAGCCGGCGCGGACCATGAACGGCAACGTCGTCCTCGTCGGGCGTGCGGTCCTCGACGCCATCGGTGGAGTGCGTGGCGACCTGTTCCCCCATGCGTTCGGCGACGTCGACTACGGACTCACCGCGACACGCTCCGGGTTCGAGGTGGTGCAGGCACCGGGGATCATCGGCACCTGCTCGCGCAACCCACCGGCGACGCGGCGAAGCCTGCCCAGCTTCCGAGCGCGCTGGCGGGCGACCCGGAGCATCAAGGAGCTGCCGCCGCAGATGTGGTGGCACGCCTGCCGCCGGCACACCGGAGTGCTCGCGCCGTTCTTCTTCGTGGTGCCGTACGCCAAGCTCCTGCGCCGCGTGCCCGAGGCCTCTTCATGAGGGTGGCGCTCACCGGGCCGCTCGACCTCCAGCTCCTGCAACCCGCGCTCACGTCGGTGGTGACGTCTCGGGGCTATCCGTTCCCGATGACCGCCCATCTCGCGCTCAGGCTCGTCGAGCTGAACCACCGCGTGCACGTGGTCACGCTCGATCCGACGGCCGGGCGCCCCTACCAGCTCACCGGGCCGTCTCTGGACGTCTCGGTGCTCCCGATGCGTCCGCGCGCCCGTGACCGCGCCCTGGACGGCTTCCGCGTCGAGCGCCGCCTCCTGGCCGACGCTCTGCGGTCGGCCACGCCCGACATCGTCCACGCGCACTGGACCTATGAGTTCGCGCTCGCGGCGGAGCGCTCCGGCCTGCCGACGCTGGTGACCGTCCATGACTGGGCGCCGGCCGTCCTCGCCCAGTACCGCGACATGTACCGCGCGATCCGGCTGGGCATGCAGGTGCGGGCGCTGGCCGCGGCGAAGCATGTGAGCGCTGTCTCGCCGTACATCCAGGGCAAGGTCCGTTCGCGTTACCGCAAGTCCTGCTCATTGATCCCCAACGGGATCGCCGACGCGTACTTCGACGTGCCGTCGCCCGAGCGCGCGGACGGCGTGCGTTTCGGCTGCCTCGTCACCAGCGATGACCGTCGCAAGAACCTAGGTCCCCTGCTCGAGGCCTTCGGCCTCGTGCGAGCCCGTGCCGGCTCGCCCGCGCACCTCACCGTCGCCGGTGGTGGGTGCGGGCCCGAGGACCGTTTGCACCGTTGGGCTCGAGAACGAGGACTGCACGCCGGCGTCGAGTTCCGCGGGCGAGTGGAGGCGACCGAGGTGCCGGCGTACCTCGCGGGGCTCGACGTCTTCGTCCACCCGGCGCGAGAAGAGTCGTTCGGGATGACGCTGGTCGAGGCGATGGCAGCCGGCGTTCCCGTGGTCGGGGGGCGACGGAGCGGCGCCGTGCCGTGGCTGCTGGAGAACGGTCGATCGGGTGTCCTCGCCGACGTCACTCACCCGGGGGGCCTGGCCGACGCCATGCGCACGCTGCTCGACGTGCGCGAGCGTGAGGCGTGGGGAGCCAGGGCCCGGGCTCGGGCCGAGAACTTCCGCATGTCGGCGGTGGCCGATCTCTACGTCGAGGAGTACCGCAGGGTGCTCGGGTGACACCTCATCGCATCACCTCGCCGTAGACCTCGAGCAAGGACTCGAGCCCGCGGGCAGGCGTGTTGTCGCGCTCGAACCGCGCACGGGCGACAACCGACTGCCGGGCGACGTCGTGGTCGTCGATGCTGCGGATCGCATCGGCGATCGCGCGTGTGGTGGGAGCGACCGTCCACCCGCCCTCGCCACCGACGACGGAACCCACGCTGCCGCCGTCGACGGTCAGCACCGGCCTACCGGTACCGAAGGCTTCGGCCACCACGAGCGGGTAGGCTTCGTACACCCGCGAAGCGACCACGACGTACGCCGCAAGCCGCATGGCCTCGTGAACGCCGGCCGGGTCGAGTGGACCCAGGTGTTCGATGCTGTCGTCGGCAGCGGCGGCTGCTGCGACGGCGGCCGCGAGCGGACCGTCGCCGGCGATCCGGAGCCGTCGACCCGACCGGCGCCCGCCCGAGGCCCACGCCTCGAGCAAGCGGTCAACGCCCTTCGCCTGGTCGAGACGACCGACGAACAGCACGTCGTTGCCGGGCTCGGGGTCGTGACCGGGGTCCGGCACCCAGGTCGGCCGCACGGTGACTCGTTCGGCCGGAACACCGGTCGCGACCAGCTTGTCGCGCGCGAACGGGGTGAGCGCCAGGTAGCGGGAGATGCCTTCGCGCCAGGTCGAGCGATGAAAATTCTGTCCGGCGGTCATCGGCAGGGTCTGGAGGCGTGAGCCGCGGTAGCAGCCGTGCCGGACCGCCGGCAGCCCGAACCTCGTCCCGAGGCAGTCGGTGCAGGGATGCCCGTCGCGCAGGTGCAGGCCGTTCACGCACCCGTGTCGGTAGTTGTGCACCGTCTGGACGACCGGCACACCGGCGCGGCCGGCGACTCGTACGACGTACGGAGAGATGAGCGGGAAGACGTTGTGCAGGTGGACCACGTCTGGCCGGGACTCCTCGAGAAGGCGGCGGAAACGACGTACGCCGGACGGGGAGTAGACCGGCCCGGGTGCAGCCTGGAGCGCCCCGCGCAGCCCGGGCGCGATGTCGTCGCTCTCCGTGATCATCTCGACGACCTCGACCCCGCCGTCACGCAGGAGAGCGATCTCGGCGTCAACGAGTCGGTTCTCCCCGCTCGGCGCAGCGGACCGGTATCGGTTGTGCGCGACCAGGACTCGCACGACTACCCCCGGTGGCGCCAGGCACTGAGCAGGAAGCGCGGGTTTCCGAGCAGGTAGCGACGCCACAGCCGGCGCGGCTCGACGGCGAGGCGGTAGAGCCACTCCAGGCCGGTGCCCTGCACGACACGCGGGGCCTCCTTGATCGAGCCCGCCCAGAAGTCGAACGCAGCACCGACCGGCACGATCGGCATCGACAGCCGGTCGGCGAGGCGACGCACGAGGTAGTCCTGGCGAGGCGTCCCCAGCCCGATCCAGAGGATGTTCGCGCGCGACTCCTCGACCCGGCGGACCAGACCGCCGACGTGCTCGTCGGTGATGGGGGTGAACGGCGGCGACTCGGTGCCCACGACCTGGAGGCCCGGCACATGATGCTGGAGACGGCCGGCCATCTCCTGCGCGATGCCGTCCTTGCCGCCGTAGAGGTAGTGACGAAGCCGTCCGCTTCCCATCGTGGCGACCTTCCCGACCAGCTCACTTCCACGGACCGGGCCCTTCATGCCGTGACGGCGGCCCAGGAGCGCCACCGGCACACCGTCGGCGAGGTTGAGGTCCGCCTCGAGAAGCGCCGTTCGCAGGTCGTCGTCCTGGTCGACGAGCGAGAGGGTGAACGCGTTGCACAGGTGCACCTGGCAGGCTCGCGCCTCCACGGCGTCCCGGACGATGCGTCTCGCCGCCTCGGAGGCGTCCACCGCGCTGATCGGCACCGAGCAGACGGCGTACGTCGCCGCGGGCGAGTCGGCGAGCTCGGGCACCCGATCACCTTGTCACATCCGCCTCGTGCGACACGGCTGTTTGGCTATGCTCATGGCCTCAGTCGCCGTGCCCGACGACGCCGGCGAACCACTCCTCGTTCGAAACGGAGCAGCCGTGCGCCGAGCGCTGATCACGGGCGTCACCGGACAGGACGGCTCGTACCTGGCCGAGCTCCTGCTCGGCAAGGGCTACGAGGTCCACGGGCTCATCCGACGCGCCTCGACGTTCAACACCGGGCGCATCGACCACCTGTATCGGGACCCGCACGACGAGAACGCCCGGATGTACCTGCACTACGGCGACCTCACCGACGGTGCGCGCCTGATCGGCCTCATGCGGGACATCGATCCGGACGAGGTCTACAACCTCGGCGCCCAGTCACACGTACGCGTCTCCTTCGACGAGCCCGAGCACACCGGCAACGCCACGGCGCTGGGGGCGATGCGCCTCCTCGAGGCGGTCCGGATGTCCGGGGTGCAGTGTCGCTACTACCAGGCATCCAGCTCGGAGATGTTCGGCGCCGAGACTCCGCCGCAGAACGAGGAGACGCCCTTCTACCCACGGTCGCCGTACGGCGTCGCGAAGGTCTACGGGTACTGGGCGACCCGCAACTACCGCGAGGCGTACGGGCTGTTCGCCGTCAACGGGATCCTGTTCAACCATGAGTCGCCGCGTCGTGGCGAGACGTTCGTGACCCGCAAGGTCACCCGTGCCGTCGCGCGGATCAAGGCCGGGCTCGACGACCACGTCTACCTGGGCAACCTCGACGCGGAGCGGGACTGGGGATACGCCCCGGAGTACGCCGAGGGCATGTGGCGGATGCTCCAGGCCGACGAGCCCGACGACTTCGTCCTGGCCACCGGAAGCTCGATGACGGTCCGCGACTTCGTGGAGGCGTCGTTCCGTCACGCCGGCCTCGACTGGCAGGAGCACGTCCGGTTCGACGAGCGTTACCTGCGTCCGTCCGAGGTGGACGCGTTGCGCGGTGACGCCTCCAAGGCCGAGAAGGTGCTGGGCTGGAAGACGACCGTCGACGGGGCGCGGCTGGCGCAGATCATGGTCGACGCCGACATCGAGGCGCTCGAGCACGAGGGGCGGCCGTGGATCGACAGGGTGAGCCTGCCGGAATGGCCGGCGACCCCATGACCACAACCTCGGGTTTCACTCCCGGCCCGCTCGACCGCGGGGCCACGACGTACGTCGCGGGTCACCGCGGCATGGTCGGCTCGGCCGTGTGGCGCCGGCTCGAGGCCGCAGGCTTCACGGATCTTCGCGGCCGGTCGTCGGGCGAGCTCGACCTGCGCGACCGTGCGTCGACGTTCGACTTCTTCGCCGAGACGAGACCGCGCTACGTCGTGCTGGCCGCCGCCAAGGTGGGCGGCATCCTCGCCAACGACAGCCATCCGGTCGAGTTCCTCTCGGACAACCTTCGCATCCAGACCAACGTCCTCGACGCGGCGCTCGAGCAGCGGGTCGAGCGTCTGCTGTTCCTGGGCTCGTCCTGCATCTACCCGCGTCTCGCGCCCCAACCGATCCGTGAGGACTCGCTGCTGACCGGGCACCTCGAGCCCACCAACGACGCCTACGCGATCGCCAAGATCGCGGGCATCCTGGGCATCCAGGCCGTGCGCCGCGAGTACGGCCTTCCCTGGATCTCGGCGATGCCGACCAATCTGTACGGCCCGGGCGACAACTTCTCGACCACGGGCAGTCACCTCCTGCCGGCCCTCATCCGCCGGTACGTCGACGCGGCGGGGACCGGCGCGCCGTACGTCACCAACTGGGGCACCGGCACCCCTCGGCGTGAGCTGCTGCACGTCGACGACATGGCCATGGCCTGCCTGCACCTCCTCGAGCACTACGACGGCCCGAGCCAGGTCAACGTCGGCACCGGCCGCGACGCCACGGTCCGTGAGATCGCTGAGACGGTGGCGGAAGTCGTGGGCTACCGCGGTGAAACCCGGTGGGACGACTCCAAGCCCGATGGAATGCCCCAAAAGCTCCTCGACGTCACCACGCTCGAGCGGGCAGGCTGGACCGCCTCCATCGGGCTGCGCGAGGGGATCACCTCGACCGTCGGGTGGTATCGCGCCCACGAGGGGACGCTCCGCGACGTCGGCTAGGGCCGGCGCGCCGAATCCGTTGAGCGACCGCTCTGGTCACGTCGGCGGCGACCTTGACTCTCGTGTTGGCCGGCACGCCGAGCGCGCGGCCGAGACGGCGGCGGTAGGCGTCGTCCGGGCACGACCAGAGTGACGAGTCAGGCCGGAGCGTGTGCGGGTACAGCTGGCGCAGGCCGTACTTCTTCTCGGCTGGCACGTGCCACAGCGGGAGATCGAGGTCCTCCGGTGTGACGTTGCGATGCTTGAACGGCTGGGTCCACAACCGCTTCACGAACGGGTCGCCGGTGCCCTGCTCGATTCGGAGGGCCGAGTAGCAGAGGCTGAGGAGGTGGGCCTCCTCGATCTGTGTGATCTCGCCCCGCTCGTGGCGCTCGAGCACGCCCGGCCATAGCTCCTCAGCCTTCGCGACGAGGCCGAGACAGACGTCGGCTCGCGCGGCGACGAATTCGCCCCCGGAGTAGTCGACGACGCCGTTGCTCTCGATGCCCAGTCGCTGCGCGAGCTCGGTCAGCCGACGACGTGAACAGCCGTTGATGGGGTGATCGGGGCCATAGCCGACCCGGTAGGTCAGCGCGCCTCGCTCGCCGATCTGGTCCCACATGGCCTCGCCTGCCGCGGCGCCGGACCAGACGATGTCGCTGTCGAGCAGCACGGCGGGGTCGGACTCATCGCTGGACCGGCCCAGGGCGCGGAGTGCGTCGAACACGAAGAACTGGTTGCGCCACCCGGCCGGCCATCGCGGCGGGGGCGCAAACGTGTAGGGAAGGACCTGACGCTCCACGCCCAGCCGCTCGAGAACGCCGTACACCTCGCTCGAGACACGCGACGCAGAGGGGTCCCACCCCTTGTTGAGGTAGACCACGAGCCGCGCGTCGGGGACGACCCGCCGCGCGGTCGCGAAGAAAACCGCGAGGCACCGCCGATAGACGTCGCGGAACTCCTGGGTCGACGAGTCGCCGCTGACCTGTGCGTAGGCGCCGCCCTCGGCGCGCTCCTGCTCGTAGAACCACGTGGCGACGACACGCGTCATGTCACGTGGCCCGAGTGCTCAGGAGCCGGAGTTGATCATCCCGGCGCCGACGGTGACGCCGGTGGCCTCGTCGATCAGGATGAAGGAGCCGGTGGTGCGGTTCTTCGAGTACGGGTCGCACAGCAGCGGCACGGTCGTGCGCAGCTGGACGCGGCCGATCTCGTTGAGGCCGAGCTCCTTGGTGTCCTGGTCGCGGTGCAGGCTGTTCACGTCGAGGCGGTACTGGATGTCCTTGACCAGCGCCCGGCCCATCCGGGTCGTGTGCTTGATCGCGAGCTTCTGACGGGGGCGCAGCGGCTCGGTGGTCATCCAGCAGACCATCGCGTCGATGTCCTGGCTGGGCTTGGGGGCGTTCTTGACCCGGGCGATCATGTCGCCGCGGCTGACGTCGACGTCGTCCGCGAGGCGAACCGTGACCGACATCGGCGGGAAGGCCTCGTCGATCTCCTGGTCGAACATGTCGATGCCCTCGATGGTCGACGTCATGCCGCTGGGCAGGACGACGACCTCGTCACCGGGCTTCAGGACGCCGCCGGCGACCTGGCCGGCGTACCCCCGGTAGTCGTGGAACTCGTCGGACTTCGGGCGTACGACGTACTGCACCGGGAAGCGGGTGTCGACCAGGTCGCGGTCGGACGCGACGTGGACGTGCTCGAGGTGGTGCATCAGCGTCGGGCCGGCGTACCACGGGGTGTTCTCCGAGCGCGTCACCACGTTGTCGCCCTTGAGCGCCGAGATCGGAATCACCGAGAGGTCGGGGATCGACAGCTTGGTCGCGAACTGCGTGAACTCGTTGTGGATCCGGTCGTAGATCTCCTGCGACCAGTCGACGAGATCCATCTTGTTGATCGCCAGGACCAGGTGGGGGACCCGCAGCAGCGACAGCAGTACGGCGTGTCGACGGCTCTGCTCGGTCAGGCCCTGCCGGGCGTCGACCAGCACGAGCCCGAGGTCGGCGGTCGAGGCACCGGTGACCATGTTCCGGGTGTACTGGATGTGCCCGGGGGTGTCGGCGATGATGAACTTCCGCGCCGGGGTCGCGAAGTAGCGGTAGGCGACGTCGATCGTGATGCCCTGCTCGCGCTCGGAACGGAGGCCGTCGGTGAGCAGAGCCAGGTCGGTGTAGTCGTAGCCACGCGAGTGGCTGGTGGCCTCGACGGCCTCCAGCTGGTCCTCGAAGATCGACTTGGAGTCGAGCAGGAGCCGACCGATGAGGGTGGACTTCCCGTCGTCGACCGATCCCGCCGTGGCGAAACGGAGCAGGTCCATCAGAAGTAGCCCTCCTTCTTCCGGTCCTCCATGGCGGCCTCGGAGAACCGGTCATCGCCACGGGTCGCGCCGCGCTCGGTGACGCGGGCGACGGCGATCTCGTCGATGATCTTGTCGATGGTGTCGGCGTCGGACTCCACCGCGCCGGTCAGGGTCAGGTCGCCGACGGTGCGGAAGCGCACGGTCTTCGTGACGACCTCCTCACCCTCCTTGCAGGGGTTGAACTCGCTCTGGGTGAACCACATCCCGTCGCGCTGGAAGACCTGCCGCTCGTGGGCGAAGTAGATCGACGGGATCTCGATCTGCTCGCGGCCGATGTAGTGCCAGATGTCGAGCTCGGTCCAGTTCGACAGGGGGAAGACCCGCATGTGCTCGCCGCCGTGCAGCTTGCCGTTGTAGAGGCTCCACAGCTCGGGGCGCTGGTTCTTCGGGTCCCACTGGCCGAAGTCGTCTCGGTGGGAGTAGACGCGCTCCTTCGCGCGTGCCTTCTCCTCGTCGCGGCGGCCACCGCCGAAGAGGGCGGTGAAGCCGTTCTCCTCGACGGCGTTGAGCAGCGTGCCGATCTGGAGCCGGTTGCGGCTGGTCTTGCCGTCGTCGACGACGATGCCGTTCGCGATCGCGTTCTCCACGCTGGCCACGACCAGGCGTGCTCCCAGCCGCTGCACCCAGTTGTCACGCGCCGCCAGCACCTCGGGGAAGTCGTAGCCGGTGTCGATCTGGAGCACCGGGAACGGCAGCTTGGCGGGGTAGAACGCCTTCTCCGCCAGGCGCAGCATGACGATGGAGTCCTTGCCGCCGGAGCACATCAGCGCGGGCTTCTCGAACTCGGCCGCGGCCTCACGGAAGATGTGGATCGACTCCGCCTCGAGCTGGTCGAGCTGGCTCAGCTGGTAGTCGACATGGGTCGGTGGGGCGGCAGTCATGGGTGTGCGGGGGCCTCTCGATGGGGAACGCAGCGATCATGCTATCGGCGGATGCTGCCACGCCTAAACTCGCGGCGTGACCGACAGCGGGAGCTCGGCGGCAGGCGTCGAGCCCGACGACCGGGCCGGCGCAGGTGGTCCGGCCGACGCCGGGACCGCCGTCTGGCGGCGCGCCACCAGCACGGCGTACGTCGAGTCGGCCGACGAATCCGACCAGCGCGTGGTCGTCCTCGACCTCGACCACCTCGAGCTCCCGCCGTACGTCTTCGAGGGCTCGGCGGCCCAGATCTGGGGCTGCATCGACGGCGACCGGACCGTGGCCGAGATCGTGCACGACCTGGCCGAGGCGTTCGAGGTCCCCGACGACGTGGTGGGTCCCGACGTGCGTGAGTTCGTCGACCGGCTACGGGATCTTGGCCTGATCGTGGCGGACGACGTCTCCTGACGCCTGTCCCACGGCTGCCCCGCCCGGCTCGGGCCGCGTTCCGCCCTCGAGCTCGGCGACGGTGGGGGCCCCGAACATCGGCAGCCCCTGGGTCCGCCGGATCAGGCCCCATACGAACGGCAGTACGACGACCATCGCCAGGCCGACCAGCGCGATCAGCACCGGGTGGGTCTGGTCCTCGCCCGAGCCCAGGGGAGCCCAGCCGGCCTTGTCGAGCAACGCGAGGCCGGACATCGTGAGCACGACGACGATGCCGCGGCGGATGAACGACTGCGGCACCTTCGGGGCGATCCGGCTGCCGAGGATCGTGCCGGGGGTCGACCCGAGCACCAGCGGCACCAGCAGGTGCCAGTCGAGGCCGTTCAGGGCGATGTTCGAGATCGCGGCGGACAGCACGAGCGGGACGGCCTGCACGAGGTCGGTGCCGACCAGGCGGAGCGCCGACAGCCCCGGGTAGAGCATCACCAGGGCGATCATGATCACCGAGCCCGAGCCGACACTGGTGACGCCGACCAGCAGGCCGCCCAGCGCGCCGACGGCGACGGTGACCAGCGGGCGGATCCTCGGGTCGGGATCCGCCTCCGCGCCGCCGCCCCGGACCCGGCGCAGGTTGATGACCAGCCGGAGGGCGTACGTCGCGGCCGCGAGGAGCAGCGCGAACCCGATGCACTTCTTGAGCAGCGTGTCGAGATCGTCGGCCGATCCGGCGAGGTGGTGGAGGATCCACGGCCCGGCCAGGGCGAACGGCACGGAGCCCAGGATCAGCCACTTCGCGAGTGCCCAGCTGGGCTTGCCCTCCCTGGCGTGCGTGACCGCGCCGCCGGTCTTGTAGATCGCGGCCGCGGTCAGATCGGCGGTCACCACGGTCGAGGCGTCCCCGACCCCGAGGAAGATCAGCGCCGGCGTCATCAGCGCGCCGCCGCCCATACCGGTCAGGCCGACGACGGAGCCGACCACGAACGCGGCGGCGATGATCGAGAAGAAGTCAACGGTGAGCCAGTCACCCATGGCGTCGGTCCTTCCAGGGAAGGTGAGGGCAAGGCATGTAAGTCTACTGAATCACCTCAATTTGTCGAATCCGACGCGCCCGGTCCCGTCGTACGGCGTGCCCCGCGGGTGACCGCGGCGCAGGTGAACAGACCGGGCTCAGGGAACCTGGCGCCGGTCCTCGGTGTCGGAGGTGGAGGTGCGGCGCGGCCGCCTGCCCGGCTCGCCCTCGAGCTCGGCGACGGTCGGGGCTCCGAACATGGGCAGGCCCTCCGTCCGCCGGATCAGGCCCCACACCAGCGGGACGAGCACGACCATGGCCACGCCGACGAGGGCGATCAGGACCGGGTGCGTGTCGTCGTTCCCGGCGCCCAAGGGCGCCCAACCCGACTTGTCGAGGAGCGCCACACCGGACATGGTCAGCACCACGACGATGCCGCGCCGGATGAACGACTGAGGCACCTTCGGCGCGAGGCGGGCGCCGAGCACCGTCCCCGGGGTGGACCCGAGCACCAGCGGCACCAGGATGTGCCAGTCCAGCCCGTTGATCACGATGTTCGACCCCGCGGCCGCGAGCACGAGCGGGACCGCCTGCACCAGGTCGGTCCCGACCAGGCGGACCGGGGACAGTCCGGGATAGAGCATCAGCAGCGCGATCATGATCACCGAGCCGGCCCCGACGCTGGTGACGCCGACGAGCAGGCCGCCGAGCGCGCCGACGCCACAGGTGATGAGGGGCCGGATGCGGGGATCGGGGTCCGCGAGGCCGGTCTCGTCGTGGACGCGCCGGAGGTTGATGTAGAGACGCAGGGCGTACGTCGCAGCCGCGAACAGCAGTGCGAACCCGATGCACTTCATCAGCAGGCGGTTCAGCGAGTCCGGACTGCCGCCCGCCAGGCCGTGGATCACCCACGGGCCGACCAGGGCGGCCGGCACGGAGCCGACGATCAGCCACAGGGCGAGGGGCATGTTCGGGGAGCCCTGGCGCGCGTGGGTGGCGGCGCCGGCGCTGCGCGAGACCGCGGCCGCCGTCAGGTCCGCCGTGACCACGGCGGACGCGTTCCCGACGCCCAGGAAGATCAGGGCCGGCGTCATCAGGGCACCACCGCCCATGCCGGTCAGTCCGACCACGATGCCGACGAAGAAGCCGGCGCCGACGATCGAGAAGAAGTCGGCGGTGAGCCAGCCGCCCATGGCTAGATCGGATCCCCGTCGTCCGGGACACGGCGCAGCCGAGCCACGACCACCTCCAGCATGGTCTCCATGGTGAGGGCCGCGCGGGCAGCGTGCTCCGGGCCACGCCGGTAGGGGTCGGCGATGTCGTGGTCGGCGGCGGCCGGGACGCGGCGGTTGGCCAGGGCGGCGATCAGGTCGCGGCCGCGCAGGTCCGGGTCTGCCGCCTCGGCGCTGGCGACGAACTGCCCCAGCGTGAAGATCTTGCGGAACGCCGCCGGCCGGTCCTCGAGCAGCCAGGTGCGGTGGCGGGCCTCGGCCGTGAGCACGAGGTCGGCCCGGTCGACCAGGTCTCCGGTCGCCACGCGGCTGCGGAACGACGTCGTGTCCGTGCCCCAGCGCGCGAACTCCGCCTCCATGGTCTCGCTGACCGGCTCCGCGTCGAAGCCTTGGGTGCCGGCGCTGCTGACCTCGACGCCGGAGTCCGGGCCGAGCAGCTGGCGGGCGCGGAGCTCGAGGTACGGCGAGCGGCAGATGTTCGCGGTGCAGACGAAGAGGACATGGATGGGTTCCTCGGAGGGCTCGACGGACACGGGAGCGCTGATGTGTCCACGCTCGGCCAGGGCCCACAGCACCTCGTCTCGACAGTCCGCGATCGTGCGGCCGGTCGTGTCGATGCGCAGGTCTGCGTCCGCGGGCTCCTCGTACGGCGACGCGATCCCGGTGAACTCGGGGATCTCACCGCGCCGCGCCTTCGCGTAGAGCCCCTTGCGGTCGCGTCGTTCGCACTCCTCCAGCGGGGTCGCCACGTGCACCAGGAAGAACGACCCGCCGGCCGCCTCGGTCATCGCCCGCACGTCCTGACGGGTCGCGTCGAACGGGGCGATCGGGCTGCACACCGCGACGCCCCCGTGCCTGGAGATCTCGGCCGCCACCCAGCCGATCCGGCGGATGTTCGTCTCGCGGTCCTCGCGGCTGAAGGTGAGCCCGGCCGACAGGTTCCGGCGTACGACGTCGCCGTCCAGGCTGGTCACCGTGCGCTCGCCCGACTCGAGCAACGAGTCGATCACCGCCTGTGCGACGGTCGACTTGCCGCTGCCCGACAGCCCGGTGAAGAACAGCACCAGCCCGCGCCGATCCGGACCTGGCTGGTCGGCGTCCACGATCGCGGCGATGTCGTCGGGGTAGTCGTCGTCCTCGTCCCCGGGATCCACCAGGCCGAGCACCGGGTCGGGCCCGGCGTACGCCGCCGTGACCTGGGCGCCGAGCTCGTGGTCGATCGTGATGTCGCCGTGCGAAGCGAGCGGCACCGCGACCACGGCGGCGTCCGGGAGGTGCCGCGCGGCTGCCAGGGACGCGCGGAGCAGCGCGACGGGGGAGAGCTCGGGGGTGCCGGGCCCGGTCAGGGCGAGCAGGACCACCGGCGTCGCCAGTCCCCGTAGCCGGTCGAGCTCCGTCTCGGTCAGGGCGTCGACCACCGGCACGAACGTCGCTCCGGCGTATCGCTCACGCACCTCGGCCGGCGTCAGGTGGAGGCGGCGGAACGGCCCGTGCTGGGCGTGAGTCAGCGGCTCGAAGGAGCCGTCCGGATGCAGCAGTGCCAGCGGCAGCCCTTCCGGGTCGACGAGCTCGACGTCCTGGCCCGCGAGCGTCTCGGGGACCCCCAGGGTGACCGGCGAGTCGGGCTGGTTGAAGGTGGTGAGCGGCGCCAGGGCGCCACCGGCGAGGAGCTCGAGATCGGCCAGCTCCCGCGGCGACGGACAGTGTTGGGGCGTCGGCACGTGGCCATCCTGCCAGCGTCGCTACTGTGGCTCGGTGCCAGTTCGCTCTCCCGCTCAGACCCGTCCCGCCACGCGTCGTCCCGCGGGCGCCCGGTGAACGCCGTACCGGTCGCCGAGATCGTCCGCAACGGCTTCGTCGAGGGTCATCACTACGGCTCGCTCGTCGCGCTGGACGCGGACGGCAGCGTCGCCTGGTCGGTCGGTGACGCCGACGTCCCCGTGCTACCGCGCTCGTGCAACAAGCCGGTCCAGGCGCTGGGCATGGTGCGGGTCGGTCTCGACCTCCCGCCCGAGCTGCTGGCGCTGGCCTGCGCGTCACACTCCGGCGAGCCGTTCCACGTCGAGGGCGTACGCCGCATCCTCGCCGGGGTCGGTCTGACCGAGGACGCGCTGAAGACGCCGCCGGACTACCCGCTCGACGACGACGCCCGGGAGGCGGTGATCCGGGAGGGCGCCGGACGCGCGCCGGTGCTGATGAACTGCTCCGGCAAGCACGCCGCGATGCTGGCCACCTGCGTGGTCAACGGCTGGCCGACCGACACCTACCGCGACCCCGAGCATCCGCTGCAGCAGGCGATCGCCGCCACCTTCGCCGAGGTGACCGGGGCGCCGATCGCGGTCACCGCCGTCGACGGGTGCGGGGCACCGCTGTTCTCCGCCTCCCTGGCCGGGCTGGCGAGGGCCTTCCGCCGGCTGGCCCTGGGCGTCTCCGCCTCGGGGGCGCCGGACGCCGATGCCGTGCGGATCGCGGACGCCATCCGCGCCCACCCGGCGTACGTCTCGGGGACCACGCGCGACGAGCTGGCGCTGCTGACCGCGATCCCGGGTGCGATCGGCAAGGCCGGCGCGGAGGGCTGCTACGCGGTCGCGCTGCCCGACGGGCGTGCCTTCGCCCTCAAGACCGACGACGGCGCCGCCCGGGTGCGGCCGGTGCTGATGGTCGAGGCGTTGCGTCGCGCCGGTGTCCTCGACGAGGCCGGGGTCGATGCGGAGGCGGTCCGCCGTACCGGTGTCGTCGAGCTGCTCGGCGGCGGCCGGCCGGTGGGCGAGATCCGGGCCGTGTTCTCCTGATCGGGCTGGGGGCACTCGCTCGCACCCGTTGCCGCCATCGGGCGGTGAGGGGGATCGGTTTGGATCAGGTGATCGGGTCCCAGCTCACCGCCGCGCGGGAGCAGACCGCCTCCGGATGATCACGTCTGCTGCCTGTTGTTAGCGGGCCGAGCACCGGAAATGCCGTGCACTGACAGGGGATTCCGGTGGATGTGACCGCACTCACCGGCGTTCGGTTTGCAGTCTGCTAGCAATGGCTAGCACGATGGGGGGCGTGGCCCGGACCAAGGTCGGAAAGACCGTCGAGACGCTCGGCGACTACCTGCGGGAGCAGCGGCTGTCGTCGCGGCTGTCGCTGCGTCAGCTGGCCGAGCAGGCGGGCGTCTCCAACCCTTACCTGAGCCAGATCGAGCGGGGACTGCGCCGTCCGTCCGCGGAGGTGCTGCAGCAGCTGGCCAAGGCGCTGCGGATCTCCGCCGAGCAGCTCTACCTGCGGGCGGGGATCGTCAGCCCCGACGACACCATCGGCGGCTCGGTCGAGCTCGCCGTCCTCGGCGACCAGCTGCTCACCGAGCGGCAGAAGCAGACCCTGCTCGACGTGTACGCGTCCTTCCTCGCGTTGAACGCGGGGCAGGACGCCCCCTGAACGACCCGGCGAACGCCGGACCAACCCACCACCCGAAGGAGCAGATCATGGCGAAGAACAAGTTCGACATCACGACCCAGATCCCCGAGGCGGCCACCCGCCCCCTGTACGCCGGTGTCGGCGTGACCGACCGCGTGGTCGAGGCCGTCCGTGAGTACGTCGCGGACGTCCAGAAGCGGGTCACCGAGGTGCAGAAGTCGGTTGCCGGCTT
>NZ_DASXWU010000050.1:0-39506 GCF_036503465.1 Nocardioides sp.
TGCACGACGACGCCGGGCGTCTGCTCGCGGAGCGCGAGGAGCGGCTCGTGGCCGAGCTCGCGGAGCTGACGCGACCACCCGATGAGGTGGGAGCCATCTCGTTCGGCAAACGCGTGGGCGAGGGTACGTCGATGGCCGTCGATCGTCTGGCCGCGGTGTCGGCGCAGGAGCACCTGCTCGCGATGCTCGACGAGGTACGCCGTGCGCAGCAGCGACTCGCGGACGGGAGCTACGGCACCTGCGAGGTGTGCGGCCAGGCCATCCCCGCCGGTCGCCTCGAGGCCCGGCCGTGGGCCACCCGGTGCGTCGCCCACTCCTGAACCGGCGACGGACGACACCTCGACGGCACTAGGCTGTCTCTCCAGGAGTGCCGGGAAGTCTGGTCGGCGACCCGTCCGCCGACCCTGGAGCTCCGATGCACGACGTGATCCCGTTCGCCGCGGTGGTTCTCGTCGCCTCAGTCGCGTTGCTCCTCGCGGTGGGATCGAGCCGCATCACGGCGCTGACCCAGATCCCGAGCCCGGCCCTGTTCCTCGTCGCCGCATCGATCGCCGTCGACCTCGTGCCCGACCTCGGCGGGCTGGGCATCGAAGCGGACCAACGGATCGTGACCGTGGCACTCGTGGTGATCCTGTTCGAAGGCGGGATGCACATCGGGCTCGACCGCTTCCGACCCGTGGCCGGCCCGGTGCTGTGGCTCGGGGTCGCCGGCACGTTCGTCACGGCGGCCGGACTGGCCGTCGTCGCCCACCTGGTGTTCGGCTTCGACTGGCGGCCGGCCCTGCTCCTGGGCACCGCCCTGGCGCCGACCGACCCCGCCACCGTCTTCTCCGTGCTCGGCCGCCGCGAGGTCACCGGACGCTCGGGCACCCTGCTCGAGGGGGAGGCCGGCGCCAACGACCCCGTCGGGATCGCGCTGATGATCGCGATCCTCGGAGCCACCGGTGGCGGCGCCGGTGCCGTGGCGCACGGTGCAGGTGAGTTCGTCCTCCAGATGGTGGTGGGCATCGCGTTCGGCGTGGCCGGCGGGCACGCCCTGCGCTGGTTGCTCCGCCACCTCCCGATGCCGAACGAGACCCTCTATCCGCTTCGGACCGTGGCCTTCGCCCTCGTGCTGTACGGCGTGACCACCGTGGCGCACGGGTCGGGGTTCCTGGCCGTGATGCTGGCCGGGATCCTGGTCGGCGACACCCGCGCGCCGTACAAGCGCGAGATCGAGCACTTCGCCTCCGGCCTCGCGAGCCTGGCCGAGATCGTGGCGTTCACGCTGCTCGGCCTCTCCATCCCGCTCTCGTCGGCGTTCAGCGACGGGCACGGCCTGCTCGCGCTCGGGGTCGCCGCCGTGCTGTTCCTCCTGGTGCGACCCCTGCTCGTCGGGCTGGTGCTGATCCCGGTCCGGCTGCGCCGGGGCGAGCGCGCCTTTGTGCTCTGGTCGGGCCTCAAGGGCGTCGTCCCGATCCTGCTCGGCACGTACGTCGTCGTCGAGGGCGCTCCCGATGCGCAGCGCATCTACGCGGTCGTCTTCGTCGTGGTGCTGCTGTCGGTCGTCGTGCAGGGCGGCCTGGTGCCGACCCTCGCGCGGCTCTGGCGGGTGCCGATGCGGGTGGTGGAGCCCGAGCCGTGGGCGATGGGGATGCGTTTCCGCGACCAGCCCGAGGGTCTGCACCGCTACGTCGTCGAGTCCGGCTCACCGGCCGACGGCGCGACCCTGCGCGACCTCCCCCTGGAGGAGGACGTGTGGATCAGCATCGTCAGCCGGCGAGGCCGGATGGTGCAGGTGCGGGGCGGGACCACTCTTGCCGAGGGTGACGAGGTGCTGGCCCTCGCCTCGGACGCGACGCTGGTCGCCGGGCTGTTCCGCGCCTCTTCGGGTCGTCCGCCCCACGGGAACCCCTGAGCTCCGCTCAGGCGGACGACCCGGTCAGGGGACGTCGGGGGAGGTGCCGGACCGAGGGGATCGAGACGACGACGAGGGCGGCGCCGATCCCGACCACCGTCATCACGACCAGTGCCGGATAGATGCCGAGAAGGGCGGCGAGCGCGCCGACGACGACGTTGCCGAGCGGGATCATCCCCGTGCTGGACAGGTAGTCGTAGCTCGAGACGCGCGACAGCGACCCGGACGGGATGTGCTCGCCGAGCGAGGTCTCCCACAGCGTGAACATCCCGGTGACGCAGACCCCGGTGAGCAGCTCGAGCAGTCCGATCCCCCACACCGGCAGGTGGCTGCCGATGATCGCCGCCTGGCACGACGAGCCGACCAGCATCAGGGCACCGACCCGCAGCGCGTAGTTCGGCCGCCACAGCAGGAGCAGCACGTCGCCGACGATGTTCCCGATCCCGAACAGCGCGGTGACCAGGGCCCACGAGCGTGCGCCGTCGTAGTGGTCCTGCATCAGCACCGGCCCGATCACGAAGATCGCGGGGAGCACCATCGCGTGGTAGACCGAGAAGCCGCCGAGGTAGCCGAGCACCCACGTCCGCGAGCGCACCTCGCGCCAGCCCTCCCGCAACGACGAGCGGAACGACGCGGGCGCGGCCCGCTCGTCCTCGGCCGCCGCCTCCTCGACCACGGACGGTCGCAGCGGCACCAGCAGCAGGACCGAGACCAGGAACGTCGCGGCGTCGAAGCCGAGCGCCGACCCCGGCCCGCCGGCGTACCCGATCAGGACACCGGCCAGCACGGGTCCGGCGACGTTCGCCAGCGAGAACGTGAGGCCGCGCAGGGCGTTGGCCGGCTGCAGGTTGCCCGGGTCGACGGTCGTCGGCAGCAAGCCGCTGAACGCCGGCGCGAAGAACGCGTCTGCGGCGCCGAACGCCGCCGCCAGGACGACCAGGTGGACGACCTCGGCGGTGCCGGTGAGAAGGAGCACGGCGGCGAGGGTCTGGGTGACCAGGCGGACGACGTCCGAGGAGATCAGGATGCGCTTGCGTTCCCATCGGTCGGCCCAGACGCCCGCGGGGACCGCCAGTACGACGAACGGCAGGAACTGCGCGGTCGAGGTCAGCGCGACGTCCCGGACGCCGCCCCCGACCGAGAGGACCGCGAAGGGAAGGGCCACGCTGGTGACCCGGTCGCCGAGCACCGAGAGCACCTGGCTGCCGAACAGCAGCCGGTACTGCGGCTCCTCCCGCAGCACCCTCGGAACCAGACGGCGCGACACGAGGCGTCAGCATCCCCGACCGGCACCGCCTCCGGCAACGAGCAACGGTCCCGCCTTCTGCGAGGAGGCGGGACCGTCGCGGTTCGAAGGCTGAGGTCCGGTCTCAACCCCCCGACGCACCGCGGGCCGGGCCGGGAAAAGGCCGCCGGCGACGGACGCGTTGCAGGATCATGCTGCGCCTCGGCGGACCGGGGCGCATCCGGTTTTCCGCAATCTTTGCCGTCTGTACAGGTCAGGAGCCCCGGGGGCCGGGGTGCGCCATCGCGACCGCCCCGACCGCGGCTCCGTCCGCTTCCGCGATGTTCTGGAGAGCGTCGCGATCGGCGTCCGTCAGGGGGGCCAGACGGTGGTCGCTGGTCGCGTGGACGAGCCTGCGGTCGAGGCGGCCGAGGGCACGGAGCAGGCGGGACGAGCTGTCCTGCTCCAGCCGCTCAGGGTGGCGCAACGCGCGCGGGCGGCGGCTCGGGTACGCCTGCACGTCGGCCCCGACGCCCACGAGGGCGAGGCTGACGAGCGCACAGACGACGAGCTTCATGGGTGCTCCGGGGGGTGAGCGTGGGCTACGGCACTGCCGGCCCATGGTCCGCCGCCCCGACGGCCCGGCGCGCGAAATCGGCGAATCCTTTACCAAACGGGTCGGGCGGGTGGCACGCAACTTCTCCGGGTGGCCGTGTCGAAACGCCGCCGCGCCGTACGACGTACGGGCGAACCGACACCCACCCAGGAGTCCCGATGACCACCACCGCCACGCCGCCGAACCCGACCCGGAGCCGTTCCCTTCTCGCGCTCGCCGCCCTCGCGCTCCCGACCTTGCTCGTCGCGGTCGACATCTCGGTGCTGGGAGTCGCACTGCCCACCATGGGTCGCGAGCTGCACGCGAGTGCCGCTGAGCTGCTCTGGATGACCGACAGCTACAACTTCATGGTCGCGGGCGCCATGCTCACCACCGGGGCGGTCGCGGACCGCATCGGGCGGCGGCGGATGATCCTGTTCTGCGCGGCGGTCTTCGCGATCGCGTCCGGGATCGGCGCGTTCGCGAGCACCCCCGAGCTGGTGATCGTCGCCCGCGGGGTGATGGGGCTGGCCGGGTCGGCGATCCTGCCGACGTCGATGGCGCTGCTCGGTGGCCTGTTCGTCGAGGAGAACGCGCGCATCCAGGCGATGGGAGCCATGATGACCGTCTTCCTGGGCGGGATGGCCGTCGCGCCGTTCGTCGGTGGGGTGCTGCTCGAGCACTTCTGGTGGGGCTCTGTGTTCCTGATGGCCGTGCCGGTGATGGGCGTGACGATCGCGGTCGTCCCCCGGCTGGTCCCGGAGTCCAGGGCCGACGTCCCCGCGCCGCTCGACCCGATCAGCGCCGCGCTCTCGGTCGGCGCCGTCCTGAGCCTGGTCTTCGCCCTGAAGCGTGCGGTCAACAGCGGCGTCGACGCGCCGGTGGCGATCACCCTTGTGACCGGACTGGTCCTGGGCGCCGTCTTCCTGCGGCGGCAGACCACGCTGGCCAACCCGTTGCTCGACCTGGAGCTGCTGGCCCGGCCGCGGGTACGCCGCACTCTCGCCGCGTTGTTCCTGACCGCGATGCTGATGGGCGGCACCTCGCTGTTCTTCAACCTGTACCTGCAGGAGGTCCAGGGCCTGACCCCGCTCGGTGCCGCGTGGTGGATCTTGCCCGAGATGGTGTCGATGATCGCGGCCGCCAACCTCGGCCCGTGGCTGAACCGCCGCCTGCCTCAGCGCACGGTCGTGGTCTCGATGATGTCGCTGATGGTGGCCGGGTTCGTCCTGTACGCCGTCGCGCCGGCGTCCGCGTCCGGTCGCCCGATCGTCGCGGTCGGCGGCGCGCTGGCCACCTTCGGGATCGGGGCGGCGTTCCCGATGCTGATGGACGGCGTGATCAGCGGGGCTCCGCCGGAACGCGCCGCGTCCAGCGCATCCCTGGCCCAGCTGTCCAACGAGCTCGGCATCGCGCTCGGCCTGACCGTCCTCGGCTCGCTGGGCACCGTGATCTACCGCATGCAGCTCGGCCTGCCCGGCTCGACCGCCGAGCAGAGCGTGATCGACGGCGTCCGCGAGGGACGGCACGATCCGGTCCTGCTCGGCGCCGTGCGGTCGTCGTTCACCGACGCCTTCCACGTCGCCGGCATGGTCGGCGTGGCGCTGATGATCGTGGTGCTGGTGCTGGCCGCTCGCGCCACGCGGGAGCCGTCCGCCAGCCCGGTCGTCGAGGACCTGCCGGAGCTCGAGGAGTTCGCCGCGTGACCCGGCTCAGCGACGCGCGGCCCGGCGTTCCGCCGCCCTCGCCACGGTCTCGTCCAGGAGTTCCAGGGCTCGGACGACCGGGGGCGAGGTGGCGGCGCCGTCGCGGACGTGGACCACGATCCGGCGGCGCGGGCTGGGGTTGACCAGCTCGCGGCTGTCGACACCGGCCATCGACTCGGGTACCGCCAGAGCGGGCAGCACGGTGACGCCGATCCCCGCCGCCACGAACGCCAGGGCGGTGTGGTGGTCCTCCGAGCGCGCGACGTACCGCGGCGAGAAGCCGGCGGCCCGGCAGGCGTTGCGGATGATCCGGGTGCAGGTGTTGCCGTGGTAGTCGTTGTCGATCATCGGGTGACCGGCCAGGGCCAGCATCGGCACCTGGCTGTCCCACTCGGTGAGGAGCTCGTGGCCGCGCGGGGCGACCACTCGGTAGGTCTCCACGGCGAGCACGTGCCGGCTGTGACCGGGCCGCTCGACGCCGTCCAGGTCGGCGTCCTCGGTGGTGAGGTCGAGGTCGCGTCGGCTCGGGCCGGGCGTCTCGGGACCCAGCTCGTTCAGCGTGAGGTCGAGGACCAGGTCGGGGAACTCGCGACGCAGTCCCTTGGCCACGGCGGGCATCCAGAACTGCGCCGCCGAGGAGAACGCGCCGATGGTCAGGCTGCCGGTGTGCCCGTCGCGGAGATGGTCGACCACACCGCCGAGGCGGTTCAGGCTGTCCATCAGGTCCTCGCTCTCGGCGGCGAGCACCTTGGCGGCCGCGGTCGGCGCGATGCCCCGCCCCGCCTTCTCGAAGAGCACCAGCCCTGTCTCGCGCTGCAGGGCGGAGATCTGCTGGCTGACGGCGGAGGGCGTGAAGCCCAGGTGGTCGGCTGCGGCCTGCACCGATCCACTGGCCACGACAGCCCTGAACACACGGAGACGCTGGACGTCGATCATGATGGCAACCATACAGCATCACTGCATGATTCATAAGAAACATTCGCTTGTCCTGAACAGTTCCGACGGTCACCATAGAGGCATGAACACGAACCAGAACTCCAGCAAGGTCAAGAAGGTCCGCGCCTTCATGCGTTACGTGTGGGACGACCAGGTGTCCGCCCAGCGTGCACTCCTCCGCCTGAACGGCGTACGGGGCCTGCAGGGCTACGACGACTACCTGATCAACCGGCGCGGCCGCTGAGGTGCCATCGCCCGACTGTCCGTCACCCGTTTAGAGCCGGCCGCACCGCGGCCGGCTCTCTCTTCTGTCCGGCAGGATGTGCGCCATGGCGCGACAGCTCGGACCGTTCGACTGGCAGGGGCGACTCGAGAACGAGGGGAGCGTCACGTTCGGGCCGAACCGGTGGTCATCGTGGGTGCTGTTCGCGGTCGCGATCGCGGCACTCCTGGGGTTCCTGGTCGAGATCATCGCCGACGGGGTCTCGGCCTGGTCCGTCTTCGCAGTCGTCGTGCTCGCCGCCTGCGCGCTGACCACCGGACGGGCCGCCCTGTTGGGGACCTCCGAGCTGACGGTCACCCACGAGGGCTTCCGGATGGGACGCGGTCCGGTTGTGCCGTTCGCGCGGCTCGGGGCGATCACGCTGCTCCGACGGAACCTGACGCTGCTCTACGCGGTCCCCGGGGTGGGCCAGAAGCGGATGATCGTCTCCCTGCCGAGGCTCGCCTCCTACCATCCCGCCGACCTGGCCGTGTGGCTGCTCAAGCTGAAGGGCGGGCCGTCGGCCGACGTCGTGGTCGACGAGCGCAGTGGCATCAGCCGGGTCTTCCGGCTCCGCGCCGACGTGCGTGAGTAGTGCTGGCGACCCTCGGGTCCGAGCTCCCGGGGTCAGCCGGTCCAGCTGCCGGCTACCTGGCGGGTCGCGGCGTTCAGCCGGTTCCAGACGTTGATCGAGGTGATGGCGATGAGCAGGCCGGACAGCCCCTGCTCGTCGTAGTGACGCGCGGCCTCGGCCCAGAGCTCGTCGGAGACCGGATCGCCACGGTCGGCGACGCGCGTGACCGCCTCGGTCAGCTCGAGCGCAACCCGCTCGGCGTCGGTGAAGTACGGCGCGTCCCGCCAGGCTGCGATCGAGAAGAGGCGCTCGTCACTCATCCCCTCCTTCTTCAGGTTGGCCGAGTGCGCCTGGACGCAGACGCTGCAGCCGTTGATCTGGCTCGCGCGCAGGTTCACCATCTCGATCGTCTCGGCCGGCACGCCGATGTCCTTGTCTGCCCTGCTGTACTCCGTCAGTGCCCGGAACGCCGCCGGAACGACGTAGATCGGATGGGTCATCCGTGGCTCCATGGCCGGTCTCCTGTCAGGTCCGTCTGATCGGTTTCGTCATGCTGGTGACGGATCGCGAGAGAGGAACCTGACAGTGCAGACCCAGGAGAAGCTGGCCGAGGAGTTCGAGGAGCATCGGGGTCACCTGCGCGGTGTCGCCTACCGGATGCTCGGGTCGATGACCGAGGCGGACGACGCGGTCCAGGACGCCTGGCTGCGCCTCGCGCGCTCGGACACCAGTGAGGTGCGCAACCTGCGCGGGTGGCTGACCACGGTCGTGAGTCGGATCTGCCTCGACCTGCTGCGCTCCCGCAAGTCGCGGCGCGAGGAGTCGCTCGACGTCCACGTGCCCGACCCGATCGTGACCCGTCTCGACGTCGACCCCGAGGCGTCGGCGGAGCAGGCCGACGCGGTGACCCTGGCGCTGCTCGTCGTCCTCGACGCGCTGAGCCCGCGGGAGCGGATGGCCTTCGTGCTTCACGACATGTTCGGTGTGCCGTTCGAGGAGATCGGTCAGATCGTGGGCAGTACGCCGGGCGCCGCGACTCAGCTGGCCAGCCGCGCCCGACGCCGGGTCAGGGCCACGCCCCCGCCGGCGGCCGACCTGGCCACGCAACGTCGCGTGCTCGAAGCCTTCACGAGCGCCGCGCAGGAGGGCGACTTCGAGGCCCTGATCCGGGTGCTCGACCCGGACGTCACCCTGCGCGCCGACGCCGGTCCCGGCGGACGCTCGGCGTACGTCCGTGGCGCCGCGGCGGTGGCGGCGAACGCGAGCGCCTTCCGGCGTTCCGACCACGAGCAGCTGCAGGTCTGGGCGCTGGTCAACGGCGCCGTCGGCCTGGTCGGGGTCAAGGACGGCGTCCCGGTGTCGGTGTTCAGCCCCGTCATCCGCGACGGGCGGATCGTGGAGATCAACATCGTCGCCGACCCGCAACGCATCGCCGCGCTCGACCTGAGCGAGGTGCTCTGACGCTCCGGGTTCTCCGGGTCAGAACGCCTCGGGCCGGAGCGGTGAGGCGGCGGTGAGTCCTCCGTCCACCGTGAAGCACTGGCCGGTCGCCCACGCCGCCTCGTCCGAGGCGAGCCACGCGACGATGCCGGCGATGTCGGCCGGCCGGCCGAATCGGCCGGCCGGATGGCGGGAGATCGCGTCGCGGCGGGCGGCCTCGGGGTCGCCGGCCAGCGCGAACCCTTCGTCGAACATGTCGGTCTCGATCCACCCCGGCAGCACGGCGTTGCACCGGACGCGTGGACCGTGGTCGATCGCGATCGAACGGGTCAGCGCGTGCACGAAGGCCTTCGACGCGTTGTAGAGCGCGCTCGACAGATCTGCGACGACACCGGAGATCGAGCCGATGTTGACGATGACGCCGCCGTGCTCGGTCATCTCGGGCAGCACGGCGCGCGACATGTTGAACACCCCGCGGCAGTTGACACCGACCTGCAGGTCCCAGTCGTCGTCGGTGGCGTCGGCCACCGTCTTCGCGACCAGGACGCCGGCGTTGTTGACGAGGAGCGAGATCGGGCCGAGGAGGTCCCGCGTCCGTGCCACCAGCCGCTCGGTGTCCCCGGGGCTCGCGACGTCGGCCTGCTCCCACACCACGTCGTCGGGCAGGTACGCCGGTCGGTCACCGCGGCCGCACGTGGCCACGCGCGCCCCGTCGGCGTGCAACCTCTCGACGATGGCCCGGCCGATGCCCCGGCTGCCGCCGGTGACGAATGCGATGTGGGTCGTGGTCACAGGAGCACTGTGGCCGATCATCGGCCGCGGTGCAGCGAGGCGTGCGTGAGGTCGAGCATCCGAGCTGCCTGCTCCTCGGTGGTGCCCGGTGGGTTGCGTCTGAACGCACCGTTGCCGGGCAGGAGCATGGCCAGCCAGAACGCGGCCCAGAGCGGGCGATAGCGAACCGGACGGCGCCGACGGCTCGTTGTCCGGCTCGGCCGCAGAGCTCGGCGCCCACAGGCCCGGGCTCGAGGTGCGTCGATCAGGTACCCCCGTTGCGATCGTTCGCGCGGCCAGGCGGCGACGAAGAACCTGCCGGAAGACCAGACTCGAAGATCCCACGCACCCCGTACGTTGAATCTTCGACCGTGGGGCCGTGGTCAGTGGGCCATGTCGACGAAGCGGGAGTAGTGGCCCTGGAAGGCGACGACGATGTCGCGGGTGGGGCCGTTGCGGTGCTTGGCCACGATTAGGTCGGCCTCGCCGGGGCGGGTCGACTCCTTCTCGTAGACGTCGTCGCGGTGGAGCAGGATCACCATGTCGGCGTCCTGTTCCAAACTGCCACTCTCGCGCAGGTCGCTCATCATCGGCCTCTTGTCACCGCGCTGCTCCGGGCCTCGGTTGAGCTGGGAGAGGGCGATGATCGGGACCTCGAGCTCCTTGGCGAGCAGCTTGATCTGCCGGGAGAACTCGCTGACCTCGACCTGGCGGCTCTCGACCTTGCGGCCGGAGGTCATCAGCTGCATGTAGTCGATCACGATCAGACGGAGGTCGTGGCGCTGCTTGAGCCGGCGGGCCTTGGCCCGGATCTCCATCATCGTCATGTTCGGCGAGTCGTCGATGAACAGTGGGGAGCTCGAGATCTCGCTCATCTTGCGGGCGAGCTTGGTCCAGTCCTCGTCGCGCATCTGCCCGTTGCGGAGTGCGTTCAGCGGCACCTTGGACTCGGCCGAGAGCAGCCGCATCGTGATCTCGGAACGCGACATCTCCAGGCTGAAGAAGCACGACGTCATGTTGTTGTGGATCGACGCCGCCCGGCACAGATCGAGAGCCAGGGTGCTCTTCCCGACCGCGGGTCTCGCCGCGACGATGATCATCTGGCCCTTGTGCAGACCGTTGGTGAGGTCGTCGAGGTCGGCGAAGCCGGTCGGTACGCCGTACAGCCCGGCGTCGCGGTTGCCGATGGCCTCGATCTCGTCGAGGACGCCGTCGAGGATGTCGCTCAGCGGGGCGTAGTCCTCCGAGGCACGCCGCTCGGTGACCTGGTAGACCTCGGCCTGCGCCTGGTCGACGACGTCGTCGACGAGACCCTGGCCGGCGTACCCCATCTGGACGATGCGGGTGCCGGCGTCGACGAGCCGCCGGAGCACGGCCTTCTCGCGGACGATCTCGGCGTAGTAGCCGGCGTTGGCGGCGATCGGGACGTTGGCGGAGAGGGTGTGGAGGTACGGCGCACCGCCGATGCGGGTCAGCTCACCGCGGCGTCCCAGCTCGTTGGCGACCGTGACCGGGTCGGCGGGCTCGCCGCGGCCGTAGAGGTCGATGATCGCGTCGAAGATGACCTCGTGGACCGGACGGTAGAAGTCGGCCCCGCGCAGCACCTCGCTGACGTCGGCGATGGAGTCCTTGGACAGCAGCATCGCGCCGAGCACGCTCTGCTCGGCGGCGTTGTCCTGCGGCGGCGTGCGGTCACCCGGGCGGCTCGGCCGCTCGCCCGGCTCGTACGCCGCGGGGCCGTCGCCCCAGTCGTCACGCGGCGGCTCGGGCAGGCCCGGGACGTCCCACGACCCCTGCTCGGTGATGCTCACCCGTCCACCCTTCCGACTGCTCCGCGAGTGCCCCATGCGCCCGGCGGTGTGACAGGAGTGACGCTAGGGGCGACCACCGACAGCGGCGGCGAGCGCTCCCGTCGGCGGCCGTCCGGTGCGGGACGCCCACCGAGGCGGCAATCTAGGCTCTCGAGCCTGTGCCCGGAAGGTCGTTGTCCACAGGGGCTGGGGATAACCGGGGTGAGCACGTGGACGACACGCGCCGGGCTGTGGCCGAGGCCGTGGACAACATGTGGACAGCGTCGGAATCCTCCTCTGTACCATGCCGCTGACCTGCGTGTTTGTGGTTCCACAGAATGTGCAGGCGGAAAAGTTCCGGAGAACCTCGTTCACCCTTTCGCCATCTGGGATTCCCGGGTTGGTTTGTCGACAGATCGCCCGACCCCTGGTCTGAACGGGGGATATCCACCGGTCATACACAGGTAGCCAAACGGGGGGACGGCCGACGATCAGGCCACCGCCGAGACCGGAGCCAGCCCGAGCCGGCCGAGCAGCGCCGACCGCCCCGCGGGTGTGAAGCAGGACTCGCGGAGCAGCGCGTACCACGCCTGCAGACGCTCGGGATCATGCCGCCGTCGGAGCGCGCGATCGATGTCGCGCAGGATCTCGACCGGACGCAGGAGGACTTCCCGATCGGTGTACCCACGGCGTACCCACCCGGCGTCAACGATGTCGCGTTCCCGGCGCAGGTCGGAGCGGTGCTGGGCACGATCGCGGTGCACCGCACCGTCGTACTCGTGGAACGTCTGCGTCCCGCTCAGCAGCAGGTCGCCACGAGCGACCAACCGGCCGTCGACCCAGAGCTCGTGCTGCGGCACTACGCGGGCGTCGCAGACGAGGTGGAAAACCCTGAGCAACGTCTCGAAGGCCGACTCCGACCGAGGATCCGCCATCAGCGCGGCTGCCCGGAGGCGGCGCACGCCGTGACGTCGCGCCCCCAGGGCCACACCGAGCTCGTCCGGTTTCACGTCGCCGAGGTGGAGGGCGCTGTCGAGGAACACGACGACGTCGAGCAGCCCGAAGTGACGCGCCAATGCGAGAAGGACCTCGATCGACGCGACGATCGGAAGGCCACGAAGCCGTGAGATCTCCGGCTCCGGTGTCGTCCGGATCATGCGCAGTTCAGACCGGCGCGGGCGGTTGCGCGCGTTCTGGGCGGCGAAGTCGGGAAGGCCGTGCGGCAGCGGAGGAAGCCACCACCCGCGCAACTTGGCGGCGGTGACATGGGTGAAGCCCGCCCCGCGATGCAGCTGGGACGCCAGCGCGTGCAGGTGCGACTCCTCATGGCCGTCGACGGGGACGTACAGGCCGTGGGCCACCTTGGCCCAGGCCGGGCTGCGCCGCCGCTCGCCGCGAACGAACATCTGTCGCCCCTCATCGTGCTCGTCCATCCGCCCAGGGTCCGATCCGGGAGCGTGCCGCACTCCGACCCGCCGCGGACCTGTGGACCGGGTGCGCCGGGGGTCTCGCTGTGGACACTGAACGGGCGGGGACGTGCTCGGGCGAGAACAAACTGGCATAGAGACCGGAACCGGCCCGCCGCCCTCAGTCCGGTTTGTATGCCAGTTTGTGTTGAACCCCGCCTGAGCCCGGCCCGAGGAGATCCCGGGCCGACCCCCGAACGCAGCACGGCCCGCCGGGACCGGAGTCCGGGCGGGCCGTGGGGCGAAGTACGACGGGTCAGGCGGGGATGACGTTGAGGGCCACCGTCGCGGAGACGTCGTCGTGGAGGCGCACCGACACCGAGTGGGAGCCGAGCGTCTTGATCGGGTTGCCGAGGGCGATCGCCCGGCGGTCGACGTCCTCACCGGCGACCACGGCGAGGGCGCCGGCGATCTCGGAGGTGGTGACGGCGCCGAACAGGCGACCGGCCGAGCCGGCCTTGACCTTCACGTCGACCGGGGCGGCCTCGAGCTTGCCCCGGATCTGCTCGGCGTGCTCCTGGTCGCGGACCGCACGCGAGGAGCGCGCCTTCTTGATCGAGTCGACGGTCTTCTCACCGCCGCGGGTCCACTTGATCGCGACGCCGCGGGGCAGGAGGTAGTTGCGGCCGTAGCCGTCCTTGACCTCGACCACGTCGCCGGGCTGGCCGAGTCCGGTGACCTCCTGGGTCAGGATGATCTTCATCGTCGTGCCTCCCCTCAGCGACCGGTCGAGGTGTAAGGCAGCAGCGCGACCTCGCGGGCGTTCTTCACCGCGATCGCGACGTCGCGCTGGTGCTGGACGCAGTTGCCGGTCACCCGACGCGCGCGGATCTTGCCGCGGTCGGAGATGAACTTGCGGAGCAGGGTGGTGTCCTTGTAGTCGACACCGGTCGCCTTCTCCTTGCAGAACTGGCAAACCTTCTTCTTCGGCTTGCGCATCACTGCCTTGGCCATTGTGGTGCTTCCTTTCGTGAAGCCCGTCCCTGAGTGATGGCAGGGCCGGAATGGATCTCTTCGGGTTGTTCAGTTGTTCGTCGTCGGGCCGTCAGAAGGGCGGCTCGTCGGAGCCGACGCCCGGTGCGGCCCAGGGGTCGTTGGCCGGGGCGCCGCCCGAGCTCGCCGGCTGCTGGCTCTGCGCCGGCGTGGCCCACGGGTCGTTGTCCGAGGGGCCGGACTGACCGCCGCCCTGCTGCCCGCCGCCGTACGACGACCCGCCCGACCGCTGCGTGCGCGTCACCTTGGCGGTCGCGTAGCGCAGCGACGGACCGACCTCGTCGACCTGGATCTCGAAGACGGTGCGCTTCTCGCCCTCGCGCGTCTCGTACTGCCGCGAGCGCAGGTTGCCCTGCACGACGACGCGCATCCCCTTCTGCAGGGACTCCGCGACGTTCTCCGCGGCCTGCCGCCACACCGAGCAGGAGAGGAACAGCGCGTCGCCGTCCTTCCACTCGTTGGTCTGGCGGTCGAACGTGCGCGGCGTCGAGGCGATCCGGAAGTTGGCCACCGCGGCCCCCGACGGCGTGAAGCGGAGCTCGGGGTCGTCGACCAGGTTGCCGACCACGGTGATCTGGGTGTCGCCTGCCATGTCAGGTCTCCTCGGGTTTCAGCTCACGGTTGGGGAAGCGTCAGGGCTCATCGTCGTGGGTGACACCGACATGCGCCACCGCCCATCCACAAGAGCCCCCGCTCGATGGGCATCGGCAGCTCAGTGCGCCGCCGGACGCATCACCTTGGTGCGCAGCACCGACTCGTTGAGCCCGAGCTGACGGTCGAACTCCTTGACCGTCGCGGGCTCGGCGGTGAGGTTGATGACCGCGTAGATGCCCTCGGCGTTCTTCTCGATCTCGTAGGCCAGCCGGCGGCGGCCCCACACGTCGACGTTCTCGACGCTGCCGCCGTCCTTGCGGATGACGTTGAGGTACTTGTCGAGCGACGGCTCGACCGTCCGCTCCTCGAGACTCGGGTCGAGGATGACCATCACTTCATAGGCACGCACAGCGGTCTCCACCTCCTCTGGACTAGAGCGGCCACGGACCATCCGTGACAGGAGGGCTTTGCGTTGGTACGGCGTACGACGGGTCGTGCGCCGCGGCGGTCCGGGCGGGCCCGGGCAACCGCACGATGCTAACAGCGGCGACGGGCGCCGGCCGAATCGGCCGGCGCCCGTCGGGACTGCTCCGAGCGGTCAGGCCGCGGTCGGGCGCATCGCGGTCGACTCGCGCACGCGGATCACCGCCAGGCCGGTGCCGGCCAGCACGACCAGCAGGGCGAGCCAGTAGCCGAACCCGTGCCCGGTGTCGCAACCCGGCACTCCGCCGCACGACGGGAGAGGATTCACGAACAACGCCAGGATCAGGCAGAGCAGCGCGAGCCCGAAGGCGCCGGCCGCGATCTGGTGCGTCGGCGCGGGAAGGCTCACGACGTTGAAGAGCGAGAGTGCCACGACGACGGCGCCGCCCAGCGCGACGAGCACCGCGAACCAGCCGAAGAAGCCGTGCCAGGCCGACCAGGAGCCCGAGCCGCCGAACCCGCCGACGTTGACGGAGATCGTGTAGAACGGCATGAAGCCGGCCAGGAAGGCGACCACACCGGCGGCCATGATCCCGAGGTCGTAGCGGTTGGCGCTCTGCAGCGTCTTCTTGGCCTCGCTGAAGTCGTACGTCGCACCGCCCGGCTGAGCGCCCTGCTGTGCGGCCGCCGGCGGGGGCACGGGCGGCGGGGTGGCGGATCCCTCCGGTGTGGGCTCGGCGGGGTTCTCCGCGTTGTGGTCGGTCATCTGGTGTGCCTCATCTCCGGTCCGACTGACGGCGCGCCGAAGCCCGAAGCGCCGGTTGTCCACAGCACAGGAGGCGTCCCCCGCGCGGCAGATACGCGGCAACCTACGGTGCGGAGATGGGCCGGCACCACGTCTTCCGAGTCAGGTTGGTGGACCCGATCGGCCACGGGGCGAGCGGGACGGTGTGGCGCGCCTGGGACGTTCGCCTCCACCGGTACGTCGCCGCCAAGGTGGTCCCCGACGATCAGGAGGTCGTCCTCAGGGCACCGGTTCACCCGCACGTGCTGACGCCGTTCGCGACCGTTCATCAGGACTCGACCCACTACGCCCTGATGCACCTGGTACGAGGCGGCACCGCCGACGGGCTGCTCGCCGAGCACGGAGCGCTCCCGGCGCCGTACGTCGCGGTCCTGCTCCGCCAGCTGCTCCAGGCGCTCGGTGCGGTCCACGCGGCCGGGTTCGCTCACCGCGACGTCAAGCCCGCGAACCTCCTTCTCGAGCCGACCCGCACCGGCCGCCCCCACGTCTACCTGTCCGACCTCGGCGTGGCCGCCCGGCTCTCGCGACGGCCGGCGACTGCCGTCGGCACGCCCGGCTACGTCGCCCCCGAGCTGCGGCCCGGCGACCCACCCGACCCGCGACACGACCTGTACGCCGCGGGGGTCACCGCCGCGGAGCTGCTGACCGGCCGCATCCCGCGGCATGTGCGTGAGGTGCCGTCGAACCCGCTGCGAGCTCTTCTCATGGCACTCCTCGACCCCGACCCGGAGCGACGCCCGGCCACCGCCGACCTGGCCGAGCGACGCCTCCGCTCCGTAGGCGTACCCGAGGGCGCCCCGTGGCGGGCGGAGCGGTGCCCACCGGACGTCCGCGACCGGCTTCCGCGACCCACGGTTCTCCGGCGACTACGCGGCCCGAGGTGATCGCTCGCGACGGCCGGTCATGCCGTCACAGCGCGTACACCCGGCGCGCGTTCTCGCGGGCCACCAGCCCGGCGACGTACGCCGTGTCCGCCTCGGTCGTCTCACCCGCCGCGACCAGCTCGCCCAGGACCGTCGACAGCGAGGTCCGGAAGAGCAGCGCCCCCAGGAGGTACAGCTCGGCCAGCCCGTAGGCGTCGGAGGAGAACAGCAGCTTCCCGAACGGCACGAGCTCGAGCGTCTCGCGCAGCACGCCGGTCGACAGCGCACCGGTGTTGTGGGTGGCCAGGCCGAGGTCTGCGAAGACGTGGTCGAAGACCTGGGCGAGGTATGCCGCGTGCCGGTGGTACGGCCAGTTGTGCAGCAGCAGCACCGGCACGCCGTGCTCCTCGGTCGCGCGTAGGAACGACGTCAGCCACAACGGGTCGGCGGCGGCCAGGGAGAGATCCCGGTCGCCGTAGCCGACGTGGACCTGCAACGGCAGGCCGGCTTCGATCGCGCTGTGCGCGAGCCAGGAGCTGACCACCGGGTGGGCGAGCCGCACGTGGTCGGTCTCGGTCAGCCCCGAGGCCACGACGTCCGCCGGAGGCTTGAGCGCGGAGAGGTCGAGGCCGCCCCGGTACGCCGCGATGCTCTTCGCCGCGACCGCGCCGCCTGCCCGCGCCGACCGCAGCCGCTCCTCCATCTCGCCGACGAAGTCGTCGGTGCCTGCGGCGAGCACGTCCTCGGCCAGCCGCTCGAGCCGGACGACCTCGCGCGCCGTACCTCCGCTCAGTGCTGCGAGCTCGGCCATCGGCGTCAGCTCCGTGTCGGCCGCCGGGGAGCCGATCCCGGTGTCGACCAGCAGGGTCCCGATGCCGGCGGCCGCCATCAGCCGCCGGCTCGCCTCGGCGCCGCCGAGCTCGGCGCGACGGGCGAGGTACTCCTCCGCGGTCACCAGCGGCTCGAGGTCGAGGACCGGTGCGCAGTGCCGCCGGATCGCCCACCCGAGCATCGAGTCGAAGAGCGTGGTCCCGAGAGTCGATGCCCCGCCGGCCTCGTTCATCAGTGCCTCGAACGCCGTCCGGTCCAGGTCCGTGGTGAGGATGGCGTGACAGTGGTGGTCGACGAGGTCGAGCAGGTGGGAAGCGAGGTCGAGGGCGTCGTCCACCCCGGACCTCCTCTCGACGGGAACCGGCCCTCCGGAGTCTGTGCCCGGCCCTATCCTTTGTCCACACGCGTCCAGCCCGTGTGCGCCGTGTGCGTGCCGTGTCGGCATGCACGGATCCGAAGGGAACGCCCGTGGACCTCGTCGACCGTGACCGCCGACTGAGCCGTGCCGAGGCCCTCCTCCCGGAGCTCGCCGACCGCGGCGTCGTCGCGGTGGCGACCAGCTTCGTCGACAACTCCGGCATCTCCCGGGTGAAGGCGGTCCCTCTCGATCGGCTGCCCACCCTCGCCGCGTGGGGCGTCGGCTTCTCCACGGCCTTCGACTACTTCCGCTTCGACGACTGGATGGCGGCCCCGCCCGACGGCCGCGCCCCGGTCGGCGACCAGCGGATCGTCCCCGACCTCGACCGGCTCGTCGTCCTCGCCGCACAGCCGGGATGGGCGTGGGCGCCCGGCGAGCGGTACGCCCAGAGCGGTGACCCCTACCCGCTCGACTCACGGCTCCTGCTGACCCGGTTGGTCGACGAGCTGGCGACGCGGCGGATCAACGTGCTCTCGGCGATCGAGGTCGAGTGGGTGGTGTCGAAGTCCGACGAGGAGTACCTGCCCGCCGCCTCCGGGCCGGCGTACGGACTGAGCCGGCTGACGAACGCCTCCGACTACTGCCGCGACGTGCTCACGGCGGTGCGCGAGCAGGGCGTCGCGGTCGACCAGTTCCATCCCGAGTACGCCGCGGGGCAGCTCGAGCTGTCGGTCGCACCCGAGTCGCCGGTCCATGCGGCGGACACGTCCGTGCTGGTCCGAACGACGATCCGGGCGGTCGGCGAACGACACGGTCTCCGCACGTCGTTCTCGCCGAAGGTCGACGCGGCTGGGGTCGGGAACGGCGGGCACGTCCACCTCAGCCTCGGGCGTGACGAGCGGAACCTGATGGCGGGCGGTTCCGACCGGCACGGGCTCACCAAGGAGGCCGCCGCGTTCTCGGGCGGGATCCTCGAGCACCTGCCGGGGCTGCTCGCGGTCGGCGCGCCGTCGGTGGCGTCGTACCTCCGGCTGGTGCCGCAGCACTGGGCCGGCGCCTACGCCTGCTGGGGTCTGGAGAACCGCGAGGCGGCGCTGCGGATGGTGACCGGGTCGCGCGGCAGCGAGGAATGGGCGGCCAACCTCGAGGTGAAGTGCGTCGACCTGCACGCCAACCCGTACCTGCTGCTCGCCGGTCTGCTCGCCGCCGGCACGGCGGGGCTGGACGACGGCGCTGCTCTCCCGGAGCCGCTGGACGTCGATCCCGCGTCCCTGGACGACGGAGCCCTGGCGGAGCGCGGGATCGTACGACTGCCGGAGACCCTGCGAGAGGCGCTCGACGCCTTCACCGCGGACGACGTGCTGGTGACGGCTTTCGGGGAGCCGCTGGTCGGCGCGATCTCGGCCGTGCGGGAGTCCGAGCTCGAGCTGTTCGACGGTGCCTCGCCCGAGGAGGTCGCGGCCGCGAGCCGCTGGGCGCACTAGAACGGCCGCCCGTCGAACGGTGGTCCAGCTGTCTGATGCTCTATCTCGGGATCCGAGGTAATCTCCTGGGTTGGGCAAAGGAGCTGGACATGGACATCACCTTCGCAGCATCCGACTTCCCGCCGCTGGCGCTGGGGTTCTTCGGTCTGGGCACCGGGTACCTGATCGTCGGTCCGCAGGAGCTCATCGGCTGGCCGGCCAGGGACCCACGCGTCGACAGAGCCACCGGCGTGTGGAGCATCTGGATGCCGGGCTTCTGCCAGTTCGTCACCGGCGTCATCCTGTTCGTCGGGCTGACGTGGATCCAGGTGTTCCAGGAGCCACCGCTCTACATGGCGGCGCTGGCGTTCTCGGCGTACGGCATCCACTGGTTCGCCCTCGGGTGGAACCGCTTCCAGAACAGCGACCCACGGACCAACGCCGGGATGTGCGTTGCCTACACGCTCATCTCGGTGATGGGCATGGTGGTGTTCTTCAACGCCAGCGACTGGCCGGTGGGGTTGCTGTTCGTGGGGCTGACCCTGATCTACGTCAGCGACTTCTTCGCCTCGATCGGCATCCGGCTCGGGGAGAGGGCGCTCGGGTTCTGGCACCTCGCCACCGGGGTGTGGCTGATGTACCTGACCTTCGCCACCGCTGTTGACTTCTCACTCGGCTGGTCGTGGAAGATCTGAGCCATGACCCGGCGTACGACGAAGAAATCCCGGCGATCGGCGGCTGACGCCTCCTCGACGACCACCTCGCGGCTCGAGATCGGCCACCCGGAGTCCCACTCGGCGGGGGTTCGCGGCGTCGTGGAGGCGCTGCAGTACGGCCGCGAGGAGATGGGCCCGAGGCGGAGCCTGCAGACGCTGCTCAAGCTCAACCAGGCGGACGGGTTCGACTGCCCCAGCTGCGCCTGGCCGGACCCGGATCCGGAGCACCGGAAGAAGGCCGAGTTCTGCGAGAACGGTGCGAAGGCGGTCGCCTGGGAGGCCACCCGGAAACGGGTGGACCGCGACTTCTTCGCCACGCACTCCGTGGCCGAGCTGCTCGAGCTCGACGACCACACGCTGGAGCACTTCGGCCGGCTGACCGAGCCGATGCACCTGGCGGAGGGGTCCACCCACTTCGCACCGATCTCGTGGGACGATGCGCTCCGGCTCCTGGCCGACGCGCTGACCGGTCTCGACGACCCCGACCGGGCAGTGTTCTACACCAGCGGACGTGCCAGCAACGAGGCGGCGTTCACCTACCAGCTGCTCGCGCGCCGGCTCGGCACGAACAACCTGCCCGACTGCTCGAACATGTGCCACGAGTCCAGCGGCGCCGCCCTGTCGCAGACGATCGGGATCGGCAAGGGCGTCGTCACCCGCGCCGACATCGCCGAGCACGCCGACCTGATCATCATCGCCGGGCAGAACCCCGGCACGAACCACCCGCGGATGCTGACCGCGCTGGAGGAGGCCAAGCAGCGCGGCGCCAGGATCATCGCGATCAACCCACTGCCCGAAGCCGGGTTCGGCCGCTTCCACAACCCGCAGACCGTCCGCGGTCTCGCGGGCCGCGGCACGCCGCTCGCCGACCGGCTGGTGTCGGTGCGGGTGAACGGCGACCTGGCCCTCTTCAACGGGCTGAACAAGGCGCTCACGGCACGGGAGGACGCCGCTCCGGGCAGCGTGTTCGACGCCGACTTCCTGGCCCGGTCGTGCGACGGCGTGGAGGACGCCGTACAGGCATGGCGCGAGCTGGACTGGTCGGTCGTCGAGGAGCAGAGCGGCCTGAGCCGGGACGAGATCGAGGCGATCGCCGACGATGTCGTCGCGGCCACCAGCGTCGTCGTGTGCTGGGCGATGGGCCTCACTCAACACAAGAACGCCGTCGCGACGATCCGCGAGATCGCCAACTTCCTGCTCCTGCGAGGCAACATCGGCCGGCCCGGTGCCGGTCCTTCTCCGATCCGCGGCCACTCCAACGTCCAGGGCGACCGGACCATGGGCATCTGGGAGAAGATGCCGGACGCGTTCCTCGACCGGCTGCGCGACGAGTTCGGGTTCGAGCCGCCTCGGGAGCACGGCTGGGACACCGTGGACTCCATCCGGGCGATGCGGGACGGGAAGGTCGACGTGTTCGTGGCACTCGGTGGCAACTTCGTGGCGGCCACGCCCGACACCGCCGTCACCGAGGCCGCGATGCGGACCTGCCGGCTGACCGTCAACATCGCGACCAAGCTCAACCGCACCCACCTGTGCCACGGCACCGAGGCGCTGCTGCTGCCGTGCCTGGGCCGCACCGAGCGTGACGCCCGCGCGAGCGGCGACCAGGTCGTCACTGTCGAGGACTCGATGTCGATGGTGCACGCCTCCCGGGGACGACTGATCCCGGCGTCGCCCCACCTGCGCAGCGAGGTCGCCATCGTCACGGGTCTCGGCCACGCGATGTTCGGCGACGACCTCGGATGGCGCGAGATGGGCGACGACTACCGGGTGATCCGCAAGCACATCGAGCACGTCGTGCCCGGCTTCCACGCCTACGAGGAGCGGGCCAACGCACCCGGCGGCTTCATGCTGCCGCGCCCACCGCACGACAGTCGCACCTTCGCCACCGACAACGGCAAGGCGCACCTGACGGTCAACCCGCCGACGACCGTCGAGGTCCCGGAGGGACACCTGCTGCTGCAGACGGTGCGGTCGCACGACCAGTTCAACACCACGGTGTACGGCCTCGACGACCGCTACCGCGGGATCAAGGGCGGGCGCAAGGTCGTCTTCGTCAACCCGGCCGACCTGGCCGTCCGTGGGCTGAAGGACGGCGACACCGTCGACGTCATCGGGGTCGCCGCGGACGGCGAGCGGGTCGCGAAGGGGTTCCGTGCGGTCGCCTACCCGACGACGCCGGGGTGCTGCGCGGCGTACTTCCCGGAGGCCAACGTGCTGGTACCCCTCGACTCCGTGGCCGAGGTCAGCAACACCCCCGCGTCGAAGTCCGTCGTGGTGCGGCTCGAGCCTGCCGGCTGACCGCCCGGGTCGCAGACGCCTTCAGTCGCGAGTGCTGCTGCTCAGGGAGACGGCGACGGTCCAGACGCCGGCGACCACGATCGCGACCAGAGCGATGACGAACAGGACAACGACCAGGGCGTGCATGGGCCCAGCCTGCCACTGACCCGGCGGAGGCGCGGTGTCGGTCCGGCTTCCTACGATGGCGGTCATGAGCAGCACCACGAGCTCCGCTCTCGGAGCACACGTCGAGCAGACCGACCCGATCGCGGAGGCGGAGGCGCGGCAGGCCTCGCACGTGCAGTTCTTCCTCGGCGACCCGCAGGGGTACAAGGGTCCGGAGTTCCGGCACGCCGGCGGCGCGGAAGGCTTGCGCGCGGACGCCGAGGCAGCGGGGATCGGCCTGTACGTACACGCGCCGTACATCGTCAACGTCGCCACGACCAACAACCGCATCCGCATCCCGTCGCGCAAGCTGCTCCAGCAGCACATGGACGCCGCGGCCTCCATCGGCGCCCGGGGGCTGATCGTGCATGGCGGGCACGTGAACAAGGACGACGACCCGGCCATCGGCTTCGACAACTGGCGCAAGGCGGTCGAGGCGACCGACATCAAGATCCCGCTGCTGATCGAGAACACCGCCGGCGGCGACAACGCGATGACCCGCTACCTCGACCGGATCCAGGGGGTCTTCGAGGCGATCGCCGCGGCGTCCGGGTCGGAGAACGTCGGCTTCTGCCTCGACACCTGCCACGCCCACGCCGGCGGCATCCCGCTGGAGACCGCGGTCGACGAGGTCCGCGCCGTCACCGGACGCATCGACCTGGTGCACTGCAACAACAGCCGCGACGACTTCGACTCCGGCGCCGACCGCCACGCCAACGTCGACGCCGGGAAGATCGACCCCGACCTCCTCGCGTCGGTGATCCGCGACGCCGGCGCGCCCGTGGTGTTCGAGACCCCGGGTGGTGCCGAGGAGCACAAGGCCGACTTCGAGGCGATCCGCTCCCGGCTTTGAGTCGGCCCGGCGAATTCCCCGCTCAGGCGGGGAATTCGACACTTGTTGGCCCAGATTCCCCCCACCAAGTGACGAACTGGGCCCACAAGTCCCAGCCTGGTTTCGATGGCTGCTCAGCCGAAGCACACCAGCGGCGCCGGCGGACCGTTGGTGTCCACCTCGGCGAGCGCCCGGGCCAGAGCCGTGGTGGGCGGCAGACCTGAGGCAAGCTCGCGGTGCAGTGCCACGAGTACGTCGTGGGCGACCGCGTCGTTGATCGCCGCGGCCGAGGCGATCACGCAGCGAGATCCGGCGTGCAGCCAGGCAGCGGTCATCCCGATCAGCTCCTCACCACCGCGCAACGTCGAGCGGCCGACCTCGCACGCCGACAGCAGCACGATGTCGGGCACCGAGGTCAGCTGGTCGATGTCGTAGCCGAACCACGGGCCGTCGGCGAGCTCGAAGCCGGAGAACAACGGGTTCTCCGAGGAGTGTCGTCCGTGCGCGGAGACGTGGAGAACGTCTACCGAGCCCGCCAGCTTGCTGACCGCTTCGGCCGTCGCGTCCGGCCCGTGCAGGACCATGGCGGACGTCCAGGCAGCTGCCGCGGCCGACGTCTCGGCCTCTGCCTGGGCGACCCGCGGACCCGCCACGAAACCCGCAGAGGCCGAGCGCAGCGGCACCTCCGTGCGCGACAGCCATGACGTCGCGGACTGCGCGACCGTCACCGGACGCCCGTCGTTGCTCGGCAGGATCGACCAGGGCACGGTGGCCAGCACACCCGATGGTGTGAGCACGAGCTGACGGTCACCGACCACGTCGGCCAGCGGCGCCAGCAGCAGGTCGTCGAGGCGCCCGAGCCGGCCTCGGAGCTCGGACCGGATCGCGGATGCGAACACGCCCGGCAGCTCCGCCGCCGCCATGTCCAGGTCGGGGAGCAGTCCGCCGACCAAGGCGTCCAGGGCGGTGCGCGGCCCGAGATCGACCATCACGGCCGACTCGGAGGTGACCACGAGCGCCGCGACTTCGCGGCTCGTGACGACATGTGCGACCAGGGCCCGATCGGCACCGAGCCGGGCCCGGACGTCGGACAACGACACGGGGTCGTCGTACTCCCCGGAGCCACGGTTCTGCCAGGCCCGCTCCCGCACCCGCTGTCGGAGCTCGGCCTGCCGGCCGGCGCTGCCGCGCGACGACTCCTCGGTCGCCAACGAGCGCAGCTCCCGGAGGTCGGCCTGCACCTGATCGTCCCCGGGCACTCTCACCGGCTGCACCCGGCTCGCCAGCATCCGCGCCCGCTCCGACCACTCGAAGAGCACGTCCGGACGGCCCGACGCCACCGCGACCCGGAGTCCACGGACGGCGAGCCGCCGGCCGTGCCCGGTCACCATCGTCTGCAGGTCGAGACTCCCGAACGAGCTCTGCCACTCGTGCAGGTCCGCGAGGCCCCGCCGCAGGTGCGCCAAGGCGTCCGTTCGCCGCCCCGCCCTCTCGGCCAGCGCGGCCCGCACATCCCGCTCGCGCAGCCGTACGGCGAGCGGGGCGCGCGCCGGCACGCGGATCCTGGCCATGCGCTGTCGCGCGTCCTCGATCTCACCCCGTCGCGCTCTCACCAGCGCGGCGTCGAGTCGGGTGTCGATCGCCCACCACGGCATCTCGAGCCGCGCCAGCTCCTCGGCGAGCTCGTCGGCCCGCGCCACCAGCGACGGCTTGGTCCGCCGGAGCCGCACCTCGGCGCCGAGCACCACCGCCTCGGCGCGCACCCGCAGCGCCGGCGTCCGAGTCCTCGTGAACCGCGATCGCGCCGCCCGCGCGGCCGCCAGCGCGCGCTCGGGATCCCAAGCCAGCGCTGCCCGGGCGATCGTCAGCTCGGCCTCGCCGCGCCTCTGTACGAGCCGGTGCTGGCCCAGCGTTCGCGCCGCCTCCTCCAGGGCGAGCACGCCACTCAGCGTCAGCCCGGCCGCCATCAGCACCTCCGCCCGGTCCTGCTGGGAGATCGCCCGCAGGACCGGGCTCGAAGCCGACAGCTGATGAGCCGCGTTCTCCATGTCCCGCAGCGCGCTGACCAGGTCGCCGGCCAGGAACGCCGCGTAGCCGAGGTTGTGCTGTGCCTTGGGCACCTCCGTCTCCAGACCGGCTGCGGAGAAGTCCCGCATCGCGTCGGCGAAGTCCCCGGCAGCGGCGTCCGCCGAACCCTGCTGGAGATAGACACCACCGCGGTTGAGGTGGGCGCGGGCCCGCTCGCCCGGCAGAGTCCCGAGGTAGTCGATCGCGGAGCCGAAGCTGTTCAGCGCCCCGGTCACGTCGCCCGATCGCATCTGGAGCAGCGCCCGCTGGCTCTGCAGGATGCCGCGCGTCTCGACGCTGAGCTCCTCACGCTCGAGCGCGGCGCCACACAGGGCGAGGCCTCCCGCCGGGTCCCCCGTCTCGGCGGCGACGTAGGCCAGGCTGGCCTCGATCCTCGCCCTCAGGTCGTCGGACGACGCGCGGGTCAGACCTCGTTCGAGCAGCGGTCGAGCCGCCCTCGCCCTCCCCGCGTTGATCGCCTCGACCCCCCGCCGGTGGAGATCCTCGGCGGACAGCACCGGCCCATCATGACCGGAAGCGCGCCACCTCTTCCAGTGCGTCGCGCGCCAGCCCCTTGCAGGTGTCGACGTCGTCGTCGGCGTGCAGGTGGGTCGCGAGGTACGCCGCGAGCCGCCCCGCCATCAGCGGCGCGGCGAACGACGTACCGCTCCAGACGCCGAACCCCCCACGGAAGTCGTCGGGATCGATGTTCTCGCGGACCCGGCCGAAGGCCTCAGCCCTCGCGGCCGGCTGCAGGCTGCCCTGGAACGGTGGGACCGTGCTCATCACGGCCGCGCCCTCGACGTAGGAGCGGACCCAGTATCCCGCGTTGCTGAACAGCGCATCGGAGGTCCGGTTGGGGTTGAGCGCCCCCACCGACAGGATCGGGAGGTGGCCGGAGGGCGTGACCACGACCGAGCCGTCCTCCCCGTCCTCGTCGGGGAGCCAGGGTGCGAAGGCGGCAGGGAAGCACGGCCGGGAGGTGGCGTCGTTGCCCGCGGAGCACACGACCAAGGTGCCTCGGGCGGCGAGGTCGGACAGCACGGCGAACAGCGTCGGGTCGAACAGGGAGTCGTAGGCGGTCTCGTGGTAGTAGCCCATGGAAAGGCTCAGTACGTCGATCACCCGGCCCCCGTCGATGCCCTCGCGGCCGCGCCGGTTGAGCTCGGCGATCTGGGCGAGCGCGGTGATCCAGTCGGACTCGACGATCGGCCCCATCGACGGCACGACCCGCCAGGACAGGATGTCGGCGTCGGGGCAGCCCTGGTGGACGAGGCCGGCGATGAACGTGCCGTGCCCGGAGAGCGGGTCGATCATCCCGTCGAGCGCGCCAGCCTGGTCCCAGAACGTCTCGGGATCGGTGGCCGGGACGTCGTAACCGATCTCGTGGCCGTCCAGCTCCAGACCGCGAGTGACCACGTGGCGCCCCGGCCCGTCGAACCACGCGTGCTGGCCGCACCCGGTGTCGAGGATCGCGACGACCGGGCGGCGCCGACCCTCCTCGGGCTCGCCGCGATGGGGCGGGAGCCCGACGTACGCGATCGGCTGTCGCCCGCCCTGGCCGGGCACGGCGTACGTCGAGATCGGCGAGTCGCCGCCCCCGAACGGATGGCTGGAGTCGAACGGGTGCGAGGAGTCGAAGGGATGGCTGGAGTCGAACGGATGCGAGCTGTCGAACGGATGGCTGGAGTCGAAGGGCGACGAGACGACGACGTGGTCGAGGCTGATGCCCTGCAGCGTCTTCGGGCGGTCCCTGAAGCGGAGCCGCAGCTGCTGAAGCAGGGTGAATGCATCGGGCGGCAGCACCACGTCCGCGTCGGGCTTGATCGACAGGCCGACCTTGAGCACACCGAAGCGCAACCCCACGGTCTTCGGGTCCTCCGGCTCCAGGGTCGCCACCCAGCCGAGATCGTCGGCGACGCGGGCGACGAGCAGGAACCGCGACATGACGCGACCCTGCTCCTGGTCGTCCATGTCGCCGGTCGCGCGCCGGCAGTGGTCGACGAAGTCGGCGTGGTCTGCGTGGTCGAGACCGGGCTCGTCGCCCGGGATCGAGGTCGTCTTGGAGATCGTCAGCCGGGTCGCGACGTACGACGTCGTCCGCACCGTGACGCCCTCCACCCCCAGGGAGCCGGTCGGGTCCAGCTGTCTGCCGTCGACGGCGGTCATCGCCTCACGGACCGGTGGCTTCGGGTCACGGTCCATGTGCCTGCGCTTGTGGTTCTTCATCGACGTCCTGTCGGTCGGGGCTGACGGTCAGATCTCGAAGGCGGGCGTGCCGAACGTGCGCTCCTCACCCAGCTGGAGCGACACACGGTAGAAGCCGGTCGGCAGGTCGTTGAACTCGAAACGCCCACTGGCCTCGGCAACCGAGTCGTAGGTGCGCCCTTCGCCGCCCACCTGGCGGATCTGGACCGGTGCGCTGGAGGCGGGCACCAGCCAGCCGTCGAGCCGGGCGCGGCCCTCCTCCTCGGAGGCGCCGACGCGCACGAGGAGATCGACGCCCTCGCCTCCGAAGCGCAGGGTGTACGAGCGAGCCCCACCACGGGTGCCCACCAGCTCCGCGAAGCGCTCGACCACCAGCATCAGCTGGAGCTCGAGGTCGGGATCGTGGTCGGCGACGTCGCGGGTCACGGCCACCATCCGCTCGACCATGCCGGACGGCACAGGGTCGTACGCCGCGGCGGCGCGGCGTACGGCCTCGAGCAGCTGCTCGTCGGGAAGGTGCGGGTCGGTCATCGGTGCCTCGTCGGGGACGTTATCGCTGCTCGGGGGCGCTCGCAGGAGCATGGCTGAACCGGCGTCGACGACAGGCGGCGACCACCGTTCACCTCACAGGAGCACCCGGGGCCGTCGCTGATACATCCCGGTAGCCTCGTCGCCGTGATCCCCACGGTGCTGCCGATCTCCGCCGACGAACATCGCGCGTTCATCCGCGAGCAGCCCTGGGCGAGCTTCCTGCAGACACCGGGGTGGGCCACGGTCAAGTCGGAGTGGCGGGGTGAGTCGCTGGGCTGGTACGACGGCGAGCGGCTGGTCGGCGCGGGGCTGGTGCTCTACCGGAAGCTGCCGAAGCTGCCCCGTTACCTGGCCTACCTCCCGGAGGGCCCGGTCCTCGACTGGGCCCGGCCGGGTGTCAGCGACGACGTCGGGGACTGGCTGGCCCCGATGACCGAGCACCTGCGCAGTCGTGGTGCGTTCGGCGTGCGGATGGGTCCGCCGGTCGTGACCCGACGCTGGAGCGCCGAGCAGGTCAAGGCCGGCATCGCCGACGACACGGTGCACAGACTGGGCGAGATCGCACCCCTCGTCCGCTCCTCGACCGGCGCCCGGGTCGTCCAGCAGCTCGAGGCACTGGGCTGGCGGCGCCAGGTGGCCCAGGGCGGGTTCGCCGCGGGCCAGCCGTCGTACACCTTCGTCATCCCGCTGGTCGCCGACGACGGCACGCGGCGTACCCAGGACGACGTGCTCGCCGGCATGAACCAGCTCTGGCGCCGCAACATCCGCAAGGCTGAGAAGGCCGGCGTGGTGGTCGCGCAGGGGTCGCGGGAGGACCTCAAGGCCTTCCACGACCTCTACGTCCACACGGCGCGGCGCGACCACTTCACTCCGCGCCCGCTCGCGTACTTCGAGACCATGTACGACGCGCTGGGCGCGGACGACCCCGACGACCCGGGCCGGATCAGCCTCTGGCTGGCCCACCACGAGGGCGACCTCGTCGCCGCGACCGTCGGCGTCCGGGTCGGGAAGCACGCGTGGTACTCCTACGGCGCCTCATCCACCGACAAGCGCGAGGTGCGGGGCTCCAACGCCGTGCAGTGGGCGATGATCCGCGACGCCATCGCCCATGGCGCCGACGTCTACGACCTGCGCGGCATCACCGACACCCTCGACGCCGACGACCCCCACGTCGGGCTGATCCAGTTCAAGGTCGGCACGGGGGGCCAGGCGGTCGAGACGGTGGGCGAGTGGGACCTGCCCCTGAACAAGCTGCTCTACCGGGGTTTCGAGCTCTATCTCCGGCGGCGCTCGTGAGCCTGACCCTCACCGTCGACGGCGAGCGCTGGCGGCGGCACCTCCGCACGGTCGCCGACCGGACGCCCGGGCTCACCCCGGTCGCGAAGGGCAACGGGTACGGCTTCGGGATCGGCCGGCTCGCGCGCAAGGCCCAGTGGCTCGGGGTCGACACGCTCGCGGTCGGCACCTACGAGGAGCTGCCCGAGGTGATGCAGCGCTTCGACGGCGACCTCCTCGTGCTCACCCCGTGGCGCCCGGCCGGCTCGGACCTCCCCGACAACCTCCCGCCACCCCGCGTGATCCACACCGTGAGCCGGCTGGTCGACCTGCTCGCCCTGCTCGGGCGGCAGCCCGACGCCCGGATCGTGCTCGAGCGCCTGACCAGCATGCGCCGACACGGGATGACCGCCGAGGAGCTCCGCTCGGCCGCGAAGCTCCTCGAGCGCAGACCGGCACGCGTCGAGGGGGTCGCCTTCCACCTGCCGCTGGCGGCGGGGGCACACCTGACCGAGGTGGTCGGCCTGGTCAACGACGTCGTCGCCTCCGGCCTGGCGACGAGGCGGTTGTGGGTCAGCCATCTGACGCCGTCCGAGCTGACCTCGCTCCGCACGTCGTACGCCGACTTCGAGGTGCGTCCGCGTATCGGCACCGACCTCTGGCTCGGTGACCGCGCCGCGCTGAAGGTCACCGCGACCGTGCTCGACGTGCACGAGGTCGAGCGCGGCGACGTCTTCGGCTACCGCGGGCGCACGGCACCCAAGGCCGGCCACATCCTGGTCGTGTCCGGAGGCACCGCCCACGGCATCGGGCTGGAGGCGCCGACCGGCGACCACTCGCTGCGCGCCCGCGCTGCGACCCTGGCCCGCGGCGGCCTGGACGCGGTCGGGTTCGTCCGGTCGCCGTACACCGTCGACGGCAAGCACCGGCTCTTCGCCGAGCCGCCGCACATGCAGGCCTCGATGCTGTTCCTCCCCCACGGCCCGCGGGTGCCGGCCGTGGGTGACGAGATCGAGGTGCGGGTCCGCTACACCGCGACCGACTTCGACCGCGTCGTCATCGACTGACCTGTTCGGAGGCTCGGCGCCGCGGCAGCCCGGTCCACGGCAGGGTGATCAGCGCCCATCCGATCGCCACGATCGCCGCCTCCACCGCGACGTAAGCCGGCCACGGGCCGAGGTACGACAGCACCGTGCCCGACGGCTTGCGGTTGACGTATCCGTAGTTGGAGCCGACCGCCGCGTTCACGACGTACGCCGTCACGAGCCACGCCAGCGTCCACCCCAAGGCGCGTCGGTAGGCCGTCCAGTCCGGCCCGTGCCGGAGCACGATCGTCAGGTAGGCGGCGCCCCACACCATCAGCGCGTGCTTGATGAAGAACACGAAGAACTCCGGCTGCGGGAACGCCTGGGTCAGCGTCGGCTGCACGAGCGCCTGCACCGCCAGCGTGAGACCCCAGTAGTAGGTCAGCGCGGTCGGCGTCGGCCGCATGGTGAGCAGCGCCCAGGCCACGACGACCCAGCCGAACCCGCAGATCTGCAGGGGCAGTGAGCTCTGCACGTCGAAGGGGACCAGGCCCTGCACCAGCGAGACGGTCCCGAGGACCAGGTTGCCGACCGCGAACCACACCGCCACCGGGCGCTCTGCCGGCGTCCCTCGGACCCGCGGCCCGAGGGTGAGCAGCCCGACGGTCCCGATCGCGAAGAGCGTGAGGACGACCAGGTGCGAGGGCGAGTACGCCGTGAACACAGCGCGACCCCTGCCTCAGCCGCCCCCGGTGCGGCCGAGCGTGAGGCGACCCGGCTCGGTCGGGGGCCAGAAGGAGTGCCGGGCCGGGAGTGGTCGGCCGGTGCGGACCACGTCGTACTCCGGCATCACGACGTCACGCACCACGACCACCGCCAGGTAGACCTGCGCGGCGAGCCGGATGCCGACCGCCAGCCAGTAGAAGCCGGCGTTGCCGCCGCCGCCGGGGTTGAGGTAGGTGCCGAGGTACCACCAGACCGAGGCGAAGTAGAAGATCTCGCCGGCCTGCCAGATCAGCTGGTCGCGCCACCGCGGTCGTGCCATGACCGCGAGCGGCAGCAGCCACAGGGCGTACTGCGGCGAGTAGACCTTGTTGACGAGCAGGAACCCGACCACCACCAGGAACCCGAGCTGCGCCAGACGCGGCGTCTGCGGCGCCAGGAGCCCGAGCGCCGCCACCGCGACGCACCACATCCCGAAGAAGAGCCACGAGACCAGGTTGATGGTGTGCGCCGCGTAGACGTGACCGCCCATCTGCTGGAGCACCAGCCAGACGGAGCCGAGGTCGGCGCCGCGATGGGCGTTGAAGGTCCAGAAGACGCTCCACTCGTGGCGGCCCGAGAGGTACGCGGGGGCGTTCACGACCGCCCAGGTCACGACGCCGGTCGCGGTGGCGGCTGCCAGATCGCGCCACCGCCGTTGCCGACCCCAGATCACCAGCAGGCCGCCCAGCAGGAACAGGGGGTAGAGCTTGAGCGCCGTGCCCAGGCCGATCAGGAGCCCGGTGAGCAGGGTGCGGTCGCGCGACTGCGCCCACAGGGCCCCGGCCACGCAGGCCACGGCCAGGAGGTCCCAGTTGATGAGGCCCTCGAACAGCAGCACCGGCGAGAGTGCGAACAGCGCGGCATCCCACGGTCGTCGCCGATGGACGCCGGCGAGCAGCCAGGCCGCGAGCAGCGCGCAGATCCCGAAGCCGATGGCGTTCACGGCGGTGAAGAGCATGCTCTCGCGCAGCACGTCGTGATCGGCGTACAGCTGCCCCTGCGACATGGCCCCGCGCGGTGCGAGGTCGGGGGAGCCGGACAGCCAGTGCGTGACCTCGGCCGCGGCGAAGGCGTAGTAGGAGATGCCGACCGGGTACTCCATCACGTCGTACCGGTCGCGCACCTCGATCGAGTCGGAGTAGGGCCAGTCCAGCTCGGCGAAGCCGCGGCCGACGTACAGGTAGGGCAGGTCGGAGTAGCACATCTCCGAGTAGCGGCTCTGGCTGTTGGTCCACTGCGCGTCGTAGCACGGCGCCTTCTGCACCAGGCTCAGCGCGAAGCAGACCGCGGTCAGCGCCAGGATGACGCGCACCGGGGTCCACCAGGGGTGGCCTCCGACGTGCTCGCCCGACGGACCGCCCACCCCGTGGCTCAGCGCGGCGACGACCGGGTCATCCGCCGTGGGGCGGACCGCCGTACGGCGGTCGTCACCCTCCTCGGTCACCAGTACGGCTCGCGGGACGCCATCACCGCGGGCCGTGCGCCCGCCGTCGTGGTGGTGGTTGTCGGTGACGTGGTGGTCGGTGACGTCGTGGTCGACGAGCTGGAGGACGGACACAGCTTCGGAATGCAGGAGGGCGGACCGTTGGTCTTTGTCGCTGTCGAGGACGGCGGAGCGGAGGTGGTGGCCTCACTGGTCGGCGCGGTGGACGTCGGCGCCGACGAGGCGGTCTTCGTGGTCCGCGGCGGCGGCGGGGGCGGGGTGTACGGCGCGTGGCCGGTCTCGGGCGGCTTGCCCGTGACGTAGGCCGGCGGCGGGAACTCCTGCACCGGCAGCCCCTCGAGGTCCTGCTTCATCACCGCGGCCCAGGTGGCCGTCGGGTAGCCGGCGCCGAAGTAGCCGGCCGCGCCGTTGTACGGCGGGAGCCAGTCGTTGAGCGCGTTGTCGCCGTCGCCGCGCACGTACATCACCGCCGTCGCCAGCTGCGGGGTGAAGCCGACGAACCACGACGAGGACACGTCGCCGTTGTCGTTGGTGGCGGTGCCGGTCTTGCCGGCCGCCGGACGCCCGATCGCCTGTGCGTTGACGCCGGTGCCGTGCTGCACCACCTGCTGCAGCGCGTAGCTCACGTCGCGGTCGATGTCGGGCTTGATCGCCTCGGTGGTGTGGGGCTTGTACTGGTAGAGCACCTTGCCGGTGCTGTCGGTGACCTTGTTGATCACGTGCACGTCGGCCCGCTGTCCGCCGTTGGCGATCGTGGCGTAGGTGTTGGCCATGTTGATCGCGCTGATCCGGGCCTTGCCCAGCGTGATCAGGGCGTCGGCGTCGAGGTCGCGCGAGGTGTTCGGGATGCCCGGGTAGTGGGGGTCGGCCTTGTCCGGCGGGATGCCCATCTTCTCGGCCTGCTCGTAGATCTTCTGCGGACCGTCCTTCATGCTCGAGGACATGTCGACGAACGCCGTGTTGACCGACTGCTCCATGGCGGTGATCGACGAGATCGCCGAGCCGTAGTTCGTCCCGGTGCTGTCACCCTCGTTGTGGACCTCGAGCCCGTCGGGGAAGGTGAACGGCGAGTTGCCGTCCCAGGTGCTCTTCAGCGAGTAGCCGTCGGCGATCGCCGCCGCCAGGGAGGCCGGTTTGAACGTCGAGCCGACCATCCCTCCGGCTTCTGCCCAGTTGATCTGAGACTGCAGGTAGTCCTGTCCGCCGTAGAAGCCGAGCAGCGCGCCGGTGCCCGGCTGCACGGTCGCGACGGCGACGTGCAGCTCCTTGTGCGACAGCTTGGGCCGCACGGCGCGTACGCCGGTCGCCGCCGCGGCCATGGCCTTCCGGGTCAGCGTCGTGTAGACGCGGAGCCCGCCGCCGTCGATCTGGTCGTCGGTGAAGTCGAGGTCCTGCAGCTCCTGGCGCACGAGGGCCAGCATGTGCCCCTTCTGCCCGCCGTACTTGCTGGACTGCTTGAAGACCGGGAACTTCGGCAGGTGCTTCTCGGCCTTCGCGGCCTTCGCCTCAGGGATGGTGTGCATCGACACCATCCCGTTCAGCACGTAGCGGTAGCGGCCTAGCAGGGCCTGCTTCGCCTGCTTGCCGTTGGCGGGGTCGTACTCGGTCGGGTTGTTCAGCACGCTCGCGATCACGGCGCTCTGTCCTAGCGAGAGCTTCGACGCGTCGACCCCGAAGTAGGCCTGCGCCGCCGCCTGCACGCCGTACGCACCGCGGCCGAAGTAGATGGTGTTGAGGTAGCCCTCGAGGATCTTCTGCTTGCTCAGCTGCTTCTGCAGCTTCAGCGACAGGATCGCCTCGTGGATCTTGCGGCTCAGCGACCGCTCCTGGGTGAGGTACAGGATCTTCACGTACTGCTGGGTGATCGTCGAGGCACCCTGCGTCGCACCGCCGCGCGCATCGTTGAACGCTGCGCGGATGATGCCCTTGGGGTCGATGCCGTGGTTGGTCCAGAACGTGCGGTCCTCGGCGGCGACGACCGCGTCCTTCAGGTTGGACGGCATCTCGCTGAGGGGGATGATCTGCCGGTTCTGGGTGGCGTACTGGCCGACCTGGGTCTTGCCGTCGCTGTAGTAGACGAACGAGGACTGGGTCTGGAAGTCCTTGTTGGGATCGGGGATCGCCGTGGTCTTGTAGAGGTAGACGAACACGCCGATCAGCACCAGCGATCCGGCCAGTGCGACGATCAGGCACCACTTGGCGATCTTCAGGGCGCGCTTCTTGGCTCGGCCGTTGCCGGCCGGCGGCTTCGGCTTGCGCTTGACGGCGGGACCTTCGGCCCTGCGCTTGGCGGTCAACACTCACTCCAGGCACATCGGGGGTACATCGGGGCTGCATCGCGGTGCCCCGGGGGCGCGGTGCACAGCGACGGCGACGGGGCTCAGGCCGCCTGCGGGAAGAGCGGACCGAGCCGCACCGAGCCGCACCGGGCCACACCGTCGGAGTCGAGGGTACGGGGCGCGACCGAACCGGACCGAAACGACGCTCCCTTGTCCCGTGATATATCGTGCTGATACGTTGAGTCGATAGAACGCCGCGACACATCCGCGCACTCAGGATGCCGTACGGCGTACCCCGTGGCCCACGTGGCCGATGGTCCGACCCGAACTCTGGAGGGAGGCGGAGATGGCGCGCAAGGCGGCCTCGCTCGAGCTGGCCGTGCTCGGCCTGCTCCACGAGTCCCCCCTGCACGGCTACGAGCTGCGCAAGCGGCTCAACCTCCTGCTCGGCTGGGGTCGGCTGCTGTCCTACGGCTCGCTCTACCCCGCTCTGAAGCGGTTGCTGCGCGCGGGCTGGATCACCGAGGTCACCGCGACGTCGCCGGGAGTCTCCCGACGGCAGCGGATCGTCTACCAGATCACGCCTGCCGGCCGGCAGCACTTCGGCGAGCAGATCACCGACACCGGTCCGTCCGCGTGGGAGGACGACTCCTTCAACACGAGGTTCGCGTTCTTCTCCCGCACCGACGCCGACGTCCGGCTGCGCATCCTCGAGGGACGGCTGTCCCGGCTCCAGGAGCGTCTCGACCGCGCCCAGCACTCCGGTCGCGGCGGCTCCGGGGACGACCGCTATCTCTCCGAGCTGCGCCGCCACTCCATCGAGTCCGTCGAGCGTGAGGTCAAGTGGCTGACCGACCTCATCAACGCCGAGCGCTCGAGCGACAGATCCGCCGAGCAGACCCCCGCGGCGACCCGCCCGGACCAGGACCAGAGCGACACCACCATCAGCGCGGCCCCCCCGGCCGACGCGACGACCGGAAACACCCGCTAGGAAGGAACAGACCCTCATGGGTTCGGTACGAGTAGCAATCGTGGGCGTCGGCAACTGCGCGACGTCCCTGATCCAGGGCGTCGAGTACTACAAGGACGCCGACCCCGCGGGCTCGGTGCCCGGCCTGATGCACGTGACGTTCGGTGACTACCACGTCTCCGACGTCGAGTTCGTCGCGGCCTTCGACGTCGACGCCAAGAAGGTCGGCTTCGACCTCGCGGACGCGACCCAGGCCTCGGAGAACAACACGGTCCGCATCTGCGACGTGCCCCCGACCGGTGTCATCGTCCAGCGCGGCCACACCCTCGACGGCCTCGGGAAGTACTACCAGGAGACCATCGAGGAGTCCGACACCGAGCCGGTCGACGTCGTCCAGGTGCTCAAGGACACGGGGGCCGACGTACTGGTGTCCTACCTGCCGGTGGGCTCGGAGCAGGCGGACAAGTTCTACGCCCAGTGCGCCATCGACGCCGGCGTCGCTTTCGTCAACGCGCTCCCCGTGTTCATCGCCTCCGACCCCGAGTGGGCCAAGAAGTTCGAGGACGCCGGCGTCCCGATCGTCGGTGACGACATCAAGAGCCAGGTCGGCGCGACGATCACCCACCGCGTGATCGCCAAGCTGTTCGAGGACCGCGGGGTCGTGCTCGACCGCACCTACCAGCTCAACGTCGGCGGCAACATGGACTTCAAGAACATGCTCGAGCGCGAGCGCCTGGAGTCCAAGAAGATCTCCAAGACGCAGTCGGTGACCTCCAACCTGCACGGTCCGCTCGGCGGCAAGATCCAGGACCGCAACGTCCACATCGGCCCGTCCGACTACGTCCAGTGGCTCGACGACCGCAAGTGGGCCTACGTCCGCCTCGAGGGCCGCGCCTTCGGCGACGTCCCGCTGAACATGGAGTACAAGCTCGAGGTCTGGGACTCACCGAACTCCGCCGGCATCATCATCGACGCGCTCCGCGCCGCAAAGATCGCCAAGGACCGAGGTCTCGGCGGCCCGATCATCTCCGCATCGTCGTACCTGATGAAGAGCCCGCCGGTGCAGCTGCCCGACGACGAGGGCCGCGCCCGCGTCGAGGCGTTCATCCGCGGAGAGGAATGAGCCTCACCCGCTGACTCAGGGGCGGTGAGCCAGGACCGTTCGGCACCTCCGAAACCGGTCCCGGCTCACCGCTCCTTGCACGTGCCGACCCTCAGCTGAGCAGGTCGCCGATCAGTCCGCCCGGGCCGCCGGAGGAGTTCGACGGAGTTTGCTCCCACTCGTCGGCCTGGACGACGACGAAGCCCGGGCCGGAGAAGGCGTACTGGAAGGCCTCGCCGGAGCCGCCGCGCAGCATCGACTTGAACTTCATGCTCGAGACCATGCTCGGGGTCAGGTTGGCCGACCAGGCGACGCAGGCCTGGGTGTCGACGTACGTCGGCTGCTGGGAGCAGTCGAGCACCACCGGCTTGCCGATCGTGTGCAGCGCGACCATGCCCTGGCCGCTGACCGTGGTGTTGAAAAGACCGCCGGCGAGCATCCCGGCGCCCTTGGTGCGGTGGATGTCCCACTCGAGGGAGGCGTCGAAAGCGAGCAGGTTGCGGCCGTTGACGCTGATCGCGTCGCCGGTGAGCTGGACGAGGTTGACGAAGCCGGCCCGGCTGGCGAAGAACACCTCGCCCTGGCCGGTGACCCGCATCAAGGGGTTGTCCTCGGAGGTGACCATCTTCTTCAGCAGCTTGCCCATGCTGCCGGCCTTCTCGTGGTGGAACTCGACCGAGCCCTGGAACGCGACCATCGCACCCTTGGTGGCGAGCACGTCGGGCCCGAGCGAGACCCGGAGCATCTGGCTGTTCTGGAGGGCGAACCGCTGCTGCTGGTCCGCGATCTCGAGGTTGGACCGGTCGAAGAGCTCGCTCTGCATGCGCACACCCTAGGGGGCACCCTGAACTGCCGGCCGTGACCGATGAAGGCCGGTGATGAGGCTGTCCGATGGGGATCGAGGTGTGCCGCGTCAGGAGCGGGCCGCCAGGACCAGCGGCAGCACCTCGGTGGCGCCGGCCTCCCGGAGCGCGTGGGCGGCGATGGTCAGCGTCCAGCCGGTGACGACCTGGTCGTCGACCAACAGCACCGGGCCCGCCGGGACCTCCGCGTCGAGGCGGAAGCGCCGCGTCACCGCGGCCACCCGCTGGGCCGAGTTCATCGCACCGCGTCCGGGCTCGACGGTCGGGTCGGCGATCGCCCAACGCCCGACCAGGGGCTTCTTCAGGTACCGGGAGAGTCCCTCGGCCAGGTCGGACGTCAGGGTCGGGCGGCTCGCGGAGCCGACCACGACGATGCCGTCGACGCGCGGGCGCCAGTCGTTCAGCACCTCGATCACGGCGTGGACGAGGCCGTCGGGGACGCGTTGGTCGGCCGGCGGCTCGGCGAACAGCCGGCGCAGCGCCTGGCCGTGGCCGAGGTCGGTGAGCCGGGCCACGGCCCGACCGGGCTCCGCTCCCTCACGGATGCGGCCGTGGAGGTCGAGCCCGACGTTGGACAGCGCGGAAGGCCACATCACCCGCGGCTCGACCACGACACCCGGGCGCTCGATTCGGCTGCGCGCCTCGTGGACGGCGTCGTCGGAAACGGCGGTGGGCAGCTCCAGCCCGCCGCAGTTGTCGCAGCGCCCGCACCGGGTCGTCTCCCCGACGTCCGGGTCGTCGAGCTGGTCGCGCAGGAACCACATGCGGCAGCGGTCGGTGTCGAGGTAGTCGAGCATCGCCCGCTGCTCACCCTTGCGCGCCTCGGTCACCCGTTCGTACCGCTCGGCGTCGTAGCTCCACTCGCGTCCGGTGGCCTCCCAGCCGCCGCGGACCCGGCGTACGGCGCCGTCGACGTCGAGCACCTTCAGCATCTGCTCCAGCCGGCTCCGGCCGAGGTCGACCCGGGTCTCGAGGGTGCCGACGCTCGCGACGCCCTCCTCGGCGAGGACCCGCAGCGTGTGGCGCACCTGCTCCTCCCGCGGGAAGGCCAGGGAGGCGAAGTAGGCCCAGATGTCGGTGTCCTCCTGCTGCGGCAGGAGCACGACCGAGGCGTTGTCGGTGCCGCGGCCGGCGCGACCGACCTGTTGGTAGTAGGCAACCGGCGACTGCGGGGCGCCGAGGTTGACCACGAACCCGAGCGTCGCGTCGAAGCCCATGCCGAGCGCGCTGGTCGCCACCAACGCCTTGATCCGACCGGATGCGAGGGCGTCCTCGAGCTCGAGCCGCTCGGTCGGCTCGGTCTGACCGGAGTACGCCGCGACGTCGTGCCCGCGGGAACGCAGGTAGTCGGCGACCTGCTGTGTCGCCGCGACGGTCAGGCAGTAGACGATGCCGGAGCCGGGCTGCTCGGCGAGGTGATCGGCGAGCCAGGCCAGCCGCTGCTCGGGGATCGGCAGCCGCACCACACCGAGCCGGAGCGACTCGCGGTCGAGGGAGCCCCGCAGCACGAGCGTCTCGCTCTGCGCGTCGGCGCCAGCAAGCTGCTCGGCGACGTCGGCACTCACCCGCGCGTTCGCGGTGGCCGTGGTCGCCAGCACCGGGATGCCGGGCGGCAGCTCGGCGAGCAGCGTGCGGATGCGGCGGTAGTCGGGGCGGAAGTCGTGGCCCCAGTCGGAGATGCAGTGGGCCTCGTCGACGACCAGCAGCCCACACGTCGCGGCCAGACGGGGCAGCACCTCGTCGCGGAAGCCGGGGTTGTTGAGCCGCTCGGGACTGACCAGGAGGACGTCGACCTCACCGGCTCGGACCGAGGTCTGGATCTCCTCCCACTGCTCGATGTTGGTCGAGTTGATGGTGACCGCGCGGATACCGGCGCGCTGGGCGGCGGCGATCTGGTTGCGCATCAGCGCCAGCAGCGGCGACACGATCACGGTCGGCCCGGCGCCCTCGGCGCGGAGCAGGAGGGTGGCCACGAAGTACACCGCCGACTTG
>NZ_DASXWU010000051.1:0-47651 GCF_036503465.1 Nocardioides sp.
CCCGCTTGTCCACAGGGTTATCGGCCGCTTTCCGGAAAAGGTCTGAGAAATTGTCTAGGCCGGTTCTTCGAGGGTCGTTCGGTAGTAGCCCAAACGTGCCGGACCGGATACGCCGTGCAAACCGGAAGCCGGCAACGGCGGAAGGGGAGAAACCGGCTGCCCCTCTCTGAAGCCACAAGACCGCAACCCACCACCCACCGCAAGATCCCGACAAGCCCACGCAGTACCTCGGCGCCCCACCACCGGTGGGGGCCAGCCGGCGACGCACCGGTCGCGGTGGTGCTTACGCCTTGTGCCGCCCGGGCTGGTTGTCGGTGATGATGCCGTCGGGGGAGACCACGCGGTCCGTCTCCGGGGCCGGCGGCGCAGTCATGTCGATGTCCGGGCGCGGGTCGCCGAGCGGGCCGCCACCCGAGAGCCGGCCGCGGCCGAAGAGATCGACCACCCACTCCCGGAGGCTTCGCACGTCCAGTGTCATCTGTTCCATCCTCTCGACCGCGGACCGGTCGCCGCCCTGGTCTCGGGGCCTCAGGGCGGCGTCCGGCCGGGTCGCAGCAGCGATGATCCCTCGGTATCCGATATCGCCCGCCGCTAACCCGAAGACCACGCCGGACAAGGATCACCGGCACTATCCACGCTCTCGGGTCTCTTCGCTGAGCCCGATGGCTGTGGCCCCGACGGCGTCGGCCACCGCGTCCACCAGACGCTCGTCGAACACGTCGGGCACGATCGCCTCGGGCCCGGGTGCGTCGACCAGGGAGGCGATCGCCTCGGCCGCGGCGGACATGACCACGGAGTCCACGGCACGCACGGGCGAGTCCAGGAGCCCCCGGAAGACTCCGGGGAAGGCGAGCACGTTGTTGATCTGGTTCGGCAGGTCACTGCGCCCGGTCGCGATCACCGCCGCATGCTCGCGGGCCACCTCGGGATCGAACTCGGGGTCGGGGTTGGCGAGCCCGAAGACCACCGCGGCGTCGTTCATCGACCGCAGCATGTCCTCGTCGACGATCCCGGGTGCGCTGACTCCGACCAGGACGTCGGCCTTCTCCAAGCAGGCGGCGAGGTCGCCGGTGACGCCGTCGGGGTTGGTGTGCTCGGCGAGCCACGCCTTCTCCCCGTCGAGGTCACGACCGGTGTGCAAGGCACCCGAGCTGTCACAGACCACGAGCCGGCGTACGCCGCGGTCCAGCAGCAGCCGGCTCACGGCACTGCCCGCGGCACCCGCGCCCGACACCACGACCGACACGTCCGCGAGGTCCTTGCCGACGACGCGCAACGCGTTGGAGAGCGCGGCCAGGACCACGATCGCCGTGCCGTGCTGGTCGTCGTGGAAGACCGGGATGTCGAGCTCGTCCCGGAGGCGCCGGGTGAGCTCGAAGCAGCGCGGGGCGGCGACGTCCTCGAGGTTGATCCCGCCGACACCGACGGAGACGTCGGCGATCGTCCGGACCAGGTCGTCGACGTTCCTGCTGCGCACCGGGAGCGGCCAGGCGTCGATCCCGGCCAGCGTCTTGAAGAGCACCGACTTGCCCTCCATCACCGGAAGGCCGGCCTGGGGCCCTACGTCCCCCAGGCCGAGGATGGCCGAGCCGTCGGTGACGATCAGGATCCGGTTGCCGATCCCGGTGACGCGCGGCAGTGCGGAACGGTCGGCTGCGGCGCGCTCGACCGCCTCGGCGACACCCGGGGTGTAGACCCGCGAGAGTTCGTCGTGGTCCTCGACCGTGACGGTCGGCGAGATCTCGATCTTGCCGGTGGATCGGGTTTCCCTGGTCACCACGTCGCGGTACCCCACGGCCGGGGGCGCGATGCGTGAGCCCGGATCAACCCCGGCCGTCCTGGCAGGCCGGGCACCAGTAGCCGCGCCGACCGCCGACCGGGAAGGAGCGGATGGGGCCGTTGCCGCGCGGGCACTCCGCGTCCTCGGTACGCCGGTGGATCAGCCACCCGCGCGGCATCGAGCGAGGATCCGCCCCGGCTGCCACCGCCCGGTCAAGGACCCGGTGCAGCTGCCGGTGGAGCCGTCGTACGCCGGCGTTCCCGACGTCGGCGGCCGGGCTCCGAGGGTCGAGGCGGGCGTGGAAGAGCACCTCGTCGGTGTAGATGTTGCCGAGCCCGGCGACCTGGGACTGGTCGACGAGGAGTGCCTTGAGCCCGGCGCTGCTGCCGTGCAGGAGCTCGCCGAGCGCGGCCGGGTCGAGGTCGAGCGCGTCGGGGCCGAGGTCGTGCGCCGCGATGTCGTCGTCCACGTCGTCGACGACCCCGACCTGGCCGAACCTGCGCTGGTCCACGAACAACAGCCGTCGTCCGCCGGACAGCCGGAGGGCGACCCGGGTGTGCGCGGGCACCTCCTCGTCGTCGTCCCGGACGACCAGGTCGCCGGTCATCCCGAAGTGCAGGCGCAGGTGCGGCCCGTGTGACGTGACGGCGTACAGGGTCTTGCCGCGGCGTCGCGTCCTCACGAACCGTGCGCCGGACAGCGCGCTGTCGAGGCGGCGTCGCCCGACCCCACGCAGCACCTGGGTGTCGTGGACGGTGACGCCGTCGACACGGCGGCGGCGGGTCGCGTCGACCAGCCGGCGTCGATAGACCTCGACGTCGGGAAGCTCGGGCACGTCAGTCGCGGGGGCGTCGGTGCTCGAGGGGCCGTCCCGGGTCGCGCTGGATCTCGCGCGCTCGGCGGCGGTCCAGGAACGCGGCCGCCACCATGATGATCCCGACGAGGACCAGGACCAGGACCAGGATCGCGTACCAGGTCATCACGTCCCGTACCCACATCGGCGCCGCCCCTGCATCGGCGGCTCGCGCATGGGCGGACGGCGAGTCGGTTACCGAGGGCCCGGAACCTCCACGAGGGAGAGTGATGGCGCGCGTCCCGGAACCGGCCCTGGCGACCCTGCGCCACGACCGCTTCTGGGAGCCGGGCTGGATCTACGAGCGCAAGCTGGACGGGCAACGGGTGCTCGCGGTGCGGAACTCCGCGGGGTGCCGGCTGTACTCGCGCTCGGGTCGCGACGTGACGGTCGCCTTCCCCGAGGTCGCCGAGGCGCTCGCCCGCCAAGCCGCCCAGGACTTCGTGGTCGACGGCGAGGTGGTCGCCTTCGAGGGGTCGCGGACCAGCTTCGCCCGCCTCCAGCCGCGCATCCACGTCTCGAACGCCGAGCGGGCTCGACGCTCGGGAGTGCCGGTCTGGTTCTACGTGTTCGACGTGCTCGAGATCGAGGGCACCGACCTCCGCGACCGCCCCCTCCTGGAGCGCAAGCGCCGGCTGCGCACGTTGATCCGCTGGGCATCGCCGCTGCGCTCGACGCCGCACCGGGTCAGCGGGGACGAGGAGTGGTTCGCCGACATCTGCCGGCGGGGCTGGGAGGGCCTGATCGCCAAGCGCGCCTATGCGACGTACCGCAGCGGACGCACCGACGCCTGGCTGAAGTTCAAGTGCGAGGCCGGGCAGGAGCTGGTCGTCGTGGGCTGGACCGACCCCGAGGGATCCCGCGTGTCGCTGGGCGCGCTGCTGCTCGGCTATCACGACCGATCCGGTGGCCGGGACGAGCTGGTGTACGCCGGCAAGGTGGGCACCGGCTTCTCCGAGAGCGTGCTCCGCGACCTGCACCGACGGCTTTCCGCGCTCGAGGTCGGGGAGTCGCCGTGCACCCGCGGGAAGATGCCGACGAAGGGGGTGCACTGGGCGCGGCCGGATCTCGTGGCGGAGGTCGCCTTCACCGAGTGGACCTCGGGCGGCCAGCTGCGCCACCCGCGCTATCTCGGCCTGCGCACCGACAAGGACGCCGACGACGTGGTGAGGGAGGCCAGGTGAACCGACGATGAGCGAGCACACCGAGGTCGCGGGGGTCGAGATCTCCAAGCCCGGCAAGGAGCTGTTCCCCGCGTCCGAGTCCGGGCCCGCGGTCACCAAGCTGGACCTGGCGCGCTACTACGAGTCGGTCGTGGAGGCGATGCTGCCGCACCTGGAGGGCCGGCCGGTCAACATGCAGCGGTTCCCGGACGGCATCACCGGATCGTCGTTCTACGAGAAGAAGGTGCCGTCACACTTCCCGGACTTCGTCCGCACGGTCGAGGTGAACACGTCGGATGGCCGGCAGAGGCAGGTCGTCGTCGACGACGCCCGCTCACTGGTCTACCTCGCCCAGCAGGCGTGCATCACCCCGCACACCTGGCTGAGCCGGGCCGACGACCTCGACCGTCCCGACCATCTCGTGTACGACCTCGACCCGTCGGTGCCCGGTCTCCCCGCGGTACGCCGTGCCACCCGGCTGGTGGGCGAGCTCCTGGACGACCTCGGGCTCGTCAGCGTCGTGAAGACGACGGGCTCCCGGGGCTACCACGTGATGGTCCCGCTCCCTCAGGAGTGGGGCTTCGACGAGGTGCGGGACTTCGCCCGGGACGCCGCGCGCGTCCTCGTCGACCGCGAGCCCGACCTGCTGACGCTCGAGGCGCGCAAGAGCAAGCGCGGCGACCGGGTCCTGGTCGACGTGCAGCGCAACGGGTACGGCCAGACCGCCGTCCCGCCGTACGCCGTGCGCGCCCGGCCCGGCGCGCCGGTCTCCACCCCCATCACCTGGGGCGAGCTCGGCCGGATCGAGCCGGACCAGCACACGGTCCGCACGATCGGCCGCCGGCTGTCGCGCGGCGGCGACCGGTGGGCCGACCTGCCGCGGGGTCAGTCGCTGGGCCGGGCGCGCGAGAAGCTCCGCCGGCTCTCGACCTGAGACTCTTTGTCCGTCTCCTCCGCCGCCGTGGCGAACATCTCGAGCCCTCGGACCGCGGCCCGTGCCTCCTCGTCGGACAGCCGGGCGAGCACGTCGGCGGCCCACCGCCGGCGCGCGCTGCGGACCTCGAGCACCTGGCCGTGACCCGCCTCGGTGAGGCGCAGGTCCACCGCCCTCCGGTCACGGGCGGCCGGCGTGCGCTGCACCAGTCCCAGCTCGGCCAGCCGGGTGCAGTGCCGGCTCGCGTTGGACTGGTCGACCCCCAGGCGCTCCGCGACCTGGTTCACCGAGAGGGTCCCGGCGGCCTCGAGCAGGAGCAGCACCCGGTGCTGCACCTCGGTCAGCGGGACGGCGCCCTGACCGATCGTCCGGATCGCCATCGCCATCAGGGCGCGGGCGGCCGCGAGCAGCGAGTCGGCCAGCTCGTCCCTCCCGGGGCTCGGCGCGTCCACGCGACAACGTTACATGCGGTCTCGCATGCACCCCGGTGACGCGGGTACGACGCGAGTGTTCGGGTACCTGGTCGGACGGAGGAGAGCTATGGCCCAGACCGTCATCGAGTCGCCGGATGCGAAAGCGACTCTGCACCGCGCCATCGCGGCACTGCGCGACCGTGTCGACGGCGAGGTGCGCTTCGACGACGGTTCCCGAGCGGCGTACTCGACCGACGCCTCGAACTTCCGGCAGGTGCCCATCGGGGTGGTGGTGCCCCGCACCATCGAGGCGGCCGCCGAGGCGGTCGCCGTCTGTCGTGAGCACGACCTGCCCATCGTGAACCGCGGTGGCGGCACCAGCCTCGCGGGCCAGTGCACCAACGAGGCGGTCGTCCTCGACTTCACCAAGTACTGCCACCACCTGGTCTCCGTCGACGAGGAGAACCGTCGCTGCGTCGTCGAGCCCGGCATCGTCCTCGACGTGCTCAACCAGCAGCTCGAGCCGACCGGGCTGCGCTTCGGTCCCGAGCCGGCCACCCACCAGAACTGCACGCTCGGCGGGATGATCGGCAACAACTCCTGCGGGGCGACCGCGCAGCGCACCGGCAAGGTCGTCGACAACATCGTGTCGCTGGACGTGCTCCTGTACGACGGCACCCGGTTCACCGCGCAACGTACCGACGACCGGGAGTACGCCGTGGTCGAGCGGATGGGAGACCGCAGGTCCCAGATCTACCGATCGCTACGACGCATGCGCGACGAGCACGCCGACCTGATCCGCAAGCACTACCCCGACATCCCGCGCCGCGTGTCCGGCTACAACCTCGACTCGCTGCTGCCCGAGCAGGGCTTCGACCTGGCCGGCTTCCTGGTCGGCAGCGAGTCGACCCTCGTGACCGTGCTCCGCGCCGAGCTCGAGCTCGTCCCGGTCGTGAAGGCGCGCACCCTGGTCGTGCTCGGCTTCGAGGACACCCCGAAGGCGGCCGACGCGGTGCCGGCCATCGTCGAGCACGACCCGATCGCGCTCGAGGGCGTCGACCACTACCTGATCCGCGACGAGCAGCTCAAGGGGATGAACAAGCAGGCCCTCGAGGAGCTGCCCGAGGGGACCGGCTTCCTGCTGGTGCAGTTCGGCGGCGACACCGTGGAGGAGTCGGACGCGCGAGCCCACAAGATGCTGGAGGCGCTGGGGGAGTCCGAGCACGACCCCCAGGTCGCCTTCATGGACGAGCCCGAGCGCGAGGACGAGCTGTGGGAGGTCCGCGAGGCCGGCCTCGGGGCCACCGCGCACGTGCCCCACCGCCCCGACACCTGGGAGGGCTGGGAGGACTCGGCCGTCCCGATCGACCGGCTCGGCGACTACCTGCGCGACCTGCGCAAGCTGTACGAGGAGTTCGGCTACGCCTCCGACTACGGCCCCAGCCTGTATGGGCACTTCGGCCAGGGCTGCGTGCACACCCGCATCCCCTTCGACCTGTTCACCACCGAGGGAGTCGCGCAGTACCGCCGCTTCCTCGAGCGGGCGGCCGACCTGGTCGCGTCGTACGGCGGGTCGCTGTCGGGTGAGCACGGCGACGGCCAGACCCGTGGCGAGCTGCTCACCCGGATGTTCGGCGAGGAGGTCGTCGGGCTTTTCGAGGACGTCAAGGCGCTGTTCGACCCGCAGGACCGGATGAACCCCGGCAAGGTCGTGCACCCCGCACCCTTGGACCGGCACCTCCGGCTGGGGGGTCACTGGGCGCCGAAGGAGACGCCCGGTCTCTACTTCGCCTTCCCGGAGGACGGCCACAACTTCCACCAGGCGGCGAACCGGTGCGTCGGCGTCGGCAAGTGCCGCAAGCACGAGAACGACGGCGGCACGGTGATGTGCCCGTCGTACCAGGTCACCGGCGAGGAGGAGCACTCGACCCGGGGCCGGGCGCGGCTGCTGTTCGAGATGCTCGACGGCCATCCCGACGGCGCGATCAAGGACGGGTGGCGGTCCGAGGCGGTCAAGGACGCGCTCGACCTCTGCCTGGCCTGCAAGGGCTGCAAGACCGACTGCCCGGCGAACGTCGACATGGCGACGTACAAGGCGGAGTTCCTGGCCCAGCACTACCGGCACCGGCTCCGTCCGCGCGCGGACTACGCCCTCGGCTGGCTCCCGGCAGCGGCCAACCTCGTCGCCCGGACCGGCTCCGCCCGCGCGATCAACGCGCTGACCAGCCGCCGACCGATCGCGCGGCTCGCCACCTGGGCGGCCGGGCTCGAGGACCGGCCGATCCCCCAGTTCGCCCCCGAGACCCTCCAGCAGTGGTGGAGCCGACGCGGTCCGGAAGTCGCCGACCGTCCGCCCGGCCGCGGGACCGTGCTGCTCTGGCCGGACACGTTCACCAACGCCTTCCACCCTCAGATCGGCCGCGCCGCCGTCGAGGTGCTCGAGCACGCCGGCTGGAACGTCCGAGTCCCGAGCGAGCCGCTCTGCTGCGGACTCACCTGGATCTCGACCGGTCAGCTCAACATCGCCCGTCGCGTGCTGCGACGCACCATCAAGTGGCTGGCGCCGCACGTGCGGGAGGGCGGTCTCGTGCTGGGTCTGGAGCCCAGCTGCACCGCCGTCTTCCGGTCCGACATGCACGAGATGTTCCCGAACGACCAGGACGCCAACCGGCTGAAGGACCACGTGGTCACCCTGGCCGAGCTGCTCACCCAGCACACCGACGGCTGGGAGCCGCCTCGCGCGTCGTACGACGTGAAGGCGCTCGCGCAGGTGCACTGCCACCAGCACGCGATCATGGGCTGGGACGCCGACCAGGAGCTGCTGGAGAAGGTCGGTGTCGACGTCGAGCACCTCGACTCCGGGTGCTGCGGCCTCGCCGGGAACTTCGGCTTCACCGCGGGGCACGGGGAGGTCAGCGAGGCGCTGGCCGAGCAGACCCTGCTGCCACGCCTGCGCGAGGCCGGCGCCGACGTCGTCACCCTCGCCGACGGCTTCTCCTGCCGCACGCAGATCCATGACCTCGACAGCGGGAGCCACGAGGGCCGCCACCTCGCCGAGCTCCTGGCCGACCTGCAGCGCGCCGACCACACCGACTCCGACCAGATGTCCGCGACCCGAGGAGAGAAACGATGAGCACCACCGTTGCCGACCGCCTGCTCGAGCGACTCCGCGAGTGGGGGGTGGAGCAGGTCTTCGGCTACCCGGGCGACGGGATCAACGGCACGCTCGCCGCGTTCTCGCGCGCCGACGACCAGCCGCGGTTCATCCAGGCCCGCCACGAGGAGATGGCGGCGTTCGAGGCCGTCGGCTTCGCCAAGTTCGGCGACATGCCGGCGATCTGCATGGCGACCTCCGGCCCCGGCGCGATCCACCTGCTCAACGGCCTGTACGACGCCAAGCTCGACCACGTCCCGGTCGTCGCCATCGTCGGCCAGACCAACCGCACGGCGATGGGCGGCAACTACCAGCAGGAGGTCGACCTGATCAGCCTGTTCAAGGACGTCGCCAGCGAGTACGTGCAGATGGTGACCGTGCCCGAGCAGCTCCCGAACGTGCTCGACCGGGCCATCCGGATCTCGATGAGCCGGCGGGCGCCCACGGCGATCATCATCCCCAACGACGTGCAGGAGCTGGACTACGAGCCGCCCACGCACGAGTTCAAGATGGTCCCGTCGAGCCTGGGCACCATGGGCTGGCCGCGGCTCACCCCGGACCAGGACGCCCTCGAGGAAGCGGCCGAGCTGCTCAACGCGGGCAAGAAGGTCGCCATGCTCGTGGGCCAGGGCGCCCGCGGCGCGGGCTCGGAGATCGAGCAGGTCGCCGACCTGCTCGGCGCCGGCGTCGCGAAGGCTCTGCTCGGGAAGGACGTGCTCTCCGACGAGCTGCCGTTCGTCACCGGCTCGATCGGCCTGCTCGGCACCAAGCCGAGCTACGAGATGATGATGAACTGCGACACCCTGCTGACCGTCGGGTCGAACTTCCCCTACACGCAGTTCATGCCGGAGCTCGGGCAGGCGCGCGCCGTCCAGATCGACATCGACGGCAGCCTGATCGGGATGCGCTACCCCTACGAGGTCAACCTGGTCGGCGACGCGAGCTCCACCCTCGCCGCGCTGATCCCGCTGCTGGAGCGCAAGCCGGACCGCGGCTGGCAGGAGGACATCGAGAAGGGGGTCTCCCGCTGGTGGGAGGTGATGGAGTCCGAGGCCCACGTGCCGGCCAAGCCGATCAACCCGATGCGGATCTTCCACGAGTTCTCCAAGCAGGCTCCGGAGAACTGCATCATCGCCGCGGACAGCGGGTCGGCCGCGAACTGGTACGCCCGCAACGTCCGGTTCCGCGGCGGGATGCGGGGCTCGCTGTCCGGAAACCTGGCGACGATGGGGCCGGCGGTGCCGTACGCGATCGGTGCGAAGTTCGCCCACCCCGACCGCCCGGCGATCGCCTTCGAGGGCGACGGCGCGATGCAGATGAACGGCCTCGCCGAGCTGCTCACCATCGCCCGCTACTGGCGTGACTGGCGGGACCCCCGGCTGGTGGTCGCCGTGCTGCACAACAACGACCTCAACCAGGTCACCTGGGAGCTCCGGGCCATGGGCGGCAGCCCGAGGTTCGTGGAGTCGCAGGCGCTGCCGGACACGTCGTACGCCGAGTTCGCGGCCTCGATCGGCCTTGGGGCGAAGACCGTCACCGACCCCGAGCACCTCGAGGACGCCTGGCGCGACGCCCTGTCCGCCGACAAGCCGTACGTGCTCGACATCCACTGCGACCCGGACATCCCGCCGATCCCGCCGCACGCCACCCTCGAGCAGATGACCGACATGGCGCAGGCACTGATCAAGGGCGACCCGTCACGGTGGGGCGTGATCAAGGAGGGCATCAAGACCAAGGCCCAGGAGTTCCTGCCGCACAACCAGGACGACAGCTGAGCCGCGCAGTCCGCGAGCCGGGACGCCGTACCGCATGGCCGGAGTGGGTCCAAGCGTCGGAAGGAGCTGGAATGTCCCAGCAGAGAAGGGAGAAGATCCACACGCACACCGTGCGTCCGAGATGGACCTGGATCGGTCTGGTTGTGATGGTGGCCGGGCTGGCGCTGATCGGCGTCGGGATCATCGTCACCTCGTGGGCCTGGGCCATCGCGGGTCTGGTGCTGCTTGGTATCGGTGGCGTCGCCGGGATCTACGGCGGGTTCTTCTACGACGTGCAGGGCGGAGGGTCGGCGACCACGCAGCTGCGGGACGCGGTCGAGGGGACGGAGTTCGAGTTCCCCGACCCGACCACCAAGCGCTCGGAGGAGGAGGTCAAGCACGACGTACGCCGGCGCTGGCTGTCCGACGGTGAGTGACCGGTGAGCGAACTGGCGCTCTCGACGCATCCGGAGCCGCTGCGCCAGTACGCCCTCCTGGCCGACGGCGAGCGCGGCGCGCTGGTCGGCCCGCGTGGCGACGTCGCCTTCCTCTGCGCACCGCGCTGGCACGATGACGCCGTCTTCTCCGACCTCCTCGGCGGGCGGGGCGCGTACGTCGTGCAGCCGGCGGACGAGCGCTTCGTCTGGGGCGGCAGCTACCAGGACGGCACGCTGATCTGGCGCAGCCGCTGGGTCTCCGGTCCCGACGTGCTCGAGTCCCGCGAGGCGCTCGTCTACCCGCCGCGGCGCGACCGGGTGGTGCTGCTGCGCCGAGCCGAGACGGTCCGCGGCTCGAGCAGGGTCAGGGTGCAGCTCGACTGTCGGGGGTCCTTCGGCGCCGACCGGATGCGGCTCGAGAAGGCCGGCGGGTCGGTGTGGACCGGCCGGACCGGCAAGCTCCACCTCCGCTGGTCCGGTGTCCCCAGCGATGTCGCCGTCCGGAAGACCCGCGAGGGAGCACTCAGCTTCGAGCTCGAGCTCGCCGAGAACACCCGGCACGACCTGGTGCTGGAGATCGCCACCGACCGGTTCGACGACGACGCGCCGGACGCCCAGCAGCTGTGGGGGCGTACCGAGGCGTCGTGGGACACCGCGGTGCCCAAGGACCGGAGCTCACTGTCGCCGCGCGACTTCCAGCACGCCTGGGCGGTACTGCGCGGTCTCACGAGCCCGGACGGTGCGATGGTCGCGGCTGCCACCACGTCACTGCCCGAGCGCTCGGAGGCCGGCCGCGACTACGACTACCGGTACGCCTGGATCCGCGACCAGTGCTTCGCCGGCCAGGCGATCGCGACCGCGGGGGGCGGCGAGCTGCTGGAGACCGCGGTCGCGTTCGTCCGCGACCGGCTCCTCGCCGACGGCTCGCGGCTGATGCCGGCATACACCCTCGACGGCGAGCCTGTGCCGGACCAGCAGCAGCTCGACCTCCCGGGCTATCCGGGCGCCCCCGAGGTGCAGCTGGGCAACCGGGTGCGGCGCCAGTTCCAGCTCGACGCGCTCGGAGAGGCGCTGCTGACGTTCGCGGCCGCCGACCGGCTCGACGCCCTCGACGCCGACGGGTGGAAGGCCGCCGACATCGCGGTGCAGGCCATCGTGGAGCGGGGCGACCAGGAGGATGCCGGGATCTGGGAGCTCGAGCCGAGACGCTGGGCGCACTCGCGGCTGACGTGTGCGGCCGGCCTGCGTGCCGTGGCTGCACAACGTCAGTCCCGGGCCGCCTCGTGGCTCCAGCTCGCGGACCGGCTGGTGGACCAGACCAACCGCGACTGCCTGCATCCGTCGGGCCGGTGGCAGCGGGCGCCGGACGACCCGAGCGTCGACGCCGCATTGCTGCTCCCGGCGCTCCGTGGCGCCGTACCGGCCGACGACCCGCGCAGCATCGCCACCTGGCGCGCCGTGATCGACGAGCTGTCGAACGACGGCTACGTCTACCGGTTCCGTCACCAGCCCGGACCGCTGAACGAGGCCGAGGGCGCCTTCCTGCTGTGCGGGTTCCACATGGCCATGGCCACCCACCAGCAGGGGGACGAGTACGGCGCTGTCCGGTGGTTCGAGCGCAACCGGAGCGCCGTCGGGCCACCGGGCCTGTTCACCGAGGAGTTCGACGTCGTCCAGCGACAGCTGCGCGGCAACCTGCCGCAGGCCTTCGTGCACGCGGTGCTGATCGAGAGCTCGTCCGTCCTTGCCACCGACCACCCTCATTGACAACACAGGAGACCACATGACCAAGTCAGCTGAGCACCGCGTCGTCGTCGTGACCGGAGCGTCTGCGGGCATCGGCCGCGCGAGCGCCCAGCAGTTCGCCGAGCGCGGCGACACGGTGGCGCTGCTCGCCCGGGGCGAAGCGGGGCTGGAGGCCGCGCGCGCCGACGTGGAGCGACTCGGTGGACGCGCGGGTGTCTATCCCGTCGACATGTCGGACTGGCAGGCGGTGGACAAGACCGCCTCCCAGATCGAGGAGGAGCTCGGCGAGATCGACGTATGGGTGAACGTCGCCTTCACGTCGGTGTTCGCGAGGTTCGTCGACATCGAGCCCGACGAGTTCGAGCGGGTCACCCGCGTCACCTATCTCGGCTTCGTCAACGGCACCCGGGCGGCGCTGCGGCGGATGCTGCCGCGCGATCGCGGGACCATTGTCCAGGTCGGGTCGGCGCTGGCCTACCGCGGCATTCCCCTCCAGAGCGCCTACTGCGGCTCCAAGCACGCGACGCAGGGCTTCCACGAGTCCCTGCGCACCGAGCTCCTGCACGACAAGAGCCGGGTGAAGGTGACGATGGTGCAGATGCCGGGCGTCAACACACCGCAGTTCTCGTGGGTGCTCTCGCGGCTGCCGCACCGGGCGCAGCCGGTGCCGCCCATCTACCAGCCGGAGGTCGCCGGGCGTGCCGTCGCGTACGCCGCCGACCACCCTCGCCGGCGTGAGTACTGGGTCGGCGGCTCGACCGCCGGCACTCTCCTGGCGCAGAAGGTCGCGCCCGGGATCCTCGACCGGTATCTCGCTCGGACCGGGTTCGACTCACAGCAGACGAAGGACCCACGACCCGACGACCAGCCTGCGAACCTCTGGGAGCCGGCGGACGGGCCGGAGGGTCACGACTTCGGTGCGCACGGGCGTTTCGACGACCAGGCCCATCCGCGTTCGCTGCAGATGTGGGCGTCGCACCACCACGGCCTGCTCGCCGCCGGTGGGGCGGTCCTTCTCGCGGGTGCCGCGGCGGCCGCGCGTGCGGCACGCCGGTGAGACCGGCGACCGTCGCCCGGGTGCTGCTGGGTGGTGCGTGCATCGCCGTGCCGACGCAGCTGCTGGCCGTGATCGGTGGCCTCGACCGGGACGACGGCCACACCAGGGCAATCGTCCGTGTTCTCGGCGCGAGGCTCGTGGCGCAGTCCGTGGCCGACCTGGCTCTCGGACCGCGCACCCGGGGCTTCGACGCGGCGGTCGACCTGATCCATGCCGCCAGCATGGTGCCGGTGGCCGCTCACTGGCCGGCCCATCGTCGTACCGCCGTCGCCAGCGCGGCCATCGCCACCGGGACCGCCGTCCTGGACGCAGTGGGCGGAAGGGCTCACCGACCCCGTCTGGGTTGAGGTGGGTGTGAGTGGGTACGGCATGCCCGAAGGGAGGGAGCTGCCCCACTCCGGCCCCGGTGGCCAGGGCAGCTTGCAGCCGACATGTCAGCTACCACCAAGATCGCCCTGGGTGTGACTGCGGGATACTTGCTCGGGCGCATGAAGAAGCTGCGGCTCGCGATCACCGTCGGGGGAATGCTCGCCGGCCAGCGGATCGCCACCAACCCGCAGGCCCTGCTGGCGCAGGGGAACAAGCTCGTCGACTCGAACCCGGAGCTGCGCAAGCTCCGCGGACAGGTCACCGGACGCCTGCTCGACGCTGCGCGTGACGCGGCGATGACCACGGCCTCCTCGCGACTCGAGTCCATCACTGCGTCGCTCACGGCCCTGCCGGGTGCCCGTGAGGACGAGGACGACGACGACTACGAGGACGAGTACGCCGAGGACGAGGAGGACGCCGAGGACGCGGAGGACGAGGAGGACGAGGAGGACGCCGAGGAGGACGAGGAAGGCGCGGAGGAGCACGAGGAGGAGCGTCGGCCGCGCCGGCGCCGTTCGCGCACCGCCGCCGCGTCCTCGGACGCCCGACGCGGGTCGAGCACCGGCCGGGCGTCGTCGCGCACCGCGAAGAAGTCCGGGTCGACGGCGAAGAAGACCGCGAAGAAGGCGGCGAAGAAGTCGGGGTCCACGGCCAAGAAGTCCTCTTCCTCCGGCCGCAGTGCCGCCAAGAAGTCGAGCGCTTCCTCCTCGGGCACGCGGAAGAGCTCGAGCAGCTCCGGTGCGGCGAAGAAGAGCACCGGCAGGACCGCGAAGAAGACCACCAAGAAGGCGGCGAAGAAGGCCCCTGCCAGCAAGTCGACCGCCAAGAAGTCGACCGGTCGCCGTACCGGCAAGAAGACGACGAGCTCCAGGAGGTGACGTCATGGCTTCGAAGACCGATCCGATGGATCGCCTGAAGAGTGCCGGAAGCGGTCTGCTCAAGGCCGCCGGCGAGAAGGCGATCAGCAGCGCGGGAGACCGCGTGAAGGGCCTCACCGACCGGTTCGAGGACATCGCCGACGGCGGGCCGATCAGGCAGGCGGTGGCCAAGGGCGCCGAGGCCAAGATGGAGGGCGAGTCGCCGGTGAAGGGTGCCCTCAAGGGCCTCGGCTCGGGCGTCAAGAACGCCGTCACCGGCGGTGGGTCCAAGGGCGGTGGGTCCGCCAAGGCCACGAAGTCCACCAACATCCTGGAGACCATCGACGTCGGCGTCCCGATCGACGTGGCGTACAACGCCTGGACCGAGTTCGACGCCTTCCCGTCGTTCATGAAGAAGGTGGAGAACGTCGAGGCGGAGGAGGACACCAAGCTCGAGTGGAAGGCGCAGATCTTCCTGTCGCACCGCACCTGGGAGGCGACGATCCTCGAGCAGATCCCCAACGAGCGCATCGTGTGGCGGTCCAAGGGGGAGAAGGGCCACGTCGACGGCGCGGTCACCTTCCATGAGATCGGGCCGAACCTGACCCGGATCATGGTCGTCCTCGAGTACTACCCGCAGGGGCTCTTCGAGAAGACCGGCAACCTCTGGCGAGCCCAGGGCCGGCGAGCCCGCGCCGAGCTCCGGCACTTCAAGCGCCACGTGATGACCCGCAGCATCCTCGAGCCCGAGGAGCTCGAGGGCTGGCGCGGCGTGATCGAGGACGGCGAGGTCGTCAAGACGCATGACGAGGTGCTCGACGAGGAAGAGGCCCAGGCCGAGGAGGACGAAGCCCAGGAGGACGAGGGCGACGAGCCGGACGAGGGCGGCGAGGAGTCGGAGGACGAGGAGCCTGAAGACGAGTACGACGAGCCCGAGGACGAGGTCGACGAGGAGTACGAGGACGAGCCGGAGGACGAGGAGCCGGAGGACGAGCCCGAGGACGAGTACGACGAGCCCGAGGACGAGGCCGACGAGCCCGAGGACGAGGCCGACGAGGAGTACGAGGACGAGCCCGAGGACGAGCCCGAGGACGAGCCCGAGGACGACTACGAGGACGAGGAAGACGAGGAGTACGAGGAGGAGCCCGAGGACGAGGAGCGCGGCTCCCGCCGCCGGGCCAGCTGAGGCCGGACCGACCTGACTCAGAAGGAGATCCAGCATGACCGTGCAAGCCCAGAGCCGTGGCAGCGGCTATCTCGACCGGCCCGCCCCGAGCAGCCTCGCCGATGTCGTCGAGATCATCCTCGACAAGGGGATCGTCATCGACGCCTACGTCCGGGTTTCCCTGGTCGGCATCGAGCTGCTGACCGTGGACGCCAGGATCGTGATCGCGAGCGTCGACACCTATCTCCGGTTCGCCGAGGCGACCAACCGGCTCGACCTGCTCGAGCACGGTGGAGGCAGGGAGCTTCCCGACTTCATCCACGACATGCAGCAGAGCGGGGCCGCAGGCAAGGTCGGCGGCGCGGTGAAGGGTGTGAAGAAGGCGCTGTCGAGCGGCGACGACGACGAGGACGAGAACGAGGAAGAAGAGGAGAGGCCGCGGCGCTCGCGCAAGAGTTCGTCGTCGTCCCGACGGCGTAGCTCACGGTGAGCAGCGCAGACGTCCGCCCCGGCACCGGCTTGTTCGTGTACGCCGTCGTGCGGGCCGAGCGCGACCTGCCCGAGGGGCTGGTCGGCGTCGACGGGAACCCCGTCGCCCTGGTGCCGTACGGCGAGATCGGGGCGGTCGTGGGCGAGATCGCGCTCGACCGTCCGCCCGGTCGCCGGGCCGACCTCACGGCGTACTCCGCGGTGATGGAGGCCCTGGTGCCGGGCGGTGCCGTGGCGCCGATCCGCTTCGGCTACGTGCTGCGCGACGACCACGAGGTGGTGGCCGAGGTGCTGGCTCCCCGCGAGGACGAGCTCACCGACCTGCTGGAACAGCTGGAGGGGCGCGTGCAGTACAACGTGCGGGCCAGCTACGTCGAGGACACCGTCCTGGCCGAGATCGTGCGCGGCGATCCCGAGATCCGCCGCCTGCGCGATCGCACCCGCGACCTCCCGGAGGACGCCGGGGTCGGCGACCGCATCCGGCTCGGCGAGCTGGTCTCACAGACCTGGGAGCGGCTCGCCCGGGTGGACGCCGATCATCTGTTGACGGTGGTGGCGCCCGTGGTGGCCGCCCACGCCGTACGTCGCGAACCCGGACCCTCGGCCGCCCTCGACGCAGCACTCTTGGTCGAGACCGAGCGTTCGCAGGAGCTCGAGGACACTCTCGAGATGCTCGCCGAGCAGGCGAGCGGGCGGATGCAGCTGCGGCTGGTCGGCCCGCTGGCGCCGTATGACTTCGTCGGGACCGCGTGAGGTGGCCCCATGGGACTGCTCACCGGTCTGTTGACCCTCCCCGTCGCACCGCTGCGGGGCGTCGTCGCCGTCGCCGAGCAGGTCCGCCGACGCGCCGAGGACGAGTTCTACGACCCCGCCAAGATCCGGGCCGAGCTCGACGAGGTGGACCGGCTGCGTGCGGCCGGCGAGCTCACCGATGAGGAGGCGACGGCCTGGGAGGACCAGCTGATCGATCGCCTGATCGTCGCCGGGCAGATCCGAAGGGAGCGTCATGGCTGATTCCACAGCCAAGAAGTCGCCGGCCACGAGGTCGGCCAAGAAGTCGTCGGCCACGACGTCGGCGAAGAAGTCCTCGACGAAGAAGTCGTCGGCCCAGAAGTCGTCGGCCCAGAAGTCGACGGCGCAGAAGTCGACGGCCCAGAAGTCGACGGCGAAGAGGTCGCCGACCACGAGGTCGACATCGAAGAGGTCCCCGACCAAGAAGCCCGCGAGGAAGCAGAGCCCTCAGAAGTCGAATGACCAGAGCTCGAACGACTCGAACGACCACAGCTCGAACGCCGAGAAGACCTCGTCCTCGAGGCGGACCGCCCCGAGGGCCGAGGCGCCCTCGCGACGCGAGCGCTCCTCCGACGGGCGCGGCGGCCTCGGGAACCGCGTCGCCGGCGCAGCGTTCGAGGCCGTGATCGGCCTCACCGGCAAGTCGGCCGAGTCGGTGACGGGTCTCGAGCGGACCGACGACGGCTGGACTGTCGACGTCGAGGTCCTCGAGCTCGAGCGAATCCCGAGCACGACCGACGTGCTGGGGACGTACCAGGTCACGTTGGACGACGACGGCGAGCTGCAGGGGTGCCGGCGGGTACGCCGCTACCTCCGCGGCTCACCGAACGACGACTGACACCAGTGAGGCGAGTGAGATGAGCGAACGGAGCACGGACGACACACCGGTGTCGCGCGGCGCCTACGCACCGACCGGGTACGCCAACAGGCCCGAGCCGGCCAGCCTCGCCGACATCCTGGAGCGGGTCCTCGACAAGGGCATCATCATCGCCGGTGACATCCGGGTGAACCTGCTGGACATCGAGCTGCTGACGGTGAAGATCCGGCTGCTCGTGGTGTCGGTCGACAAGGCCGAGGAGATGGGCATCGACTGGTGGCGGCACGACCCGATGCTCACCGTCCGGGAGCGCGGCCTCGCCGAGGAGAACGAGGAGCTCCGCCAGCGGGTCGAGGAGCTGGAGTCCCGTGGCTGAGCAGGGCCGCTACCTGTACGCCGTGTGCCGCGGACTCGACGTGGACGAGCTCGACGGACTGCTGGGACTCGGCGACGGGCTCGTGGAGGGTGTCGAGTCCGACGGGCTGGTCGGACTGGTCAGCTCGGTGGACCTCGACGAGTTCGGCGAGGAGGGCCTGCGATGCAACCTGGAGCGCCTCGACTGGCTCGAGATGGCCGCCCGCGGTCACGACGCGGTCGTGCAGGCGGCGGCCGCCGTCGCGCCGACCGCACCGATGCGGCTGGCGACGATCTTCCGCGACGACGACGGAGTACGACGTCGCCTGGGCGAGCAGCACGATCGGATCGCGGCCGTGCTCGACCGGGTCGAGGGGCACGAGGAGTGGAGCGTCAAGGTCCTGACCCGAGACCACGAGGAGCCCGTGCCGGAGGAGCCGCCCAGCTCCGGGGCCGAGTACCTGCGGCGCCGCCAGGAGGAGCAGGCAGCCCAGCAGACCGAGCGGCGTGACGCCGACGAGGTCGCCGAGCAGGTGCACCGGTCGTTGGTGGGGCTCGCGGCGGCGAGCCGCCGACTGCCACCCCAGGACCCACGGCTCACCGGCCACTCCGGGACGATGGTCCACAACGCGGCCTACCTCGTGCCGCGGGATCTGTCCGACGCGTTCAGCGCACGGCTGGGCGACCTCACCGGCGACTACCGGGAGGTGCTCATCGACGCCCGAGGGCCGTGGCCGCCGTACTCCTTCGCGATGCTGGAGGAGCAGTGACGGCGACCCAGCTCTCCGCCCGGGCCGAGGGCCGCTCCGGGTCGCGTGAGACGCAGCCGATCGCGCTGGTGGACCTGCTCGATCGGCTCCTCGGCACCGGGGTGGTCCTGTCGGGCGACGTGCTGATCTCGCTGGCCGGGGTCGATCTCGTGGAGATCCGGCTGCGGGCGCTGATCCGGACAGTGCGGGAGGAGGAGCAGAGATGACCGAGGATCCGTTGACGACCGTCCGCACCCTGCCCCAGCGGCTCGAGACCGACCCGGAGACCGTGCAGCGCGACCTGATGCGGCTGGTGCTCACGATCGTGGAGCTGGTGCGTCAGCTGATGGAGAAGCAGGCGCTGCGACGGCTGGACGAGGGGAGCCTGAGCGACGATCAGGTCGAGGCCCTGGGCACCGCTCTCATGCACCTGGCCGACGCCATGCGCGACCTGCGGGACAGGTTCGGGCTGTCGCAGGAGGACCTCAACCTCGATCTCGGGCCCCTCGGAAGTCTGCTCGGCGACTGACCGGTGCCGCGACGAGCGCTCAGGAGGTGAGCGTCCGCGGCGCCAGGTGCCGGGCGCGCGCGAAGAGGTAGAAGCCGAAGCACGCGATCCCGGCGCCGATCGCGACCACCGCCACGGCTCCGAGCGGAACCTGGATCAGGTGTGCGAGCGACTGGTCCAGACCGCCGGCCTTGCGGGGGTTGTCCCCGACCGCCGCCCAGCAGATCAGGACGCCGATGATCAGGAAGGCCAGGCCCTTCGCGACGTATCCCACCTGACCGACGAGCACGATCGGCAGCCGCCGCGACGAGGTGCGCGCCTCCTCGTCCAGCTGGTCGACGAACTCGCGACGCAGGCCGAAGATCGCCAGCCCGATGCCGACGCCGGCCGCCACGAGGCCACCGGCCCCGAGCAGCACGCGGCCGACCGGCTCGGCGAGCAGGCCCGCCGACGTCTGCCGAGGTGAGGAGCCGCTGCTCCGTCCGGCGAGCGCCAGGTGGGCGGTCGAGAACGCGAGGTACCCGTAGGTGACCACCCGACAGGCGGCGCCGAAGCGCATCACCTGCCGTCGGCGGCCGGAGAGATGCCGGTAGCCGACGAGTGCCGCGATCGTCTGCCAGAACGTCAGGACGGCGAAGCCGGCCGCCAGACCGAGCAGGAGAGGCACGCCGTAGGTCTGTGCGGCGAGGCGATCCAGCGCGCCCCGGCTGGTGGTCCGGTCGTGGCCCACGACCAGGCTGACCGTCGCCGCGCCGATCACCAGGTGGAGCAGACCGTAGCCCACCAGCCCGGCTCGGACCAACGCGTCGAAGGTGGTGCTGCGGCGTGCGGTTCGCTCGACGGTCCGCGCCGAGACGTGCACGCGGGACGCGTTCACTCCGGTGGGCCGAGCGGGGCCGCCGCCCTCTCCGGCGAGCAGGTCGGGACGTTCGGCCGCACCCTCGTCAGCTCTTCTTGCTCGCGGCCTTGCCGCCCTTGCGACCTGCCTTCTTCTTCTGCGCGGTGGTGCCGCCCTGGGAGCTGTTGCCGCCGGAGCCGCTCTTCTTGCCGCCGCGGCTGGACGCGCCCTCGCTGTTGGAGATGCGCGCCGCACGCTCCTTGGACATCCCCTTGTCCTTGAGCTTCTCGTACTGCTTCTCGTTCTTGACGTTCGCGGACTTGCTCGGCATCTGCGGTGCCTCCTCGTGGTCCTGCGGCCACCTTGGTCGGACACCCGCTCCGTACCCGCCCCGACTCGTCGTACGCGTGGGGGCTCGTGTGGGGGCTCGTGTGGGGGCTCATGCGTGGGCGACGCCCCGGGTACGGCCGGACCATGAGGATCGGTTACTTCCTGTCCACGGAGGAGTACGCGCCGGCGGAGCTGCTCGAGCAGGCCGCCGCCGCCGAGGACGCGGGCTTCCACGCGCTGTGGATCAGCGACCACTACCACCCGTGGAACGACGAGCAGGGCAACAGCCCGTTCGTCTGGAGCGTGATCGGCTCGATCAGCCAGGTCTGCTCGCTCCCGGTCACCACGGCGGTCACCTGTCCCACCGTGCGCATCCACCCGGCCGTGATCGCCCAGGCGGCTGCCACCGCCGGGGAGCTGCTCGGCGGCCGCTTCACCCTGGGCGTCGGGAGCGGCGAGGCCCTCAACGAGCACATCCTCGGCGGCCCCTGGCCGACCGTGGAGCGACGGCTCGAGATCCTCGAGGAGGCCGTCGCCCTGATCCGCGAGCTGTGGACCGGACGCGTCGTCTCCTGGGACGGCAAGCACTTCCAGGTCGACCACGCCCGCATCTACAACCTTCCCGAGCAGACGCCCGAGATCTTCGTCTCCGGCTTCGGCCCCAAGGCCGTCGACGTCGCGGCCCGGATCGGCGACGGCTACATCAACACCGCCCCGGACGTCGACCTCGTGCGGCGGTTCAAGGACGGCTCAGGCGGCAAGCCCGCCCACGCGGGCGCGAAGGTGGCGTTCGCGCCGACCGCCGAGGAGGGGTGGGGCCACGCCCATCGGCTCTGGTCGAACGCCGGCCTCCCCGGGGAGCTCGCCCAGGTGCTGCCGACCCCGGAGCACTTCGAGCAGGCCAGCCAGCTCGTCACCCTCGAGGCCACGCGCGAGTCAGTGGTCGCCGGCCCGGACCCCGCGACGCATCTCGAACAGGTGGCGAAGTACCGCGACGCGGGATACGACGAGCTGTACGTCGCGAACATGGGCCCGCACTACCGAGAGATGATCTCCTTCTACGGCGAGCACATCCTCCCGGAGGTGCAGGCGACGCCGTGATCGTCGCGACCCGGGCCGAGAGGGGCCCGGGTCGAGAGGGGCCCGGGTCGAGAGCGACCCGTCACGCACCGTGACGACAAGCTCGAAGTTCCGACGTACGTGGTGCGTCGGATCTTCGAGTCCGGTGCTGGGGACATGCCCGCCACTGCGTCGGGTACCAGGAGTCGAGCCGCGCCCACGGTGCGTGACGCGGGTGGCGGTAGGCCTGTCGGCTGCAGACCGCACGGCCGGCGGGCCGCCCTACCCCTGCGTGACGTCCTCCGCCGGTGTCGAGCGGTGAGGTACGCCGTCGACAGGGAAGCCATCGACGCCTCCGACGCCGTCCGCCTGCCGGCGGGGTTCCCCCGGCCGGCTGGGGTCGAGCAGCACGCCGGTCTGCACCAGGTGCTCGGCGAGGACGTGGAGCTTGATGTTGTGGTGCTGCGAGACCCGCCTCATCACGGCGAACGCCTGGTCGGGGGTGAGGCCGAACCGCTCGATCAGGATGCCGGTCGCCTGACCGATGACGGTGCGGGTCTCCAGGGCCTGGTGGAGCTGTCGCTCCTTGAGGTTCGTGGCCAGCGCGACCGCGGCCTGGGCCGCGAGCACCTGCGCCTCGAGCAGGTCCTCGGGGTCGAAGCCGTCGTCCTTGCGCGAGTAGAGGATGAGGGTGCCGGCGGACTCTCCGCTGGAGTAGAGGCAGAAGCTCATCAGCGACCGGAGCCCGGCCTCCTCGACGACGCGAGGACTCCAGGCGGGCCACCGCGTGTCACCGAACAGATCGTTCGAGACCACTGCCTCACGGCTCCGGACCGCCTCGAGGCACGGGCCCTCGCCGAGGATGACCTGGAGCCGGTCCAGGGCGAGTAGTGAATCGTCGGTCGCCGCAACGGTGCGGATCTCGCCGTCCTCGGCCACCGAGATGCTGGCGTCGTCACAGCCCGGCACCTCGTCGGTGCACAGCTCGACGACGCGTTCCAAGGTGGTGACGGCCGAAGGCTCTTGTGCCAACTCCCGCGCTGCATCCGCGAGGAGTCGGTTGAAGTCGATGTCCATTGCTCCCAGATAGTCGACCGGATGCGACCCGGGAGCCCGCCTTCTGGAGCTCGGTCGCAGCGCTCATTATGGGGGTGATCCCCCGGATGCGAAACGCCAGGTCAGCACGTGTCGCGAGGAACCTCCGAGGGCACACCCGTAGGGGTGTGTTCGGCGGATCGTTCGGCCACCGAGCGACCAGGTGTGGCCACCCGGAACCGCTACCGAGAATCCTCCGCGGGTGTCGCCGCCCCTGACTCCAGCTCCGTCCGCAGTCGTCGTAGCAGCGAGCTGAGCAGGCGTGAGACCTGCATCTGGGTGACCCCGATCTCGTCGGCGATCTCCTGCTGCGTGCACTGGGCGAAGAAGCGCATGTCCAGGATCTTGCGCTCCCGCTCGGTCAGCCGGCGCACTACGGGAGTGAGGACGACACGTGCCTCGGCGGCGTCGATGCCGGTGTCCGGTTCGCCGAGCTGGTCGGCGATCGTCGACGTGTCGGACGACGGCACCTGGTCGAGCGAGGTCGGCGTGAAGCAGCCGTTGGCTGCCATCGCCTCCTCCACGTCAGACACCGGCTCGTCGAACTCCTCGGCCAGCTCGTCCGCGCTCGGCGGATGGCCGAGCCTGGTGGAGAGCTCGGACTCGACGGCGGCGATGCGCCCTTGCATCTCCTGGATGCCACGGGGAGGCCGCACCATCCAGCCCTGGTCGCGGAAGTACCGGCGTACCTCGCCCCGGATCGACGGGACGGCGTAGGAGAGGAAGTCGTGTCCACGGGCGTGGTCGTAGTTGTGCGCGACTCGGACGAGCGCGAGGTAGGCCACCTGTTCGAGATCCTCGTCTGGAATCCCGCGTCGGCGGTACCGCGCTGCGATGGACTCCGCGACCGGCATGTTGACGTCGATGAGCTGCGCGATCAGCTGGTCCTTCTCGGCGTCGGTCGCGTCGTCGATCTCAGTCAGGAGCAGGTGGGTGCGTTCGGCACGGTCGGCGCGTTCGCGAGCGCGGTTCCGAGACGACGAGACGGGGGGAGCGGAGAAGGTGGGAGCCACGGCGAGTCCTGTTCGCATCGATGCGGGTCTGCCGTGGTCTTCAGCAGCCTGGACGGGGAATTGGCCGATGGCTTCAGCGCGGATACCGAGTCCGCAGGCACCACTGCTTCTCCAAGTGCCTGACAAGCACGTTACCCCGGGGTGTTGAAGACCGCGACACCCCTGGGGGTGGATCGTGTCACGAGATAATCCGGGTCGGCCTCCGTGACACCGCGAGGCGCGCCGGGGTCCAAAACCTCCGCCGTTCCAGGGACGAAGGGCCGGTTTGCGGGTACCGGGGCGCCGTGGCCGCTGATCCACCGCAGAACGACGTCTCGGCAGCGGTGGCCGGGTTCGAGCAGAACCCCGACCTGATGCTGGTGGCCCGGGGCCAGGACCTCCACATCGTCGGGGTCAACCAGGCCATGCGTCGGCTGGTGCCCGGCAAGGACCTGATCGGGGTGCCGTTGACCGTCGCGTGGGCCGAGCTGGAGGGCCAGCAGATCTTCGACCTGTACGAGCGCTGCTTCCGCACGGGAGAGGCCGAGGACGGGCACGAGTGGCGACTGGTGGTCGACCGCGGCGCGGGGGAGCCGGCCGAGATCTTCCTGGACTTCGGGGTCTCACCGTGGACCGGCGGCGACGGGCGCATCGTGGGCGTCATCGGTCGCGGCACCGACGTGACCGCGTTGGTGCGCGCCCGGGACGAGGCCGTGGAGCAGCAGAAACGTGCGGCCAGCGAGCTGGCGGACGCCCAAGAGACCGTGCTGGCCATCCAGGACGCGATGCTGCCTCCCGGGCTGCCCGTGCTGCCGCAGGTCGACATCGGCGGGTCCTACATCCTCGCCGAAGAGGGGGCCGCCGCTGGTGGCGACTGGTTCGACGCGGTGGCCCTGCAGGACGGACGGGTGGCCCTGATCGCCGGTGACGTGGTCGGCCACGGCATCGAGGCGTCGGCCGTGATGGGGCAGCTCCGCTCGGCCCTCGTGACGTTGCTGCTGCGCGACTCCGATCCGGAGTCGGCCCTGACCGAGCTCGACCGCTTCGCCCGGCGGCTGCCGGAGGCGCGCGCGACCACGGTGTGCCTGGCGGTCCTCGACCCCGCGACCGGCGGGCTCTCCTACGTCACGGCCGGTCACCCGCCACCCCTGCTGGTGTCCCCCGATGGCCCGAGGTTCCTCGACTCGAGCGGCGCGGGAGTACTCGGGTACGGCGACACCTTCGAGGCGCACACCGCCAGCCTGGCCCGCGGTGACCTGCTGGTCATCTACACCGACGGCATCCTCGAGCGTCCCGGCGTCGCCCCCGCCAGGGCGGCCGCCGACCTCGCGCGCGTGGCCTTCGAGGCGTTCACCGGGCACGCGCCGAACCCGGCCGGGGTCCCGATCGCCGAGCTCGTCTCGTCCACGACCACCGAGCAGCTGTCGCGCGCCACCGGGATCCGCGACGACGTCACGGTGCTCTCGGCGCGCCTGCTCGAGACGCCGCGCGACGACCTGCTGCTGCGCCTGCCGGCCGTCGAGGACTCCGTCCGCGTCGCCCGCGAGAGGGTCGAGGCGTGGCTGACCCCGCTGCACCTGGACCTCGCGTCGGGCCTGGTCGTCCAGCACGCGGTGGGAGAGCTGGTCACCAACGTCGTCCTCCACGCGTACGCCGAGGGGTCACCCGCGGCGGGCGGCCTTCGGGTGCACGCGCGGCTCGGCGAGGACGGCGTGCTGACCGTGCGGGTCGCCGATGACGGCCGGTGGCGCGAGCCGGACGAGAGCTCGACGTACGGGGGACGCGGCCTGTCGACGACCCGCACCCTGGTCGACTCCCTGCAGGTCGTCCACGGAGCCGACGACCATGGCACCACGGTCACGTTCACCCTCCGGCTCCTGCGGACCGCCAACCTGGCCTCGGCGGTCGGACGCCCCGCAACCACCGTCCCCAGGCGAACCCACGACTTCGCGGTGACCACCGGCCGTCGTCCCGGCACGGCCGACGACGGGCCACGTGACGTGGTGACCGTCACCGGAGCCGTCGACGTGTTCAGCGCCCGGTCCCTGGAGCGTGCCCTCGTTGTCGCCACGACGTCGCGATCGGGGGCGGTCGTGGTCGACCTGTCGCACGTGTCGGTGCTGTCCAGTGCGGGGGTCCAGGTGCTCACGGACGCGCGTGAGCAGGCACCGGAGCTGACCTTCGTCGCATCTCCGGCGTCGCCGGCGCAACGGGTCCTGGACCTCGTGCACCTGCCCTACCGCGCCGCGCTGGGCTGAAAGCCTCAGCTCATCGCGCGGACCAGCTCGTCGAGCCTGCGCCGGAGCTCCTGCAGGTCCTCGAGCACGACGGTGGCTCCCTCCTCCTCGAGCTCGGCCCGGCCGAACCCGCCGCAGAGGAGCGCGATCACCGGCAGGCCGGCGTTCGACGCCGAGCGGACGTCCCAGACGGAGTCTCCGACGAGCACGGCGTGCGTCGCGTCGACCCGGTCCAGGGCGACCTCGATCAGCTCGGGGTGGGGCTTGGACTCGCCGGCGTCCTCGCTGGTGGTCGTCGTGCCGACCCGGCCGCCCGCCTCCAGCACCTCCTTCGCGTGCTCGGTGTGACGGGGGATCCCGGAGCTGGCAAGCGCGACCCGGAAGCCCCGGTCGTCGAGCTCGGCGAGCAGCTCCCGGGCACCGGGGAAGGGGACGATGTCGTCGAGGTGCTTGTCGTAGTGCTGCTCCCACCCGTCGCGTACGGCGTCGCCCACCTCCCGCTCCGCCTCGTCGCCGGCGACGGCCGCGACGAGCCGGTCCCCACCCATGCCGATCGCCCGGTGGATGCGCCAGGCCTGGACCTGCCGGCCCTGCTCGTGGAACGACTGCCACCAGGCGAGCGTGTGGTGGTAGTTGGAGTCGACGAGGGTGCCGTCGACGTCGAGCACGACCGTGTCGACGTGGCGCGGGAAGGAGGTCATGCCGCACGAGTACCCGGGCGCGCGCCCACGGATGCACGGTCGGCGTACGGGTACGGGCCCCCGGTGACGACCAGCACCAGCACCGTTGCCCGCACCGTCACCGGCCGGCTGATCGGGGCGCACCTGGTCGAGGGCGAGATGACCCCGGGTGCAGAGATTGCGCTCCGGATCGACCAGACCCTGACCCAGGACGCCACCGGCACGATGGTGATGCTCGAGCTGGAGGCGATGGGCCTCGACCGCGCCCGGACCGAGGTGTCGGTCCAGTACGTCGACCACAACCTGCTGCAGTCGGGCAGCCGCAACGCGGAGGATCACGAGTTCCTGCGGTCGGCCTGCCGGCGGTTCGGGCTGTGGTACTCCAAGGCCGGCAACGGCGTCTCGCACCCGACCCACATGCAGCGTTTCGGCGTGCCGGGCAAGACCCTGGTCGGCAGCGACAGCCACACGCCGGCCGCCGGGTCGCTGGGGATGCTGGCTATCGGCCTGGGCGGGATCGAGGTGGCGCGCGCCATCGCCGGCGAGCCGGTCTACCTGCGGATGCCCGAGGTGTGGGGGGTCAGGCTGACCAACGAGCTGCGGCCGTGGGTCAGCGCCAAGGACGTGATCCTGGAGATGCTGCGCCGGCACGGCGTGAAGGGCGGCGTCAACCGGGTCGTGGAGTACTACGGGCCCGGCGTCGACACGTTGACCGCGATGGACCGGCACGTGATCGCCAACATGGGTGCCGAGCTCGGCGCCACCAGCACCGTCTTCCCGTCCGACGAGAGAGTGCGGGAGTTCCTGCGGTCGGAGCAGCGCGGGGACGACTACGTCGAGCTGGTCGCCGACGAGGATGCCGAGTACGACGTGCACGAGGCGATCGACCTGGCCGCGGTCGAGCCGATGGTGGCGAAGCCCAGGTCACCGGGCAACGTCGTGCCGGTCCCGGAGGTGGCGGGCACCGAGATCGAGCAGGTGGTGATCGGCTCGTCGGCGAACCCCGGCCTGCGGGACTTCGCGATCGCCGCTGCGATCGTGCGGGGTCGGCAGACGGACCCCTCCGTCTCGTTCGACGTCAACCCCACGTCACGTCAGATCCTGCAGGACCTCACGAAGATGGGGGCGACGCTCGACCTGATCGCGGCCGGCGCCCGGCTGCACCAGTCCGGCTGCCTCGGCTGCATCGGCATGGGCCAGTCACCGACCAGCCACGGCAACAGCCTGCGCACGATGCCACGCAACTTCCCGGGCCGCTCAGGCACCGCCGACGACCACGTGTACCTGTGCTCGCCCGAGACCGCGGCCGCATCGGCGCTCACCGGCGTCATCACCGACCCGCGCACACTTCCGGAGCGACTCGGCCTGGAGCACCCGATCCTCGACCTGCCGGCGGAGTCGAGTGTCAACGCGGCGATGCTCGAGGAGCCCCTGTCCGCCGACGAAGCGGCGGAGGTCGAGCTGGTCAAGGGCGCGAACATCGGCGACCTGCCCGAGCTCACGGCGTACCCCGACCAGGTGGAGGCGCCGGTGCTGGTGAAGGTCGGCGACGACATCTCCACCGACACGATCATGCCGGCCGGCGCGGAGGCGCTGCCCTACCGCAGCAACATCCCGAAGCTCGCCGAGTTCGCGTTCCGCGACGTCGACGGCGACTATCCGCGCAAGGCCCTGGACTCCCGCGACGACACGGGGCACGTGATCGTCGGCGGCTCGAACTACGGCCAGGGATCGTCCCGGGAGCACGCCGCGATCGCCCCGCGCTACCTCGGCCTGCGGATGGTCCTCGCTCAGTCGTTCGCGCGGATCCACTGGCAGAACCTGGTCAACTTCGGGATCCTCCCGCTCGAGCTGGACGAGGCCGACTACGACGCGATCGAGGTGGACGACGTGCTCTCGCTGGACGGCGTGCACGACGCGTTGACCGGTGACGTCGAACAGCTCACCGTGCGGAACACCACGCAAGGCACCGAGTACGCCGTGCGTCACCGGCTTTCGCCGCGTCAGGTCGAGGTCCTGCTGGCCGGCGGGCTCATCCCCTGGCTGCGCGACCGCTGACCCGGAGCAGGTGGGCGAAGACGACCTCGTTGCCCACGTGGTGCCGGATGGCGGGGTCGAAGTCGCTGCACGTGATCAGCCGGAGGGAGGGCTGCGAGAGGTGCCGGCTGCCGTAGACGAGGGTCGTCGGGAACTCGGTCTTCCTGAAGTCGCGGACCGCGTCGACGCGGAAGGTCAACGTGCGCCGGTCGGCACGGTGTACGACGACGGCGTCGCCGGGCGCGATGTCGCCGAGCCGGAAGAAGACCGACGGACCCGCGGTGCTGTCGACGTGACCCTCGATGATCGACGGTCCTGGCTGGCCCGGCGTGGGGGAGTTCTCGAACCAGGCGGCCTCGTTCAGGTGAGGTCCGGGCTGGGGGACGGCGAGGGAGCCGTCAGGCGCCAGCCCGATCGGGTTGACCGGGGTGTGCACGCCGATCGCCGGGATGGTGAGTGACACCGGGCGCGAAGGTCCCAGCGGTCCTCGCTCGGGCCGGGTCTTCTGACCACGGCTGTCGTTCTGGTGCGGCGTCGCCGTGCCGCCGGGCGGGTCGATCCGCCCGGCGGGCCGGGGCTGCGGCGCACTCACCTGTGCGCGCACCACGACGACGACGAGGACGACGGCGGCCACCACGGCTGCAAGGCCCAGAGCCAGCAGGCTCCTGCGGCCGGGTGACCAGCCGGATGTCGTCATCGGTCGGTCAGGCCCTTCCCGACGTGCGGCGCACCGTGTAGATCGCGGTGCCCGCTCCGGCCACGAACAGTGCGCCCGCCAGGGCGAGCAGGCCGGAGTCCTCCATCCCGCCGGTGGAGCCCGACCCCGTGGCCACGCCGCCGGCCGGCATCGCGTGCAGCGCGCCGCACAAGGCCGGCGAGGTCGCGGCGAGCGGCAGGCTCTTGACCAGGTCGCTCTTCTCCTTCTGTGCCTGGGCGCTCAGCGTCGACGGGTCGTCACCGTGGACGACGATCACCGCGGTGTCGTTCTGCAACGACGCCATGACCTTCGGGTCCAACTGGATCGTCCGGTGGTAGTCCGTGCTCGGTCCGGCGGGAGCGATCTTGATGTTCGTGCCGGCTGCGGGCGAGGTGTCTCCCGAGGTGGAGAGCGTGGTGCCGATGGCGCCGTACGCCGGCCCACCCTCGGTGGTGCTGATCACGCCGTCACCGTTCTTGTCGGCCGACGGTCCCGGGCAGACGCCCGACGCGCCGATGTGGATGTGCTGGACGTGCGGGTACGGCGCACCGTTGAACTGCCCCGCCAGGCCGGACCAGCTCTCGCTGATCGTCCCCGTGTCGCCGTTCAGGGTCAGCGTCAGCATCCCCGACCCCGACTGGTGGTTGAGCGGGTTCAGCGTCGCCTGGTACGACGTGCCCGAGTCGGCCACGGCGGGACCCGCGGCGAACGCCAGCGGCGCCGCTGCACCGGCCGTCAGCGCGGCCAGCGGAGCCAGTACGCGAAGTGCCTTCTGCATCGTCTTCCTCTCTCCGTTCCGGCGCCCGAGGGTTTCGGTCCCGCCGGGCTCTGTTGTCCGGGGGTTCGTCGGCCACACGGGTTGCGGTTTGGTCCGGCTCGGAGAGGGCTGCCGGAGCGGGTCGAGAGCGAGCGGGCCAAGCCGGAAGCCGAGCCGTGCCGAACCCCTGACGGGACACCGCCACCGCCATCGCCCCGGCGTCCCGGAAGGAGAACTGTGAACCGCCGCCTCATCGCCGTCCTCGCGGCCGCCGCCGCCGTGCTCCCGATCGTTCTGGCCGCGTGCGGGTCGTCGCGCTCGTCCGAGCCGGCCGCGACCCACGTCATGCCGGACGGCCGCACGATGAGCGGCTCCGCGATGCCGGGGATGGCCCCCTCGATGGGGTCGGACGGCTCCGGCGCCGGCCCCTCGTCGGCCGCCGCGATGATCTGCGGCTCCGAGACCCGTGACGCGGTGCGGCGCACCCTCGGGCTGGACCGCGCGCCGGTGGGGCTGCACGCGTGGCAGCCGCCTCTGTTCACGTGCACCTACCAGCTGCGATCCGGCGCCCTGCGGCTGTCGGTCAGGGACCTCGCCGCGGCCGCGGCCGGTCGCGAGTCCTTCGCCCGGCTCCGGACCCGGCTGCCCGGCGCGACCCGGATCCGTGGCGTCGAGTCCTTCGGGTTCCCGGCGTTCGAGACGGCACGCGGTGACGTGGTCTTCCTCAAGGACCACAAGACGCTGTGGGTGGACGCCAGCCGGCTCGGCTCGTCCGCTCTCCCGGCCGGGACGAGCCGCCAGGACGTCGCCTACGGCGTCGCCGCTGCGGTGATCGCCTGCTGGTCCGAGTGACCGGTCACGCCGACCGTCCCCGCCGCAGCCGGCGCCCGGGACGGGCGCCGGTCGGCTCGCCGTCGCGGAGCGCGAGCACGCCGTTCACGACCACGTCCCGGACGCCGACCGACAGCTGATGGGGCTCGGCGAACGTGGCCCGGTCGGCCACCGTGTCCGGGTCGAGGACGACGAGGTCGGCGGCGTACCCGGGCTCGAGGACGCCGCGGTCGGTGAGGCCGAAGGTCTCGGCCGGCAGCGACGTCATCCGGCGTACGGCGTCGGGCAGCGTCAGCACGCCGAGCTCGCGCGTGTAGTGGCCGAGGACGCGCGCGAACGACCCGTACGCGCGCGGGTGGGTGGGGGAGTCGAGGCTGCGGCCGGCCGGGGCGATCGACGCGGCATCGGAGCAGACGCCGACCCACGCCACGGCGAGCTGCCGGCGCAGGTTGTCCTCGCTCATCGAGCGGAACGCCGTGAACACCGACGTCCGCTCGGTCGCGACCACGTCGAGGGCCGTGTCGACCGGGTCCTGACCGCGGTCGGCGGCGATCTCGGCCAGGGTGTGACCCTGCCACCGCGCGTTGTCGGGATGGCGCAACCGGAGCAGGAGCACGTCGTCGGCGCTCGGGGTGTCGCCGTACCGCCCGAGCGCCACCATGTCGGCGCGGATCTCGCGTCGAGCCGCGTCGTCGGCGAGGCGATCGTAGAGAGCGTCGGCCCCTCCCTCGTGCCACCTCGGCGGGATGGTCGAGGCGAGCCCGGTGCCGCTGCGGGTGTAGGGGTACACGTCGGCTCCGATCCGGACGCCGTCGTCGCGCGCGCCCTGGAGCTTGGCGAGGGCGTGCTCCATGAGCGGCCACTGCGGCTGCCCGGCCGCCTTGAGGTGCCACATCTCACCGTGGACCCCGGATCTGCGCACGATCTCCAGGAGCTCGTCGATCGCCGGGAGAAGCCCGGACCCCTCGTCGCGGACGTGCGACGCGTAGGTGCCGCCGTACCGCCCCGCGACCTCACACAGCGCAACCAGCTCCTCGGTGCCCGCGTAGCTCCCCGGTGCGTAGATCAACGACGACCCGATGCCCAGCGCACCGTCGGCCATCTCCTCGGCGACGAGCCCGCGCATCGTGTCGAGCTCGGCATCGGTGGCCGGGCGGTCGTCGTACCCGACACCGTGGATGCGCATCGTCTCCGCCCCGACCAGTGACGCGACGTTCTGCGTGCAGCCGGCGCGCTCGACGGTGTCGAGGTACTCCGAGAGCCGCGTCCACGTCACCTCCACGCCGTACGTCGCAGCCTCGCGCTGCTGCGCCTCCCGGCCCGCCACCGGCACCGGACCCATCGACTCGCCCTCGCCGAAGATCTGCGTGGTGACGCCCTGCACCAGCTCGCCCAGCGACGTCCCGTCCTCGAGCACCGAGTAGTAGGAGTGGGAGAGCGGGTTGACGAAGCCGGGACAGACCACCAGCCCCGCCGCGTCGAGCACGGTCGCCGCCGGCTCGTCGGGCGGGAGGTCGCCGACCGCCACCACCCGGTCGCCGGAGATCGCCACGTCGGTGACCCTCGGCTCGGATCCGCGCCCGTCGAGCACGCGCCCGCCGCGCACGACCAGGTCGTACACCACGCCGCTCAGCCCCGGGTGGGTGCCGGGCGGGGCGGGCGGAGCTCGCTCATCACCCGGAGCCCCGGCTCGGCGTGGCGGATGCTGCCGATGGTGTTCACCAGGGCCGCGGCCGTGACGAGGTCGCCGTGCAGTCCGCCGGGGACGGTGAGGTGGAGGTCAGGGTCGCCGGTGAGCCAGATGTCGTCCTGCGACGGACCGATCCCGACCGCCATCTGCAGGTGGAGCCGGACCCGCTCGACGCCGTCGACCCGGACCACCGCGACCTGGTCGATGCCGGCGATGCGTCCCGGCTCGATGGTCCCGAACGCCGAGGCCGTGGCCGTGGCGGCGATCACCGGCTGGATGGTCTCGGTGGTGTCGGAGGCGTCCCAGCCGAGCGCGGCTGCGACCGCCTGCGCCGACTCGGTCAGCCCGACGTGCCCCATACCGCCGTCCGAGACCCGGCGGTCGAACTCGTCGGCGGTGATGCCTGCCCCTACCTTGGCCTGCAGCGGCTTCCGGCGCTCTCCGGCGTCCTGCACCCGGTGGACCTTCACCGAGTCGACCTGCTTGGTCGCCCCCGAGAGCACGACCGGGAGGTAGTCCATCGCGAAGCCGGGGTTCACCCCGGTGCCGACCACCGAGACACCCGCCTCCTTGGCCGCGGCGTCGAGGCGGGCGGCCTCCTCGGGAGCCTGTACCCAGGGGTAGGAGAGCTCCTCGCACGAGGACACCACGTGTGCACCGGCCTCGACGGCTGCGAGCAGCTCGGGCAGGCAGCGGGCCAGCGACGAGGACGTCGTGTGGGTGACGACCAGGTCGTCCGTCGCCGGGACCTCCGCGAGGCTCGTCACGATCGTCACGTCGGCACCGTCGGTCGACTCGCCCAGCGCCGAGCCGATCGTCGTACCGACGAGCTCCGGGCTGATGTCGCAGGCCGCCACCAGCCGGAGGTCGGCCCGCCTGAGCACGAGCCGCACCACCTCGCGACCGATCGCACCGAGCCCGACGTGGGCGACCTGCACCGCGGAGTCCGTCATGTGTTTCCTTCCGACGTGGTGGTCCCAGGACTATCACGTCGTTCGGCCCGGCAACGTCCCCGTCTCCGGCTACGCTCGCCGGGTCGTCCGGCGTCGTCCAGGGTGGCTGGGCGCGGGCGGGGGAGGAGACGGGGATGCCCTTGTTCGGGAAGGGACGCGGCGACGGACCACCGCGCGCGTGGGTCAAGGCCCTCGAGACTCTCGTGGAGCCGCTGCCCGGCAGCCGCGAACTCGTCGACTACGTGCTCACCGGTCGAGAGGCCGCCGCTCTCGGCGGCCTGCGGAAGGGCGCGGCGTGGTCGGCCATCACCAAGGCCAGGCATCGGACCCCCGAGGCGGTGACAGAGCTGTACGGTGGGTTCGGCTGCGTCGACGCCGACGTGCTGCGCCGGTGGGGACGCGTGCTCGAGGCCACCTTCAACACCACCTGGGGCATGACGACCGGTCCGGTGGCCGGTGGCCATTGGCACGAGCTGATGATCAACCACGCCCGGGTCGCCGCTCCTACCGGCCCGCTCCCGCTGACCTTCCCCGACCTCGCCCGGATCGCCGCCGTCGACGGTGCCTCCGAGTCCGACCTGCTGGGCGCGGCGTTCCAACTCGCGCGCTACTCGCGCTACCAGCGCAACGCCGCGCGTGGCCACCTGCACCGCATCCCCGGCTTCGCCGACGCCCTCGCCACCCACCCGCAGGTCGTCGGACCCGCGCTCACCGGCGGAAACCCCGAGCAGCGCCTCGCCGCCCTCGCCATCGTGGGGGCTTCCCTCTCCGACGGTGCGCTCTCGGCGTACTCCCAGCAGATCGCGGAAGCCGCGACCACGACCAGTGCCCAGGTGCGCGACGCCGCCCGTCCGCTGCTGGACCGGCTGGGCGGCACCGTGGTCGAGCCGCTGCGAACGCTCGCCACGGATGCCAAGCCGGAGCAGCGTGCGCGGTCGCTCGAGCTCCTCCTCGCGATGCCGGACCAGCGCGACTGGGCGGCCGAGACCGCGGCGGCGGACCGGGCAGGCACCGTCCGGGCGGTGGTGGCGGCCCGGGCGGCGGCCGATGGCGGCGAGCCGGTGGACGACCTGGTCCTGCCGGAGCAACCGCCCCTGCCGTCCTGGGAGGTGCCGCGCGAGACAGCCGAGGCCGTCGCTGCGCAGGTCATCGCGGCGCTGGCGGACGCGGTCCGGCGGCACAACGACCGGGCGCGGGCGCACCGGCTGAAGTTCCCGCAGCTCCCTCCCTTCCAGGAGACTCCGGCGCCGGGGCCGAGCGAGGCGACGTCGCTCGCCCGCCTGCTCGCCGCACCCGAGCCGGCGTCCAGGCAACGGTTCGAGCTGGCGGTGCCGGCGCACTTCCTCGCCCCCGTGGCGGAGGTCATCGAGGGCGAGGGCTACCCCGCCCCGATCGCGCTCCAGGTGATGGCCGCCCTCGGCTTCTTCGCCGGTGAGCACGGCGCCTATCGGCGGTACGCCGACGTCGTCGAGCGACTGCACGCCCGCACGGGCGAGCCCGACCTGCTCACCCTCCAGCGCATGCTCGACGAGGTCGGGTGTGACGGACGCCAGGTCATCTGGTCGTCGTACGCCTCCTCCTGGGGGACACGCCTCGCGAACGACTGGCCCGACGAGCAGGTGTGGCCGTTCGTCGCCACGCACCTCGACTGGCTCCTGGCCAGCCGCGCGAGCGAGAGCTGGGGTCATGACCAGCACGCGATCTTCCGCGCGCTCGCGACGTTCCCGACGCCTCCCGCTCGTGTGGTCGACCGCCTGTACGCGATGGCGCTCGGCTCCCGCAAGGGTGACCGTGGCCCGGCCCAGGCCGCCCTGGAGCGCGACCCGCAGCGCTCGGTGCGCGCCGCGGCCGCGCTCCAGGACGGCAAGGGCGAGACCCGGATCGTCGCGGCCCAGTGGCTGGCCCGCATCGCCGATCCCGCCACGCTGCCGCAGCTCCAGGCGGCGTGGAAGAAGGAGAAGCAGGACGTCATCCGTGGTGCGCTCCTCGACGCGCTGGTGGCCCTCGGCGAGGACGCCGAGACCTACCTCGACCCCCGGGCGACGACGGCGACGGCCGAGAAAGTGGTCGCCAAGGGGATGCCCGCGAGCCTGTCCTGGCTCGACTGGGACGTCGTGCCCGAGGTCACCTGGGCGTCGTCCGGAGACCCGGTCCCGCGAGTGGTCGTGCAGTGGCTGTGCGCGGTCGCGGTGAAGACCAGGTCGCCCGAGCCCGACGCGGTGCTCCGCCAGTACGCCGCGCTGCTCGACGTCGCGGGCCGCGAGCGGCTCGCCGTACACCTGCTCACGGCATGGCTGCGCGAGGACGTCCGGCCCATCTCGGCGGCCGAGGCCGAGCAGCGCGCTGCACAGAACGCCGCGTCGTTCCACCGGTGGTACTCCCAGAGTCCTGGAAGTCCCTACTTCGGCATGACCGTCGAGCAGCTCACCGCGGCGATGCTGCCCAGCTTCGCACGCCAGCCGGCCGGGTCCGCCACCGCCAGCAAGGGGTTGCTGTCGGTGGTGGCCGCATGCGGGGGCCGCGACGTCGTGCCACCCGCCGAGCGGTTCCTGCGCGAGTGGTACGGCCAGCGGGCCGCGCAGGGCAAGGCGCTGATCGGCATGCTCGCCTGGGTGGAGCACCCGAGCGCGACCCAGCTGGTGCTGTCCGTCGGCTCGCGGTTCCGGACCAAGAGCTTCCAGGACGAAGCCGTCCGCCAGGCCGAGGCGCTGGCTCAACGCAAGGGCTGGACGGTCGACGAGCTCGCCGACCGGACGATCCCCACCGCCGGGTTCGAGGACGACGGCGTCCTCGAGCTGCCCTACGGGCCGCGGACGTTCTCGGCCCGGTTGCAGCCGGACCTCACCGTCGAGCTCCACGACTCCGACGGCAGGACCGTCAAGGCGTTGCCCACGCCGCGTCAGACCGACGACGCCGACCAGGCCAAGGAGTCGAAGAAGGCGTTCACCGCGGCGAAGAAGGAGCTCAAGGCGATCGCCACCTTGCAGACCCAGCGCCTTTACGAGGCGCTGTGCACCGAGCGTTCGTGGTCGGTCGAGGACTGGCAGCGCTACCTGCTCCGGCACCCGGTGGTCGGCCCTGCCGTACGCCGTTTGGTCTGGGTCGCGACGACCGGCGACGACTCCGAGCCCGTGGCGTTCCGGCCGCTCGACGACGGCAGCCTGACCGGGGTCGACGACGACGAGGTCCGGCTGCGCGCCGATGGGCAGGTGCGCCTCGCCCACGACAGCCTCCTCACGGCCGACCAGGTGCAGCGCTGGGTCGAGCACCTCGCCGACTACGAGGTCACGCCGCTGTTCGAGCAGCTCGGACGCGGCGTGCACGCAGTGGCGTCCGAGACACGCTCCGAGCACGAGATCGGCGACTTCTCCGGGCACGTGCTCGAGGCCTTCTCGCTGCGCGGCCGAGCCACCAAGCTCGGCTACACCCGGGGCCAGGCCGAGGACGGCGGCTGGTTCTTCACCTACGACAAGCGCTTCCCGACGCTGGGGATCATCGCCACCATCGGGTTCACCGGCAACGGTCTGCCCGAGGAGAACCGCACGGTCGCACTCACTCGGCTCTCGTTCCGCCGTGAGACCGAGGGGAGGAGCGTGGAGCTCACCCTGGGCGACGTGCCGGCCGTGCTGGTCTCGGAGTGCTGGCACGACATGCGACTGATCGCGGCTGAAGGCACCGGGTTCGACCCCGACTGGCAGAAGAAGACGGAGTTCTGAGTGAGCGGCAGAGTGAGCGGCAGGACCGACAGCGTGACCGACGCGGGCGCGGGAGTCCTCCGCGCCCCCGCGGAGGCGACGTACGCCGACGAGCTCGCCGCCCTGGCCGCGGCCGACGCCGGCAACCGGCCGGGGGGCTGGCGGTTGACCCCGCGGGCGGTCCGGGCCTTCGTCGTCGGCGACCCGGACCTGGGGGTGACCCGCAAGTTCTACGGCGACGACGCGCTGGTCGACCGGTGTGTGGTGACCCTGATGAGCAACCGCGGACTGCTTCTCGTGGGTGAGCCGGGCACCGCGAAGTCCATGCTGTCGGAGCTCTTCGCGGCCGCGATCTCCGGCGACTCGACGTGCACGATCCAGGGCAGCTCGGGCACCACCGACGACCAGATCACCTACTCGTGGAACTACGCCCTGCTCCTCGCCGAGGGGCCCACGCCGCGCGCCCTGGTCCGCGGACCGCTGCACCGAGCGCTCGGTGAGGGAGCGATCTGCCGGTTCGAGGAGGTGACCCGGGTCCAGCCGGAGATCCAGGACGTCCTGATCGGCGTGATGTCGGACAAGGTGCTCCACGTACCCGAGCTCTCCGAGCCCGACGACGTCGTCTTCGCTGCCCGCGGCTTCAACGTGGTCGCGACCGCCAACCTGCGCGACCGCGGTGTCCATGAGATGTCCAGCGCGCTCAAGCGGCGCTTCAACTTCGAGACCGTCCGGCCGATCCGCGACCGCGACCTCGAGCGGCGGCTGATCACCGAGCAGACCGGCGGCATGCTCGCGCACGCCGAGATCGACACCCGGATCGCGCCCGACGTCGTCGACCTCCTGGTCACCGTGTTCCACGACCTTCGCGACGGCGTCACCGAGGACGGCGTCGTCGTCGAGAAGCCGACGGCCGTGATGAGCTCGGCCGAAGCGGTCTCGGTCGGGTACGCCGCGGCGCTCGATGCCCACTACTTCGGCGACGGCCACGTCGGCGGCCAGCACGTCGCCCGGCAGCTGATCGGCACCGTATTGAAGGACAACGCCGACGACGGCACGAAGCTGCGTCACTACTACGACGTCGTGGTCAAGCCGCGCGCGAAGCGCGACAAGCTGTGGAAGGCAGTCCTCCAGACCCGCCCCGAGCTCGACCGCTGACCCGGAGCGACGAGCCCGTGAGCCCAGCCCGTTGACGACAGCCGCCGGGGCACTCCCCACCACCGCCGAGGTCCGTGACCTCGCGGCGAGGCTCGTCGGCGACGAGCTGGTGGTGCTGCCGGTGCGGCACCACAGCCCGGCGTGCGCCCACGCCGTCGAGGCGGCGTTCGCGCGCCACCGGCCGTCGCGGGTGCTGATCGAGGGCCCGCGCAGCTTCACCGACCTGGTCGACCTGCTCTGCCACCCGGAGGCGGAGTACCCGCTCGCCGTCTACTCCTGGTCACGGGCGACCGGCCGTGCCGCGACGCCGGGGGAGGGGCACGGCGGCTACTACCCGCTCTGCGACTACTCGCCCGAGCTGGTGGCGATCCGGCTCGGCCACGCCGCCGGCGTCCCGGTCTCGTTCTGCGACCTCGAGGTCTCCGAGCAGGCGGCCGCGGCGGCCGAGGCCGTGCTGCCGGGCGACGGCTCGCTGCTCCGCGAGGACGCCTACGCGCACAGCCGGGCCCTCGCCGCGCTCGCGGAGCGGCTCGGGTGCCGCGACCAGGAGGACCTGTGGGAGCTGCTCTTCGAGTCCGATCCCGGCGAGAGCGACCTCGACGAGCACCTGGCCCGGATGACGGCGTACTGCCTGCTCGCCCGCCACGACCGCACCGACGACGATCTCGAACGCGACGGCACCGCGGCGCGTGAGGCGGAGATGGTGCACCACGTGTGCGAGGCGCTCGCGGCGCGGACGATGGGCGAGGGGCCGGTCCTCCTGGTGCTCGGGGGCTTCCACGCCGTCGCGGTGCCGGAGTTGCTCGCCGACCCGCCACCACGCCCGGCTCCGGTCACCGGCAAGGTCGAGGAGGGCAGGGCACTCGTACGCTACGGCTTCGACCGCCTCGACCGGCTCAACGGCTACGCCAGCGGGATGACCTCCCCGGGCTGGCATCAGCGCGTGTGGGACGAGCGGAGTCGCGGCAGCGCGCCGGATGCCGCGCGGCGCGCCGCCGCGCTGACCGTGCTGCTCGACGTGGCCGACGAGATGCGGGGACGGCATCGCACCCCGGTCCCGACGCCCACCCTGGCCGCCGCGCAGCAGCAGCTGCTCCTGCTCGCCGAGCTGCGCGACCGCCCGGCGCCGCTGCGCAGCGACCTGCTGGACGCGGTGACCAGCTGCCTGGTGCGCGGTGAGGCGGACGTCGAGGGTCTGCTGGTACGCCGGGTGGCCCGGCACGTGCTCACCGGCACCCGGGTCGGTCGCGTGCCGCCCGGCGCCGGCACCCCGCCCCTGGTCCGCGACACGCTGGAGCGCCTGCGAGGGCTGCGCATCGACACCGACGCGGTCGAGCCGCACACCCTCGCCCTCGACCTGTACCGCAACCCTGCCCACCGGCGCACCAGCCGCACCCTGCACGGCCTGCGGTTGCTGGCGGTCCCGTTCGCCGAGCACGTCGCCGGGCCGGACTTCGTCCGCGGCATCGGTCTGGCCCGGCTCCAGGAACGCTGGACCTACCTGTGGAACCCCGGCAGCGAGGGTCGGCTGGCCGAGGTCTCGCTGCTGGGCTCCACGCTGCCCGAGGCGGTCGAGGCGAGGTTCGACCGGCTGCTGGCCGACGCCACTGCCGAGGGCCGCACACCGACCAGCACCGAGGCTGCCGCGTTGCTCGCCCAGGGCGCGGTGCTCGGCCTCCACGACCGGGCCGAGCCGGTGATCCGGCTGGTGCGCGACGCACTGAGCCGGGAGACGGCCTTCGTGGTCGCGGTCGACGCGGCCGGCGCCCTGGCGCTCCTGGAGGAGGGTCGTGAGCCGCTCGAGGCCGCGCGGCTGAGCGGTCTCGCCGACCTGGTCGCCACGGCGTACGCGCGGTGCCTCTACCTCGGCGCGGACCTCCAGGGCGACGAGCAGCCTCCTGAGGCGGTCGCGACGGCGCTGGGGCGGCTCCGGGAGCTGCTGGCCTCGCCGGGCGGAGCCGGCCTCGACCCCGAGCCCTTCTGGGCGCTGGTCCGGTATCTGCGCCGCGACCACGACCGCGCGCTGGTGCGCGGGGCCGCGGCTGGGCTCGCCTCCACCGCCGGCCGGCTGTCGCTCGACGACCTCGCCCGCGACGTCGCCGGGCATCTCGCCGGCTCGATGCCGGCCGAGGAGTCCGTGGGTTTCGTCCGGGGCCTGTTCGCCACGGCGCGCGAGACCGTATGGCAGGGGTCCGGCCTGGTCGAGGAGCTCGATGCCCGGCTGACCGGGTGGGACCAGCCGACGTTCCTGCGCACGCTGCCCGACCTGCGGCTGGCGTTCGCCGACCTCACCCCGCGCGAGACCGACCGGGTCGCCGAGGTCGTGGCCGTCCTGCACGGGGGCGAGCGCCCCGAGGTCGCCGTACGCCGTGACGTCGACGCGCAGACCATGGCCGAGCACGCCGCGCTGTCCCAGCGGGTGCTCGAGACGCTGGAGCGCGACGGACTCGCCGCCTGGGCGGACGGATCCGTGGGAGGTGAGCCGTGAGGTCCACCGACCGGTGGCGGCTGGTGCTCGGCCGCTACGCCCAGCAGCGGCTCCCGGCGCCGGCCGACCCAGACGGCGAGCGCTACGAGCTCGCCCTGGACTACCTCTACGGCCGGGAGTACGCCGGTCGCGGCGGCCGGCCGACGGGTGAGGGCGACGGCGCGGAAGGCGCCCCGTCCGAGCCCACGCCCGGGTCGCTCGACCCGTCGGCGCCGTCCGTCGTCGACTGGCTGGGGGAGGTGCGCGAGCTCTTCCCGGCGGAGACGGTCGAGACCATCGAGCGGCACGCGCTCGACCGCTACGGCCTCACCGAGCTGGTCACCGACCCCGAGGTGCTCGCCCGGATCGAGCCCAGCGAGGAGCTGCTGAAGACCCTGCTCTCGCTGAAGAGCCAGCTCGACCCCGGCGTCCTGGGCGAGGTACGCCGGGTCGTCCGGGCCGTGGTCGAGGACCTGCGGCGCCGGCTCGAGACCGAGGTGCGGCAGGCCTTCACCGGCCGGCTCAGCCAGCACCGCCACAGCCCCCTGTCGGTGGCGGCGAACTTCGACGCGCGTGGGACCGTCCGGGCGAACCTCCGCCACTGGGACGCCGGGCGGCAGCGGCTCGTGGTCGAGCGGCCGCTGTTCTTCCAGCGCAACACCCGCCGCATCCCGTGGGAGATCGTGCTGGTCGTCGACCAGAGCGGCTCCATGGTCGGCTCTGTGATCCACAGCGCGGTGATGGCCGGCATCCTGGCGGGCATCCCGGCGTACCGCCTCCGGCTCGTCGTCTTCGACACCAGCGTGGTCGACCTGACCGACCTGGCCGGCGACCCGGTCGAGCTGCTGATGTCGGTGCAGCTCGGCGGCGGCACCGACATCGCCCAGGCGGTCGGCTACGCCGGGCAGCTGATCGACAACCCGGTGCGCTCGGTGGTCGTGCTGGTGACCGACTTCTGCGAGGGCGGGCCGCCGTCCGAGCTGGTCGCCGCCGTACGCCGCCTGGTCGAGGCCCGGGTCACCACGATCGGGCTCGCCTCGCTCGACGGCTCCGCCCACCCCTACTACGACAAGCAGATGGCGCAGCAGCTCGCCGACGTCGGCATGTCCGTCGCCGCCCTGACACCGGGCCGCCTGGCCGAGTGGCTCGCGGAGGTGACCGCGCGATGAGCGCCCGTACGGAGCTCGCCGCCCTGCTCGCGAGGTACGACGACGAGGCCTGGGTCGCGCTGGCCAACCGCGGCCTGCTCCGTCGTGCTCGCAAGGACCTGGAGACACTCGAGGTCGGCCTGGCGGAGGAGTCGGACACCGCGGTCGCGGTCGCCGTGGGTGACCGGGTGGTGAGGTTCGGCACCGCCGGGCCGGCCGAGGCGGTCTGCTCCTGCCCGAGCCCGGTGATCTGTCAGCACGTGATCGCCGCCGGGCTCTGGCTGGCGTCCTCGGCCGCTGAGCCGAGTCCGGAGACGCCGTCGACGGACGACCTGCACGAGGAGCTGATGAACCTCGACGCGGCCACGCTCACGACGTACGCCGGGCTGCCGGGGTACCGCTGGGCCCACCAGCTCCTCGATGACCTCGACGCGCCCCCCGCGGTGACCCGGGACGGTTATCTCGCGGTCACGTTCGAGCGTCCGGCGCTGACCGTGCGCTACCTCGGCGGTGGTCTCGAGGGCCTGGTGCTGGACCAGCAGGTGTCGCAGATCGAGCGTGTTCGGGTCGCGGCGGTCCTGGCGTGGCAACGCGCACACGGGCTCGTGCTGCCGACGCCCGCGTCGCGTCGGAGCGGAGCCGCGGAGAGCGAGTCCGCGCTGTCACGCGCCGAGTCCCGGGCGCGCTGCCGCGCGACGGTGGCGGCGCTGCTGCGCGACACGGTCGCGGTGGGGGTCTCCCACCTGTCGCCGGCGATCCACGACCGGCTGGTCACGGCCGCGACCTGGGCGCAGGGCGTCGAGTACCACCGGCTCGCGCTGCTGCTCCGCCGCCTCGCGGACCAGGTCGACCTCCTGCTCGCGCGGTCGGCGCTGGCCGACGACCTCGCCCTGCTCGACGAGGTCGCGGTCGCCCACGCCCTGGTGTCCGCCCTCGAGGCAGCCGCCGCGCGCGGCCCGGAGCCGCGCGGGCTGGTCGGCCGCGCGCGTACGTCGTACGACCCGGTGCGCTCGCTCGACCTGGTCGGCCTGGGGGGACGCCCCTGGCGCACCGGCTCGGGGTACCAGGGCCTGACTTGTGTCTTCTGGAGCCCCGCGCGACGCCGCGTCTTCACCTGGACCGACGCGCGTCCCGAGACGCTCGGCGGTTTCGACCCGCGGGCACGCTGGCAGCAGCCCGCGCCCTGGACCGGGCTGGCGACACCCGCCGTCTCGGCGGGATGCCGGCTCACGCTCACGCACGCCCAGGTGAGCGCCGACGGCCGGCTCTCGGGGGTCGAGTCGACGGCCGCCGCCGTCACGGCGCTGGACAGCGAGGAGATCGCCGACCTGCTGCCGGTCGTCGCCGCGTGGCAGGAGCTCGCCGACGTGCGGGTGACGAGCCTCAGCGAGCCGGCCGACCCGGCCTCGGCGTGGACGGTGCTGCGTCCGGCGCAGACCCTGCCCACCCACTGGGACCCGGCCCGCCAGGTCCTGAGCTGGCCGCTGCTCGACGGAGACGGCGAGGTCGTGGTGCTCGAGGTGCCGTGGTCGCGCCTGCTCGCCCATGCGATCGGCCGCCTGGAGGCGCTCGGCGAACGGCTGCCCGACGGAGCCCTGGTGGTGGCGCGCGTGCAGCGCTCCCGTCGCCGGCTGGTGGGCGAGCCGCTCAGCGTCGTCCTGCCGGGGCGTGCCCTGAACCCCGTGGACTCGCTCCACTTCGATGACGGCCCGCGGCCGGTGAGGTCCTCGCTCGTGGCGCGGCTGCTGAAGTCCGGGACGCCCGACCGAGCGACCGACGCCGCCGACGAGTCGCCCGTCGAGGGACCACGGTCGGTGCCGGTGCCGTTGGCGGAGCTGCGGGCGCTGGTCGAGCAGGAGGTGCAGCGTGGCTGCTCGGGGTCCGTGCCGGGCACCGTCCACGGGCGGCTCGCGCAGGCGCACGCGGCGCTCCGCGACGTCGGTCTCGCTGTCTTCGCAGATCCGGATCCAGAGCTGGGCGCGGCCGAGTCGCTGCTGCGGTCGCACTACCTGGTCCAGCAGGTCGAGCGCGCCCTCGCGTGACCCGGCGTACCTCTCCCGACGCGCAGGTCCCGCCGAACGGCGCGTCGACCCGCCCGATCCGCTTCAATGTCCCTGCCCGCCCGTCTCGGACGCGCCCCGAGGAGCCCCCATGTCGATGCCGCCGTACGGCGTCAAGCCGGGGCGCCGTCGAGCGGGACCCCACCGGTGCCCCTCGGTCGCGCACGCGGTGGGCTGGACGCTCCTGTCGGCGGTCGTGCCCGGAGCCGGGTTCCTGCACAACCGCCGCCACCGGTTGGGTGCGCTCGTGCTGGTGGTCAGCCTGGGCGGCCTGGGGTGGGCGGCGTACGCCGCGCCGCACGGCCTCCACTCCGCGCTCGACCTGGCCTTCGACCCCGCGCGGCTGACCCGCGCGGCGGTTCTGACCGCGATCTGCATGACGCTCTGGGTGGCGGTCGTGGTGGGCACCTTCGTCGCCCTGCGGCCACGGCCCGCACCGCACCGTTGGCACCTGCTCGGCGGGAGTGCGTTCGTCGGCGCGCTGTGCCTCGTGGTGGTGGCACCGGTCGGGCTGGTCGTCCGTGACGCCTTCGCCCAGGTCCACGCCGTGAACGCGGTCTTCACCCACAACCGGACTGCGACCCGGCCGACCCATGTGACGGCAGCGGACCCGTGGAACGGACGCAACCGCGTCAACGTGCTCCTGCTCGGCGGCGACTCCGGCCCCAACCGCGAAGGGACCCGGACGGACACGATGATCCTGGCCTCGCTGGACACCCGCACCGGCCGGACCGTGACCTTCGGGCTCCCGCGCAACCTGATGGACGCGCCGTTCCCGGACGACAGCCCCCTGCACGCCCTCTACCCGAACGGGTTCACCGGTCCCGGCGACCCCGCCAGCTGGATGCTGAACGCCGTCTACCGCGAGGTCCCGATCCTCCACCCGCACGTGCTCGGGAGCTCGGCGGACGAGGGCGCCGACGCCATCAAGGAGGCGGTCGAGGGAGTGACCGGCCTGCCGGTGCACTACTACGTGCTCGTCGACTTCACCGGTTTCCGGGAGCTGGTCGACGCGATGGGCGGGATCACGGTCAACGTCAACATCCCGGTGGCGATCAACGGCCAGACCGACGCGCACATCGCGCCGACCGGCTACATCGAGCCCGGGCCCGACCAGCACCTCGACGGGTTCCACGCCCTCTGGTATGCGCGCGGACGGTACGGCGCGGACGACTACCAGCGGATGGCCCGCCAGCGCTGCGTGGTCAACGCGATCATCGACGAGGCCAACCCGGTCAATCTGCTGCGTCGCTACCAGGCGCTGGCCGCGGCGGGCAGCCGCGTCGTGTCCACCGACATCCCGAAGGAGCTGCTGCCGGCCTTCGTCGAGCTCGCGCTCCGGGCGAAGGACCACCGCGCGAAGTCGGTCCTCTTCCGGCTGTCCACGGAGTTCAACCCCGGCGCACCCGACTTCGACTACATGCACGAGGTCGTGCAGAAGGCGTTGGCGTCGCAGGGCAAGCACCGGCACCACCAGCCGTCCTCGGCCCAGGACGACAATGACGCCTGCGCCTACCACCCGGGCCAGTCGTACTGAGCCGGGTCACTTCGCCGCCCCGGAGCCGGACGATCGGGCGACGGCATCGGCGTACGACACCCCGATGCCGACCCGGCGGGTGACGGTGACCGACGCGTCCGGGAACACCGTCACGACGGCGTACGACGTGCGGTGGTTGTGCGGCGAGTACCTGAGGATCGCGAAGCGCGCCGGGTGCCGGATGGCACCGGGGTTCGGCTCGGTGGTGGTGTGGCCGCCGGCGCTGCCGTTGGTGAGCTCGTAGGTGTGGCCGCCGTCCGCGGTCTCGATGCGACGCGGCCCGAGGAACTGGAACGAGCGACCGTCCAGGACCGCGACCCGCTGGCACCCGGCCTTGGCGATCTGCTGTCCCAGCAGGTGGTCGTGCAGCAGGACGAAGTCGGGGTGGGTGGCGCAGGCCTCGTCGATCGTGTTCTGGATGAAGGTGTCGACGTCGACGTTCGCGTCGCGCAGCACATCGCCGACACCGAAGTCCCCGATCAGCGAGATGCGGGGGTCGGCGGCGGAGAGCAGCGTCAGCCCACCGATGGTCTGGGTCTGCCCGTTCGCGACGTGCCACTCGCTGGCGTCGGCGGCCTGCACGATCGCCTGGGTGTCGTGCAGCCCGGGCGCGAAGTAGACAGGCCGCTCCTCCGAGTAATAGTCGACGGTGTCGATGATGTAGCTCTCCACCGGCTTGCCGGCGAAGGTCAGGTCGCCGCTGAGGGCGATGAAGTCGGCGTCCATGAGCTTCGCGGCGAGCCCCACCTGGCGGGCCATCCCGTTGACGTCCTCGAAGTCCTCGGCGAACACGAAGGTCATGGTGTCGCCGTGCGGGCGCAGGTCGCGGCGGTCCGCCAGCGCTGCCTCGAGGTTGCTCGAGACGGTGTCGTAGAAGGTGTCGCGCGGCCGCAGGATGGACAGGAACGGCAGCACCTCCGCCATCAGGCCGTTGACCTCGGTGCCTTCGAGCGTGGTGCCGTTGAAGACCGGGCTGCTGGTCACGACGTGGTGGTCGTGGTGGAGGTACGTCGCCAGGCCGGCCGCGTCGAGCGCCAGGGCACCCGCGACGGCCGTCGCGACGAGTGCCGTCCGCAGGCGACGGTTGTACCCGCCGATCAGCTCCGCCTGCTCGGGTGGGTACGCCGCGAGCCGACGACGGCGCTCGCGGAGCAGCACCGCCACCCCGCCCGCAACGACGGCACCGACCAGGAACCCGACCAGGCTCCACCCGATCATGTAGTGACGTGCCGCGCTCTGGATCCGGTCGATCTCGGGCTCCGGGTCGTCCCAGAGCGCGATGAGGTACTGGCGGGTCTGCTTGTCGCTCGGGATCAACCGGTTCCAGTCGGCGGAGATGTCGACGCCGACGTTCTTGTCGAGGAGCCCGATGTGGGCGTGCTCGGCGCGGACCAGGGCGCCGTCCTGGATGCGGCTGGTGTCCTGCCCGAGCACGGGCTTCACCGCGACCGGCTGCCCCGCGATCTCGACGTGCACCGGAGGTGCCACGCGGATGGCCACCAGCGCTCCGGCGAACGGGACGCTGACGAAGAGCAGGACGACGGCGACGCGGCGGAGGTGACGGAGAGCGGTCCGCACCGTTGCCTGGTCCACCTGCATGCGCGGCCTGAGCGCCTTCCGGATCGGCCCCGACCCGGGGCCGTCCCGGGACGTTCGATGCTACCGATCCGATCCGCGCATCGGTGGAGCTTGCCGTCACCGGTGGTTGAGGGAGGCGCCCCGGCCGGCTTCGGTGGTTGAGGAAGTCGTCCTGGCGCCTGTCTCGAAACCACCGCTGAGGTCCTGGGGCTTGACGTCGAGATCGTGCGGTGGGTGGTGGGTTGCGGTCTTGTGGCTTCAGAGAGGGGCCGGTTTCTCCCGGCCGCCGTTGCCGGCTTCCGGTTTGCACGGCGTATCCGGTCCGGCACGTTTGGGCTACTACCGAACGACCCTCGAAGAACCGGCCTAGACAATTTCTCAGACCTTTTCCGGAAAGCGGCCGATAACCCTGTGGACAAGCGGG
>NZ_DASXWU010000052.1:0-1936 GCF_036503465.1 Nocardioides sp.
GTGTAGTCGATGGCCACGGCCAGTTTCCTCTCAGTCGCCGCGGACCTCGGGGCGCCCGGTCTTCTCGTCGGGGCGTTTGCGAGGTGCCGCCTGGTCGGGGCGGATGGGGTGGGTCAGGCGGGCGAGCAGGCCACGGAGAGAGCGCACGGCGGATGGCGTCTCGTCGTCCGCGGCCTGCTCGCGTTCAGGCACCGAGTCAGGCGCCGAGTCAGGCGCCGGTCGACACGAAGACCGCGTCGTCGAAGCCCTGCGCGCCACCGAGCACGTGACGCAGCCGGTACTGGATGTCGTCCCGCTCGAACGATCCCTCCGCCGGGTCGATCTGCCCGCCGCCGAGCATCATTCCGGCGTCGGCCTTGACCCGCAGGTCCGGCGACTCGTGGCCACGCAGGAACGCCGCGAACACCGCCGGACGGGCGCTGTTCGGGTCGGGCAGCAGGTACCACGCGGTGTCACCGTTGGTCGTGTTGATCGAGGACAGCCACCGGTTCACCACGATCTGCGGGACCGTCAGCAGGCCGTTGCCGGCCTGGATAGTGGTCTTCGACGCCGAGGTCTGACGCACCTCGGTGGTGTGGACGATCTGCTGCGCCACCAGTTGCTGGCCCGGCGGGATCACGAGCACCGGTGTGCCGACGTCGATCGGGTTCCCGTCGGTGTCGACCGCGGTGTTGAGCTTCTCCAGACCAGCGTTCAGCGTGTCCTGGGTCAGCGCACCCGTGGCGGGCGTCCCGAGCCACGCCTTCGGGCCGGACGCGTCGCACAGCACCGAGGTGACCGTGTGGTCCTCGGTCGACCGGGCGCCGCGCGACAGCTGGCCGGGGGCCCGCTGGAACGCACCGAGGTCGTCGTTGATGTTCATCTCCCACGACCACTGCAGCCGGGCGCCCTTCTTGCCGACCGTGATCTCGAGCTCGGCCTCCGAGAGCGACCGGGCCGGGTACTCGCCGTACTCGGCCACGTCGTCGAGCAGACCGGCACCACCGAGGAAGTCGATGATCTTCTGCGGCCGGAAGTCGCGGACGGTGGTGCGGGCGGCGAACTGCTGCCACACCGGCGGACGCGCGGCGTACTGGGCGGCCAGGGTTCGGTTCAGGAAGTCCCCGAACAGGATCGGGAAGTCGCTGGTGGACATCGCCTCCCTGAGGTCGGCCTGCGCGTGCAGGTCGCCGTTGTAGGCGCGGACGAACAGGCGGCCAGCCTCGGCCACCCTGCCTCGGTAGGACTCCGACGCCATGCGTCGGTGGTAGCCGGACGGGCCCGCCTTGCGGGTCTGCTCGCCTTCGGCGACCGCTGCGGCCCCGGTGAGAAGGTTCGGCATGATCAGGGTCTCCTCTCAGACCTGGACGATCTCGACGGGGTGGACCTCGCCGGCGGTGGTGCCCTTGGCTTCGAGGATCTTCCCGAAGACCGGGTTGGCGCCGGTGTTGTCCGTGGTGGTCAGCGCCCTGGTGGACGTGACGATGAAGACCTTGTCGCCGACGGCGAGCGCGGTCGCGGTGCCGATGGCGAGGTCCCAGGCGCCGTCGATGGCGACGGTCGCGTTGGCGGCGTCGTTGCCTCCGTCGCCCTTGTCGGTCAGTGCGACACCGACGATGGTGCCGACGATGACCGGGTCACCGGACACGGTGCCGTCCGGAACGGGCAGGGACCGGGTCTTCGAGGGTGCGAACACCTGGTTCTTGGCCATCTCAGGCCTCCTTGGTGGTGGGGACGGTGCCGAAGACCGACTCGGCGAGGTCGTCGAGCTCGGCGTCGATGTCGTCGGACTCGTGGATGGTGCTGGCGGGCTTGGCGCCGAGGCCGCGGGGGCGACCCACACCGGCCTTCTCGGCGAGCTTTGCGATCGCGGCGTCGAACGCCGTACGGGTGGCGGCCTCGTCGAGCGAGCCGTCGTCGGCGTTGACGGCACGACCGGTGATGCCGGCGGTCTGGA
>NZ_DASXWU010000053.1:0-66285 GCF_036503465.1 Nocardioides sp.
CGTCAACCGGCACACGACCGCCGGGTGCTCCCGAGAACCACCCGGGCATGGCGAGGGCCCGGTCGCCATGACCGGGCCCTGCGTCGGGAGGAGGGCTACGCCGTCAACGGCGCGCTGCGTCGGAGCATCACGACGTACGCGGGGCGTACGCGGTACCTGCGTTGCCGGGCCCAGAGGGGGGTGAGGGAACGGTCGCGGTTCGCCAGCTCAGCCGTCCGGCTGATCCGGTCTCCCAGGCAGTCCTCGCACGGACGGCCGTGGGCACCATGGGGGGATTTGGTGCACATCGGTGTTTGCCTCCTTGTGCCTTAAGAGACGGTCAACTCCGTACGTGTGACGCGGCGTCCGGCAAAGAGATCTCGTCCGGCCGACCGGGCACCGGCCGAACTGACGCGATCGGTCGTGCGAGACACCGTGGCCAGCTGGATTCGGCAGTGCGCAGGCGGGTTCGCGCGCGGATCCGCACCGTGTCGCCGGCCCGGTTTTACCTTCGGGGAGTGATGAGCGGGACGGTCGGAGGCCGTCAGGACGCCGAGACCAGCTCGAAGGCGCGCCACATCGCGGCGTACCGGCCGTCGCGCGCGACCAGGTCGTCGTGCGTCCCCTCCTCGAGGACCCGGCCCTCCCCGAGCACGACGATCCGGTCGGCGGTGCGCGCGGTCTGGAGGCGGTGCGCGATCAGGATCGTGGTACGCCGTCCGGCCACCGCTGCCATCGCGGCCGACACCCTCGCCTCGGTCGCCAGGTCGAGGTTTGCGGTCGCCTCGTCCAGGAGCAGCACGGCCGGGTCGACCAGCTCGGCCCGGGCGAGCGCGATCAGCTGCCGCTGCCCGGACGAGAGCGACGTGCCCCGCTCGGAGATCTCGTGGAGGTACCCGCCGGGCAGGGTGGCGATCAGGTCGTGCGCCCCGACCGAGCGCGCGGCGGCCTCGACCTCGGCGTCGGTCGCCTCGGGCCGGCCGTAGGCGATGTTGTCGCGGATGGTCCCGGTGAAGAGGAACGACTCCTGCGGCACGTACCCGAGCCTGCGGCGGAAGTCGTGCAGCGACAGGGTGCGTAGGTCCTGCCCGTCGAGGGTGACCGATCCGGAGTCCGGGTCGTAGAAGCGGCTGATCAGCTTGAGCACCGTCGACTTGCCGGCCCCGGTCTCGCCGACGAGCGCGACCGTCTCGTGGGCGGCCACGTGGAGGTCGAGGCCGCGCAGGGCCTCCGGCGGCTTCCGGCGTACGACGGTCGCGCCGGTGGGCACGCGGTCGGCCGGGCCCCGCTCCTCGGCCACGAGCTCGGCCTGGGGGTAGGTGAAGTGCACGTCGCGCAGCGCGAGCTCGCCGCGCACCTCGCCGAGTGGTCCACCCAGTGTCACCGGGTCGACGGCGTCGGGCGTGATCGTGCGGAGCCGCATCAGCTCGGAGATGCGGCCGATCGAGACCCGGGTCTGCTGCCAGGAGTCGAACACCGAGGAGAGCTGCTGGATCGGGGAGAAGAACATCGTCAGGTACAGCAGGAAGGCGATCAGGACACCGGTGGTCAACCGCCCCTGCTCGATCAGGTGCGACCCGACGCCGAGCACGATCACGTCGGCGATCGCGGAGAGGAAGAGCACGAACGGGAAGTACGTCGCGATCGTGCGCTGGGCCTGCGCGCGGCCGTCGTAGTAGCGCCGACCGAGCCGGTGGAACCGCTGCCGGGTGAGCTCCTCGTGGACGAACGCCTGCGCCTCGCGGATGCCGGACAGCGACTCCTGGAAGTCGGCGTTCACGACCGCGAGCGCCTCGCGCACCACGTCGTACAGCTGGCTCGTGACGCGGCGGAAGAACGCCGTGGCGATCGCGAGCGGGACGATCACCGTCAGCGTCCAGAGCGCGAGCTCGAGATCCATCAGCAGCAGGGCGATGCCGACTCCGACGAAGGTGACCAGCGAGACGAGTGCTTGAAGCAGGCCGTTCTCGATCAGCGTCTCGAACTGGTCGACGTCGGTGGTCATCCGGGTCATGATCCGGCCCGCCATCTCGCGCTCGTAGTAGTCCAGCGACAGCCGTTGGAGCTGCGCCCAGATGCGGATGCGCAGACCGGCCATGATGCGCTCGCTGGTGCGGCCGGTGATGAACGTCGAGGCGATCTGGTCGAGCAGGTCGGCGAGCGCGACCACGAGGAACGCCGCGGAGGCCCACCACAGCACGTGCGGCGCGCCGGCCTCGACTCCGTGGTCGACGCCGATCCGCACGAGATAGGGACCCGCGAGCCCGGCGAGCGCATCGAGGACGACCAGCGCCAGGCCGAGCCCGAACGACCACCGGAACTCCTTGACCAGCCGCCACATCGAGAAGTCCGGGTCGGCCTTGGTCTCCTCGGCCAAATCCGGCGTGAAGGTGTCGCGCACCGGCGGCAGTGCCTCGACCCGTGCGAGGAGCTCCGGGGTGGGCGCGAGGTCGAGTCGCCGGCCACCACCCATGCCGCCGAACCCGCCGCCCATCGCGGGCCGGCGCGCCATCCGGGCGGCGGCGCGCTCCGTCGCGTCGCGGACCGCCTCGGCACGGTCGCCGGTGCCGCGCCGCCAGGCGGCGGGTGTGATGTCCACCTGGGTGAGGGTCTCGATCGAGTCACCGACGGCGCGGGCGGCGTCGTCGTCGAGCCCGGTCAGGAGCTCTCGGTACTCGCGGTTGCGCGCCATCAGCTCCTCGTGGGTGCCGTGGTCGGCGACGCGTCCGCGGTCGAGGAGGACGACGCGGTCGGCGAGGCCCAGGGTCGAGAGGCGGTGGGCGACGATCAGGCTGGTCCGGCCGGCGAGGACGTGGCGGAGGCGGGCGAAGATCCGCTCCTCGGTCGCCGCGTCCACCGCGCTGGTGGCGTCGTCGAGGACCAGGATCCGCGGGTCGGACAGGATGGCGCGGGCCAGTGCCACGCGCTGACGCTGGCCCCCGGACAGGCTCAGGCCCCGCTCGCCGACGCGCGTGTCGTAGCCGTCGGCGAGCTCGAGGATGAAGTCGTGGGCGCCGGCGACGCGTGCCGCCTCCTCGATCTCCTCGCGGGTGGCGTCGGGGTGGCCGTAGGCGATGTTGGCCGCGATGGTGTCCGAGAACAGGAAGCTCTCCTCGAAGGCCGCACCCACCTGGCTGCGGAGCGAGCGCAGCGTGACGCGGCGTACGTCGTAGCCGTCGACCAGCACCTGTCCCCGATCGGGATCGAGGAGGCGGTGGACCAGCCGGGTCGCCGTCGACTTGCCACTGCCGCTGGCGCCGACCAGGGCGACCCGCTCGCCGGGTCGCACGTGGAGGTCGAGCCCGTCGAGCACCGGCTCCTCGTCGTAGGCGAACCCCACTCCTCGCAGCTCGATCTCACCGCGGATCTCCTCGAGGTCGACGGCGTCCGGGGCGTCGACGATCCCGGGCTCCAGGTCGAGGATCTGGAAGATCCGCTCCACGCCGGCTCGGGCGAGCTGCCCGACCGTCAGCACGCCTGCCAGCTGGCGGGCCGGGGCGACGAACTGCCCGACGTACGCCGAGAACGCCAGGAAGGTGCCGATCGAGATCCGGCCGTGCAGCGCCATCCAGCCGCCGAGCGCCAGCACAGCGACCTGCGCGAACACCGGGATCGACTCGAGCAGCGGCTGGTAGCGGGCCTGGAGCCGCGTGGCGCGCATCCGCACGCCGTACAACGTCTGGACGATGCCGACCATCCGCCGGAGCTCGCGCTCCTCCTGACCGAACGCCTTGACCACGCGGACACCGTTCACGTCCTCGTCGACGACCTCCGCGACCTCGCCCTCGCGCTGCTGCCCGTCCCAGGAGGCGGGGAAGACCTTGATCCGCATCCGGTACGAGACGACGAACAGGGCTGGAGCGATCACCAGCCCCACCAGCGCCAGCAGCGGCGAGAGGACGAGCATGATGGTCAGCGAGACCACCATCATCAGCAGGTTGCCGGTCATCAACGGCAGGAAGTTCAGCAGCCCCTGGACGAGCGCCGTGTCGCTGTTCGCGCGGGCGACGATCTGGCCGGTGCTCAGGTGGGAGAGGCTCTGCTCGTCGAGGGTGAGCAGGTGGTCGTGCATCCGGTTGCGCAGGTCGTACTGCACCGCGATCCCGACCAGGCCGCCGCGGTAGCGGCGCAGGTAGGCGAACGCGAACACGAGGCCCGCGATCCCCACCAGGAGGAGCAGCCAGGGCCACAGCCGCGCACCGTCCTGACCGATCACGTCGTCGACGATCTTCCGCGCGACCAGGGGTACGACGGCCTGGCCCAGGCTCCCGAGCACCGCGGCGGCGAACGAGATGAAGACGTTCTTGCGGTGGGTCCAGACCTGGCCGGTCAGCCTGCGGATCCACCCGGGCTTGCGGTCCGGCTGTTCCTGGCTGGCTGACATGCGGCGGCGCGATCCCCTCTCGAATCGACGGAAGTCTAGTGAGGAGGTCGTACCCGTCGTTCGAGCCTGGCCCGGGTGGTCGAGCCAGGAGAGCAGGCCCGTGTCGAGCCGGTCACTCGGCGCGTGAGGCGAACGATCGGCCAGGACGTCCCTAGCACGAACGTTCGTACACCCGACTCAGTCCTCTCTGGTGCACGCCCAGGCCGGATGAGGAAGTCCGCGCCCGAGCGAACGGCCGCTTGGCGGCGTCGGCGCGGCGGCGTAGGAATGGCCCATGAGTCTCGGATGCTGCAGCTTCGTCCCCCCGTTCCTCCTCGAGCGGATCGCCGCCTCGACGCGCGACGCGGCAGACCACTGCCGGCTGACCCTCGCCCGCGACGCCGAGCTGCGGGAGGGGCGCCTCAGGTCGAGCGGGACAGCGACGGCACCGCCGGCGACGCCGGCGACCGAGGCCGCCGCCTGGGTGGTCCACACCGCCAGGAACGGGTCCGCCCTGCCGGGCGACGTCGTCCGTCAGCCCGGGGAGCCCGCCTCGGGCGATGCCGCGGTCGACGAGGCCGCCGACGGCATCATGGACACGCTGGCGATGTACGCCGACGTCTTCAGCCGCGCGTCGTACGACGGGAACGGGGCGCAGGCGGTGCTCACGGTGCACTACGAGCAGAACTACGACAACGCGTTCTGGAACGGCGAGCAGCTGGTCTTCGGCGACGGCGACGGGAAGATCTTCGGCCGCTTCACCAAGCCGGTGGACGTGCTCGGCCACGAGTTCACCCACGCGGTCACCCAGTTCACGGCGGCGCTCACCTACCAGGACCAGCCGGGTGCTCTCAACGAGTCGGTCAGTGACTGCTTCGGCATGTGCGTCAAGCAGCGCGTGCTCGGCCAGACCGCCGACCAGGCCGACTGGCTGGTCGGGCAGGGCATCTTCCTGCCGGGAGTCAACGCCCGGGCGCTGCGCGACATGGCCCACCCCGGCACGGCGTACGACGACCCGACGCTGGGCAAGGATCCTCAGGTCGGGGACACGAAGGACTACGTCCACACCTCCGACGACAACGGCGGCGTGCACACCAACTCCGGCATCCCGAACCGCGCCTTCTATCTCGCCGCGACCGCCATCGGCGGCAACACCTGGGAGGGTGCGGGCCAGATCTGGTACGCCGCGCTGACGGGTGGCCAGGTGAGCGCCGACACCGACTTCGCCGGCTTCGCCGCTGCCACGATCGCCGCCGCGGGCGACCATGACGACGCGGTGCGCCAGGCGTGGCAGACGGTCGGTGTCGACCCGACCGGCACGAGCACGCCTCCTGTCGGCGGTACGCCGAGTGCGACCGACGTCGTCCGCGTGCGCCGTACCGGCGGGATCGCCGGCCGCACGGTCGAAGGGTCCGTCGACCTGGCCGCCGACGGCCCCCGTGCCAACGCCGCGCGTGAGCTCGTGGACCGGATCGACCTGACCGGCCGGGTCGAGACCGAGACGTTCCCCGACGCGTTCAGCTACACCTTCGAGGTCGGTGGTCGCTCGGTGACGGTGCCGCAGCAGCACCTCAGCCCCGACCAGCGCGCGCTGGCCGACCTGCTTCTCAGCGCCGACTGACGGCTCCGGCCAGCGCGCGGTCGAGCGCGGCGTTCACGTGCAACGTCGTGCACGGGTAGACGGGGAGTTCGGCGTCGGCCTGCTTGACCAGCAGTTCCAGCTCGGTGCAACCGAGCAGCACGCCGCCCACGCCCGCGTCCCACAGCTCCTCGAGCACGCCGAGCACCCGCCGGCGTGTGGCGTCGACGACCCGTCCGTGGACGAGCTCGTCGTAGATCGCGCTGTTGAGCATCTCGTGGTGACGGGCGTCCGGCATCACGGTCTCCACACCGTGCCGGGCGAGACGCTCGGCGAAGAACCCGTCCGACATGGCCACCGTGGTGCCGACGAACCCGACCTTCGTCACGCCCTGTGACCTGACCTCCTCGGCCACCACGTCCCCGAGGTGGAGCAGCGCAATGCCGACGCCGGCCTCGATCTGGTCGGCGACCTTGTGGAACGACGTGGTGCACAGCAGCAGGAAGTCCGCACCGCCCTGCTCCACCCCGCGCGCAGCGGCGGTGAGGAGGTCTCCGATCTGCGGCCACCGCTCGGCGTCCTCCAGCGCGGTCAGCTCGGCGAAGTCCACGGTGCTGAGCACCAGCTTGGGCGAGGACAACCCGCCGAGCCTCTGCTGCACCCCGAGGTTGAGGTCGCGGTAGTAGACCGCGGTGCTCTCCCAGCTCATCCCGCCGACCAGGCCGATCGTCTGCATGGGCAGCAGTCTCGCCGTCGGGCATCCCCGACGACAGCCGGGTCCCACGGGTCAGACGCTCAGTGGTAGCAGCACCTACTCGCGGTGGACCTTGTGCTGGGCCGCCTGGGCGCGCGGCTTGATCACCAGCTCGTCGATGTTCACGTGGGACGGTCGGGTGGCGATCCAGGCGACCGCGTCGGCGACGTCCTCGGCCACCAGCGGCTCGGCGACCCCGGCGTAGACGGCGTCCGCCCTCGCCCTGTCCCCCTTGAACCGGATCGTCGAGAACTCCTCGGTCCGCACCATGCCCGGAGCGATCTCGCTGATCCGGATCGGCTCGCCGACCAGCTCCAGGCGCAGGGTCTCGGTGACGACCTGGGTGCCGTGCTTGGCCGCCGTGTAGCCGGCTCCGCCCTCGTAGGCGATCCGTCCGGCGGTCGAGCCGAGGTTCACGATCAGCCCGTCGCCGCTCGCGCGCAGCGCGGGGAGCAGTGCCTGCGTGACGTTGAGCAGGCCGAGCACGTTCACCTCGTACATCCGGCGCCAGTCCTCCGGGTCCGCCTCCGCCACCGGCTCCATCCCGAAGGCGCCGCCGGCATTGTTGACCAGGACGTTCAACGTGTCGCCGATCGCGGCGGCGAGCCCGGCCACCGACTCCCGGGAGGTCACGTCGCAGGTGACGGCGGTGCCGCCGATCTCCGCGGCGAGCGCCTCGATCCGGTCGGTACGGCGCGCCGCGCACCACACGGCGTACCCCTCATCGGCGAGCGCGCGGGCGGTCGCCGCGCCGATCCCGCTGCTGGCTCCGGTGACGACGGCGGTACGACGGCTCACCCGGCCGATTCTGCCTCTCACCGACTTGCCCCGTGACCCGTGGTCCGCGTGGGTGGCACACTGTTGGGCCCATGGGACGCCATGCCGAAGCCTCCGGGACCCCCCTCGACCTCCGAAGAACGGCTCAGCTCACAGGCCTGACGGGCGGGGTCGCCTGGGTGGTGGCCTTCTTCCTTCCCGACGGCGGGAGGCTCCAGGGCTCGGTGCTCTGGGTCGGCGCGGTGCTGCTCACGGTGGCGCTCTTCGACCTCGGGCTGCTGCTGGTGCGCAGTGACGTGCTCGCGCTCCGGGTCTTCGTCGCGCTCGCCCTGCCGACCCTGGTCTGGGGAGTGTTCGGGCTGGTGCACGGGTCGGCCGCCGACCCGGGTCTGGTCGACGCCGTTTTCGGAGCGATCGTGGGCCTGGTCTCGGCCGTCCGCCTCGGCCAGCACGACGGCGTACCCCGCGCGACGCTCTGACGTGCGCGGCGGCCGGTGGTTGCGTGACGCTCGCAGAGCTCGCTCCTCAACCACCGAATTCCGCGCTCACCGGTGGTTGGGGGAGCCGCCGAGTCCTGCGATCACCGGTGGTTGGGGAAGGCGCCCTGGCGCCTGTCTCGAAACCACCGGTCGGGAATGCATGACCGAAACCCGCGGTTGCAGCCGTTCGGGCCCGAGGTGCGGTCCGGGAGGGAGTACGCCGTGCAGCTCACGGAGGCCGACGCGGTCCGCCGGGTGGCGATGATCAGCGTGCACACGTCGCCGCTCGACCAGCCGGGGACCGGAGACGCAGGGGGCATGAACGTCTACGTCCTCGAGCTCTCGCGTCGTCTCGCCGCGGCCGGCATCGAGGTGGACATCTTCACCCGCGCGACGTCGTCCCGGCTCGACCCGGTCGTCGAGGTCGGCGACGGGATCACGGTCCGCAACATCCACGCCGGACCGTTCGAGGGGCTCGGCAAGGGGGAGCTTCCGGGGCAGCTGTGCACGTTCGCCCGTGAGGTGCTTCGCACCGAGGCAGGACTGCCGCTCGGCCACTACGACGTCGTGCACTCCCACTACTGGCTCTCCGGTCAGGTCGGCGCGCTGGCCCGCGACCGGTGGGGCGTCCCCCTCGTGCACACGATGCACACGATGGCCAAGGTCAAGAACGACGCGATGGCGGTCGGAGACAGTCCGGAGCCGCCGGCCCGGATCATCGGCGAGGAGCAGGTGGTCGAGGCGGCCGACATGCTGATCGCGAGCACCGACCTCGAGGCCAAGCAGCTGATCAACCTGTACGACGCCGATCCCGGCCGGGTCGAGGTCGTGCACCCCGGCGTCGACCTCAACGTGTTCCGGCCGCGTGACACCCATGCGGCGCGCGAGCATCTCGGCCTGCCGGCCGATGCCCACGTCGTGCTGTTCGCGGGGCGGCTCCAGCCGCTCAAGGCCCCCGACGTGCTGCTTCGCGCGATCGCCCGCCTGGCCGACCACGAGCCCGGGCTGCGATCGCGACTCGTGGTCCCGATCGTGGGCGGACCGTCCGGTACGGGCCTCGAGCATCCGGAGGGACTGGCCGAGCTCGCGGCCGAGCTGCGGATCGACGACCTCGTGCGGTTCGTCCCGCCGGTGCAGCCGGCCGAGCTCGCCGTCTGGGACGCGGCGGCATCCGTGGTGGCGGTCCCGTCGTACAACGAGTCCTTCGGCCTCGTCGCCGCCGAAGCCCAGGCCGCCGGAACGCCGGTCGTCGCCGCCGCGGTCGGCGGGCTCACCACGGTGGTCGAGAACGGCGTCAGCGGCCTGCTGCTCGACACCCACGGGCCGGCGGAGTGGGCCCACGCGATCGGCCGGATCCTCCTCGACGACGCGCTGCGCGCCCGCCTCGCCGCCGGCGCCCGCGCCCGTGCCGGTGCGTTCTCCTGGGAGGAGACCGCGGAGCGCACCCTCGACGTCTACGAGCGCGCCCGCGCCGCACTCCGGGCCGCGGTCTGACGGCGATCGTGGCAGGGTCGTCCCATGAGCGACCCGAGCGACCCGGTCGAGGTACTGCGGGACTACCTGACCGACAACGACCTCGAGTACGAGGAGCGTAAGGGCTCGTTCAGCTTCGCGCTGCCGGGCGAGCGCAAGCTCCAGACGCCGGTCCGCGTCGACATCGGCCCGCACGCGCTCGGCGTCCACGCCTTCGTCTGCCGCAACCCCGACGAGAACCACGAGCGCGTCTACCGCTGGCTCCTCGAGCGCAACCTCAGGACGTACGCCGTGTCGTACGCCGTCGACCACCACGGCGACATCTACCTCGACGCGCGCCTCCCCCTGGCCTTGGTCACCTCCGAAGAGATCGACCGGCTCCTCGGGTCGGTGCTCACCCAGGCCGACGGCAGCTTCAACACGATCCTCGAGCTCGGCTTCGCCTCCTCCATCCGCAAGGAGTGGGAGTGGCGCAACCTCCGCGGCGAGTCGACCCGCAACCTCGAGGCGTTCCGCGGCTGGCTCGAATCCGGGGCGACGCCCGACCCTGAAGGGCTCTAGCGTGACCAGGTGGTCTGGCCCTTCTTCGACCTCCGCATCACCTGCGGCGAGGTGCTGCTGCGCGGGGTAACCGACGCAGACCTCCCGGCCCTGGTGGCCGCCCTTCCCGACGACCTCGAGATGAACCCGGCCAACGAGCGCTTCGCCACGCTCTCGCCCGGGGACGACCGCCGCCGCCAGCTGGTCACCGAGATCTGGAAGCACCGCGGCACCTGGTCACCCGACTCGTGGTGCCTCGACCTCGCGGTCGAGGTGGATGGTCGGGTGGTGGGCGTCCAGGCCCTCGAGGGCGAGCAGTTCCCGCTGCTGAGGACGGTCGACTCGTTCTCGTGGCTGTCGACCGAGGTGCGGGGTCGTGGCTTGGCCACCCTCATGCGCACCGCGGTGCTGACGCTGGCCTTCGAGCATCTCGGCGCGGAGCTTGCCGTGTCGTCGGCCCGCACCGACAACACCCCGTCGCTGGCCGTCTCCTACCGCTTGGGGTACGTCGACAACGGCCTCAGCCGGACCAACACCCCGACCGGTCCGTTCGACCTCCAGCACGTGCGGCTGACCCGCGAGCACTGGGTCGAGGGCGGCCGATCCGCCGAGGTCAGCGGGGTCGAGGCCTGCCTACCGTGGTTCGGCCTCGGCGGGGCCGGTCAGCGGTGAGCAAGGCTCCATCTCAGGAGCCGGAACGGGTCCGGCCTCACCGCTCGTCTGCGCAGCGGGCGTCCGCGTCTTGCGCCGCGCGATCGCGACGCCGACCAGGGCGAGCGCGCCACCGGCGTACGCCATGCCGGGCGGGGTCTCGCCCAAAAACACCCAGCCCATCAGGATCGTGATCGGCGGCACGAGGTAGGTGGTGATCCCGAGGTTGCTGGCGGTCATGTGCCGCAGCGCGAACGCGTACGTCGTGAACGCGATCGCCGTCGGGAACAGCCCGAGGTAGACCACCCACCAGATGTCGGACGCCGACGCGTGACGGGTGGCGTCAACGAGCTGTCCGGCGAACGGGAGGCAGGCCACGGCGCCGACCGTGCAGGCCAGCCAGGTGACGTGGATCGCCGAGAGCCGCGAGACCAGGGGCTTCTGGATCACCAGGGCGATCGAGTAGACGAGCGCCGCGAGCAGGCAGAGCAGCACGCCGACGAGGTCGTTGCGGCCGCCGGGCTGCGAGAGACCGATCAGCACCACGCCGGCGAACGCCAGGACCAGGCCGATGGCCAGCCACGGCGTGAAGCGCTCCCCGAGGAACAGCGTCGCCAGCACCGCGATCAGCACCGGCGAGATCTGGATCAGCATCGCCGACGTACCGGCGTCGACGTGGTGCTCACCCTGGTTGAGGGCGACGTTGTAGACGCCGAACCACAGCACCCCGATCGCGACCAGGCCCAGCCAGTCGCGGCCGCTGGGTCTCGGCAGCCCGCGCGGCACGGCCACGGCACCGAGCGCGACCGAGCCGACCAGCAGCCGGCCGAGCGACAGGGCACCGGCCGAGAAGTCCGCGCCGAGGTGGCGGATCGCGACGAACGCGGAGGCCCAGAGGAGCAGGGTGGTGGCGACGGCTGCCAGCGGCAGCCAGGGGCGTTCGGACAGGGGCACCCACCCAGCCTAGGAACCACCACCGACAGCGCTCATGCGGCTATCGGACGCGGCGTCGCGGATAGTACGGATCACCCGGACGGTCGGAGCCTGCCGAGGCACCGGCCGCGTGATCCGTACTATCCGCTCGCGGGAAGATGGGCGGCATGCGCGTCGCACTGATGGTCACCTGTGTGAACGACGCGATGTTTCCCGGCACCGGCCGCGCCGTGGTCGACCTGCTGACCCGGCTGGGGGTCGACGTGGAGTTTCCGACCGCGCAGACGTGCTGTGGGCAGCCGATGGTGAACACGGGGTACCTCGACGAGGCGGTGCCCGTCGTACGCACCTTCGTGTCGGCGTTCGAGGGGTACGACGCAGTGGTGGCGCCGTCGGGGTCGTGCGCGGGGTCGGCGCGGCATCAGCACCGGCTGGTGGCGGAGCGTTCCGGTGATCCCGGCCTGGTCACGGCCGCGGCCGAGGTGAGCCCGAAGGTCTACGAGCTGAGCGAGTACCTGGTCGACGTGCTGGGCGTGACCGACGTGGGCGCGTACTTCCCGCACCGCGTGACCTACCACCCGACCTGCCACTCGTTGCGGCTTCTGGGGGTCGGTGACCGGCCCCGACGCCTGCTCGAGGCGGTGCGTGGGCTCACGCTGGTCGACCTGCCGGGTGCGGAGGAGTGCTGTGGGTTCGGGGGGACGTTCGCGGTGAAGAACGCCGACGTGTCGGTGGCGATGGGCGCGGACAAGGCGCGGCACGTGCGCGAGACCGGCGCCGAGGTACTGGTGGCGGGGGACAACTCGTGCCTGATGCACGTCGGGGGGTTGCTGTCGCGCGAGCGGTCCGGCGTACGGGTGATGCACCTGGCGGAGGTCCTCGCGTCGACCGAAGGTGCGTCGTGAGCGCGACTTTCGTCGGGATGCCGGCGTTCCCGGCGGCCGCGCGCGAGGCCCTGGCGGACGCCCAGCTGCGGCACAACCTCACGCACGCGACGCACACGATCCGGGGCAAGCGGGCGCGGGCGGTGGGTGAGGTTCCCGACTGGGATGAGCTGCGGGACGCCGGTGCCGCGATCAAGGACCGCGCGCTGCTCGCCCTCGACGAGCAGCTGGTGCGACTGGAGGAGTCGCTGACCGAGCGCGGCGCCGTCGTGCACTGGGCACGGGACGCCGCGGAGGCCTGCCGCGTCGTGGCCGATGTCGCGAAGGCCCACGGGGTCGACGAGGTGGTCAAGGTGAAGTCGATGGCGACCCAGGAGATCGGGCTCAACGAGGCGCTCGCCGCCGAGGGCATCTCCGCCTGGGAGACCGATCTCGCCGAGCTGATCGTGCAGCTGGGCGACGACCTGCCCTCGCACATCCTGGTGCCGGCGATCCACCGCAACCGGGCCGAGATCCGGGAGATCTTCCGGTCTCGGATGGGGGCGTCCGGGCGGCCGGCTCCCGACGACCTCGCCGACGACCCCGGTGAGCTCGCGAACGAAGCGCGGCTGCACCTGCGCGAGAAGTTCCTGCGCGCGAAGGTCGGTGTCTCCGGGGCGAACTTCGCGGTCGCCGAGACCGGGACGCTGGTCGTGGTCGAGTCGGAGGGCAACGGCCGGATGTGCCTGACCCTGCCCGAGGTGCTGGTCTCGGTGGTCGGGATCGAGAAGGTGGTGCCGACCTGGGCGGACCTCGACGTGTTCCTGCGGCTGCTGCCGCGGTCCTCGACCGGGGAGCGGATGAACCCCTACACGTCGATGTGGCACGGCGTCACCCCGGGCGACGGCCCGCAGGAGGTGCACGTCGTGCTCCTCGACAACGGCCGCACCCGTGCCCTGGCGGATCGGGTCGGGCGCCAGACGCTGCGCTGCATCCGCTGCTCGGCGTGCCTCAATGTCTGCCCGGTGTACGAGCGCGTCGGCGGCCACGCCTACGGATCGGTCTACCCGGGCCCGATCGGCGCGATCCTCAACCCGCTGATGCGCGGAGTCGGGACCGATCCGCAGGTCGACTCGCTGCCCTACGCGTCGTCCCTGTGCGGTGCCTGCTACGAGGTCTGCCCGGTCAAGATCGACATCCCCTCGGTGCTCGTCGACCTCCGGGCGCAGGTCGTCGACGCACATCGTGGCGCTCGACGGCCGAAGGCCGAGGCCGTGGCCATGGCGGCGACCGCGTGGACACTGTCGGACTCGCGGCGCCTGGCCCGCGCCGAACGCGTCTCCGGGCGCACCGGCCGCTGGTGGGGCCGGCTCGCCTCGCTTCCGGGGCCCGGTCGGCGCTGGACCGCCGCGCGTGACCTGCCCGACCCACCGCGGGAGTCGTTCCGGGCGTGGTGGAGGCGTGCCCACCGATGAGCGCCCGCGAGGAGATCCTGGGCCGGGTGCGGTCGGCCCTGGCCGACGCCCCGGCACCACCCGCTGTGGCCGTGCCACGTCGTACGCCGGACCCGGCCGCCGACGTGGTCAGCCTGTTCTGCGAGCGGGTCGCCGACTACCGGGCGACGGTGGAGCGCTGCGCCGCCGACGAGCTGTCCGTCCGGTTGCGCGCCGCTCTGCCCGAAGGAGCACGCGTCGTCGTACCGGCCGACCTCGACCTCGAGGTTCCCGGTGCCGTGGTCGACGAAGGGATGCCGGCCATCGACCTGGACGCCGTCGACGCGGTCGTGACCCGGGCCCGGGTCGGCATCGCCGAGACCGGCACGATCGTGCTCGACCACGGCCCGGGCCAGGGTCGCCGTGCGATCACGCTGGTGCCCGACCACCACCTCTGCGTCGTCGAGGCCTCCCAGGTCGTCGCCGACGTTCCCGACGCCGTCGCGGCCCTCGAGCCATCCCGGCCGCTGACCTGGATCAGCGGCCCCTCCGCCACCAGCGACATCGAGCTCGACCGGGTCGAAGGTGTGCACGGCCCCCGGCGGCTCCACGTGATCGTGGTCGACTGAGTGCCGCTCCACCCCGGGACCGGGCCTCGGGTGCCGGGTGGCGCGAGGGCCCGACACAAACTGGCCCACGGACGGCCGGCGCTGGCCGGTCCGGCCGCTCTGTAGGCCAGTTGGTTCGCCGGTCGGCGGCCCCGGGATGGAGCGAGACGGATCCCGGCTTCCGGATGAACCCGGCGGCCGGCTGCACCGTATTTCCTGGTGGGTGGACCGGTCCCGTGGTCGACCCCCCGATCGCGGGTCAGGCGGTCGCCCTCGCACCGGAGGCGATGATGATCCGTCGATTCCTTGTCGCCGCACCCGTGGTCGTCGTGCTCAGCCTGAGCGCGGCGGTCCCCGCGGTTGCGGCGGATCCCCCAGGAACGGGGCTTCCCCTGCAGTCCTGCCAGGACCTGGAGCCCCACACCCCCGGCAACTCCGCCACCAGCCCGGGCTCACCGTTCAACGAGCCCGGCATCAACAGCGTCAGCGGCGGGACGGGAGGTCAGCACTACTCCGAGACCTCGCAGTACGACGTGGCCTGCTTCCAGATGGCCATGACCGGACACTGACCGGTCCTGGATCGGTAGCGTCGGGGTCAAGGGTGGTGACCCCGATCGCTACAGCTCCAGCTTGTAGCCCAGGCCCCGCACCGTGACCAGCATGGTCGGGTGCGACGGGTCCGGCTCGAGCTTGGCCCGCAGCCGCTTGACGTGGACGTCGAGCGTCTTGGTGTCACCGACGTAGTCGGAGCCCCAGACCCGGTCGATGAGCTGGCCCCGGGTGAGCACGCGACCCGGGTTGCGGAGGAACAGCTCGAGCAGCTCGAACTCCTTCAGGGGCAGCCGCTGTGGCTCGCCGTTCACGGTGACGACGTGGCGCTCGACGTCCATCCGGACCGGACCGGCCTCGAGTGTCGTCGGCGCGAGGTCGGGCTCGAGCCCGCGGCGGAGCACCGCGCGGATGCGGGCGACCAGCTCGCGCGGTGAGTAGGGCTTGGTGACGTAGTCGTCCGCGCCGAGCTCGAGGCCGACGACCTTGTCGACCTCGTCGTCCTTGGCGCTGACCATGATCACCGGCACGTTCGAGACCGCGCGGATCTGCCGGCACACCTCCGTGCCCGGCAGCCCGGGCAGCATCAGGTCGAGCAGGACGATGTCCGCGCCGTTGCGGTCGAACTCCGAGAGGGCCTCGGGTCCGGTGGCGGCCAGGGACACGTCGTACCCCTCCTTGCGGAGCATGTACGACAGGGCGTCGGCGTAGCTCTCCTCGTCCTCGACGACCAGGACTCGGGTCATGACGGGCGCTCCTCGTGCTGGGGCCGGGGGAGGGAGAGGGTGAACGTCGAGCCCTGGCCTTCCAGGGACCACACGCGTACGTCGCCTCCGTGGGTCGCCGCGACGTGCTTGACGATCGAGAGCCCGAGCCCCGTTCCGCCGGTGGATCGGTGTCGGGCCGGGTCGACGCGGTAGAACCGCTCGAAGATCCGGTCCTGCTCGTCGTGGGGGATGCCGATGCCCTGGTCGACCACCGAGATCTCGACCATGTCCTCGTGCGGCTTGGCCGAGACCAGCACGGTCGAGTCGTCGCCCGAGTAGGCCACCGCGTTGGCGACCAGGTTGGTCACGGCGGCGGAGACCTGCTCCTCGTTGCCGAAGACGGTGAGCCCCGGCGTACCGCCCGTGACCAGCGAGATGTGCTTGTTCGCGGCGTCCATCTCGGTGACGTCGATCGACCGCTTGACCACCTCGTCGACGTCCACCACGACCGGCGCCTCGAGCGGCTCGTCCCCCTGGAGGCGTGACAGCTCGATGATCTGCTGCACCATCCGCGACAACCGGTCGCTCTCGGTCAGCATCCGTCTGGCGAAGCGCTCCACGGCTTCGGGATCGCCGGACGCGTCCGTCACGGCCTCGGCGAGGAGCTTGATCGCGCCGACGGGCGTCTTCAGCTCGTGGGACACGTTGGCGACGAAGTCTCGACGTACGGCCTCGACCCTGCGCTCCCGGGTGCGGTCCTCGACCAGGGCGAGCACGAGCCGCGAGCTCAACGGGGCGACCCGAGCCGTCACGGTCCTCGGCGGACCGCTCGGCCGGGGCAGGGTCAGCTCGGCCTCGCGGATCTGCCCGTCCCGGCGTACCTGCCGGACCAGCTCGGCGAGCTCGGTGGACACGAGCCGGTCGCCGCGCACCAGCCCGAACGCGAGGGCCGGCGCGGAGGCCTTCACGACCTGGTCCTCGTCGTCGATGACCACGGCGCTGCTACGGAGCACCGAGAGCACGGTGGCGACCCCGGCCGGCAGGATCGGCTCCTCGCCGTGCGGGACAACCGCCTGCTGACGTTCGCTGACGTGCCAGGCCAGGACGGCACCACCGGCGACGACGGCCCCGATGAGCGCGGCCAGGAAGGCCTGCGTCGTGGGGCTCACGACCAGATCGTACGCAGCGTGACACCCGGGATTCGCCCTCGGACGTGGTGCTCACGCAGTGTTCACGAGGCGTTCACCGGGCGTCCCCGTCCGGACACCTCCGACACCTAGCGTGCCCGGCATGCGTGAAGCGTTCCACGAGCAGCTCGAGTCGATCTTCTCCGACCTGGCGGAGATCTGCCGGGAGGTCGAGACGTCCGTGCGCCAAGCCACACGGGCGCTCCTCGACGGCGACGCCGGGGTGGCCGAGGAGGTCATCGCAGCCGACGCAAAGATCGACGCCGCCCGCCAACGGGTCGACGACGCGGCGTTCTCCTTGCTCTCGCTCCAGCAGCCGGTCGCCGGCGACCTGCGCGTCGTGGTCTCCGCGTTGCGGATGGTCAGCGAGCTCGAGCGGATGGGTGACCTCTCGGTGCACGTCGCCAAGATCGCGAGGCTGCGGGTGCCGGACGTCGCGGTGCCCGAGGAGGCGCGACCGACCATCGCCCGGATGGGCGAGGTCGCCGAGGACATGGTGCGCCGCGTCGGCGCGGTGATCGTCGAGAAGGACGTCGACGCCGCGGTCGAGCTGGACCGGGACGACGAGGAGATGGACCAGCTCCGTCGCGGCAGCTTCACCCAGCTCCTGGGCGACGACTGGCGGTACGGCGTCGAGGCCGCCGTCGACATCGCCCTGCTCGGGCGGTACTACGAGCGGATCGCCGACCATGCGGTGTCCGTGGCCAACCGGGTGGTCTTCGTGGTGACCGGGGAGTTCCCAGCGGCCGGTGCGGCCTCGGCCGGCTGAACGGCGAGACCCTCTGGTCACTCCAGCCTCATCGGAGGCGGACTGCTTGCACCTCTCGGGGTTGCAACAGCCGAGAAGTGACGGGATACCCGGCGAACCGGGTATCCCTGCGCGGCCTACCGCCCTTGCCTCGCCACCGCGGCAGCTGCCTCGGCGGCGGCCTCGGGGTCGAGGTAGCGACCGCCGGGGACGGTCGGCTTCAGGTCGTCGTCGAGCTCGTAGACCAGCGGCATTCCGGTGGGGACGTTGAGCCCGGCGATGTCGTCGTCGCTGATCCCGTCGAGGTGCTTGACGATCGCCCGCAGGCTGTTCCCGTGGGCTGCGACGAGCACGGTGTGGCCGGCCCGCAGGTCCTCGGCGAGCGGGCCGTCCCAGTAGGGCAGCAGCCGGCCGATCACGTCCTTCAGGCACTCCGTCCGGGGCAGCTCGGCGCCGAGGTCGGCGTACCGGACGTCGTGGGCCTGGGAGTACTCGTCGTCGTCGTCCAGGGATGGAGGGGGTACGTCGAAGGAGCGGCGCCAGAGCATGAACTGCTCCTCGCCGAACTGCTCCAGGGTCTGCTTCTTGTTCTTGCCCTGGAGCGCGCCGTAGTGCCGCTCGTTGAGGCGCCAGCTGCGTCGGACCGGGATCCAGTGCCGGTCGATGACGTCGAGGCCGATCACGGCGGTGCTGATGGCGCGACGGAGCAGCGAGGTGTGGACGACGTCGGGAAGGATGCCGGCCTCGTGCAGCTGCTCACCGCCGCTGAGCGCCTCGGCCTCACCCTTCTCCGAGAGCGCCACGTCGACCCAGCCGGTGAAGAGGTTCTCGGCGTTCCAGACGCTCTCGCCGTGGCGGAGCAGGACCAGGGTGTGGGTCATCAGCTGGACGAGCCGCTGGGCGACGATGTGGTGCCGGTCGGCGACGGTGACGTCGTACCGCTCGGGGATCCCGTCGGTGAGCCGGACGGTGACTCGGTCGATGACGCGGAAGGCGACTCGGTGGGCGACGGGGTCGCGATGTCCAGTCCCGACCACTGCCCGTCGTCGAGGACCACCGGCACACTCAGGTCCGCCGTCTCGCCGTTGTCGAACTCGAAGGAGATGTTGACGAACTGACCCAGGGCGAACGAGCCGCTGACCGGGATGCCCTTCTTGGCCGCGAGGTTGCGCAGCGTGTTCGGCTTCAGCGTGAACGGCCTGGCCTCGACGTTCGCGATCGCGGTGTTGTCACCGGTCGCCGACTGCATCGCGATGGTCTTGGTCGGGCTGCTGTTGACGAACGTCGCCACGAAGGTGCCGAGGTTGGGCTGCTTGGCCACCACGACGGCGTTCAGGATGTCGACGGTGCCGTCGCGGTAGTCGACGCCCGAGACCGGGTTGTTGATGCGGTCGGTCGGGTAGTTGAAGCCGCACCCGGTGAGGGCGGCCGAGGCGGCGAGGCCGGCGGCTCCGAGCGCGAGGCTGCGTCGCAGGTTCACGGGCGACACAGTAGCGGGCGTCACCGGTGCCTCTCGTGGCGACCACCAGGCCGGGCATCGTGTCGACGACCGGCCTGCTACTGGGACAGGCCGAGCGTGCTGCCGAGGGCGACGATCACGCCGATCACGATCGCGCAGTACAGGCCCGCGAGCACGAGCAGCCTCGGCGCGCCGACCCGCAGCGCCAGGCGGAGCGGGACGTGCCGCCGTCCGGCGCGGTTGTCGTCGACCAGCCCGCGTAGCGAGCTCAGGACGTGCACCCCGATCCCGAGGAAGGCGGCGGCGACGGTCATCGGGATCGTCGGCGGATGGCCGTCGGCGCCGCCACCCCACCCGCCGTACGAGAGGTACGCCGGGTAGAGCGCGAAGGCGATCGCCCACGGGAGCCAGGACAGCCGGCCGCGGCGCAGCAGCCGGTTGCCGAGCACGCCGACCGCCAGGGACAACAGGTAGGACAGCCCCGCGTCGATGCCGCCGGAGAGCGAGAGCGGGATGACCAGCAGGACGGCGCAGGCGAGCCAGAAGCCGAGGGTCCCGCGATCGAGGGTGCCGGCCACGAGTGGCTTGGTCGACCGCTGGTCGCCGCGGTCGGAGGCCTCATCGACGAGCTCGTTGTCCCAGCCGAGCAGCGCCTGGCCGACCAGGACGGTGACCCCGACCAGGGCGATCTCCCGCGCCGCACGACCGGACGCCGCGGCGGCCACGGCCATGCCGAGAGCGGTGACCACTGCCCGTCGCGGGTGCGCGGCCCGGACCAGCGCGACAGGCGTCAGCCGTGCGATCCCGCGGCCCCGGTCCGGCGAGCTCTCCGGGGTCGACGCCGTCATGCCCGCAGTATCCGGCATGGCGGCGGCGACCCCACGGCGTACCCGGGCGACACGCAGGAGCCCGCGGGGCCGTCGACAGGCACATCGGTGTCCGATCTGTCAAGCCGAGAAACCGCCCCTGACCTGCGGAGACGTAAAAGAGGCGCAGCCGTTCGCGTGTTAGAATGGTCACCTAAGAAGGGTGGTACTGAACAATATGTCTTTCACCGTGGGCGAAACGGTTGTGTATCCCAATCACGGGGCTGCAGTCATCGAAGACATCGAGACGCGGAAGATCAAGGGGGAGGACAAGCAGTATCTCGTCCTTCGGATCGTGGCTCAGCAGGACCTCGTGGTCCGCGTCCCCGCCTGCAACCTCGACCTGGTCGGCGTACGCGACGTGGTCGACAAGGACGGGCTCGATCGAGTCTTCGACATCCTGCGCGCAGCGCACGTCGAGGAGCCGACCAACTGGTCGCGTCGCTACAAGGCGAACCTCGAGAAGCTGCACAGCGGCGACGTGATGAAGGTGTCCGAGGTCGTCCGCGACCTGTGGCGCCGGGAGCGTGACCGCGGTCTGTCCGCCGGCGAGAAGCGGATGCTGGCCAAGGCCCGCCAGATCCTGGTTTCCGAGCTGGCGCTGGCGGAGAACACCAACGAGGACAAGGCCGAGGCGATTCTCGACGAGGTCCTCGCCTCCTGATTCGGTTTGAGAGCCGATCGACGAAGGCCCTGCCCACTCCGGTGGGCGGGGCCTTCGCCATGTCGGGGTCTGTCGGTTTCACCGGTACACCGGGGAACACTGACGTTCTCGGGGAAAACTTCGGCCAGGAAGGTCATGAATCCCCGGTGAACCGGGGAAACCGACGCGCCCGTACCATCCGGCCATGGAGGACCTCGGGCCCGTGGCGTGGGGGGTGGTCGTGGAGCGTGACCGCGGGTCGCTGCCGTTCGCACTCCTGCACGGCGAGCCGCTGGTCGCATGTGCGGCCTGGGCGATGGGCGAGGCCGGCATCCAGCTGCTCGACCTCACCACACCCTGGGAGACCGTCCGGCACGGCGGGATGCCGCTGGTCTGGCACGACGCGCTCTGCCCGATGGCGCCGCCGGACTTCCTGGCCGCGTGCGTACGCCGTTCAGTTATCGCGGGCGTGGTCGTCGCCGGCGTGCTGCCGGTCACCGACACGGTCAAGGAGGTCGAGGAGTCGCCCGACGGTCCGGTGGTGGGGACCACGCACGATCGAGACGGGCTCCGCCGGCTCGCCACGCCCTTGGTGCTCCCCGCCGCGCTCGTCTCGCAGCTCGAGGACTGGCCGTCGGCCGACCTCCGGGTGGCGCTCGCCGATCTACGAGCCCGTCACGAGGTGGAGCTGATGACCGCGCCGACCGCAGCCCGTCGTGTGCACGACGCCGTCGACGTCGCAGCGCTGGAGGCCCTTACCGGGCGATGAGCGCCTCGGCGACGGTGAAGTCGTCGGTGACGGTGAGCTTGACGTTGCCCGCGGTGGAGTCCACCGCAGCCACCTGGAGCTCGGTGTACCGAGCCAGGATCCCGGCGGTGTCCGTCGCCTCGAACCCGTCGGCCCGGGCCGCTCGATGCGCGGCCAGGAGATCGGTCGCCCGGAACGCCTGCGGTGTCTGCACCCCGACCAGCCGCTCGGGCAGCGGGGAACTCTCGGCCGCGACGAGGTCGTCGAAGGGCACGACCGGGATGGCGCCACCCACCCGCTCGGCCGCAGCGAGCACTGCCTCGTAGAGAGCGACGCCCGCGAGTGGCCGGGCGGCGTCGTGCATCGCGACGACGTCGATCTCGCCGGCCCCGATCGCGGGTTCGAGCACGGACAGCGCGGCCCATTCGGACAGATGCCGGGTGGCGCCGCCGGTGACCATCGCGACCTCCGGCCCGTCGTCGTCGAGGTGCGGCTCGACCACCGTGCGGACCGCGTCCTGCTCGCCGTCACGGACGACCAGGACGACGCGATCAACCCCCGGCACCGACCGCGCGGTGCGCACCGACCGCGCGACCACCGGGACGCCTGCGAGCGGGAGCAGGACCTTGTTGACCTCCGCGCCGACCCGGGTCCCTGCTCCCGCGGCCAGGACGACGACGGCTGCTCTCATGAGCTCTTCTGCCGGGAGCTCATCGATGGACCAGGGCGGTCGCGATCGCCGCGATGCCCTCGCCGCGGCCGGTCAGGCCGAGGCCGTCGGTCGTGGTCGCCGAGAGGGACACCGGGGCGCCGATCGCCCGGGACAGCGCCGCCGTCGCCTCGTCGCGCCGAGGGCCGAGCCGCGGGCGCGTACCGACGACCTGGACGGCGACGTTCGCGATCTCATAGCCGGCGCGCCGTACCCGGGCGGCCGTCTCGGTCAGCAGGGCGACGCCGGAGGCACCCGCCCACTCCGGCTCCGCGGTGCCGTAGTTGCTCCCGACATCGCCGAGCTCGGCCGCCGAGAGCAGGGCGTCGCACATCGCGTGGGCACAGACGTCGCCGTCGGAGTGTCCCTCCAGGCCTCGCGGCTCGTCAGGCCAGGCGAGGCCGGCCAGGTGCATCGGTACGCCGTCGGCGAGGCGGTGGACGTCGGTGCCGATGCCCGTTCGCACTCCGTAAGAACTGTCGGCCACGGTCCCGATCATGCACGAGCAACAATCGACGCGTGCGGACACGCGGGCTGTGGGCGCTGGCCGGCCTCCTGGCCGGACTCGGCGGGCTCGCCACGTCGTACCTGACCGCGACCTGGCTCGGGCTCCGCGGCAACCCGGTCACGGACGTGGCGGAGCTGGTGATCCGGGTGACGCCGGGCTCGCTGGCGGAGCGGCTGATCCAGCTGGTGGGTCATCACGACAAGCCGTTGCTGGTGACGGGCGTTCTTGTCGTCGTGCTGCTGCTGTTCGCCGGTTGCGGGCTGCTGTCGCGCTGGTCGGCGGGCGCGGGCATCGGCGGCTTCGTCGTCCTCGGTGTGATCGGGCTGATCGCCAATCAGACCCAGTACGCCGCGCCGGCCACCGGGATCCTGCCGATCCTGGTGGGCGTGCTGACCTGGCTCGCCTGCCTCGGCGTCCTCACGGCGTACCTCCGGCCGCAGCCGTTCCGCGACGGGTCGGCAATGGACCCGCAGCGACGGTTCCTGCTGCTCGCGTCCGGGGTGGGCGTGGGCAGCGTCGTGGTGGGGCTGCTCGGCTGGAAGGTCGGCGGCCACCGTCGCGCCGTGGACGCCGCCCGGGAGGCGCTCGCGCTGCCGGGCGTCAGCAACCCCGGACCGCCTGCGGGCGTCGAGGTGGGGCTCGACGGGATCGCCGCCTGGCAGACCTCGGCCAACCGGTTCTACCGGATCGACACCTCCCTCAGCCCGCCGGCGATCTCGCCGGACGACTGGACGGTGCGCATCCACGGCATGGTCGACCACGAGATCACGCTCTCGTACGACGAGCTGGTGCGACGGCCACGCAGCGAGATGTGGATGACTCTCAACTGCGTGTCCAACCCGGTCGGCGGTCCGCTGATCAGCAACGCCTGGTGGACCGGCACCCGCCTCAAAGGACTGCTGGAGGAGGCGGGCGTGCGGCGGGGCGCGGACGCGGTCAAGCAGACGTCGGACGACGGCTGGACGTGTGGCACGCCGCTCTCGGCCATGCTCGACGACCGCGGCGCGATGCTCGCCTACGCGATGAACGGCGAGCCGCTGCCGATCGAGCACGGCTTCCCGGTGCGGACCCTGGTGCCGGGGCTCTACGGCTATGTGTCCGCGTGCAAGTGGGTGCGCGACATCGAGGTGACCACCTTCGACTCGTTCACGGCGTACTGGACCGAGCGCGGCTGGTCGGCGCAGGGGCCGGTCAAGCTGGCCTCGCGGATCGACGTCCCGGGCAACGGTCACCACGTCAAGGCGGGTTCCGTGCGGGTCGGAGGTCTGGCGTGGCAGCAGAACACGGGCATCGCCGGCGTCCAGGTGCAGCTCGACGGCGGCGGCTGGCAGCCGGCCACGATCGCCCGGAAGAGCCTCAAGGACTCCTGGGTGCAGTGGGTCGCCACCGTCGATGCCGCGCCCGGCGGGCACCGGCTCGCCGTACGGGCGGTGAACGACGACGGTCAGGTGCAGACCGCCGTGCGTGCCGACCCGGTGCCCAACGGGGCATCCGGGTGGCACACGATCACGTTCAGCGCCGACTGATCCTCAGCGGAGGACGGCACCGCGAGGGGCCGCGGCGCGGCTGACGCGGTACACCGTGTAGAGCTTCTTGGTCGCCGTGATCCGGTGGCCCAGCGGAGCGATGATGATGCGGTACTTCGTCGTCCGGCCGTTGATCGTCGAGACCCCGACGCGGTAGGCGCTCTTGCTGTTGGTGCGTAGCACCTTGTAACGCTGCCAGCTGCCCCGCTTGATCTGCACCGCCACCTTGTGGTTGCGGGTCGTGGGAGTCAGCTTGCCGCTGATGTGGCACTTGCCATAGGGGCAGGCGCTGGTGTCCTTGATCTTCCACAACGTGATGACCGTGACGGTCGGGGAGAACGACGCGCCGTACGTCGTGGCGGTGGTCGTGTCGGTCCCGCCCAGGTAGTGCAGGCGGTACTGCACGTTCCCCTTGTTGCGGGTGCCGTAGGCCCCGAAGGAGACGCCGCCCTCGGTCGGGTCGGCGTCGGTCTTCACGGTGGCCCAGCTGCGGCCCGGCAGGCGACGCTGGAGCAGGGTGCTGCCGGCCTGGACGGCGACGCCGTTGCTGTCCTGCACGAAGGCCTGGAACGGGCTGAAGAGCGTTCCGTACGGGGCCGTGATCTTGGTCTGCCCGTCGATCTTCAGGCTGGACGTGGTGGTCAGGCTGGTGGCGAGCTGCGCCTGGGCGGGCGTCGCCGAGAGCGTCGCTGCGGCGCCCGTGGTGATCGCGAGCGATGCCAGGACGGCACCGAGCTTGGTGGTGAGCATTCCGAGTTCCCCCGTCGTTCGATGACATGACGAACCGCCCCGAGAGTCGCGAGCCGGCCCGGTAGTCGTACCACCTCGTCGGGCTCGGGGTGGGCGAATCGTCGAACCTCGACTGCCTCAGAGCACCCGCGCGGACGCGAGCAGGTGAGTGCTGAGATCGCGGATGCCGGGCAGGTGGCCGACGGCGCGGGCGAGGGTGAGGGCCGCGTCGTACACCTCTGCGGAGGGGTCCGGGAGCACCTCGAGGGCGAAGCCGGCCGGGCCTTCGATCCCGATGACGCGCACCTCGGTGAGCCCGGCCTCGGTGAGCTCGGCCTCGAGCTCCTCGCCGGTGTGGAAGTGGCCGCCCGGGAAGCGGGCGCCCGGGGTCGGGTGTGCCGTGCTCGAGCCGCGCGACCCACTCGCGCGGGTAGGGGTGTGGGATGTCGCGGGTGAGCGTTCTGGCGGCGTGCCGGGAGATCCGCGGAATGGCTGCGGCGAAGACCCAGCCACCGGACCGGACGACGCGCCGCGACTCGGTGAGTGCGAGGACCCGGTCGGCACGTGAGGCGAGGTGGTAGATCGGGCCGAGCAGCAGGGCGGCGTCGAAGGTGGCGTCCTCGAACGGCAGATCCCGGGCGTCGCCGAGCTCGGCCCGGAAGGAGCCGTGGCGGCGAGCGGCGTCGACCTGGGCTGCGACCGGGTCGACCAGGTGAACGTCGTACCCGTCCTCGGCGAGTGCGGCGGCATGGATGCCGGTGGCGCCACCGATGTCGAGGACCCGCGAGCCGGGCGGCACCAGCTCGCGGACCAGCTCCTGGGTGCGCTGGTGCTCGAGCCGGCCCTGGGCCGATCGCGTGGTGAGCCGTACGGCTTCCTCGAACTCCCCGCCGTAGTAGGCCCGGAGCCGGGCGTCGATGGCGTCCTGGTCCGGATCGGTCATGCGTTTGCTGCGCTCCACGCGCCGCGCGGGAGGAGCTGGTCGTCGCGGTGGATGACGTAGACGAGGCCGCCCGAGCCGCCGAGCCAGGCGCGCTCGAACTGACCGCGGTCGTAGGTACGCCGCACGCTCCGCTCGGTGGGCGCGCCGGGGTCGTTGGTGACCACGTCGCCGTCGGCGGTGAAGCCGCGGATGACGACGAGGTGGCCGGCGGTGCCGTGGGTGGGTGCACCCCTCAGCGCGCCCCGCGGGTAGCCGACGGAGGCGACCAGGGGGATCCCGGCGTCGACGAAGCGCTCGGCGTCGCGGAGGTCGTGGAGCCGCGTGACGAACGCGTGGTCGGCCAGGGTCGCGGCCCAGGCGGTGTTGAAGGACCAGTTGCCGGTGCCCTCGTACGCCGGGTCGAAGACCTCGCGGGCGACCCTGTTGATGTCGACGGTCCCGGTGTCGGTGGTGGGTGGCAGCGTGCCGGCATGCGCCAGCACCATCGAGACGGACGTGGGCGAGCACCACCCGCGCCCCCCGACCTCGGCCCACGTCATCTGCGAGAGACGTGGTACGTCGAGGACTCGTTCCTCCCGCCTCAGGGGCGATGACGTCGTGACACGCACCGTGCCCGTCGAGACCACGGCCCCGATGCGCCCGAGCACCGGCGTCCGTCCCGACGCCGATGGATGTGCGGTCACCCTCAGGCGGTAGCCGTCCGCACCGCCCGGCGGACGCCAGACGTCGGTGTCGACCTGGGGGTCGCGGCCGCTGCTGCGACAGGTCGCCGTCGAGCCGGCCTGCCAGTGGGCGAGCGCGTGCCACCCACGCTCGCCGCGTGCCTGCGCCCCGACCTCGATCCAGGATCCACCGCTGGTGTCCGCCTGCCACGAGGCGACCAGGTCGGTGAACCGGAAGCCCGGCTCGCACCACGGCGAGGTCCACATGGTGACGCCGCCGCGGCGGGTGCGCCGTCCGTCGTCGGGTGACCACGCGTCGTACCGGATGCGGCGAGGCATGGCGCCGAGCCTAGGGCTCCTACGATGTGCGGGTGACCCTCCGGCTCCACGACACCGCGACCCGCGACGTCCGCGACTTCGTCCCGCTCGAGGCGGGCAAGGCGGGGATCTACGTCTGCGGCCTGACGGTGCAGAGCGAGCCGCACGTGGGGCACGTCCGGTCGGCTGTGAACTTCGACGTGCTCCGGCGGTGGCTGACGGCCTCCGGGTACGACGTCACGTTCATCCGCAACGTGACCGACATCGACGACAAGATCCTGGCCAAGGGTGAGGCGCAGGGTCGGCCGTGGTTCGAGATCGCCTACCGCATGGGTCGTGAGCTCGACAAGGCGCTCGACGCGATCAACGTGCTGCCGCCGACGTACGAGCCGGCAGCGACCGGCCACGTCCCGGAGATCCTGGAGCTCATCGGCCAGCTGGTGGGACGGGGTCACGCCTACCCCGCCGAGGACGGGTCCGGCGACGTCTACTTCGACGTGCGCTCGTGGCCGGCGTACGGCGAGCTGACCCGGCAGAAGGTCGACGACATGGAGCCGGCCGGGGACGCTGACCCGAGAGGTAAGCGCGACCCGCGCGACTTCGCGCTCTGGAAGGGCTGGAAGAAGGCGCTCGAGCCGGAGACCGCCGCGTGGCCGTCGCCGTACGGACCGGGCCGGCCGGGCTGGCACATCGAGTGCTCGGCGATGGCGGCGAAGTACCTCGGGCCGGCGTTCGACATCCACGGCGGTGGCGTCGACCTGCGTTTCCCCCATCACGAGAACGAGATGGCACAGTCGCGGGCGGCGGGACAGCAGTTCGCGGCGTACTGGCTGCACAACGCCTGGATCACCACCGCGGGCGAGAAGATGTCGAAGTCGCTGGGCAACTCGCTGCTGATCCCGAACGTGCTCGAGCGGGTGCGCGGCATCGAGCTGCGCTACTACATGGTGTCGGCGCACTACCGGTCGCACGTCGAGTTCTCGTTCGAGGCGCTGGACGAAGCCGCGAAGTCGTTCCGGCGGATCGAGTCGTTCCTCGACCGGGTGCCGGCCGGGGCGCTGGTCGAGCCCACGCTGCCCAAGCCGTTCGTCGACGCGATGGACGACGATCTGGGTACGCCGGCGGCCATCGCCGTGATCCACGACCAGGTCCGCGAGGGCAACCGGTTGCTGGCCGCGGTGGAGTCCGCGGAGGAGGTCGCGGCGGCGGTGCGGGCGATGCTCGACGTCCTGGGACTGAACCCGGACGATCCCGCGTGGGCGACGATGGGCGGGTCCGACGACGCGAAGCTGTCCGCCGCGGTCGACGCGCTGGTGGCCGGGTTGCTCGAGGAGCGTGAGACCGCACGCGGCGAGAAGGACTGGGCCCGCGCCGACGCGATCCGTGACCGGATCGCCGCGGCGGGCATCGCGGTCGAGGACACCCCGGACGGCCCGAAGTGGACCCTGGCCGCGCCGGCTGACGGAGCGTCCTGATGCCGGGCAACAGCCAGCGCAAGGGCGCGATCCGGAAGTCCTCGAAGCGGCCGACTGCGGGCTCGGGGGGCCGCGTCCGGCGCGGCCTCGAGGGGAAGGGGCCCACGCCGAAGGCGGTGGACCGGCCTCACCACAAGGCACACAAGGTGAAGGCCAGGGCCGAGCGCGAGGCGGCGAAGCGACCCCGGAAGCGTCCAGGCCCCGACGACGAGTGGATCGCGGGGCGCAACTCCGTCGTCGAGGCGTTGCGGGCCGGCGTACCGGTGAGCGGGCTGTACGTCGCCGAGGGCGCGGAGCGCGACGCGCGACTTCGTGAGGCGTTCAAGATCGCTGCCGAGCACGGCATCTCACTGCTCGAGGTGACGCGGGCCGAGCTCGACCGGCGTACCGACGGTGCGGTGCACCAGGGCCTCGCGGCCCGGATCCCGGCGTACGAGTACGCCCATCCGAAGGACCTGCTCGAGGCGGCCGCCGAGCGCGGTGAGGCCCCGTTGGTCGTCGCGCTCGACTCGGTGACGGATCCTCGGAACCTGGGCGCCGTCGTGCGGTCGGCCTCCGGGTTCGGTGCCCACGGCGTCGTGATCCCCGAGCGTCGGGCCGCCCGGATGACCGCGGCTGTCTGGAAGACCTCTGCCGGTGCGGCGGCCCGCATCCCGGTCGCCCAGGTCACCAACCTGGTGCGCACGCTCAAGGAGTTCCAGGACGCCGGCTGCCAGGTCGTCGGCCTGGCGGCGAACGGCGACCTCACGCTGCCCGACCTGCTCGCAGACTCCGACCTCGCCGCCGGTCCGCTCGTCGTCGTCGTGGGCTCCGAGGGTGAGGGCCTCGGCCGGCTGGTGAGCGAGACCTGCGACCGGCTGGTCTCCATCCCGATGTCGTCCTCGCTGGAGTCCCTCAACGCCGGTGTCGCCGCCTCGATCACCCTCTACGCCCTCTCCCAACACCGCTGAGCGGGCAGAAGTGCGCGCCGTAGAGCGCTGACCCGGCTCTTCCTGACATCACCGAGCGTCGACCCGGCTCTGGTCGACGCGGAGAACACACACGGCACTGGGTCACCTGTGTGCAAGAGCCGGGTCGGCGTGCTCACGCGTGGACAAGAGCCGGGTCAGCGGATGTGACAGGTTGGCGCCGGGTGGGGAGGAAGCGTCACGAAGTGGCATCATCGACGGGGTGGGTACGACGGTCGATCGCTTGCTGCCGACGGACGACGACGGGGTCGCCGAGGCGCTGCTCGAGCTGACCCGCGAGATCGCAACCAAGGAGCTCGCGCCACAGGTGCACGAGGCCGAGGAACGGGGCGAGTTCCCGGAGTCGGCGTACCGGCTGTTGGGGAAGTCGGGGCTGTTGAGCCTGCCGTTCGCGGAGGAGTACGGCGGCGGTGGGCAGCCGTACCAGGTCTACCTCCAGGTGGTCGAGGAGATCGCCACCGCGTGGCCGAGTGTCGGGGTCGGCGTGAGCGTGCACGGGCTGACCGCGAACGTCGTCGCCACCAACGGCAGCGACGACCTCAAGCAGGAATGGCTGCCGCGCATGCTGAGCGGGGACTGGCTGGGTGCGTACTGCCTGTCCGAGCCGCAGGCCGGATCCGACGTGAGCGGCATCAGGACGCGGGCCGTCCGCAAGGCCGAGGCGTACGTCGTGAACGGCACCAAGCAGTGGATCAGCAACGGCTCGTGCGCCGACTACTACATCCTCTTCGCCCGCACCTCCGACGACCCCAAACGCGGGCTCTCGTCCTTCGTCGTGCCGGCCGACACGGATGGGATGAGCTTCGGCGCCCCCGAGAAGAAGATGGGCCTGAGCTGCGACGTCACCACACAAGTGATCTTCGAGGGTGCGCGCGTCCCGGCCGCGCACCTGGTCGGCGACGAGGGCGCCGGCATGCGGGTCGCGCTCTCGGCCCTCGACGCGGGACGACTCGGCATCGCCGCCGTCGCGACCGGTATCGCCCAGGCAGCGCTCGAGCATGCCGTTGCGTACGCCGGCGAGCGCGAGCAGTTCGGGAAGACGATCGGCGAGCAGCAGGGGCTGCAGTTCCTGCTGGCCGACATGGGCGCGGACGTCGAGCGCGCCCGGGCGACGTACCTCCATGCGGCTCGGCTCAAGGATGCCGGGCGCCCGTTCAGCCGTCAGGCCAGCATCGCCAAGCTGACCGCGACCGATGCCGCGATGCGGGTCACCACCGACGCGGTCCAGGTGCTCGGCGGCAACGGCTACACACGGGAGTATCCGGTGGAGCGGCTCTTCCGCGACGCGAAGGTGACCCAGATCTTCGAGGGCACCAACCAGATCCAGCGGATGGTGATCGGGCGCGACCTGCTCCGGTGATCACGAGCCGGGTCAGCGCTCTGCGGCGTGGTCAAGAGCCGGGTCAGTGTCGTACGGCGTGACACTTCTGCCGGGCGAGTCGGACCGCCTGGCGAGCAAGCTCGCTGCGGCCGTGCCGCCTCGGCTCCGCCGAGCCGGCACGTCCTCACTCGGATCAGCGCTCCAGGGCGTTCTCTTCGGCCGGGTCGGCGTCGTCGGCGGTGATCTGCTCGTCCGGCTTCAGCTTCAGGACCGTGTCGATGTAGTCGCGGGCGGTCTCGAAGAGGTCGACCTCGTGGCCGGCCCGCTCGGAGAGGTACCAGCGGTGCACGAGGATCTCGTGGAAGATCTCGGCCGGCTCGAGCTTGCCGCGCGCCTCGGGCGGCACCATCCGCATGATCGGCTCGAAGACCTCGGTGAGCCATCGGTTCGCGGCGATCGCCCGGTCCTCCCGCCCGAGGTCGTAGTGGGTGATGAACGCGGTCATGTCGTTCAGAAGGCGGCAGGCCTGACCGTCCTCGACGCACAGGCCGGTCAGTGCCTGGAGCTCGCGCTGGTGATGCCCGGCCTCGACCGCCTTCGGCTGGATGCGTATCCGGTCACCGTCGAAGTCGGTGACGATGTCGAGCTCGTCGACGTCGAAGCCGAGCTCGTTGAGCCGCTCGATCCGCTGCTCGATCCGCCACATCTGGTCGGCGCTGAACTCCTCCTCGGCGGTCAGCTCGTTCCAGAGGTCGTGGTACCGCTTCTGGATCAGGGCGACGATCTCGTGTCCCTGCACGCTGGGGCTGATCCGGCCGCCGGCCTGGAGGTCGAGCAGCTCGGCGAAGACGTTCTCGCAGCCGACCTCCACGTCGTACTCCCGCATCTGTCGCGAGAGCGTGGGCCGGAGCTCGCCGGTCTCGGCGTCCACGAGGTACGCCGCGAAGCCGCCGGCGCTGCGCCGGAACAGGACGTTCGAGAGCGAGACGTCGCCCCAGTAGAAGTCGGCCAGGTGCAGCCGGACGAGCAGGACCACCAGTGCGTCGACCAGGCTCGGCAGGCTCTCGGCGGACGTCCCGTGCGCGAACAGCGCGCGGTAGGGGAGCGAGAAGGCGAGGTGCTCGGTGAGGAGCGCGCACGGCAGCTCCTCGCCCGCGTCGTCGCGACGGCCGGTGACGACACCGACCGGTTTCACCGCGGGCAGGCCGATCCGCTGGAGGTCACGCAGCAGCCGGTACTCGCGGAAGGCGATCTCCTCCTGGGTCTCCTTGATCGCGTAGGTGCGCTCGCCGAGCCGCACGATGCGTACGACGTGCCGGCTCAGCCCGCGGGGGAGCGGGACGACGTAGTCGTCCGACCACTCTGCCAGCGGGGTCGACCACGGGAGGCGCACCAGGGCCGGGTCGGGCCGGCTGGCCACGAGATGCAGCGCCATGGTTTCAGGCTAGCGAGAGGTGAGATCAGCGCCCTTCGAGGAAGACCGGCCCGGGTCCGCGTCCGGCGGCGACGTCGTCGGGATTGCTGAGGGTGCAGCGCCGAAGGCTCAGGCACCCGCACCCGATGCAGGAGTCGAGCGTGTCTCGCAGCCGCTCGAGCTGGGCGATCTGGGCGTCGAGGCGCGGCCGCCAGCCGCGGCTGAGCCGCGACCAGTCCGCCTTGGTGGGTGTGCGGTTGCTGGGCAGGGTCGCCAGCGCCTCCTCGATCTCCTCCAGGGAGAGGCCCACGCGCTGGGCGGTCCGGATGAAGGCGAGGCGGCGCAGCATGGGGCGTTCGTAGCGGCGCTGGTTGCCCGTCGTACGCCGTGCCCGGACGAGGCCGCGGTCCTCGTAGTAGCGGATCGCGCTGGTGGCGATGCCGGACCTCTCGGACAGCTCGCCGATCGTGAGCTCGGTCATACCGACCAGGATGCCTTGACCTAAAGTTCACTTCAACTTGTGGAATGGAAGTCGTGGACAACATCGATCGACTGCTGACCCTGATGACCGGAGACGAGAAGCACGACTCCGCGGCGTACTCGACGCTCGACGTCCTCCGGGTCCTCTACGAGCGCGTGCTCGACGTCTCGCCGGAGAGGGTCGACGACCCGCGCCGAGACCGCTTCCTGCTCTCGAAGGGGCACGGCCCGGCCGCGTACTACGCCGTGCTCTGCGACCGCGGCTTCTTCCCGGAGTCCTGGCTGGGCGAGTGGGGGACGTTCGACTCGCCGCTCGGCTACCACCCGGACCGCAACCTGGTCCCAGGCGTCGAGATCTCCAGCGGGTCGCTCGGTCACGGGTTGCCCCTCGGGGTCGGCACCGCGCTCGGCCTGCGGGCGCAGGGCATCGACTCGCGCGTCGTCGTGCTGGTCGGTGATGCGGAGCTGGACGAGGGCTCCAACCACGAGGCGCTGGAGCTGGCCGCGGCCCTCGGCCTCGACACCCTGACCGTCGTCGTGGTCGACAACCGGAGCACGTCGTACGTCGTGCCGGGGCGGATCGCGGCTCGGTTCGCCACCGAGGGCTGGCACGTCGCCACGGTCGACGGACGCGACCACGACCAGCTCGAGAAGGCGCTGTCCGAGCGACCCGTCGGCGTACCGAACGTCGTGGTCGCCACCGTGATCGACGAGGAGGAGCTCGCAGCATGACCGTCACCGTGACCCCGACCCGTCTGGTGCGTGATCCGCGCATGCAGTTCGCGCTGACCGCGACCGATCTCCTGGACGAGGACTTCTCGACCGCCCTGGTCTGGGCCGAGATCTCCGGCCGCTTCTTCGGCGACGCCGTACGCCGCCATCCCGACCGGGTCGTGAACGTCGGCATCCGCGAGCAGCTTCTGGTGAACGTCGGCGCCGGCTTCGCGCTGACCGGGATGCGCCCGATCGTGCACACCTTCGGGACGTTCCTGGTCGAGCGTGGCTTCGAGCAGATCAAGCTCGGGTTCGGTCACCAGGGCCTCGGCGGGGTGCTGGTCGGCGGAGGCGGGTCGTTCGACGCCTCGCGCGGCGGCCGGACGCACCAGGCGCCCGGCGACGTCGCGCTGATGGACACCCTTCCCGACGTCGTCATCCATGCCCCGGGCACGGCCGAGGAGACCGACGAGGTGCTGCGTCGCGCCGTCGCGGCCGACGGACTGCACTACGTCCGGATCGTCGAGCAGACGAACGCCGAGTCCTTCCGCGGACCCGGGCTACACGTCGTACGCCGTGGGTCGGGCGCGACGGTGATCGCACTCGGGCCGGTGCTCGACGAGGTGCTCGCGGCGACCGCCGACCGCGACGTCACCGTGCTGTACGCGCACAGCGTCCGGCCCTTCGACTCTGGCGGGTTGCGCTCGGTGATCGGCACGCCCGACGTCGTCCTGGTCGAGCCGTGGCTGGCCGGCACCTCCGCCCGCGTGGTCTCCGACGCGTTGCAGGACCTGCCCCACCGGCTGCTGTCGCTGGGCACCCGGAGGATGGAACTGCGTCACTACGGCACTCCCGCCGAGCACCAGCGCGCCCACGGCCTCGACGCCGCCGGCATCCGGCGTTCGATGGAGTCGTTCCTGGCTGGGTGATCCCCGACCCGCCTCGTTAGGCTGACCCGGCTGCTCGGCGTGCCCGAGCGACGCGCCGGTGTAGCTCAGACGGTAGAGCGCCTCTCTTGTAAAGAGGATGTCGCGGGTTCGATTCCTGTCACCGGCTCGGGGTGACCGTGGGGATCCCCGGCTCGCCGGGGATCCTGTCACTTCTCGGCGGCCGCAACCCCCGAGAAGTGACGGGTGTGACCCACCGCTGGGACTCCTGGGCACATGGGGCCTCGCTCAGCGGACCCGCTCGACCTCGAACTCGTTCGCCGGCGAGGCGATGGCCTCCTGGCCGAGCACGATCTGCAGCTCCCGCTCTCCGGAGTCGATCGTCGCTCGCAGGACGCCGACGACGGACGACGCGGTGAGGCCGAGCGCCTCGGCGGGTGAGCCGGTCGTGCGGAGGTGGGCGGTGAAGAGCGCCGAGGTGAGGTCGCCCGAGCCGTTGGCCTTGATCGGCAGCCGAGGGGTGCGCACGACCCACGCGCCTTCGCCGGTGACCGCCAGCATCTCGATCGTGTCCTCGGGGCGGTCAGGCCGGAGCACCGACGTGACCAGCACCGTCGAGGGCCCCATCGCCATGGCCGCGTCGGCCGAGGACAGCGTCGACTCCAGCGCGTCCGGCGTCGTGTCGGTGAGGAAGCCCAGCTCGAACTGGTTCGGCGTGATGATGTCCGCGTGCGGCACGACCTGCTCGCGGATCACCGGCGGGATCGCCAGGTCGACGAAGCAGCCGCTCGTGGCGTTGCCCATCACGGGGTCGCAGGTGTACGTCGCCTCCGGGTTGGCCTTCTTCACGCGCTCGACGGCGTCGACGACGACCTCGCAGATCCCGGGCCCGCCCAGATAGCCGGAGAGGACCGCGTCGCAGGACTCCAGCACCCCGCGCTCCTCGATCCCGGTCACCACCGCCCGCACGTCGTCGGGCGGGAGCAGCGGCCCGCGCCACGCGCCGTACCCGGTGTGGTTGGAGAAGACCACCGTCGGCACCGGCCACACCTCGTGCCCGAGCCGTTGGAGCGGGAAGGTGGCGGCGGAGTTGCCGACGTGGCCGTACGCGACGAACGACTGGATCGACAGGAAGCGCATCTCCCCATCCTGGCAGCGATCGCGGCGGCGGCGTGGTGTCGGCGCGACGCCCTAGCCTGCGTCGCATGAAGCGGTACGTGGACGAGGACCTGAAGGGCGCGGAGTTCCGCGAGTGCGACCTGACCAACGCACGGCTCATCGGCGTGGTCATGCAGGACGCCGAGATCGACGGGCTGGTCACCAACCTCTTCGTCAACGGCGTCGAGGTCATGGGGTACGTCGAGGCCGAGCTCGACCGGCGACATCCCGTGCGGCTGCTGATCCGCTCCGAGGACCCCGCCGATCTTCTGGAAGGGTGGCGGCAGCTGCGAGCAGACTGGGAGGTGACCATCGAGCGGATACGCCGGACGCCTGGCGTCGAGCATCGCACTGTGAACGACGAGTGGTCGGCCGTCGAGACGATGCGGCACCTGGTGATGGTGCACGACTCGTGGTTCCGGCGCTGCTGCCTCGGCTCGACCGACCTGTTCACGCCGATGGGTCTCGCGCCGCCCTTCGTGCCCGACCGGGAGAAGCAGGGGCTCGATCTCTCCGCCGACCCGAGCCTCGACGAAGTGACCGCGGTGCGCGAGTCCCAGGCCGCCGAGCTCGGGAGCTGGCTGGCGTCGGTCACGGCCGAGGAGCTCCAGTCGCCCGCACCGATCCCGGACAACGACATGTGGCCGCCGTACGCCCGCGGCCGCTCGGTGCGGCAGTGCCTCGGCACGGTCCTCGACGAGGAGTGGGCGCATCACGGCTTCTGCGTCCGCGACCTCGATCTCATGGAGGCGTCCGCCGGGGACTGAGCACTCGGTAACCTCGATCGCGTGACGGAGATGACCTATCGCCCACTGGGCGACTCGGGGCTCATGGTGAGTGCGGTCGGGATCGGCTGCAACGCGTTCGGACGCCGGATCGGTCTGGACGCCGTGCGCGGCATCGTCGACGCGGCCGACGACACGGGCATCACCTTCCTGGACACCTCCGACTCCTACGCCATCGGCCAGAGCGAGGAGATGATCGGGGTCGCGCTCGAGGGTCGTCGCGACAGGTTCGTGGTGGCCACGAAGTTCGGCAGCGACATGCGCGGCACCAACGGCCCCGACCACGGCGCCCGCGGCGCGCGACGCTACGTACGCCGAGCCGTCGAGGCCTCGTTGCGTCGCCTGCGCACCGACCGGATCGACCTCTACCAGTTCCACTTCCCCGACCCGATCACCCCGATCGAGGAGACCCTGTCGGTGCTGACCGACCTGGTCCGCGAGGGCACGGTGCGCTACCTCGGCTGCTCCAACGTCAACGGCTGGCAGGTCGCCGACTGGGACTGGATCGCCCGCACCTCCGGCTTCGAGCGGTTCGTCTCCGTGCAGAACCACTACTCCCTGCTCGACCGCACCATCGAGACGGAGGTGGTGCCGGCCGCCGAGCGGTTCGGCCTCGGCGTCCTGCCCTACTTCCCGCTCGCCCACGGCCTGCTGACCGGGAAGTACCACCGCGGCCAGGAGGCGCCGTACGGCTCGCGGGCGCGCTCCGGCCCGTCCCCCTGGTTCGAGAACGCCGACTGGGACCGTATCGAGGCGCTGGAGAAGTACGCCGAGGCGCGCGACCTCGCGATCCTCGACGTCGCGATCGGCGGGCTCGCCGCCCAGCCGGTGGTCTCGTGCGTGATCGCGGGGGCGACGTCCGGAGACCAGGTGCGCGCCAACGCCGACGCCCTGCGCTGGGAGCCCGGCGCCGACGACCTCGCCGAGCTGGACGCGATCACGCACGGCTGAGGGCGGACGGCCTCAGACCAGGGGCAGGCCGACCAGCGCGACCAGGAGCGCCATGCCGGCGAACAGCCAGGCGACGTAGTCCCCGATGTGTCCGGTGTGGACCCGGTGCAGTCGCCGCATCGCCGGGGTGAGCGCGGCCAGCCAGCGCAGCCGGCGGCTCCAGAGTCCCGCCGCCGCCACGGCCAGGGCCAGCACCACCGAGAGCAGGCCGAGCCAGACGCCGGTCGCAGTCCAGGCCGCGGCAGGCTCGGGCAGGAGGGGCGCTGGTGGCTGGCCGGCGAGCACCTGACCGCTGTAGCCGGTGCCGTCGATCAGCCGCTCGGCGGCGTGCGCGGTGGCGCTGCCCAGGCCGGGTATCACACCCACCGCGAAGCCGCCGGCAAGCAGCACCACGACGGCGAACAGGATGGTGATCGGCGTGCGACCGGAGAGCCGCTCCTCCGGCTGCTCCTCGCCCGGGATCGCCTCGGCCAGGTTGGCCGGATCTGGCGTGTCGCCAAGTCCGAGGAACGCCCGGGCACCGAACCGGAGCACCGCGCCCCCGGTGACCGCCGAGACGGCGACGAACAGCGCGGGCCCCCAGTCGTAGCCGGCAACGGAGGTCGCGTCCTCGGCGATGGACTTGCCCAGCGCGGTGCCGAACGGCGGTAGGCCGGCCAGCCCGAGTGCCGCGAGGAAGAACAGGACCGCTGTCAGACGCTGGCCGCGGGCCACGCCGTACAGGTCGAGCTCGTCGATCGTCCGATATCGCGCGAGCAGCACCCCGGCGATCAGGAAGAGCGCCGCCTTCACGCCGGCGTGGCCCATCACGTAGACCGCCGTGCCGCCGACGCCGTCGGACGTGAGCACCGCGAAGCCCATCGTGAACAGCCCCATGTGCGCGATGGTGGAGAAGGCGAGCAGCCGCTTGAGGTGACGCTGCCCGGCGCACATCGCCGCTCCGACCACCGCGGTCACGGCGCCGATCAGCACGAAGGCCCGGCGGATGTCGTCCTCGGGGATGGTCCCGGCGTACACCGTGAAGAACACCCGGGCGACGCCGTACAGCCCCAGCTCGACCATGACCCCCGAGAACAGGACGCAGACCGGCGCGGGAGCCACCGCGTGGGCGTCGGCCAGCCAGAAGTGGAACGGCACCAGGGCGCCCTTGACCATGAACCCTGTCATCACCAGGACGAACGACACCACCACCAGTGCGTCGGGCTTGTGGTGGGCGAGTGCGTCACCGAGCTGCGGCAGCCCGAGCTGGCCGACGCGCGCGTACAGCAGGGCGAGGCCGGAGAGCGACAGGTAGGCGCCGAGGGAGTTGACCAGACCGAAGTTGAGCCCGCCCTCGACGGCCGACTCGTCCTCCACGTGGAAGCCGGTGAGTGCGTACGCCGCCGCGCCCATCAGCTCGAAGAACACCACCATGTCGAACAGGTCGCCCGAGTAGACGAAGCCCTCCATGCCGGCCGCGAAGAACAGCATCAGGGCGTGGAAGTGCCCGCCGACCGCGTCCAGGTAGCGCCAGGAGAAGATCAGGGCGCAGGTGGTCAGGGCCGCGATCAGCACTCCCAGGCCGGCGCTCATGGGATCGGCGACGAACGGGATCCCGACGCTCACGCCTTCGTGGGGGGTCCAGCCGCCGAGCCAGACGTGGAGGCGGCCGCTGCCGGTCTCGTGCAGCACGGCGACCGCGCCGCCGGTGACGCCGAGCATGGTCAGGATCGCCAGGGCGTCGACCACCCACCGCGGAAGGTGCGACCCGACCACGGCGAGCAGGCAGGCCATGATCACGCAGGTGGCGACCATCACCGGCATCACGTCAGCGGCGTGTGACAACGCGGCTCAGCCCCTCAGTGCAGCCAGGTCGTCCGGATCCACCGTCCCATGTCGCTTGTTGATCTGGATCGCCAGCGCCAGCAGCAGCGCGGTGACCGTCGCCGAGACCACGATGTCGGTGAGCGTCATCGCCTGCACGACGGGGTCGACGACGTGCTTGTTGGGCTTGGTGGTGGAGCCGAAGACCGGGGCGGTCGCCCCACCGCGCTGGTAGCCGACCGCGATCAGCAGGACGTAGGTGCCGGCCTGCGCCACCGACAGGCAGACGATCGCGTGCACCAGATGACGGCTGCGGACGATGCCGTAGCTGCCGGCCAGGATCAGGTAGCCGGCAACGAGGTAGGCGTAGACGGCCATCAGTCGTCCCCCGTCTGCACGGTGATCTCCTGCTCGAAGAACCGCGAGAGCAGCACGACCATCCCGCCGACGACCTCGACGCCCACCACTCCACTCAGCACCTGGACCGTCCCGGTGGACACGATCTGGCCGAGGGCGCCCTGCGGCAGGAAGTCGCCGAGGAACGCTCCCGTGGAGGCGAGGCCGATCAGCCCGATCACGGCGAACCCCGCCGCCCCCACGCTGTCCGCGATCTCGAACGTCGTGACCGGCCGCAGCCGGTCGAGGGCGGGATAGCTCCCCGCGACGTACAGGAGGTGGAGCCCGGTGGCGAGGACGACGCCGCCCTGGAACCCGCCCCCCGGTGTGACCCCACCGTGGAGCACCACGTCGAACCCGATCACCAACGTCACCGGCAGCAACACGTAGCCGATGAGCCGCGTGCTCTGGAGGGTCCGGCCCAGGTCGGGGACGAGCCGCTCGGTCTCCTCCTTCGACGGCCGCAGCAGCGCGGCGGCGCCCACCACCGAGGCGATCAGGATGGACTCCTCACCGAACGTGTCGATCGCCCGCTGGTCGAAGTTCACTGCGGACACCACGTTGGCCGTGTGGTGCTGGACCGCGGCCGGCACCGCGAGGTCGCGGTAGGGGTGGTAGCTGGTGCCGAAGTGGGGCAGGTCGAGCGCGGCCAGCACGAAGGCGACCGCCATCACCGTGCCGCCGAGGGCGAAGAGGATCAGTCGGGTCAGCCGGGTCACTCGTCCTCCTCGTGGTCGCGAGCCCGGTCCTTGCGCATCGTGCGGATCGTGAGCATCACCATCAGCGGGACGATCGCGGTGCCGACCCCGAGCTCCGACAGCGCGACGTCTGGGGCCTGCAGGACCACGAACAGGATCACCAGCGTCGTCCCGAAGACCGACAGGCTCACGGCCTGCCGCTCGGGAGCATCCGCGAGGACGACCGCCGTACCGGCCAGGGCGACGACGGTGAGGGCGACCACCACCAGGGCGGTCACTCGGGCGACTCCCGGCTCACGGACCCCTCCCGCATGCCGGCGACCCGGACCGCGGCCGAGGAGAGCACCGGTCCGGTGATCATGATCAGCAGGCAGACGATGACGATCTGGGCCGTGGTCAGGCTCCACCCGTTCACGATCGCGAGGCCGAGGCCGATCAGCGGGGTGCCGAGGGCGGTCGCGGGAGTGAGGAAGTGCAGGCGGTCCTCGGGGCGGTGCACCCGAAGCGAGCCGAGCGCGGTGAGGACGACCACGGCGACCCCGAGGCCGAAGAGTGTCACCGCCGCCACGTGCTGTGCGTTCATGACCGCGGCGCCAGCAGCCGGGTGTAGACCAGGGTGCCCGCGAAGGCCAGCACCACCGCCACCGTGGGGACGATCAGGTACGACGGCTGCTTCACCGCCTGGCTGAACGCCAGCAGCGCCAGCGTCCCGATCACCCCGGTGAGCTCGAGCCCCACCAGTCGGTCGACGGCGTTGCCCCGCGCGGCGATCCAGATCGCGACCGGAAGACCGATCCCGACCAGCGCGAGGTCACCGATCAGCCACGCGTTCATCGACGCACCACCTCGTCGAGGTCCGGTCCTGCCGAGAGCAGCCTGTGGACAGTGAGCAGATGCTCGTCGGGGTCGTTGTCGGCGACGACGCTGCCGGGGGTCGAGCACAACGCGAGGGTCGCCACCGCCTCGCGACCGTCGGCCAGCGGGATCGGCTCGTCCGGGAGGTCGATGGTGGTCATCCGGCCCGGACGCGGACCGCGGATCGCCGTCACGAACAGCGTCGCCGTCTCGGCCAGCAACGTGACGAAGACGGGGACTACCCAGAGCGCCCACCCGGGGTGGAGCCGCCAGGAGGCGCCGAGCGCTCGACGCCCGGCGCAGGCGAGGATCCCGCACGGGAGGGCTGAACCGGCTGCGAAGTACACCTCCGGCTTGGTCACGCCCGACAGCGTCGCGAGCCAGATGCAGCAGCACAGGGCCGCCCAGCCGATCGTCTCAACGAGCGGTCGCAGCATCGGGCACCTCACTCCGTGGCATGCGCGAGCCGGTCCATCAGCCGGTCGCCCAGAGCGAGAGGGCGCTTGGCGATCGAGGCGAGGCGAGGGGACGTCGGAACGTCCGGGTGCGGTCGCGTCGGCCACGACCCACCGCTGAGGCGCCGCGCCAACGTCGTACCGTCGAGCTGCCCACCGTCGGCCGCGTCCGCGAGCAGCTCCAGGTGGCGCTTCTCCAGGGCCAGCTGCTTCCGGATCCCCCAGGCGACCGCGTCGTCGAGCTCGTTCCTCGCCTCGTCCCGCTCTCCGAACCAGTCGCGCTTCGCCATCCGGGCCTCCACCACGCGACTCTGTGCCCACGCCCGGTCGACGTACGCACGTCCCTCGGGCGAGGTCCGCCGCAGGGCCGGCCACAGGTAGCGGAGCCGGGCACCTTGCTGTGCGAGAAAGGTGCGTCGGATCCTCTGCAGCAGTCGCTCTCGCGCTCGTAGCTGGGGTCCGAGGATGCCCTCGGTGACCCGCGGCTGCAGGCACAGCTCAGCGAGCAGGTCGCGCAGCTCGGCGTGCTGGCTTCGGATCAGGTCTGGCAGGTCTCGTCCCATCGGAGGTAGACGTACCCCCGACGTCCCCGCGTATGAGTCGCGGCCGTGGCCTCAGCCCGTGGCGGCCCCGGGCGATCCGGGCAGGGCGGCGTCGCGGGCCAGCCGACCGGCGTCGAACTCGAGCAAGGTGTGCTTGGCCATGATCGAGTGCAGGTCGTAGCGGATCGGGGAGTCGCGGATCTCGGTCAGGATCGGGCGCGCGGCGTCGGCATCCCAGAAGAGCACGGCCGCCGCCGACCAGAGGCGGACGGTCGGCCGCGGGTCGTCCATCAGCGCCGCGATCGCCGCGCGACCGTCCTCGGACTGCGCCAGCGCCTGCCCGTCGGAGAGCCACTGGTCCACGAGCCGGCCCCACCGGCGTGTGTTGGTGGTGTGGCCCTGGTCGCCGACCAGGTCGGACATCTCGTCCAGGGTCCGGCGGCCGCGCTCGGCCGGCTCGGTGGCGTGCTCCGTCACGCAGGCATGATGGCACGGACCGAGACCGTGGCAACCGGCCGACGTAGGACGGGCGCCGCGTTGCTCAGGCGACCTGGAGCGACCGCTTGGACAGGCCCATCCAGAAGCCTTCGAACAGCTGCTCGCCCGGCTCCTCCGGGTCGGTCGCCGCGCCGAGGGTGACGAAGAGCGGCGTGTAGTGCTCGACGGTCGGGTGGGCGTAGGGCATGCCCGGGGCCTGTGAGCGGTACGACGCCAGCGCGTCGACGTCGCCACGGGCCAGGGCCTCGCCGGCCCAGGCGTCGAAGTCCTGGGACCAGCCGGGAGCCTCGGCGTCGATGCGGAACTCGGTCAGGAACGGGAGCCCGTGGGTCAGGAACCCGGAGCCGATGATCAGGACGCCCTCGTCGCGCAACGGGCGGAGCCGCTCGCCCAGCCTGAGCAGGCGGGTCGGGTCCTGGGTCGGCAGCGACATCTGGAGGACCGGGATGTCGGCGTCCGGGTACATGATCTTGAGCGGCACCCAGGCACCGTGGTCGAGGCCGCGGCTGGTGTGCTGGTGCACCGGCTCGTCCGCCGGCATCATCGCGGCCACCCGCTGGGCGAGCGCGGTGGCTTCCGGGGTCCGGTAGGTCATCCGATAGTACTTCTCCGCGAAGCCGCCGAAGTCGTAGACGAGGGGGGCGCCGTCGGCGCTCAGCATCACCGGCGCGGACTCCCAGTGGGCGCTGACCATCAGGATCGCCTTGGGGCGCGGGAGGTCCGCGGCCAGGCCGGACAGCTGGCTCGACCACACCGGGTCGTCCAGCAGCGGCGGCGCACCGTGGCCGATGTAGAGGGCGGGCATCCGGTCGTTCATGTCTGCCCTAATAGTTTCACATTCAACTTTATTCCGCCAGAGCCGGCCGACCGCGGAGAAACTGGCCCACAGACGGCGCAGGCCGCGCCGCTGGAGAGTCGTTTGTAGGCCAGTTTCTCCTCGCGGCTCAGCCCGGAAGGGACCAGTCCACCGGCTCGCCGCCCTGCTCGGTCAGCAGCCGGTTCACGCGGGAGAAGGGGCGTGAGCCGAAGAAGCCGCGGGCGGCGGAGAGCGGGGACGGGTGGGCGGACTCCACCCACGGGATGCGGGCGAGCGCCGGCTTCAGCGACTGGGCGTCGCGGCCCCACAGGATGGCCGCGGCGGCGCCGCCACGACGTGCCAACGCGGCGATGGCGCAGTCGGTCACCTCCTCCCAGCCGCGCCCGCGGTGCGACGCCGCCTCGCCGGGCCGGACCGTCAGCACCCGGTTGAGCATCATCACCCCACGGTCGGCCCACGCGGTCAGGTCACCGTGCGGCGCGGGCGGGATGCCGAGGTCGGTGGAGAGCTCCTGGTAGATGTTGCGCAGCGACCCGGGCAGCGGTCGTACGTCGGGCGCCACGGCGAAGGAGAGCCCGATCGGGTGGCCGGGCGTGGGGTAGGGGTCCTGCCCGACGATCAGCACGCGCACGTCGGCGAGCGGCCGCCGGAACGCCTTGAACACGTCGTTCCCCGCGGGCAGGTACTGCCGCCCGGCCGCTAGCTCGGCCCGCAGGAAACGTCCCATCGCGGTGATCCGCTCGTCGACGGGAGCGAGCGCCTCGGCCCAGTCAGGGGCCATCAGGCCGCGGTCGACCAAGCCGCTCAGCGCACCCATGGGCTCACCGTAGCGACGCGTTCAGCCCGCCAGGACCTCCCGGGCGGCGCGCTCGCCGGCCCGCACTGCGCCGTCCATGTAGCCGGTCCAGTACGTCGCGGTCTCGGTGCCGGCCCAGTGCACGCGCCGGAAGGGTCTGCGGATCGTGTGGCCGACCGACGTCAGCACCTCGGGCGCGTAGTTCGCGACGGGGCCGCCGGTGGTCCACCGCTCGTGGGTCCAGTCGTGCTCGACGTAGTCGACCGGATGGAGCGCCTGGTCGCCGAACATCGTGGCGAAGCCCTCGAGCACCGCGCGACGGCGCTTCGCCCGTGTCATCAGGCCGTAGGTCCGCCAGGTGCCACCGCCGACGAACGCGAGCAGGACGCCGGGGTCGCCGTCCCTCGGACAGTTGTCGAACGCCGCGCGCACGGCGCCGGAGTCGGCGATGCCGAAGCCGTTGAGACCCGCCTTCCGCCAGAACGGCGTGCGGTAGACCGCGTCGCACTTCATCAGCTCACCCATGTCGAGATGGCGCATCAGGGCGCGCCGTCCGGCCGGCAGGTGCGGGTGCCAGTCGATGTCCAGCACCATCGGTGGCGGCACGGCGACCACCACCTTGCGGGCGTGGACGGGGCCGCGACCGGTGTGGACGACGGCATGCCTGTGCCGCTGCTCGATCCGCCGGACCGGAGCTTCGAGCGCCACGACGTCACCGAGCCGTCTCGCGAGCCGCAGCGGGATCAGCTGCGAACCGCCCACGAACCGCTTCTTCTGGGCACCGTCTGCGGTGTCGCTGTTGCGCTCGAAGGTGCCGGGATGCATCCGGTCGCCCGAGCACGCGCAGTACCACACGACGTACAGGAAGGAGAGCTCCTCCGGGTCGGCGCCGAAGCCGGGCTGGGTCCAGCAGCGGATGATCCGGTTGATGCCCTCGGCGTTGACGCAGTTCTGCTGGATGAACTGCGCGAGCGTCATCCGGTCCCACTCGGCGGCCATCGGATGCTTCCACGGCGCGGCGACGTCGATCTCCTTCGCGTACTGGTCGATGCGGGTCTGCAGGAGCGCGGCGTCGGGGAGGATCGTCGGATCCGGTGGCACCGTCCCCTGGTAGGTCATCCGGCCGAGCGTCGAGGAGACGTAGACGCTCTGACCGTCGACGTACTCGTCGAACGTGCGGACGTCGAGCTGCTTCGCCAGCGCCGCGATGTGGGTCTGGGTCGGCCCGATGAACGCGCCACCGGACTCGATCACGTTGCCCGGGCCGAGACGGTGGTTGAGCACGCGGCCGCCGACCCGGTCGCGGGCCTCGACGACGAGGACGTCGCGGCCGTGCACGGCCAGCCGATGTGCCGCGACGAGGCCGGAGATGCCGGCGCCCACCACGACGACGTCCACGCGCGACGGCAACGAACCCTGCAGGCCCAGGGCGGGTGCGGAGTCGGCGAGGTCGAGGACGCCGCCGGCCGCGAGCGTCGTGCCACCGACGGCGAGGCCGCCGAGGAGCGAGCGTCGCGACAGATCCATGCCCCTCCAACGACGGGGCCCCGCGAACGGCACGGAGACGTGTGCCACGCTCGGGAGATGGCCCGATCGCGCCGCGCCACCGTCGCCGACCTCCGTGCCCTGGCCGGCTCGATGCCCGGGGTGACCATCGAGCGCGGGCCGAAGGGCAACGACGTCTACCAGGTGAGCCGGCGGAGCTTCGTCTTATTCCGCACCCCGCGCCCGGACGCCGTCGACCCCGAGACCGGCCGCCGGTACGACGACGTCGTGGTCCTCTGGGTCGAGTCCGAGATCGAGAAGCAGGCCCTCGTCTCCGACGAGAGCACCCCCTTCTTCACGACCCCGCACTTCGACGGTCACTCCTCGGTGCTGCTGCGCACCTCTCGCATCGGCGAGCTCACCCGCGACGAGCTCGCCGAGGTCGTGTACGACGCGTGGCTCGCGCGGGCCTCCAAGACCGCGGCCCGGACGTGGCTCGAGGAGCACCGGCTGCCTCCGAACCCGACCGGAGGGGCGCAGCCACGCACCTGACACCATGGATGCGATGTACCGCGTCGCCTCGGAGACCAGCACCGTCGCTCCGGCCCGGCGTTCCGGGGAGGGCATCGGTCGGCGCCGGATCGCCAAGGCGCCCGGGCCGGTGGCCCACGCGCTGACCGCAGAGCGGAGGACCCTGTGCGGGGCCGATGTCGCCGGGCTGCTCGACTGGCCCGACGTCGACTTCGGCGAGGTCAAGCCGTCGGCGCGCTGCCGGGTCTGCGAGACCCGCGCCGCCTCGTGAGCAGCGTCGATCTGCGGATTTCCGGGCGCGAGGTGCTCACAATGACGGCATGGCGCGGTTCTTCCGGTCCGACCCGCTGGCGATGCAGGTGCTGGCCGCGCTCGCAGGCGGGGCCTCGAGCGCGGCGGACGTCGCCGCACGCGTGCGTCGGCCGGAGAGGGAGGTGGCGCGCATCCTCGAGCAGGCGGTCGCCGAACACGCCGTCACTCGGCTCGACCTCGCCGGGGCGCCGTCGTACTCGCTGACCGCGACGGGCCTCGAGGCGGTCGGGGTCTACCAGGGCGTGCAGGGCGCGGTGGACGGCGCCGGGCACGTCGACCTGGGGGCGGCGACGCGGATGCTGATGGAGCAGTACGCCGCGGCTCGCGACGTCGCCGCGGACGACGCCCTGCGCGAGCAGGCGGGATGGCCCGCGGACGACGCCGCACGCGACCGCGTCTCGGCCGCGCTCAACGACGCCTACGCCCGCGGAGCCCTGACCAAGGAACAGCTCGACGACCGCACGAGCCGTGCTCTTGCCGCCGCCACGATGGGCGAGCTCCGCGCGGCGGGGGAGGGCGTGATCGAGCTTCCCCCGGCGCTCCCGACCGCTCTCGGCCCGGTGAGCGTGACCGGTGAGCAGGCCCGGCTCCAGGTCAACCCCGCGTTGAAGGACGTCCGCTGGCGCCGGACCGGGTACGCCGCGGCCCTGGTGCTGGTCGGCCTCGTCCTGCTGCTGGTGCAGCCGGTCGTCGGGCTGGTGGTCCTGGCCGCCGCGGTCGTGCTCGGTGCCTGGACCCTCCGGCCGCTCCTCCGCACCACTACCGTCCGGGTCAGGACTCGTTGATCAGCGCGTCGCGTCGCTCGCGGAGCAGCCTCCGCTCGGCACCGGTCGGCGCCTGACCGATCGCCGTGGCCAGAGCGGCCGCCGCCTCGTCGACCCGCCCCAGCCGGGCGTAGAGATCGGCCAGCGTCGCGGCGTGGAGGTAGTAGTCGCCCAAGTCGCTCCGCAGCGCCTCCACCAAGGGCAGCGCGGCCTCCGGACCGTGCGCCATCGAGACGGCCACCGCTCGGTTCAGCTCGATCACCGGCGTGGCGGGGAGTTGCGTGTACAGCTCGGCGATCGTCGCCCAGTCGGTGTCCTCCGGCCGCGCGGCGACGTCGTGGCAGAGCGCGATCCGCGCCTGCACGGCGTACGGACCCCACGGCGGCTCGGCGTCCAGGAGCCGGGCGCCCTCGGCGATGCGGTCCTGGTCCCAGCGCGACCGGTCCTGCTCGGCGAGGGATACGACGCGTCCCTCGCGCACCCGAGCCGGGCGGCGGGCGTCGGTGAGCAGCATCAGCGCCAGCAGCCCGCGTACCTCGGCCTCGGCGGGGAGAAGATCGACCAGCGACCGGGTCAGCCGGATCGCCTCGGCCGAGACGTCTACCCGCAGGAGCGACTCGCCGCTGGACGCGGCGTACCCCTCGTTGAACATCAGGTACAGCACCGACAGGACGCCCTCGACCCGCTCGGCCCAATGCTCGGGCGGCGGGACGCCGTAGGGGATGCCGGCGTGCTTGATCTTGGCGCGCGCCCGGACCAGGCGCTTCTCCATCGTCGGCTCGGTGACCAGGAACGCCCGCCCGATCTCGGCCGCGGTGAGTCCGCACAGCGTGCGCAGGGTGAGCGCGACCCGCGCCGGCATCGGCAGCGCGGGGTGGCAGCAGGTGAAGATCAGCCGCAGCCGCTCGTCCGGGATGTCCTCGTCGTCCACGGGAGCCACCACGTCGGTGGCGTCCGCCGCGGAGAGCGCCAACTTCGCGTCCTCGGTGGTACGCCGGCGCATCCGGTCGCGGGCCCGGTTGCGCGCGACGGTGGTCAGCCACGCCAGCGGTGCGTCGGGTACGCCCGAGCGCTCCCACGCCGGCACCGCCTCGGTGAACGCCTCGGCCGCGCACTCCTCGGCCAGGTCCCAGTCGCCGCACCAGCCGATCAGGCCCGCGACGAGTCGCCCCCAGTCCTCGCGGAACCTGAGGGCGACCGCCTCGTGCGCCGACGTCATGTCAGCTCCACAGCGGCCTGAGCTCGAGCACTCCGCCGTCGGCAACCGGGTGACCCGCGGCGACCGCGATCGCGTCGTCGAGGTCGCGGCACTCGAGCAGGTCGAACCCGCCGACCTGCTCCTTGGTCTCGGCGAACGGCCCGTCCGTGGTGACCACGCTGCCGTCGACTCGGCGCACTGTCACCGCCCGGTTCGGCAGCTGCAGCGGCCAGCCGTAGACACGGCGCGGGCCGGCGTCGGCGATCCAGCGCGTGATGTCGTCGGGCTCGTCGGGCTCGTCGGGCCCGTCGGGCTGCTCCGGATCCGGCGGGTCCCACAGGTCGGGAGAGGCGGCCTGGACGGCGCCGGCCGCCGCATCCTCCGCCATGGCCCGACGCATGTCAGCGCACACCAGCATCAGGTACCGCCGCCTCCCGTCCGCCGGTAGCCGAGGCACCTCGGGGTCGGACATGCCCTCGTCGAACGCCCGCACCTCGATCGCACCGACGTGCAGCGTCGGATGGGCGGAGGCGACGGCGATCGCGGTGTCGAGGTCGGGGCAGTCGATCACGTCGTACCCGGCGATCTGCTCCTTGGTCTCGGCGAACGGCCCGTCGGTCACCTGGACCTCGCCGCCGACCGCCCGCACCGTGGTCGCCTCGCTGGTCGGGTGGAGCCGTGCGCCGTCCAGCTCGATCCCGCGCCCGACCATCTCCTCGGCCCAGGCCTCGAGCTCGGTCTCCACCTGCGGCGGCAGGTCGTCCAGCCGCGACTCGTCGACGGCGTGGATCAGCATGTACTTCATGGTGTCCTCCTGAGCTTCGTACGGCGCGGAGGTGCGCCGTCATGGAGGGGACGAACGACGCGGTGCCCGTCAGGACAGCTCGACCGAGGTAATTCCGGCGAGCTCACCGCCGGAGGGCCCGCGACCCGGCTGAGCCGTACCGGCGCTTCGGGTTGGCACCGATGCTCGCCTCCTTCTCGGCCGCAGCTGTCCCGGCGTCGTCCGTGGGGACGGACCACTCGTCGACCCACGCGTCGATCACCGGCCAGGTGGCCGTGCGCGCGCCGCGGCCGGTGAGCATCCCGAGGTGGCCACCGGGCACGATCTCGAACCGCACCTCCGGCGACCCGGTCAGCAGCGGCACCAGTGCCTTGACGGCGCCGATCGGCGCGATGCCGTCGCTCGCGCCGCCGAACACCAGCACCGGCACGGTGATGTCGCCGACCGACAGGGTCCGCCCGTCGAGCTCGAAGGTGCCCTCGACCAAGGCGTTGGCCTTGAGCAGCCGGTGGTAGAGCTGCCCGAACGTCCGTCCCGGGTAGGCGATCATGTTCGCCATGAACCGGTCGACCGCCTCGATCTGCGCGAGGTAGTCGGCGTCGTCGAGGTTGCGGGCCAGCGCCAGCGGCTTGGTCACCAGCTTCTGGAACGACGACAACTGGAACGCCCAGCGCACCAGCGGCTGCGGCGCGGCCCCGGCGGCCTGGTAGATCCGGGTGATCAGACGATGGCCCGCCGTGAGGTCGAGCAGTGGACGCAGCGGCGCCACCAGCGGCACCTGGCGCACGTCGAACGGTGCCCCGAGGACGGCGATCGAGGCGACCGGGAGCGAGGCATCGGCGGCCGCGGCGAGCAGGGCGAAGATCCCGCCGAGCGACCACCCGACCAGGTGCACCGGCCGGCCGCCGGCGTGGGCGGACACGGCCCGGATCGCCGCCGGCACCACGTCGTCGACCCAGTGCTCGATCCCGAGGCTGCGATCCCGGAACGACACCGCGCCGTACTCCACGAGGTACGTCGGCCGGCCGGCATCGACCAGGTGCTCGACGAGGGAGCAGCCGCGCCGCAGGTCGTAGCAGAGAGCGGGTGCGGCCAGCGGCGTGACCAGGAGCACCGGGTCGCCGACGTCGCGCACGTGTGCGACCGGCCGGTAGTGGTGGACCTCGCGCAGCGTCCCCTCGTCGATCAGGGTTCGGGGCATCGGCCGGAGGTCGGCGATGCCGCCGTAGACCACGCGGGTGGCGACGTTCGCGGCCGCGGAGACCACCTGATCGGGTGTCGGGATCAGGTCCACGTCCCCGAAACTACCCGAGCCCCCGGGACCGCCCGGTCCGTGGAGACCTCGGGAGCTGGTCCACGGACCGGGCGCGGGCGAGCCGGCGCGGAGAAGATGCCCCGACCCGCGCCGGCTCTCGTGACGTTCGCGCGCCACTGACCGTGCAACGACGGCGCCGCGGGGTGGTTACGGCGGGCTCAGGACGTGGGGGTCGGCTTCAGCTTCTTGCCGTGCGGTGGCCGGACGTTGTCCAGCTCGTCGAGGAACGCCGTCGCCCAGGCCGCCACATCCGCTTGCTTGACGGTCTTGCGCATCGCCCGCATCCGGCGCTGCCGGTCCCGCGGCTCGGCCCGGGCCGCGGCGAGCAGCGCGGCCTTCATCCCGTTCACGTCGTAGGGGTTGACCTGCCAGGCCTGACGCAGCTCGGCGGCGCTGCCGGCGAACTCCGAGAGCACCAGGGCGCCGTCCTCGTCGTACCGGCACGCGACGTACTCCTTGGCGACGAGGTTCATCCCGTCGCGGTACGGCGTCACCACCATCACGTCGGCGGCCCGGTAGAGGGCGGCCATCTCCTCGCGGGGGTACGACGAGTGCAGGTAGCTGATCGCAGGACGCCCGATCCGGCCGAGGTCGCCGTTGATGTGGCCGACCAGGCGGTCGATCTCGTCGCGCAGGACGCGGTACTCCTCGACCTTCTCCCGCGACGGGGTCGCGACCTGGACGAAGACCGCGTCGTCGACGTCGAGCTCGCCCTCCCGGACCAGCTCCGAGAAGGCCCGCAGCCGGGCGTGGATCCCCTTGGTGTAGTCGAGCCGGTCGATGCCGAGGAAGACCAGGTCCGGGTCGCCGAGGGCCTGGCGGATCGTGGCGCAGCGCTCCTGGACGGGCTCGGAGCGGGCGAGGGTCTCGAAGCCCTGGTAGTCGATGGAGATCGGGAACGCCGCGGCACGCACCGTGCGGCCGTCCGGCAGGTAGACCAGGTCGCGGTGCGTCTTGTGGCCCACCCGTTGCCGGACGAGGCGGACGAAGTTGGCCGCACCGCCGGGCAGCTGGAACCCGACCAGGTCGGCGCCGAGCAGGCCCTCGAGGAGCTGGCGCCGCCACGGCAGCTGCTGGAAGAGCTCGGCCGGCGGGAACGGGATGTGCAGGAAGAACCCGATGCGCAGGTCGGGCCGCAGCTCGCGGACCAGCTGCGGCACGAGCTGGAGCTGGTAGTCCTGGACCCACACCGTGGCGTTCTCGGCGGCCCGCGCGGCGGCCCGCTCCGCGAACCGGCGGTTGACGTCGACGTAGGCGTCCCACCACTCCCGGTGGAACTCGGGCTTGGCGACGAGGTCGTGGTAGAGCGGCCAGACGGTGCCGTTGCTGAACCCCTCGTAGAACCCCTCGATCTCGTCGGCCGACAGGGCGATCGGGTCCAGGGTCATCCCGTCGTGCTCGAAGGGCCTCAGGTCGGCGTCCGTGCCTCCGGGCCAGCCGATCCAGAGGCCCTCGTTCGCGCGCATGATCGGCTCGAGCGCGGTCACCAGCCCGCCGGGGGAGACCCGCCACTCGGCAGTGCCGTCGTCACGGGTCACCCGGTCCACCGGAAGGCGGTTGGCCACGATCACGAGCTCGGCCGAACCGTTCAAGGGCACGTTCCGACCCTATCCGCGGCCCTGGCGCAGGACCTCACCCGCCCGTGGGGTCAGTCCGCGCCGTGGCTCACGCCGAGCTGCCGACGGAGGTCGTCCATCACGCCCAGCAGCTCGAGCGTCTGTGCCCGAGACACCAGCGGGCTCTCGCTCAGCCCGTCCCGGAGGCACTCCTGGACGTGGGCCGCCTCGTTGCCGAGACCGGTCCCGATCACCGCGGTGGGTGGCTCGAGCCGCTGCGGCTCGCCGCCGGCCGGCGTCCACACGGCGTACGCCGGGTGGTGGAAGTCGTAGGGCAGCTGGAGCAGGCCCTGGTCGGTCGCGATCGTCGCGGTGCGCGGGCTCGTGGAGGTCATCGACGTGGTCGAGGCGGAGACTGCGCCGCCCGCGTGCCGCGCGGCGACCGCCACGTCGAGGTCGACGCCACTCTCGCTGACGTCGCCGACGGCGACCGCCGCGGCGTACGGACCCAGCATCAACCGGGCGAAGGTGAGCGGGTAGATGCCCATGTCGAGCAGGGCGCCCGCGCCCAGCAGGGGGTCCCACATCCGCGGGCTCGCGTCCTGGTCCACCACGAAGCCCAGGTCTGCGGTCACCTGGCGAGGGGTTCCGAACTCGCCGGCCTCCAGCCGCGCCTGCAGGTCGCGGATGAGCGGGTGGCAGGCCATCCACATGGCCTCCATGCAGAACAGGTCGCCGGCCGCCTCGAACAGTGCCTCGCCCTGGGCCCGGGTGAGGGCGAGCGGCTTCTCGCAGAGCACCGGCTTGCCCGCGGCGAAGGCCAGGCGGGCGTGCTCGAGGTGGAGGGAGTGCGGGCTGGCGACGTAGACGACGTCGACGTCCGGGTCCGTCACCAGCGCGTCGTACGACGCGTGCACCCTCGTGGCGTCGTCGCCGAGGTCGCGGACGAAGGCCTCCGCGGAGGCCCGTGACCGCGAGCCGACGGCCGCGATCACCGCGTCCGGGGTCACCCGGAGGTCGGTGGCGAACGAGCGGGCGATCTTGCCGGTGGCGAGGATGCCCCATCGGGTCGGCGAGGTCATGGCGCCATCAGATCGGGATCGCGCAACGCGCCGCAAGCGAATGACATCGATGGAATTCCTCGCGTAGACTCCGCAACGTCGAGCACCTGCACCGAGCTCAACGAGGGAGACACCGCATGGACGCCGCAGCCGCGCAGCCGAGCCACGACGCCGGCACCGGCCTGGGCGAGCGCGACCGCGAGGTCCTCGAGTTCGAGCGGCAGTGGTGGAAGTACGCCGGGGCGAAGGAGACCGCGATCCGCGAGTCCTTCGACATGTCGGCCACCCGCTACTACCAGGTGCTGAACGCCCTGATCGACCGCCCGGAGGCGCTGGCCGCCGACCCTCTGCTGGTCCGTCGGCTGCGCCGGATGCGGGCGGAGCGCCAGCGGGCGCGCTCGGCCCGTCGACTCGGCTTCGAGGTCTAGGGCGTGCAGCGGGTGCGCGACCAGCGGGGGGTGGTGTTCCCCTCACCGGTGACGATCCTGAGCATCCTGGCCGTGGCGATGGCGGGTGTCGCCTGGGTCGCCACCCGCCACCACGAGCCCACCGAGCGACTCGTGACGCCGGCCGCCCACCAGTCGCCCAGCGCCCACCACTCGACGTACGTCGCGCCGAAGGTGCACCGCAAGCCGCAGAAGCCGGCGTTCGACCGGTCCAAGGTCGTGGTCGAGGTGTTCAACAACTCCACCGTGAGCGGGCTCGCCGGCCGGGTCGCGGCCCGCGCCGCCCACCTGGGCTGGCAGGTCGTCGGCTCCGACAACTGGTACGGCACGATCCCGGCCTCGACGGTGTACTACCCGCCGCGGCTGACCAAGGCGGGCCACCAGCTGGCCCTCGACCTCGGCATCCACCGCACGATGCCGTCGGTCAGCCCGATGCGGCTCGACCGGCTGACCGTGATCCTGACCGGTCCGCTCGCCGCGCACTGACGCGCGCCCGGTCAGCGCCCACCCGGCGTACCGGTCGACCCGCGTGACAGGGTGAAGGCCGTGCGTTTCACCTCCCCGGATGCCGAGCAGCGGTACGCCGCGCTGGTGGCGGCCGCGCGCACGACCGTCGTCGGGCTGGACTTCGACGGCACCCTGGCCCCGATCGTCGAGGACCCCGACTCCGCGCACATCCACCCCGATGCCCCGGACGTGCTGCTCGCGCTGTCGGACGTGGTGCGCGCCGTCGCGGTGGTGACCGGTCGGCCCGCTCGCAAGGTGCTGGCGCTCGGGGGTCTCGAGGAGGTCGGCGAGCGGATCGGGGAGCACGGCCGCGAGCTCTACGTGTTCGGACAGTACGGCTTCGAGCGGTGGGCCTCGTCGCATCGCCGGGTCGTCTCGCCCCGGCCGCCGCAGGGGCTGTCGGGCTTCCTCCGCGACCTGCCCGGCGCCCTCCGCGAGGCCTCGGCACCCGACGCGTACGTCGAGGACAAGGGCCTCGCGATCGCGGTCCACACCCGGCGGCTCGACGACCCCGACGACGCCTTCGAGCGGCTCGAGCCACGGCTCCGCGCCCTTGCCGAGCAGCACGGCATGGTGCTCGAGCCCGGGCGTCACGTGATCGAGGCGCGGTCTCCCGGGTCCGACAAGGGCGCCGTGGTTCGCACCCTCGCCGAGGAGACCGACGCCGGTGGCTTCCTGTTCGCCGGCGACGACCTCGGGGACGTCGAGGCGTTCGAGGCCGTGGCCGAGCTGCGCGAGAGCGGGCTGCCGACGCTGCTGGTGTGCTCGGCCTCGGACGAGGAGAGCGCCCTGGTGGAGCGCTCCGACGTCGTCGTCCACGGACCCGACGGCGTGCTCGACCTCCTCCGCCGCCTCACCGACGACGCCCGAGGCCGATAGTCCCCGACGAAAGGGCGGTCCGGCCGGCCTCGCTGCGGGCCAGCCATTTCGGCGCGGACTATCCGGACGGTCGTCTCGACAGACAAGACGCCCAACATGCGGACACGGCGTACCTCTCGAGGGGTTGCTCTCCTAGGTTGGGGCCTGCTCATCGAGAGGGACTGAGGGAACGGCCCGTCGACGTCCCGGCAACCACCACGAGCCTCCCGCCGTACCCCTGCCGACCGGCAGGACGGCGGTCGTGGACCCGGTGCCAATTCCGTCCCGTGGCGAGGTCCGCCGCGGGGAAGATGAGAAGGAGGTATCTCCATGAGCGCCGTGGTCACCGAGGTCCGACCCACGACCGTGCGGGAGGGCGCGTTCGGCCACGCCCGAGCGCTGACGTGCCGCGAGTGCGGCCACGAGGTGGCGCTGGGCCCGTCGTACGCGTGTCCGGAGTGCTTCGGACCGCTCGAGGTCGCCTACGACTTCCCCGCGGTCACGCGCGAGCAGATCGCGGCCGGCCCCCGCAACATCTGGCGCTACCAGCCGCTGCTGCCGGTGCCCGCCGACATCGCGGAGAGCCCGAACACCGAGCCCGGCTTCACCCGGCTGCTGCGCGCCGACAACCTGGCCCGGGAGCTCGGCCTGGAGAAGCTCTGGGTCAAGGACGACTCGACCAACCCGACGAACTCCTTCAAGGACCGCGTGGTCGCCTGCGCCCTCAGTGCGGCGCGCGAGCTGGGCGCGAAGGTGTTCGCCTGCCCGAGCACCGGCAACCTCGCGAACGCCGTCGCCGCGGCGGGGGCGCGGGCCGGGATCAGGACCGTGGTGTTCATCCCGTCCGACCTCGAGCGGCCCAAGCAGATCAACAGCGCGGTCTACACCGAGAACCTGGTCGCGGTGAACGGCACCTACGACGACGTGAACCGGCTCGCCTCCGAGATCGCCGGCGAGGAGGAGGGCTGGGCGTTCGTCAACGTCAACGTGCGCCCGTTCTACGCCGAGGGCTCCAAGACGCTGGGCTTCGAGATCGCCGAGCAGCTCGGCTGGCGCCTGCCCGAGCAGATCGTGATCCCGGTGGCGTCGGGGTCGCAGCTGACCAAGGTGGACAAGGCGTTCCGCGAGCTGATCGCGCTCGGCCTGGTCGAGGACACGCCGTACCGGGTGTACGGCGCACAGGCCACCGGGTGCTCGCCGGTGAGCATCGCCTACAAGACGCAGGCCCCGGCCATCCGGCCGGTCAAGCCGGACACCATCGCCAAGAGCCTGGCCATCGGCAACCCGGCCGACGGGATCTACGTGCTCGACATCTGTCGTCGTACCGGCGGAGCGGTCGAGGACGTCACGGACCACCAGATCCGGCAGGGAATCCTGCTGCTGGCGCGCACGGAGGGGATCTTCACCGAGACCGCGGGCGGCACCACGGTCGCCTGCCTGAAGAAGCTGGTCGAGACCACTCAGCTCGACCCGGCGAAGGAGACCGTGGTCATCAACACCGGGATGGGGCTGAAGACCCTCGACGCCGTCGCCGAGACGGTGGGCGCGGCGGCCACCATCGATCCGTCGTACGCTGCGTTCACGGCCACCGGCATCGCATGACAACCTGACCAGAGGAGCACCTGGATGAGCGTCTCCGTCCGCATCCCGACCATCCTGCGCACCTACACGGGTGGCGAGTCGGAGGTGTCCGCGAGCGGCGACACCCTTGCGGCGGTCCTCGACGACCTGGACAGCAACTACTCGGGCATCAAGGGCCGCATCGTCGACGAGCAGGGCGAGCTGCGTCGTTTCGTCAACGTGTACGTCGGGAACGACGACGTGCGCTTCCTGGACAGCCTCGCCACCGCCACCCCCGAGGGCACCCAGATCTCGGTGATCCCCGCCGTCGCCGGAGGCTGAGCATTCGGCCAGGCTGAGCTCAGGCGTAGCTGCTGGCCTGGATGGAGTAGAGGTCGGCGTACGTGCCGCCACGGGCCATCAGCTCGTCGTGGCTGCCGACCTCGGTGACCCGGGCGCCGTCGAGGACCACGATCAGGTCGGCCATCCGGACGGTCGAGAAGCGGTGGGAGACGAGCACCGTCACGCGGCCGTCCGCGGCCTCCTCGCGAGCGCCGGCCGCGAAGCGTTCGAAGAGCGCGTGCTCGGTCTCGGCGTCGAGCGCGGCCGTCGGCTCGTCGAGCATCAGCAGCAAGGGCTCGGGCCGCATGTAGCCCCGGGCGAGCGCGAGCTTCTGCCACTGGCCGAAGCTGACGTCGACACCGCTCTCCCAAGAGGGACCGAGCTGGGTGTCGAGCCCCTCACGAAGACCCTCGACGACCGGCGTCGCACCGGCGCGCTCCACCGCCGAGCCGACCGCGACCCGGTCGTCCTGGCGCGGCTCGTCACCGAGCCCGACGGTCGTCCTGGCCACGAACTCCAGTCGGGCGAAGTCCTGGAAGGCTCCGGCCAGCCGCTCGCGCCACTGCTCGACGTCGATCCGGCCGATGTCCACGCCGTCGGCGGTGATCCGTCCCGAGGTCGGTGCGTACATCCGGGCCAGCAGCTTCACCAGGGTGGACTTGCCGGCGCCGTTCTCGCCGACGACCGCCACGACACGTCCGGCGGGCAGCGCGAGGTCGACGTCGCGGAGCACCTCCCGGGTGGTCCCCGGGTAGGCGAACGAGACCCCCTCGAACCGGATGCCCTCGGAGAGCCGCTCCGGCGTGGCCTGGTCGACGTGCGCGTTCTGCTCGGCCGCGAAGTCCTCCAGCCAGGCGAGCCGCTGGGCGGAGTCGAGCCAGATGCCGCGCAGGAAGCCGAGCTCGCCGACCGCGGACCCGACGTACGCCGAGAGCCGGCCGCCGGCGGTCAGGACGAGGACCACCGCCCCCGGACCACGGTCGAGCCCGGTCACGACCCACACCACCGCCGCGACGAAGGCCAGGGAGAACACCGCCCACGCCAGCGACAGCCAGGCGGCGCTGGCCAGGTTGGTCGCCCGGATCGGCCCGAACCAGGCTTCCCATGCCGTACGCCGGCGGCGGACCAGGTCGGACTGGTTGCCGGTGACGCGCACCTCCTTGCCGGGCGGGGGCGTCGTCGCGACGGTGAACAGGTGGCGCCCGAGCCGGCCGTGGGAGGCGACCCGCTCCTCGACCCGCTTCTCGATCTTCGGCCGCCACACAGCGACCAGGAGCAGCGGGACGGCGCCGAGGAGCAGCAGGAGCAGGGCGGGGTGGATCGCGGCGAGAAGGACGCACACGAAGGCCAGCCGCAGCAGCCAGCCGAGCATCGTGAACATCGAGCGGAACAGGTGGTCGAGCGCGAAGACGCCGGTGCGGAGCACCGCGATGCGGTCGAGGTAGACGGGTCTCTCGTGATGCTCGACGGTCGCGACCTCGGCCTGGAGCCTCGCGACGTGCCCCTGGAAGAAGATGTTGAGCCGGTCTCCCAGCCGGCGGGTCGTGCGGTCGAGGGTGACCGAGAGCACCCACATCAGGGTGGCGGACGCCGCCAGGCCGCCGGCCCCGACGTACAGCCGGGTCTGGTGGTGGTGGACGAGGCCGTCGGTGACGAGCGCGAGCCAGATGCCGACCAGAACGTCGGGAAGGGCCTCGAGCGCGGTCATCGCCAGCGACGCCCAGAGCAGCTTCGGCTCCGCGTGGTAGCCGTGCTTGACGACTCGCGTCATCGAGGGCACCGCGGCCGGCAGGGATCCCGCGGAGTCCTCGTGGCTCGCCGCGAGTCGCTCGTCCTCAAAGACGGTCATGGACGACCTCCTCGCCGTACTCGTCGAGCTCGGGCCGGTCCTGGAAGCGGGAGGCCTGGAGGTCGTACATCGTGTGGTAGCGCCCGCGCTGCGCCATCAGCTCGGCGTGGCTGCCGAGCTCGATCGCCCGGCCGTGCTCGACCACGCAGATCAGCTCGGCCTGTCTGATCGTGGAGAAGCGGTGCGAGACCAGGATCGTCGTCGCCTCGGCGGTCGCACCCAGGACCCGTCGGAAGATCTCGGACTCACCGCGTACGTCGAGCATCGCGGTCGGTTCATCGAGGAGCACGAGGTCGGCGCCGGTGCCGACCTTCGCGATGGCCCGGGCGAGGGCGATCCGCTGCCACTGACCGCCGGACAGGTCGACGCCGCCGGGGTATCCCTTGGCCAGCGGGGCGTCGAGGTGCGCGAGACCGAGCGCGCCGGCCCGGTCGAGCGCGCCGGTGACGACGTCATTGTCGGCGCCGAGGGGAGCGACGTTGTCGCGCAGCGGCAGCTCGTAGCGCACGAAGTCCTGGAAGACCGCGGCCAGGCGGGCGCGCCAGGCCGCGAGGTCGAGGTCGCGGAGATCCACGCCGTCGATCTCGATGGACCCCGCGTCGGGGTCGTAGAGGCGGCACAGGAGCTTGGCGATCGTGGTCTTGCCCGCGCCGTTCTGGCCGACGATCGCCAGCGAGGCGCCGGCCGGGATCGTCAGGTCGAGGTGCTCGAGCACCGGGTGGCTGCCGGTCGGGTAGGTGAAGGTGACGTCGCGGAACCGGATCTCGGGGGCGGCACGGATGGTCGAGGCGGTCGCTCTGCGACCGTCGCCATCGGTGGTCGAGGAGGTCGCTCTGCGACCGTCGCGAGACCCGGCGCCGCGCAACGCACCTGCCGCGGCCATCTCCACCTCGAGCCGCTCGATCGAGACGACCGGCGCCGCCGCACCGTCCAGCGCCCAGCTCAGCCCCCCGAACGCGATGGCGCTCGCCCCGAACGCGGCACCGGCGTACGTCACGACCGAGCGGAGGTCGAGCCCGCCGGCGTATCCCTGCCGGGCGAGGTCGACGAACAGCAGCGCGTTGGCGACCAGCACGACCAGCAGCGCACCGGTCAGCGATCGCTCGCGGAGCCGGGTCGCGTCGTACTGGAGCTGGTGGAGGTGCAGCCGGTTGCGCGTGAACCGTTCCAGCAACCAGGGCGCCAGCCCGAACAGCCGGACCTCCTTGGCGGCCGCCGGCTGCGTCGCCAGGTCGTAGGCGTAGTCGGTGTGACGACGCGCGGTCTTGACCTCGTCGGTGTTGCGGTCGCGCCAGACCCCGCTCTCGCGGAGGAGCCAGTGGGTCGACCCCCATGCGAGCAGCAGGAGCACCGGCGCCCACCAGGTGAAGCCGACGAGCACGAGCGCCGACGCGATGCCGCCGAGGAGCATGGTCAGGCCCTGGGCGATGAAGTCCATGTTCATGAACATCGGGGGGCCGGTCCACCCGAGGTCGAAGTCGCGGGCCGTCGTGAGGTCGTTGGTCAGGTCTCCGCGCTCGAGATGGCCCACGCCCTCGGGGCCGAGTGTGGTCGTCATCAGCCGGTCGTTGAGGACCGAGCTGAGGTGGTGGCCGAGCAGCGTGCCGATCACCTGGTGCAGCGGAGGGGCGACCTGGGAGGCGACGAAGACGATCCCGAAGACCACGAGAGGCGTGGTCAGGTCGGCGCCACCCTGCACCCGGCCGACCAGCAGACCTGTGGCGATCGCGAGGGCCGCCGGGATGAGCGCGCGGACGAGCAGCAGCAGCCACCAGGCCACGGCGAAGCCGGGTACCGACCGGGTCATGGTGAGGAAGAACCGGGCGGTCGGCCGGGAACGCAGGTCGGCGAGCGCCCGAGCCGGTGAGGTGGCCACGCGGTCACCCTAGGACCGCCGGCCGACATCCCCTCCAACCTCTCCCGAGCACACGGCGTTCTGAGAACGTGTCTGCGACGAGGAGGCAGACGTGGCCGAGAGCTCGGCGAGCAGACCGTCCTCGGGTCGTACGCGAGGCTCGCGTCGTAGCCGGCCTAGTGTGTCTTCTTCCCCTCGCGCAGTCCGGTCACGGTCTTCTCGATCCGCGTCGCACGGGTCTCCGGCTTCTTGGCCTCCTCGACCCAGCGCACCCACTCCTTGCGGTGGGTGTAGGACAACCGGTCGTACGCCGCTCGTGCGGCGTCGTCCATCGCGTCGGCCAGGTCGTCGGGCACGGTGACCTCGCGCGGAGCGGTGTCGCCCTCGATGTCGACCGTGACCTCTTGTCCGGCCGCGACACCGGCCGCCTCACGGTTCTCGGCGCTGAGCGGCACGAAGAACCGGCCCTCCATGCGCACCGCGGTGGTGCGGTAGCTGTGACCGTTCACCGTGACCGTGACCGGCGGCCGCTTGCCGGCCCCCAGCGCCTCGATCACCTCGTCCGGGATCGGGATCCCGGTCGCGGTCCTGCCACCCAGCTCCACCACGCTCACGAACCTCATGACGATGATCCTGCCCGCAATCTCTTCGGATACTCCCTGACCGAACGGCCCCCGGAAGAGACCAGGAGGGGGCCACTTCGTCAGGGACTACCGCTCAGGGCCGCCAGCCGGCCGGACAGGTGGGCCCGCTCGGGCTCGTTGTCGCAGAGCTCGACCGCGCGGGCGAGCTCGGCGCGGGCCTCGTCGGTGCGGCCCACGCGTGCCAGCAGCTCTCCACGTACGCCGGACAGCCGGTGTCCCGGGACCTCGAGGCCGTCGAGGGCGCGGAGTCCGGCCAGCGGCCCGTCCGCCTCCGCCAGGGCGACGGCGCGGTTGAGCCGGACGACGGGCGTGTCCTCCAGCGCCACCAGCTCGTCGTACCGCTCGACGATCCGCGGCCAGTCCGTCGCGTCGGGGTGCGGCGCGATCGCGTGCTCGGCGGCGATCAGGGCCTGGATGAGGTACGGCGTGCCGGGCGCGGTGACGTGCGGGGTGAGGACGTCGAGCGCCTCGGTGATCTCCTCGGCGTGCCACAGCGACCGGTCCTGGTCGGGCAGCAGCACCAGCCGCCCGTCGCGCAGCCGGGCGTCGCGGCGGGAGTGCTGGAGCAGCATCAGCCCGAGCAGCCCGTCCAGGTCGGTGCGACCGGGAAGCAGCTCGCGGAGCAGCCGCGCCAGCCGGATCGCCTCGGTTGCGAGGTCGGTGCGCACGAGCTCGGCACCCGACGGCGGGGCGTATCCCGCGGTGAACGCGAGGTAGGCGACGTCGGCCGCGCGCCCGACCCGGTCCTTCAGCTCCGGCCCGAGCGGCACCTCGAAACGCTCCCCGGCCAGGCTCTTGCGCGCCCGGGTCAGCCGGGCTGCCATCGTCGCGGTCGGCATCAGGAAGAGCCGGGCGATGTCGGCGGTGGACACGCCCATCACCATCCGCAGCGTCAGCGCCGCCGCGTTCTCGCGTGAGAGCGCCGGATGGGCGCAGAGCAGGACCAGCCGCAGCCGCTCGTCGCGGACGGGCTCGCCGGAGTCGGCCATCACGCGCTGCGCCTCCTCCTGCAGCTCGGCCTCGACCGCGAGCACGGGAAGGCGTTTGGCGGCCACCGCCTCGGCGCGCAGCCGGTCGAGGATGCGGCGGCGCGCGCTGGTGAGCAGCCACGCCGGTGGGTTGTCGGGTACGCCGTCGCGGGGCCAGGTGCGGGCCGCCGCCTCGAAGGCGTCGGCCAGCCCGTCCTCGGCCAGGTCGAGGCGTCGGAACTGCGCGACCAGCAGGGCCGTCAACCGGCCCCACTGGTCACGCCATGCAGTCTCGAGGACTGCCGGAGGGTCACTCCCAGTCGCGGGTGTCGTCATAGCCCTCGACATCGATCACCTGCCGTACCTCGACGGCGTACGACGACGGGAGCAGGTGGCAGAGCTCCACGACGAGGTCGAGCGACTCGGCCTCGATCAGGTAGAAACCGGCGATCTGCTCGACGCTCTCGGCGTACGGCCCCTGGGTCAGGACCGGCGAGCCGTTGACGTGCCGTAGCGTGCGCGCCTCCGCCGACGCCGCGAGCGCCTCGCCGGCCAGCATCGTGGCGCGCTCGGCGACGCCCTTGTGGAACGCCGTGTGCGCGTCCATCACCTCTTGGCGCTGCTCGGCGGTGGCGGTGTCCCAGCCACGTTCGTCAGCCGCCATGAGGACCAGGACCTTCACATCCCACCCCCGCGGCACTCGCGGACCTCGATCCGTCCGCCGGTGCCGGTCAGGCGGCCGACGCAGCGGCAGAGGTCGTCGACGTCCTCGGTGTCGATGACGTAGAAGCCGGAGAGCTGCTCGGCGGACTCGGCGTAGGGGCCGTCGGTCACGGTGACGGCGTCGAGGTCGCCCGAGACCACCCGTCCCTCGCGGGACGGCGCGAGCTCGGCTCCGGTGACGAACGTGTGACCGCGGTCGGCGAGGAGCTTGGCGAAGTCGGTGTGGGCCTGGTAGACCCGCTCCTTCTCCGCCTGGTCAGTCTCCGCCCAGGCGGCCTCGTCGCCGGGGATCAGGACCATGTACCTGCTCATGGTGTTTCCTCTCGGTGTGTGGGTGAGTCTGTCACCACCGATGACGGGCGAGCAGTGCCGAAATCGACAGGGGTCGGCCGGCCGGGGCCGCGCCGGCTCAGCTCTCCTCGACGGCCCGGATCTCGACCGCCGGATGCGCCCGGACGAGCACCTGGGCTGCCTCGAGCAGACCCTCCTCGTCGTCGCAGGTGATCAGGTAGAAGCCGGACAGCTGCTCGGCGGACTCGGCGTACGGCCCGTCGGTCACCAGTGCCGTGCCGTTCGGACCGCGCCGGATCGTGTGCGCGCGACTGGTGCTCGCGAGCTCGCGGCCGCCGGTGATCACTCCACCGCGCTTCTCGAGCAGGCGGCCGAACTCCTCGTCGGTGTCGTAGACCTGCTGGTGGTCGGCGTCGGTGCCGGCCTCCCACTCCGCCTCGTTGTCGGCGGGGAACATGACGACGTATCGGGCCATGACGTTTCCTCTCGGTCGGGTCTTGTCATCGCGGTGACGGCCGGGAGGCCGTCGGATCGACGTTCGGCCCGGATCGGTTGCCGAGTGACCGGACCGAGGCCGGGACCTCGATGCCCTCACGCAGGTCGGGTGCCGGCAGCGGCTCGTCGTACGCCTGACGCAGCGGTACGACGCCCGCCCAGGCAGGTCCCGCGAGGTCGTCTTCGGTGTCCTCGGGCCAGCCGGCGGAGACCTTCAGCGACCAGTCTTCGATCGGCAGCCCGAGCACGAGGGTGGCGGCGAGCTCGGCCCTGGTCGGGCGACGGATCTCGGCACGACGTCCGGGGATCAGGGCGTCGGTGACGAGGTCGAGGAAGCGCTCCTTGTCCTCGGTCAGGGTCGAGCAGCGTCCGAAGACGACGGCGGAGCGGTAGCGGATGGAGGACTCGAACGCGCTGCGCGCGACCACCACCCCGTCGTACGCCGTGACGGCGAGCGCGGTCGGCGCCCCTTCCGCGAGCCGGCGCATCCATCTCGAGCCCGTGGATCCGTGGGCGAGCACCCGGTCGCCGTCGCGCACCACCATCGTCGGGATCACCGCCGGCGTCCCGTCCTCGGCCACCAGCGCGAAGTGCCCCACCCGGGCGGAGTCGAGCAGGGCGTCGAGGTCGGCTCGCTCCGTGCTGGCCTTCTCGGGCAGCCGGACGGGCCGGCGCGGTGAGCGGCGGGGGTCGGTCACCCGCACAAAGTAGCGGTGGGCAGGATGGCGAGGTGGCGGACCGGACGGTTGCGGTGGCGGGCGGGACGGGACTGGCCGGCGCACGTGTGGTCGACGAGCTCCGTGGACAAGGCGATGAGGTCGTCGTGCTGAGCCGGGGCGCCGGGATCGACGTCTTCACCGGACATCGGCTCGACGCCGCCCTGGAGGGCGTCGACGCCGTGGTCGACTGCACGAGCACGCGAGCCCGGGACGCCGAGGTCGCCCGACGCTTCTTCGGGACCGTCGCGAGCAACCTGCAGACGGCGGCCGCGCGGGCCGGCGTGCGCCGCGTCGTGACCCTGTCGATCGTCGGTCTCGAGTCGATGGCAGCGCGTGGCCACTATGCGGGCAAGCTCGCCCAGGAGTGGGCCAGCCGCGCCGGACCGGTGCCGGCGACGATCCTGCGAGCAGCGCAGTTCCACGACTTCGGTGCCCAGCTGATGCGTCGGTCCCGGAAGGGGTGGTTCGTGCCGGTCCCGATCCAGCCGGTCCAGACGGTGGACCTCCGCACGGTCGCGGCCCATCTCGTCCGGTTGGGACACGGGGCGGACGAGGGCGCGACGGTCCACCTGGCCGGACCACAACGGCTGACCCTCGCCGAGGTGGTCCGCCGGACCGCCCGGGCACGAGGTGAGCGGGTGGTCGTCGTACCGGTGTGGCTGCCGGGCCCGGCGGAGCGGGCGGCCCGGGCCGGTGCCGCGCTGCCTCCTGACGGTGCGATCCTCGACGGGCCCTCCTTCGACGCGTGGCTGGGGGAGAGACCCTGAACCGACCTCGAGGGCCGCGGGTCGCCGTCCCCGGCAGGCTGCGAGACGCGTCGCGCGTCCCCTCACGAGTCGGGTTCGCGCCGACGCTCCGGTTCCTGAGGAGCCGAGGGACGAGGCGTCTCGAAGGGCAACCTCTCGCCCTGTCTCCGACTTGAAAGGCTCAGCCGAAGGGCCGGCGCGTTTGCACTCGGGTGGTGCGAGTGCTAAACATGAGGCTGGCACTCTCCGGTTGAGAGTGCCACCACATCGGACCGGTTGAGCTGAGGTCAGCAGCGCCGGCGGGAAGGGTCCGCCGGGTCAGTCCTGGCCGTCCGTCGCGGGCAGCGACCCGGCCCGCCACAGCTGTATCCAAGCCAGCCAGATCAGAAGGAATCGCTGCGAAATGCCGAAGCTGATTGCTTTCAACGAGGAGGCCCGCCGCGGTCTCGAGCGAGGAATGAACACCCTCGCCGACGCGGTCAAGGTGACGCTCGGGCCCAAGGGCCGCAACGTCGTCCTCGAGAAGAAGTGGGGCGCGCCCACCATCACCAACGATGGTGTGAGCATCGCCAAGGAGATCGAGCTCGAGGACCCCTACGAGAAGATCGGGGCCGAGCTCGTCAAGGAGGTCGCGAAGAAGACCGACGACGTCGCCGGTGACGGTACGACGACCGCGACCGTGCTCGCCCAGGCGATGGTCCGCGAGGGCCTGCGCAACGTCGCCGCGGGTGCCAACCCGATGGGCATCAAGCGCGGGATCGAGAAGGCCGTCGAGGCCGTCTCGGAGCAGTTGCACGGGATGTCGAAGGACGTCGAGACCAAGGAGCAGATCGCCTCGGTGGCGGCCATCTCCGCCGGTGGCGACCAGAGCGTCGGCGACATCATCGCCGAGGCGATGGACAAGGTCGGCAAGGAAGGCGTCATCACCGTCGAGGAGTCGAACACGTTCGGCATCGACCTCGAGCTGACCGAGGGCATGCGGTTCGACAAGGGCTACATCTCGGCGTACTTCGCGACCGACATGGAGCGCATGGAGGCCGTCCTCGACGAGCCCTACATCCTCGTCGCCAACCAGAAGGTCTCCTCGGTCAAGGACCTCCTGCCGGTGCTGGAGAAGGTCATGCAGGGCGGCAAGCCGCTGCTGATCATCGCCGAGGACGTCGACGGCGAGGCGCTGTCGACGCTGGTCGTGAACAAGATCCGCGGCACGTTCAAGTCGGTCGCCGTGAAGGCGCCCGGGTTCGGTGACCGCCGCAAGGCCATGCTGCAGGACATCGCGATCCTCACCGGCGGTCAGGTGATCTCCGAGGAGGTCGGCCTGACGCTGGAGAACACCGGTCTCGAGCTGCTCGGCACTGCCCGCACGGTCGTCATCACCAAGGACGAGACCACCCTCGTCGAGGGTGGCGGCGACAGCGCCCAGATCGAGGGCCGGGTGAACCAGATCCGCGCCGAGATCGAGAAGAGCGACTCCGACTACGACCGCGAGAAGCTGCAGGAGCGCCTGGCCAAGCTGGCCGGTGGTGTTG
>NZ_DASXWU010000054.1:0-200303 GCF_036503465.1 Nocardioides sp.
GTCGCCGTGCTCGACGCCCGGCTGCCCGACGGCTCGGGGATCGAGGTCTGCCGTGCGGTCCGGGCGGTCGACCCGAACGTCAGGGCGCTGATCCTCACGTCGTACGACGACGACGAGGCGCTGTTCGCCGCGATCATGGCCGGCGCGTCCGGCTACGTCCTCAAGGAGATCGCCGGCCATGACCTCGTCGGGGCCGTGCGTCAGGTGGCGGCCGGCAACTCGCTCATCGACCCGGCGCTGACCGCGCGCGTGCTCGATCGCGTGCGCAACGGCCCGGCGACAGTACCGGAGCTGAGCGACCTGACCGAGCAGGAGCTGAAGCTGCTGGGCCTGATCGCCGAGGGGCTGACCAACCGCCAGATCGGCGAGCGGATGTTCCTCGCCGAGAAGACGGTGAAGAACTACGTGTCGAGCATCCTGTCCAAGCTCGGCCTCGAGCGGCGTACTCAGGCCGCCGTTCTCGCATCGAAGCTGCTGAGCCGGGTGGACCAGGTCTGAGCCTCCGGAAGCAGGCGGCCCGCCCGGACGTCCTGCCGGAAAGGGACGTTCGCCCCGCGCAAGCATGACCATGCACCCTGCTGCATGGATTGTCGATGACGGACCCTGGAGCCGAACGGTCGCGCCCCCATCGACCGCTCGTCCCCCCGGAGACCCGGGCCCCGATCTCGCCTGGTCGGGGTCGGGGTCTTCTGCCATTCCGGGTGCATGTCGTGACGGCATTGGACCGCCTGCGCCGCGAGCTGGCCGACGTCAACACGGACGGCGCCGCCATCGGAGGCGTCGGCGTCACCGACCTGACCCGCACTCTCGACGTGTGGTTCGACAACTTCTACTCCGACCTCGCCGTACGGCGTGCCCTGCAGGAGCGCCATGCGCAGGTCGCCGGTCGGCTCGGGGAGAGCTGAGCGCACACCATCGCCGGTCCGCGGATTGCGTGCCGGTCTAGCGTGGACGCCGTGACAGATGCCCCCACGCCACGCACCGTCGGACAGCTCCGCGAGTCCGGTCACGTCCAGAAGCCCCTGCGCATCGAGATCCGCGACAACCTGCTGGCCGAGCTCGCCGCCGGTGAGAACCCCTGGCCAGGGCTGCACGGCTTCGACGAGACCGTGATCCCGCAGCTGGAGCGGGCGCTCCTCGCCGGGCACGACGTCGTACTCCTCGGCGAGCGCGGCCAGGGCAAGACGCGGCTGCTGCGCTCCCTGGTCGCTCTGCTCGACGAGTGGACGCCGGTGATCGCCGGTGCCGAGCTCGGCGAGCACCCGTACGACCCGATCACGCCCGAGTCGCGGCGCCGGGCCGAGGAGCTCGGCGACGAGCTGCCGGTGGAGTGGCGCCACCGCGACGAGCGGTACGCCGAGAAGCTCGCCACCCCGGACACGTCTGTCGCCGACCTGATCGGCGACGTCGACCCGATGAAGGTGGCCGAGGGGCGCCACCTCGGCGACCCGGAGACCATCCACTTCGGGCTGATCCCGCGCAGCCACCGCGGCATCGTCGCGATCAACGAGCTGCCCGACCTCGCGGAGCGGATCCAGGTCGCGATGCTGAACGTGATGGAGGAGCGCGACATCCAGATCCGCGGCTACGTCCTGCGCCTGCCGCTCGACACGCTGGTCGTGGCCAGCGCCAACCCGGAGGACTACACCAACCGCGGTCGGATCATCACGCCGCTGAAGGACCGGTTCGGAGCCGAGATCCGCACCCACTACCCCACCGAGCTCCACGACGAGGTCGCGGTGGTCCGGCAGGAGGCGCACCTGGTGGCCGAGGTGCCCGACCACCTGATCGAGATCCTGGCCCGTTTCACCCGCAACCTGCGCGAGTCGAACTCCGTCGACCAGCGGTCGGGGGTGAGCGCGCGGTTCGCGATCGCCGGCGCGGAGACGATCGCGGCGTCCGCGCTGCACCGGGCGACCCGGCAGGGCGAGGAGCAGGCGGTGGCGCGGGTCGTCGACCTCGAGACCGCGGTCGACGTGCTCGGCGGCAAGATCGAGTTCGAGACCGGCGAGGAGGGGCGTGAAGGCGAGATCCTCACCCACCTGCTCCGCACCGCCACCGCGGAGGCCGTGCGCGGCCACTTCCGCGGCATCGACTTCGGGCTGCTGGTCGACCGGATCGAGTCCGGTCAGATGGTGACCACCGGCGAGCAGGTCAGCGCGCGCAACTTCCTGATGGGTCTTCCGGTGCTCGGCGAGTCCGACCTCTACGACCAGGTCTGCGACCGGCTCGACGCCCGCAACGACGGCGAGCGCGCCGGCGCCATCGAGCTCGCCCTCGAGGGTCTCTACCTGGCGCGCAAGATCAGCAAGGAGTCCGGCGGTGGTGAGACCGTCTATGGCTGACCAGCCGACCGCCGACTTCCCGGTCACGCTCACCGCCGGGACCCTGATGCCCGAGGACGCGGACGGCTGGGTCGTCCCACACGCCTGGACCGACCGCGGCGTACTCGTGCAGGCAGCGCCGAACGGCGCCGGGGTCCTGCACGTGGCCGTCGCGCTCTGCGTCCTCAACGACGTCTACCGCGAGGGCGAGGCGCTCGGCGTCCCGGTGCGGGGCGTCCGGGTCGCGGCGAGGGGCGAGTTCGACACCGAGAGCTGGGTCTCGACCGGCATCACGTACGCCGTCGACGTCGACTCGACCGCACCCGGGGACACGATGGCGAAGCTCGTGGCCCGCGTCGACGAGGTCGCCGAGATCCCCCGGGTGCTGCGGGCCGGGATGAGCGTGGAGCGCGACGTTGGCTAGGTACCACCAGCCACGCTCCCGCTACACGGCGTACGACGGCGGGCCGGACCCACTCGCGCCGCCGGTCGACATCGCCGAGGCGCTGGACGCGATCGGCGAGGACGTGATGGCCGGCTACTCGCCCGAGCGGGCGATGCGCGAGTTCCTGCGCCGCGGCAGCCAGGGGCAGCGCGGACTCGACGACCTGGCCCGACGGATCGCGGAGAAGCGCCGGGAGCTGACCCAGCGGCACAACCTCGACGGCACGCTCCAGGAGGTCCGCGAGCTGCTCGACCACGCCGTGCTCAGCGAGCGCGGCCAGCTCGCCCGCGACGTCTCGATGGACGACGGCGACCGCGCCCTGCGCGAGCTCACCCTCGACAACCTGCCGCAGTCGACCGCCGCCGCGGTGAGCGAGCTGTCGTCGTACGACTGGCAGAGCCGGGAGGCGCGCGAGGACTACGAGCGGATCAAGGACCTGCTCGGCCGGGAGATGCTCGACCAGCGGTTCGCCGGGATGAAGCAGGCGCTCGAGAACGCCACCGACGAGGACCGCGCGGCGATCAACGAGATGCTGACGGATCTCAACGAGCTGCTCGCCAAGCACCAGCGGGGTGAGGACACCGAGCAGGACTTCGCCGACTTCATGGACAAGCACGGTGAGTTCTTCCCGGAGAGCCCGCAGAACGTCGACGAGCTGATCGACGCGCTCGCGCAGCGCGCCGCGGCCGCCCAGCGGATGCTGAACTCGATGACCGCCGAGCAGCGAGCCGAGCTGATGTCGCTGGCCGGGCAGGCCTTCGGCTCGCCGGCGCTGATGCAGCAGCTCGCCCAGCTCGACGCCAACCTCCAGGCGCTGCGGCCGGGGGAGGACTGGCGCGGCTCGGAGCGGTTCGAGGGCGAGCAGGGGCTCGGCCTCGGCGACGGCACCGGCGTACTCCAGGACCTTGCGGACCTCGACGACCTGGCCGAGCAGCTCGCCCAGTCCTACGACGGTGCTCGTCTCGACGACGTCGATCTCGACAAGCTGGCGCAGCAGCTCGGCAACGATGCCGTCGTCGATGCCCGGACCCTGCAGCGGCTCGAGCAGGCGCTGCGGGACTCCGGCTACCTCAAGCGCACCTCCGACGGCCGGCTCAAGCTGTCACCCAAGGCGATGCGGCAGCTGGGCAAGGCGCTGCTCAAGGACGTCGCCACCCGGATGAGCGGCCGCCAGGGACAGCGCGACCTGCGTCAGGCCGGTGCGGCCGGGGAGCAGTCGGGCGCGACCCGGGAGTGGCAGTTCGGCGACACCGAGCCGTGGGACGTCACGCGGACCATCACCAACGCCGTACGAAGGGTCGTTTCGGGTCCAGCCGGGCAACATCCACGTACAGGTGGGCGCGCACAGGTTGAGATCGAAGTCGGGGACGTCGAGGTGGCCGAGACCGAGGCGCGTACCCAGGCCGCGGTGGCACTGCTGGTGGACACGTCGTTCTCGATGGCGATGGACGGGCGCTGGGTGCCGATGAAACGTACGGCGCTCGCGCTGCACACCCTGATCCGCTCCCGGTTCCGGGGCGACGCCCTGCAGCTGATCGGGTTCGGCCGGCATGCCCAGGTGATGGACATCGACGAGCTCACCGGACTGGACGCGATGTGGGACAAGGGCACCAACCTGCACCACGCCCTGCTGCTGGCCAACCGGTTCTTCCGCAAGCACCCGACCGCCCAGCCCGTGCTGCTGATCGTCACCGACGGTGAACCCACCTCGCACCTCGAGCCGAACGGCGAGGTCTACTTCGAGTACCCGCCCCACCCGCTCACCGTGGCCTACTCGGTCCGCGAGCTCGACAACTCCGGTCGTCTCGGTGCGCAGACGACGTTCTTCCGCCTGGGCTCCGACCCCGGCCTGGCCCGGTTCGTGGACTCGATGGCGCGACGCGTCGACGGCCGTGTCGTCGCCCCGGAGCTCGACGACCTCGGTGCCGCGGTCGTCGGCTCCTACCTCGGCTCCCGCGCCCCCGCCGGCCTCGGCGACCACTACGGCGACTGGATGGGAGGCCGGGGGTTCTGGGTCGAGTGAGGACGTCCCGGTGCGCCGCAGGCGCGACGGAGCGTCCGAACGAGCGCCGCAGCGGGCTTGCTCGCAGCGAACGGCGGGTGACCACCCTCGGTGGCGTCGCGCGCGTGAGACTCGGGGCGGCCACAACCGACAAGTTCAACTCGTGACGTCCTTGGTGCTGAACCGGGCCCAGGCGGCCAGGAAGAAGACGACGGCGTACGCCGCGGCCAGGTAGAGGCCGGCGACCACGTTGTTCCAGGCGATCGGGTCGCGGAACAGGTCCCCGAAGTCCAGCCAGTGGTGGGTGAGCAGGTAGGGATGCATCCAGTCGATCTGGGGGATCGAGTCGAGGATGTAGCTCGTCGTGCTGAGCAGCACCGTCGCCACCGTCGCGCCGATCGGCTGCTCGGTGAGGGTCGACACGAACAGCCCGATGGTGCCGAGCGCAGCCAGCCCGCAGGCGAGGTACGCCGCCGCGAGGACCACGCGGAGGAGCCCGGCGCCGAAGCTGATCTGGGTGCCCGACAGCAGCGTCATCGACCCCCCGCCGAACAGCGCGAGCCCCATCACCACCCCGACCACCATCACCGTGAACGTCGCGATGAAGGCGCCGATCGCGATGGCCGCGAGCTTGACCAGGAGCAGCCGGAGCCGGCTGACCGGCACCGCGAGCAGGTAGCGCAGCGTGCCGACGTTGGCCTCGCCCGCGACACTGTCGCCGGCCACCACCGACACCGCGAGCGGCAGGAACAGGCTGATCTCGATCGTCAGCGCGGCCAGCGACACGAAGAGCCCGTTGCCGGTGATCGAGCGGAAGAAGTCGGGGGCGTCCGGGCCGGGCTGCGAGAGCGTGCTCTTCACGGCCACCGAGATCAGCACCGGGACGGCGGCCAGCACGAGCAACCCCACCTGGTTGCGACGACGGCCGAGCATCAACCTCAGCTCCGACAGCAGGAACCGTGGCGAGACGGCGGTGACCGGACGGCGTACGACGTCCCGGACGGTGGTGGAAGCCTCAGCCGCTGACATCGAAACCCTCCCCGGTGAGCGATACGAACAGGTCCTCGAGCGTGGGACGGCCGACCCGGAAACCGGTCACGGCCACCCCGGCGTGCACACACGCAGCGACCACCTTCTCCGGCGCCACGGCCCCGAGCACGCCCACGGCCGCAGCACGCGACGTACGGACCTCGGTCAGTCCGAGCTCGCGCATCACCCGCGCCGCCTGGCCGGCCTGCTCGGTCTCCACGGTCGCCTCCGCCGACCCACGGTCGCGCAGGTCCGCGCTGGAGCCCTGGGCGACGAGCCGCCCGACGTGCATCACCCCGAGGTGGCTGCACATCTGCTCGACCTCGGACAGCAGGTGGCTCGACACGAGGACGGTCGTGCCGTCGCCTGCCAGCGACCCGACCAGCGAGCGCACCTCGCGCGTCCCCTGCGGGTCGAGACCGTTGGTCGGCTCGTCGAGGACCAGCAGCTCCTTGGGAGTCAGCAGCGCCGAGGCGATCGCCAGGCGTTGCCGCATCCCCAGCGAGTAGGCGCGGAAGCGCTTCTGCGCCGCCGCCAGCAGACCGACCCGGTCGAGGGCGGCGTCCACCCGCTGTCGCGCCGTCCGGGGCTCGGCGGTCCGGTCGGCAGCGTCGAGGCGGAGCAGATTGGCGCGTCCGGACAGGTAGGGATGGAACGCCGGCCCCTCGACCAACGCCCCCACCGCGGGCAGCACGGCCGAGGCCTGCCGCGGCATCCCGGCCCCGAAGAGCTCGACCGCACCGGCGCTGGGAGACACCAGACCGAGGAGCATCCGGATCGTCGTGGTCTTGCCCGACCCGTTGGGTCCGAGGAACCCGTACACGGACCCGACAGGTACGGCGAGGTCGATCGCGTCGACGACGGTCTGGGACCCGAACCGTTTGGTGAGACCGCTGGTCCGGACCGCGAGGTCGCTCACCTCTCCCTCACCGGGCCCGGGCGGCCGACAGGGCGTGGTACAGCATCCGCGGGGGCACCGCGCCCACGGCGAGCCGACCGTCGTCGGTCAGCACCGCCGAGAACAGCGCCCCGTCCAGCAGGTGCCCGGAACCCCACGACCCCGACACGGACGGCAGGGCGCGCAGCGTGCTCGGCAGTCCCTTGCTCGCATCCTCGCCCAGGTCGGCGACCACGACGGTGGTCCAGCCCTTCCCGACGACCTGGGACGCGGAGCCCTGGGCACCGGTCGAGCCGGCGTGCGAGGGCGACGCCTGCCCGGAGCCCTGCTTGACGGTTGCCCCCGGCGGCGGTGTGAAGGAGAACGTCGACGCCGGCGGCGTGGCGGTCGAGAACGACGTGAACCCGACCTGCAGCGCCGGTGACGAGGCGCCCTTCGCGAACACCTGCACCCGTGTGGGCACGTGCGTCGCGCCGTCGATGGCGATCCGCACCGAGCCGATCCTCGAGCGCGAGTCGCGCGGCACCAGGTCGAGCTGGTACGCCGACCGGCCGGCGACCTCGGCGGTGGGGTCGGTGCTGACCCGGGTGGTCGGGTCGATGGCCTTGAGCGCGGCCTCGGCCGCCTGCTGTGGTGTCATCGGCGCCTCGGGCGAGGCGAGCGTGTCGGGCGTCTTCGCGTGCTGCGGGATCGTCCAGTGGGTGGCGGTGTTGTCGGAGCTCGACCAGGCCCAGACGTCGCTGCCGTTGCGCACCAGGTCGGACTCCCCGAGCTGCCCGAGCAGTGCGACCCGCATCCGGTCGGGACCGGCGTACCACAGCCGCATGGTGTGGGAGCCCGAGACCAGCGACGAGAAGCTCGCGCTGCCGCCGCCGCGCCCGCCGATGCTCGGCAGCTCCGGCAGCCCGAGGTCGGACGTCTCGACGACCGTGCCGGAGAGGCTCTGCAGCGTGGCCTCCTGCACCGCGACCAGGAGCTGGGCGGCGGTGCGCGGAGGCAGCGAGCCATGGGCGTCGGCGTTCAGCGCGGTGACCGCGGGCCCGATGCCGATCAGCACCGCAGCGGCGGCAACCGGTGCACCCCAGCGCACCCCACGGGACGACGGACGGGACAGAGAGATTTTCCGCATGTCCCCATGGTCCCTCGCCGGTGCTGTGAGTCCGCTGAGAACCTGTGAGGCCGGTCAGCCACTCATGACAGGGTGGGCGCGTGCGGCTGCTGGTGGTGGAGGACGAGGCCCGGATGGCCCGTGCCCTGGAGCGCGGACTGACCGCCGACGGTTTCACCGTCGACCTCGCCGGCAACGGGGTCGCCGGGCTCGCGCGCGCCCGGGAGGGGCAGTACGACGCCGTCCTGCTCGACGTGATGCTCCCCGGGCTCTCGGGCTACGAGGTCGTCAAGCGCCTGCGGTCCGAGGACAACTGGGTCCCGGTGATGATGGTGTCGGCGAAGGACGGACCCTACGACCAGGCCGACGGGCTCGACTACGGCGCCGACGACTACCTCACCAAGCCCTTCGACTACGTCGTCCTGTTGGCGCGGCTCCGCGCCCTGCTGCGGCGCCAGAGCGATCCGCGGCCACCCGTCCTCAACCATGCCGACCTGTGTCTCGACCCGGCCACCCGCGAGGTGACCCTCGCCGGCGAGGCCGTGGCGCTGAGCCGCCGGGAGTACGAGCTGCTCGAGTTCTTCCTGCGTCATCCGGACCGGGTGATCACCAAGACCGAGCTGCTCGACCGGGTCTGGGACGCGCGCGGCGTCGGCTACGAGCCCAACACGGTCGAGGTGTACGTCGGCTACCTCCGTCGGAAGCTCGGCTCCGGCCTGATCGCGACCGTGCGCGGGGCCGGCTACCGGCTGGCGCGGTGACGAGACGCTGGTGATTGCCCGATGACCGGCTGGTGGCAGCGGCGCTCGCTACGGGCCCGGCTGATGACGATCGGGCTGCTCGGGCTCGCGGTCGTCCAGGCGGTCGGCAGCGTCGCCCTGTACGTCGCCCTCTCGATCGCCAGCCGTCACGACCTCGACCGACGGGCGGCCGCGACCGCCCAGCAGGTGGCCGAGCTGGTGACCTCGGACCGGCTCCCCGACCCGATCCCGGTGACCGGCTCGGAGTCGGTGCAGGTCGTGGACGCCCACGGCCGGGTGGTCAGCGCGTCCGCCAACGGCGACCGGCTCACCTCCCTGCTGACCCTGGACGAGCTGCGTCGGGCCCGGACGTCACCGGTGACCGTGCCCGGCTCACGGCTCGGGCTGACCTCGTCGCTGCGGGTGACCGCCACCCCGGTGTCCAGCCGGCCGGGGGCACAGGTCGTGGTCGTGGCGGAGCCGGTCGCCGACCTGGCCCGCAGCCGGCACCTGCTGATCGTCACCCTGCTGATCTCCTACCCGCTGCTGCTGCTCGTCCTCGGTCTCGTCGCCTACCGGGTCATCGGCGCCGCGCTGCGCCCGGTCGAGGCGCTGCGCTCCGCCGCCGAGCGGGTCTCCGGGTCCGGCCACGACGAGCGGCTCCCGGAGCCGGCCTCGCGCGACGAGATCCGGGCCCTGGCGGTCACCCTGAACTCGATGCTCGACCGCCTCGCCGCGGCCCGGGACCGCGAGCGCAGCTTCGTCGCGAACGTCGCGCACGAGCTGCGCAGCCCCCTCACGTCACTCCGGCTGCAGGTCGACGTCGCGACCCGGCACGGTGCCGACGCGCAGGACCGGGCCGACCTGGCCGCCGAGCTCCACCGCCTGTCCGCGCTGGTCGAGGACCTGCTCGTGCTGGCCCGCCTGGACGCCGGCGAGGCTCTCCCCTCCCCGGACCCGCCCGCGGAGCCGGCCGACGTGCTCCCCACCCTCGTCCGCGCCGAGGCCCCTGCCGTGCTGCTCGGCCAGCTCGACGACGGCACTCTTCCCGTGAGCCGCCTCGAGCTGGAGCGCGTCGTCGGCAACCTCGTCGACAACGCCCGCCGCCACGCCCGCTCCCGCGTGGAGCTGTCGTTCCGGCGTACCCCTGCCGGTGACGTCCTCGCGGTCGCCGACGACGGTGACGGCATCCCGGCGGCCGACCGCGAGCGCGTCTTCGACCGCTTCGCCCGCCTGGACGAGGCGCGCGACCGCGACACCGGCGGCACCGGGCTCGGGCTGGCGATCGTGCGCGAGCTGGTCCGACGCCGCGGCGGTGAGATCCGGCTCGGCGACTCCGAGCAGGGCGGCCTCCGGGTCGAGATCCTCTTCGCCGAAACGGGTCGTCCGCCTGAGAGGAACCCAGAGGCGCCGCTCAAGCGGACGACCGGGTGAGGGCCAGGATCCAGGCCAGCTCCTCGACCCCGTCGGGCAGCCGGGTGCCGGGGCGGGCCCAGGAGGCGTTCGCGTCCACGGCGTGCACCGGTATGCCGAAGGGCAGCGCGCCGCTCGCGACCAGCTCGTCGGCCAGGCGCTGCGACCCGGCCCGGTCGAAGCCGCACGGCGCCACGACCACGACCTCCGGCTCGGATGCGCCGACATGCTCCCAGGTGACCCGCCGCGACCTCTCGCCGGGCGTCGCCAGCACCGGCTCGCCACCGGCTATCTCGATCATCTCCGGGATCCAGTGCCCCGGCGCGAAGGGCGGATCGGTCCACTCCAGGAACATCACCCGTGGCCGGGGTCGCCCGGCCGTCGCGCGGCGTACGACGTCCAGCCGGGCACGCTGGTCGGCCACCAGCCGCTCGGCCTCGGCCGCGTGGCCGGTCGAACGGCCGAGGGTGAGGATCGACTCCAGCACCTCGTCCAGCGTGTAGGGGTCGATCGTGAGCACCTCCGCCCGGCAACCGAGGTGGGCGAGCGCGTCGTCCACGACCGAGACGTCCACCGCGCACACCGCGCAGAGGTCCTGGGTGACGACCAGGTCCGCGTCGAGGCCGGACAGCGCACCCTCGTCGAGGTGGTAGAGGTCCTCGCCCCGCGCCATCGCCTCGATCACGAACCGGTCGATCTCCGCAGGCGTCAGCCCCTCCGGCATCGCCGACGTGGACACGATCCGTCGGCTGCGAGCCTCCGCCGGGAAGTCACACTCGAAGGTCACTCCGACCACGTCGTCGCCGGCGCCGATCGCGAACAGGATCTCCGTGGCCGACGGCAGCAGCGAGACGATGCGCACCGCTCCAGGGTAGGTCGTTAGGTTGGGCGCGAGATGAGCAGCGACACGACCTGGGACGAGTCCACCCGGCCGACCCTCGACGAGGCCGCCGACACGGCGTACTCCGCGGCCCAGGAGGCCTTCTCCCGGCACCTCGTCGACATCCACGACCACCTCCGCGGCGAGCTCACCCGGCTGCACGGCCTGATCGAGGAGGTACGCCGTGGGGTGCTGACCGCGGGGGCCGCGCGGTCCGAGGTCCACGCGATGTCGCTGCGCCAGAACAACTGGACCCTCGGCGCCTACTGCCAGTCCTACTGCGGCTTCGTCAACGGCCACCACTCGCTCGAGGACGCCAGCGTCTTCCCGCACCTGCGGCTCGCCGAGCCCGCCACCGCGCCGGTCCTCGACCGGCTCTCGGAGGAGCACGTGGTCATCCACCACCTGCTCGACGAGGTCGACCGGACCCTGGTGGCCCTGGTCCGGCAGACCGACGAGGCGGCGCTCGACGCGGTCGAGGATGCCCTGCAGACGCTCGGCGACCGCCTGGGCAGCCACCTCGCCTACGAGGAGCGCGAGCTCCGGGGCCCGCTCGCCCGGCACGGTTTCTACTGATGAGCGACCCGTCCACGACGACCCTGCTGCTGCTCGGGCTCGCCGGGCTCGCCGCGGGCTTCGTGGACGCGGTGGTCGGAGGAGGCGGTCTGATCCAGCTGCCCGCCCTCCTGGTCGGGCTGCCGAGCGCCTCCCCGGTGCAGATCCTGGCCACCAACAAGCTGGGCTCGATCTGCGGCACCAGCGTGAGCAGCGCGACGTACTACCGCCGGATCAGGCCCGACCCCCGCGTCTTCGGCCCGCTGATGGTCTGCGCCTTCGCCGGATCGGTCGGCGGCGCCTTCATCGGCTCGCACATCTCCGACCGCGCCTTCGACCCGATCGTCCTGGTGGTCCTCGTGGTCGTCGGCGCCTACGTGCTGTTCCGGCCCGGTCTCGGCGAGACGACGCTGCTGCGGTACGACGGGCGCCGCCATCTCGGCATCGCGATGGTGGCCGGCGTGCTGATCGGCTGCTACGACGGAGCCCTCGGACCGGGCACCGGCAGCTTCTTCGTGATCACCCTCGTCGGCCTGCTCGGGTACAGCTTCCTCGAGGGGGCCGCCAAGGCCCGGTTGGCGAACTGGGCCACCAACCTCGCCGCGCTCTGCGTCTTCGTCCCGCAAGGGGCCGTGCTGTGGGAGACCGGCCTCGTCATGGGAGCCTGCAACCTGGTGGGTGGCTACCTCGGTGCCCGCACCGCGGTCGCGAAGGGCGCCGGGTTCGTCCGCGTGTTCTTCATCGTGGTGGTCTCGGCGTTCGTGGTGCGGATCGGCGGCGACGTGCTGGGCGTGTGGTGACGGCGGCCACGCTCCGGCGTACGAACGGAAAGCGGGGTGCGAGGTGTAGGGGCTCGTGGTTAGCGTCGACGCCATGACCCAGACGTTCGACAAGAGCACCCGCACCGAGGCACCGATCCGCGCGGACGAGGTGACCGCTTTGCGCGGGTTCCTCGACTACCACCGCGACACGTTCCGCTGGAAGTGCGCCGGCCTGACCCAGGAGCAGCTCGCGCAGCCCCTCGCCCCCACGACGATGACGCTCGGCGGGATGATGAAGCACCTCGCCCTCGTCGAGGCCGGCTGGTTCCTGAACACCATGGTCGGCGAGCCCGACCCGCCGCCGTTCGACGCGGTCGACTGGGACGCCGACCCCGACTGGGAGTGGCGCTCCGCGGAGGACGACAGCCCCGAGGAGCTGCGGGCTCTCTACGACGACTGTGTACGCCGGGCGGACGAGGTCATCGACCGGTCGCTGGCGGGCGACGGCCTCGACACCGAGTCGGTGCGCGAGAGCAAGAACGACGGCCCCTTCCGGCTGCGTTGGATCATGCTGCACATGATCGAGGAGTACGCGCGGCACAACGGCCACGCCGACCTGCTGCGCGAGTCGATCGACGGGCAGACCGGTGAGTGAGCCACCGGCGTTCGACCCCGACTCGCGGGTCGACCCGCCCTTGCACGGCGACGAGGTGGCGACCCTGCGGTCGTTCCTGACCTACCACCGCGACACGATGCGCTGGAAGTGCAGCGGCCTCACCCAGGCCCAGCTCGCCACCACGTTGCCGCCGTCCGACCTGACGCTGGGCGGGATCATGAAGCACATTGCGCTCGTCGAGTCGTACTGGTTCGAGGTCACCTACTCCGGCGGCGTCTACCTGCCCCCGTTCGACCCGGTCCCGTGGGCCGACGACGACTACGACTGGGAGTTCCGCACCGCGAAGGACGACACCCCGCAGGAGCTCTTCGACCTCTTCGACGAGGCGGTACGCCGAGCGGACGCGGTGGTCGACGAGGCCCTCACCCACGGCGGGCTCGAGCAGGAGTCGGCGCGCACGGGCCGGCGTACCGGCTCGACGTTCACGCTGCGCTGGATCCTGGTGCACATGATCGAGGAGTACGCCCGGCACAACGGCCACGCCGACCTGCTCCGCCAGTCGATCGACGGCCAGACCGGTGAGTGATCGCCGGATCAGAGCCGCCACCGACGACGACTGGCCGCAGATCTGGCCGTTCTTCGCCGCGATCGTGGCCGAGGGCGAGACCTACGCCTACCCCGACGACCTCACCTCGGGGCAGGCGCGCGACCTCTGGATGGAGCGGCCACCCGGGCTGACCGTCGTCCTCGAGGACGACCGGCGCGTGCTCGGCACCGCGAAGATGGGACCCAACCGCCCGGCGCGCGGCGACCACGTCGGCACCGCGTCGTTCATGGTCGACCCGGCCGCCGCCGGCCGGGGCGTCGGCCGCGCGCTCGCGACGTACGTCGTCGACTGGCACCGCGAGCAGGGGTACGCCGGCATCCAGTTCAACGCCGTTGTCGAGACCAATGAAGCAGCCGTCCATCTCTGGCAGGCGCTCGGGTTCGAGATCGTCGGCACCGTGCCCGGAGCCTTCCGCTCGGCCCGGCACGGCAGGGTGGGGCTGCACGTGATGTACCTGCCGCTCGGGTGAGCGCGTCGTGAACCTGCGGGAGGTGCCTCGGCTGGTGTGGGTGCTGGCCGCCGGACGGTTCGTCGGCTCGGCGACGTCGTTCATGATCCTGTTCCTCACCCTCTACCTGACCGGTCCGCGCGACCTCTCGGTCCCGGCGGCCGGGGTGATCGCCGGCGAGGTCGGGGTCGGCGCGCTCGTCGGGTACTTCACCGGCGGCCGTTGGGGTGACCGGCGCGGCCATCGCCGCGTGGTGCTGTCCGGCTCCGTCGCGAGCGGGCTCGGCACCGTCGCGATCCCGTGGCTCCCGGTCGCGGTCCTGGCCGTCTGGCTCCCGGTGGTCGCCTACGTGAGTGCCGCGGTCAGCGTCTCGGTGGGTGCGCTGTCCGCGTTGGCCGTCGACCGGGGCGACCGGCGTACGTCGGTCGCGATCGGCCGTGCCGCGTCCAACGCCGGGTTCATGGTCGGGCCACCGCTCGCGGCGCTGATCGTCGCGCACTCCTACACCGCCCTGTTCGTGGTCGAGGGCCTGATGATGCTGATCGTCCGGTGGCTGGTGGCTCCGGCGATGCCGCGCGAGCCTGCGCGGCCGACCCAGCACACCGGCCAGGAACGGCACGGCCTGTGGCGAGCCGTCCGCGCCGACCGCTCGCTCACGGTGCTGCTGCCGGCGATCGTGCTGGCCGACCTGGTCTACCGGCAGCTGTACACGACGGTCCCGCTGCACCTGCGCGACGCCTGCGAGCCGGTCGCGCTCTACACCGCCATGATCGCGATCGGCTCCGGGTTGATCCTGCTCCTCGAGATCCCGGTCGCCCAACGGCTGCGCCGCCTCGCGTCGTACCCGATCATCGCGGCCGGCTACGCGCTGGTCGGGGTGGGGTTCGCGCTGTTCGGGCTCCCGGTGTCGGCCGCCTCGGCGATCGTGGCGATGGTCGTGCTGACCGCCGGCGAGATCCTCTACAAGACAACCGCGACGGCGCACGTGCTCGACGCCGCGCCCGACCATCTGGTCGGGCAGTACCAGGGGCTGTACACCGGCGCCGCCACCTCCGGCACCATGCTGTCGGGCCCGGTCGGCGGCGCGATGTACGCCGTCGCGCCGGCCGCCCTGTGGCCGATCTGCGGGGTCACCGGCCTCGCCGCGGCCGCGATCGTGCTCGCCGCGGGTCGCTTCAGTCTGCGAAGCCGGGAAGGTGCTCTTCGAGGATCGCCCTGAACGGCGCCTCCGCGCCGAGCTGGCTGAGCACGCCGACCCCGCCCAGCCAGGTGCGGTGGATGAGCAGGTACGCCGGGGGCAGGTTCAGCTTGAGGGCCACGGCGTACGTCGGCTCCTTGGGGTTGTTGATCCGCTGGAACTGCCCCTGCATCCACGTCCGGGAGAACCGGAACCGCTCCACCAGCGTCGGCTCGACGAACGGCGAGAGGTAGTCGAGGACCAGGGCCGGGTCGACGTCGAGACCCGGCTTGATGAACCCCTCCTCGCGGAGCCCGGCCACCAGGTCCTCGGGGTCACGGTCGCCGGCGATCCGGATCAGCCGCCCCATCGCCTCCGGCAGACCGGCGTCCGGGAGGCGAGCGACGGCGCCGTAGTCGAGCACGCCGAGCCGACCGGGGCTGCCGTCGTCGTTGGGCAGGACGCGGAAGTTGCCGGGGTGCGGGTCGGCGTGCAGCATCCCGGTGCGCGGCGGCCCGGCGAAGAGGAACCGCACGAACAGCTCGCCGTAGTGGTCGCGCTCCTCCTGCGTCCCGTCGCGGATGATCGACGCCAGGGACGCCGGGCTGTCCAGCCACTCGGTGACCAGCACCTCGTGGCCGACCGCCACGACGTCCGGCACCACGATGTCGGGGTCGTCGCGGAACGCGTCGGCGAAGGCCCGCTGGGCCTCCGCCTCGAGGGTGTAGTCGAGCTCGTCCTTCGCGCGCGCCTGGAGCTCCTCGACCAGTGGCTTGATCTCGACGCCGGGCATCAGCGGCCCGATGGTGCGGGCGAGCCGCCCCAGCTGCCGCAGGTCCGACTGGAGGGCCTCGCCGGCGCCCGGGTACTGCACCTTCACCGCGACCTCGCGGCCGTCGCGCCACCGTCCCTGGTGTACCTGCCCGATGCTCGCTGCCGCCGTCGGGCCGCCGTCCAGCCAGACCAGCTCGTCGCGCCACTCGGCACCGAGGTCGTGGGCGATCTGGTCGCGCACCGTCTGCGTGGCCATGGGGGGAGCGGAGTCCTGAAGGCGGGTGAGCTCGGTGCGGTACGGCCCGACCAGCTCGTCGGGGAGTGCTGCCTCGAGCACGGACATCGCCTGGCCGAACTTCATCGCCCCGCCCTTGAGCTCCCCCAGGGTGCGGAACAGCTGCTCGGCGGTCCGCTGCTGGATCTCGCTCATCACCGCCTCGGCCGACCGGCCCCCCAGGCGTTTGCCCAGCCCGAGCGCGTTGCGCCCGGCGTACCCGAGGGGCAACGCCGCCAGCCGCGCGGTGCGCGCGACGGCCTTGCGAGGCAGCTCGGTCATGCGGGGTCCCCGGGGCGGTGCGAGCTCTGCGAGCAGCGGCCTGGGGTGCTCATGTGTCCATTCTCCCTGAGGAGCGAAAGAACCTGGACGCGAGTCGCCGACAGTGGCGCGTTCTCACCCGGAAACGGTGTCGCCGTCCCTCGTCGAGGTCCCTACCGTGGACGCATGGTGAGCTTCATCAAGTCGGTGACGTTCGACTGCGCAGAGCCGCTGACGGTGGCGGCGTTCTGGGCGGCGGCGCTCGGGTCGGACGTGGACGAGGACAGCACGCCCGACAAGGCCTGGGTGGAGCCCGCCGGCTGGGGCGGTCCGTCCCTGTGGTTCCAGCGGGTGCCGGAGGGCAAGGTCGCCAAGAACCGTCAGCACTTCGACCTGCGCGCCGTGGGAGACATCCGCGCCGAGGTACGCCGACTCACCGAGCTCGGCGCCCGGCCGCTGCGCGATCCTTCGACAGGCTCAGGACCACGCGACCACGGGCAGATCGTGATGGCCGATCCCGAGGGGAACGAGTTCTGCGTCGAGTAGGTTCGCGCCCGGACCTTTTCCGGCCGCCCCTCAGAACGCTCGCTTCAACCGACCCACCAGCGAGTTGTCCTTGCGGCCCAGCTTCTGGAGAGTCTGTTTGCGAGCCTTCCGGCCCAGCTTCCGGCCTCGCTTGCGGGCGTGCTTGAGCGTCTTCCTCGACGGCGTCACGGCATCGGCGGCGTCCTGGGCACCGCGACGGCTCCTCCGGCCCATCTCCTGCGCGGGGTGTCGCACCACGCGGGGCAGGAACAACGTCATCGAGTACTTGAACAGCTTGCGGGCCAGGAACAGCAGCGGGATGCCCACCGGCAGCAGGATCAGGGTGACGCAGAGGAGCGCCCCGACCAGCCCGACGACGCCCGCCAGGATCCACAGCACCGAGCCCAGAAGAGCACGCAGCACACGCATCGTGCCCACCTCCCTCACCCTCGTCGTACCCAGGCGCGAGCCGGGCATGAGCCGGATTGAGCGCTCGGAGGCTCGACCCTACGGTGGGCGGATGACGGACTTCGTGATCCGTGAGTGGCACCTCAGCCCCTATCCCGGTGACATGGCGCCGCTGCACGTGCACCATCGCGGCGACGAAGGGTTCATCGTCCTCGAGGGCCGGCTGGCGGTGCAGGACTCAGGCACCCGTCACGTGCTGGAGGCCGGTCACCTCCACATCGTGCGGGCCGGCGCCAGGCACACCTTCGCCACGGTCGGCGAAGAGTCTGCGCACGTCCTGTGCGTGATGACGCCCGAGATCGACTCGCTGATCCAGCGCCTGCACGATCCGGACGTCGAGGACATGGCCGCGGTCTGGGCCGAGCACCACTCGTCTCTCGTGTGACCGGATCCGGCCGGACCGCGGCGCGAGCCGACCTGCGACCCGATCAGTCGGTTCGGGGTTGTGGCTTGAAGCGCCGGACCTCCTGGGGCCACCCGCAGGCTTCCGCGACCTTGCCCGCCCACATCCTGGCGGCCTCCTCGTCGGCCACGTCCACGATGGTGAGCCCGCCCAGGTACTCCTTGGTCTCGACGTAGGGCCCGTCGGTGAACGTCAGCGTGCCGCTGGTCGCGTCAGCGCTGAACGCCGTGTCGGTCTCCTCCACCAGGCCCCCGGCGAAGACGTACACGCCGGCCTCCTTCATCTCGTTCACGACCGCCATGGCGAGCGGCCCGCGGGTGCCGTACCACTCCTCCGGGTGGTCGCCGACCCACTGCTGGTTGAAGTAGATGAGGTACTCGGTCATGTCTGCTCCTTCACGGATGGCTCGTTCGTCCACCCTCCACCATCCCCACGAACGGGGACAGTCGGATTCGACAGGCGTCAGCCAGTTTCGACGGACCGGGGCCAGGGCTGAGTGGCCGGGGACCGAAGAGGTTCTTGTCCCGCCTCGGATCAACAACGCAGTACTCAGGTGCCACCCAGTGACTCGTAGGTACCGCAGTGTCGGGCCGGCGATTCTGGCTCGGCGCTACGACGTCGGCGGGCGCCGGCCCCACGACCTTCGATGCGCCGCTGCTCGGCGTCGGCGACCCGGCAGGCGATCAGCTCGCGGGCAGCACGGTGAGGCATCTGCGTCACGGGCGCTCCTCAGGTGGGTTCTCGTCGTGGTGCTAGCGGTGACGCCGATGGCGTCGGAGCTCGCCGGCGGCCGCGGTCGGCGACAGCTCGAATGGCTCGCGGCATAGCCGCGGAAATGTCGGAGAATTGCGATGGAAACGCGGTGTGATGATTCTCTTGCGCCTCCTTCGAGGTAAATCGAGTGTTGCCGACACTGGTTATCGGTTGGGGAGTGAGCGCGGTAGCCCGAACCACGGCAGCACGCTGGCCTCGAAGCGGGTGATGCCGCAGATCTGGCCGCCGGCAAGGGTGAGCACGTAGAAGGCAGTCGCGTGGCCGACTCCGGCCGGGCCGCGCAGATATGCCCCGAACGCGGGCTGGTCGTTGGCTCGGGCCGGCATCAGGTCGAACCTGCGGCCCGCGGCGAACTGGCGGTCGCAGTAGCGGGCCACCAGCTCTCGGCCCTCGTAACCGAAGGGCTCCGGAGGCATCGCGATGAAAACGTCGTCGGTCAGCAGGGCCACCAGCGCGTCGAGGTCGGCGGATTCCCACGCGCGGGCGAACATGGTCACGATCGCATCCTCGGCAGGCGAGCCGGCGGCGGGCGGCGGCTGGTGGCCGACGACCGGCTGCTTCTGGCGCTGCAGGCTGGCGCGGGCTCGCTTGAGAGCGCTGTTGACCGATTGGACGGTCACCTCCAGCATGTCGGCCACCTCGCTGGCGTGGAATCCGAGGACGTCGCGCAAGATGAGGACGGCCACCTGGCGCGGTGGGAGCAGCTGAAGGGCGGTCACGAAGGCCAGGGAGATGGCTTCGCTCTGCTCGTAGCGGGCCTCCGGCCCGGGAGGCACGTCGACGGCACCCTCGAGGAGGGAGTCGGGGAACGGCTGCAGCCAGACGGCCTCGGCGCGCGGCGTCGGCACGGGCGGTTCGAACTGCGACACGTCCCACTTCCTGACCGGGCGCCGGCTCGCAGCTCGGCGCGCGTTGAGGCACCGGTTGGTGGCGATCTTGTACAGCCAGGTGCGCAGCGACGCGCGTTCCTCGGTGAACCTGCCGATGCCTTGCCAGGCGGCCAGCATCGTCTCCTGGACGGCGTCCTCGGCGTCGGCGAAGGATCCGAGCATCCGGTAGCAGTGCACCTGCAGCTCCCGCTGGTGCCGCCCGGCCAGCTCGCGGAACGCCTCGCCATCCCCGGCCCGCGCCCGTGAGAGCAGATCGGCTGTCACCATCCTGCGCTCCTTCCTTCCACATCACATGGCGATTCCAGGCGGTATATACACCGCCCGGGGGTCGAACTGGGCGGCTGGCGGACGCCCAGTTTCCCGGCGCTGCGGTGTATGCATCACCGACCGCCGCGACGATCCGCCCACCGGATCGTGCCGCGGACGCTGGAAACGACCCTGGAGGTTGACGATGGAATCGTCCGCATTCACCGGGCGCGCGGCGTCCATCGTTCTCGATCGCCGCCACGACGGGCGCCGATGAACGTGCGACTCGCAGACATGCACGGGAAGCCAACCAGCCGCAGAACGCATCTGAGCAGGACGCTCGCCCAGGTCCTCGCCGGCTGGCGGACGGGCCTGTCGGGGCCCGTCATCGTTCTTCAGGCCGGGACCGCCGTGAACTACTTCGGGACTGGACTGGTCCTTCCCTTCGAGATCATCTACCTGCACCAGGCCCGCGGCTTCCCGACGGCGACTGCGGGACTGGTGCTGGCGGCGGTCATGGGTACGGCGGCGGTCCTGACGCCCTTCTCGGGTGCGCTGCTCGATCGTTTTCGTGCGAAGCCGATCCTGATCATCGGCAATCTCGCCAGCGCACTCGGCTACGCGGGCTTCGCATTCGTCGGCCGTCCCTGGCAAGCCTTCGTCTGCGCGGCCGTCGGCGGCGCCGGGTTCGGAGTCGCGAACACCGCGAACCAAGTTCTGAGCCTGACCCTGGTCTCCGCGGAGCAGCGCGCCTCCTCGATAGCGCTCCGCCGAGTCGCGGGCAACTTCGGTCTCGGCAGCGGCGCCACGGTTGCGGGCTTCATCGTCGCTTCCGCCAATGATCTCCGAACGTTCCAGGCGCTCTACCTCTTCGACGGCGCCACGTTCGCTGTCTTCGCGCTGGTTGTGATCGTGGGGATTCCGAATCCTCGCCTTGCGAAGGGTGCGTCGGCGAGCGATGGAGGAACAGGCTTCCGAGCAGTTGCTCGCGATCGGCTCTTCCTCATCTTGATCGCCGCCAACATCGTGCTCGTGATGACCGGCGGCGCGCTCTTTTCCAACATCCTCGCGCCGTTTGCGAAGGCGTACACGCCTGTCGGACGGGGCGAGATCGGCGTCGTCATCTTCATCAACACGTTCTTCATCGTCGTCGCGCAAATACCAGCGACACGAGTCGTCAAGCGGATGGGACGCACACACGCTCTTGCCGCGACCAGCACGCTGTTCGCCACCGGCCTGCTTGCGGTCCTGCTCGCAACACTCACGAGCTCGACGCTCACCGCTACCACCGTCTTGGCCGGGGTCGCGATCGTGATCGCGGTCGGTGAGTGCGCGCAGTTCATCGTGCTCGGTCCACTCATCGCCGAGCTCGCACCGCCGCATCTGCTCGGCCGCTACATGTCGCTCTACGGCCTCACCTTCACGGCCGGCGTGGCCCTCGGTCCCGCGGTCGGCGGCGCGCTGCTCGCAACCTCACCAGACGCCGTCTGGTGGGGCGGGGCCTTGGCGGCAGCACTGATCGGAGCCGGCTTGCTGCGACTCGGCGACCGGATACCCGACCCGCTCGTGCAGGCGCCATGGCCTCCGCCGCGAGTCGTCCGAGGGGCCGACTTGGACTCCGCCCGCCGTAGCCAGACATCCGGCACCGAGATGGAACGTCGCACGCGTACGTGATCGTCGCCGTGCTCGCTGACACCCGGGGTCGGAGTGACTCAAGCCCGACAGCGGCGTCCGTAGGGGCCTCTTGGTGCTGAAGCCTCCTCAGTGCGCGCGCCCACCGCGAGCTGCGTTCCGCCGGGTTCCGGCGCACTCCGAATCCGCGCCCGCCCCGGATCCGGACGGCGTCCACCCTTACGGGCCGCTCGCTTGTAGCGTTCTGAGGAGTCGATCCACGAGGTGCCCGATGAACGAACGTCCACCCTTTCCGCCGTTCACGGCCGAGACCGCCGCGCAGAAGGCCCGTGCAGCCGAGGATGCCTGGAACACATGCGATCCGGAGCGGGTCTCGATGGCCTACACCTATGACAGCCATTGGCGTAATCGGGACACGTTCCTGGAAGGCCGGGACGACATCGTGGCGTTCCTTCGTCAGAAGTGGGCTCGCGAGCTCGAGTACCGGTTGATCAAGGAGGTCTGGACCTACGGCGACAACCGGATCGCCGTGCGCTTCGTGTACGAGTCGCATGATGCCGACGGTCAGTGGTTCCGCTCGTACGGCAACGAGAACTGGGAGTTCGACCAGCATGGTCTGATGCGCCAGCGGCACGCCAGTATCAACGACCTCCCGATCGACGGCGCAGACCGGCTCTTCCATTGGGACCGATCAGGACCTCGACCCTCAGATCACCCGTCTCTGGCCGAGCTGGGTCTCTGAACAGGCACTCGTCGGCAGTCCAACGAGCGACGTCCAACCGTCCCGCGCGCAGTCGGTCACGTCCGACCGGGGCTGGGCTGACGGTCACGTCCCGATGGTGCCGGGTATCCCCGGGAGTGCTCATCTGTTGCCCAGAAACCGGCAGCCGGTCAGGCGCTCGTCCGGACGCGGCGTCGTGACACGAAGACCGCGATGACCGTGGCCAACGTCGCCAGCGCGATCACTGCGTAGATGGTGTCGCCGACCCGGTCGAATGCGGTGGGCTTCGGCCACCCCGGGTATGACACCAGCTCGAACAGACACAGCGCCCCAGCCAGGCTGCCGCCGGCCGTCACACGGCCACTGCGCAGCAGCCACCACGCGGCCAGGAACAAGCCGCCGAAGGCGACCGCGAACTCTGGCTGGGCGTCGGCATAGTTCTCCACCGCAATGATGACCGAACTGGCGAACTCTCCGATGGCCATCACCAGGGTCAAGATGATCAATCGAGGTACCAGACGGTTCGACATGGCAAGCCTCCAAGAAGAGAGAATCCGCTGCCAGACACCGTCGCCGCACGCGCGGCCAGTCGCCAGAGGCGACTTCCCGAACAGACCGGGAAGATGCCCCGGACCACCACGACAACTCGTCGCTCCTTCCCTGCCCACGCCCCAATGGCGGTGGACCGGCTCGGACACTCGGGTGATCCCGGCGCAAAACGCGCCTGCGTGCCGCGTCGGGGTGCGTCACATCGCCGGGAGGCGGAACGGAGAGAACAGTGCCGAGGCGGAGAGCCGGTGCGCCGATAGAGTCCGCCACGTGACCCGAGCTCACTCCGGGGTGGACAGCTACATCGACCGACTGCCTCCATGGCAGCAAGACATCTGCCGCGAACTCCGCGAGATCATCTGGGCGGCCGACCCTGAGATCGAGGAGACGATCAAGCGGACCGTTCAGCCGTACTTCGTCCTCCACGGCAACGTGTGCGCGCTGCTGGCCGCGAAGGATCACGTCAACTTGTTCCTCTACGACCCGACCGCTCCCGATCCCCAGCGGATCATCAACCAGGGCCACAACAACGCGACCGGACGCGCCATCCAGATCTACGACGGAGACCTGATCAACCGACCAGCCTTGACGGAGCTGATCAGGGCCATCGTCGCGAACAACCGGGCTGGCGGTTGGCGCAAGCTGCGCGGGTCATCCCGCTGACCGACCGGCCCGACGGCGGGTCGCTTGGGACCAGACGACCTGCCACCCGTCCGGGCGGAGCTGCCACACGTCGGTGTGCCAGAACTCTCCCTCGTCCGAACTCTCACCGAAGTGAGCCTCGATGTGCGCGCGATACCGCAGTGCGACCATGTCCCGACCGACCAGAACGGCGAGCTCGGAGGCTGGCTCGAACGTCGCGTAACGGAAGTCCCCGGAGGCGATCGCTCCCAGATACTCGCTCTTGGAGATGGCTCCGCCACCTGGGGGGACGAGCTGATAGTCGTCGGCATGCATTCGCTCCGCCGTCGAGATGTCTGCGTCGACCAGCGCTCGCAGCCGATCCCGCTCGAGCGGGGGGACCAGGTCAGGACTCGGCTTCGCTCCCACCGGCTCGACGCTAGTCACGCTCGCAGAGGCTGACAACGCTCTGTCAGGCCCTCGTCGTGTCGCCCCTGCGGCGCGCACGTAGGTGGTGAAGTGGCCCGGGAACGCGGCCGATCCTCCCAAACGTGCCACGTACTACGACATATCGACCTAACGTGGGGCCGTCGAGTCTCGGAGCTGCCATCAAGGAGGCCGCTCGACGACCTGGAGGACACAACATGAATCTCACCGTCAAGACGGCTGCCGTGGCGGCTGGCGCACTTCTGGCTCTCGGCCTTGCGTCGCCGGCGAACGCGGCCCCGGGTGACCATGGCAACGGCGTGGGTGGCTGCGTCGACCAGCTCTACGGCAACGCGACCAATGCCCGCCCGGGCGGTCACGGCGTCCTGCCGTCTCAGTCACCCGGCCCCTGGGTGAACAACCCGACAGATCCCGACAACCCGACCTGGGGATCGAGCCTGGGCGCGCTGATCCAGACGTACGGCGGCAATGCCGGCCAGTTCCACGCAGGTTGTCCTTTCATCTGATCAACCCTCGCTCAACGACAGCACGTCCTCGGGTTCTCGGGCCCGGACACACGCCCGGGGGTGCGCTGTCGGCGTCACCTCGTGCCCGTCGGCGTCGCTCAGCCGATCAGGCTGCCGGCTGGAACCTGTCGGATTACCCGCAGGCGGTAACCCGCGGGTTCGAGGGGATCACAACCCGCACGAGGCCGACGACACGCTCGCGGAGCTGTGCCACAGCCGGTGCGTCGTCCTCCCGCCACGCCAGGTCCCTGCATGACCCCGGACGGGTTCTCCAGCATCACCGCGCGGTCTGCTGGAACCGCTGCCGCCCGACGAGACCAGATCGCTAGACGTCGACCCCCTGTACCCGCCGATAGGTGATCTCCAGGTCGAGCTCCCAGGTGTGCCCGTCGTCCTCCGAGCGCTCGGCGCGGCCGGTGATCACACCGTCGTCCTCGAAGCTGCCGATGAACCGCTGGGCGAACGACGCGTCGTCATTCCAGTAGCGCCAGCCCGCTTCGGTGAGGGACACCGCGAAGATGCGGTGCTTGCCGCGGGGGTCGAAGTAGTGCATCGCCGGAGCACCATCGACGATCCCGGTCACGGTGACGGCGTCGGGGATCTCCGGGTGCTCGTAGTGGCCACGCATCACCAGGAAATGCTGATCCGGCAGCCATTCGAAGACGGCGGTGCCGCGGATCTCCTCTCCGGGAAGCAGCGGGTGGCCGGCCTCGATCGACCAGGTGCCGACGAGCTGTGGCCAGGCCGTGAACTCAGAGTGCTCGGTCTGGAGCTCCATCCCGCCATCATGCACGACCTTGACGGCGCGGCCGATCGTGATCGCGGGGTCGTGGAAGTGGGCGGATGCGGAGTACGACGCGAGCTGTTTGCCTCAGCCTGTCCACTCGAGCGGTAGCGCGGCGAACCACATCACGTCACAGCGTTCGCCCTGCCAGATGCTGTGGGCGCGCATGGTTCCCTCGTACACGAAACCCGCTCGGTGGGCTACCGCGAGAGATTCCTCGTTCTCCGCGACGATGGTGAGGAAGACACGAGCTGCCCCGAGCTCGAAGAGCCACCGTGTCAGGAGGATCACCGCCCGCGTGGCGTACCCGCGGCCTCTCGCCTCTGCTGCGATCCAGTATCCGAACTGGGCGACGTCCTCCTTGGTCCAATCGTCAACCCCGCAACAGCCCACCAACTGGCCGGTCTCCGCGTCTGCGATCGCGAACGCGACGCCGGCCGGAGTCCCGGATGCGGCCAACGCGCGCCAGCTCAGCACGAACTGATCGACGGCGGCTTCGGCCTCAGGGACTGAAAGCGGCGGAGCCGGGCGTCCCTGCCGGTCGTGAGCCCCGTTGTAGCGCCGGATCGCTGGGTCCGCGCTTGCTTCCGCCATGAACCGCGCATCGTCTTTCGACCACGGACGCAGGGTGACCCTGCCGTCGGAGAGCGTCATGGCGGGGCCCTTGTCACCAGCCTCACTCACGCGGACGATCCTCGCAGGCCGCGATCGCCGGCTCCACGGTCTTCCGCGCCAGGACCCGCCGACGCGGAGGCAGCGCGACCCACGAGCGTCGCGATGAGCCCTTTCAGAACAAGATCTTCACGTTCAAGAGGCCATCTCCTTGGACCCGGCCGGACAAGGTCCGGCAGAAGACCATCGCGTCGAGATCGATGACGGTGCCGTCGGAGCCCCACCGGTAACGGCCACCGGCGGGGCCTGTGAGGACCAGCTCGACCGGCCGGCCGTGCCGTTGAACCCAGTCGACGACGACGTCCTGGACGAGGCGGCCGTTCACGGCTGACGTGAACGGCAGATCCCGACCGACCGCCTCCGCTATGTCCATCGTGTGCATCCACACGTCACGTGTGTAGACCACGTCGAGCAGGCGACCGAGATTGACCGTGCGTGGCATCCCGGCCGCAGCGGACCCACCGGAAGAGATCGGGATGCTCACCCGGCCGACCCACGCGGACAGCCGCAGGCGTCCGCGAATCGCGTCGGGGACGAGCGCGCGCAGGACATCGGCGCGCCGCGAGGCGGGGAGATGGGCATGTTCTCTCACGTGGAGGGCATTGACGGCGTCCAACGGGTTGCCCCCGAACTCGTGCCGGTGGCGAAGACCCCAGAGTTGCTGGCGGGTGTACTCACGCAGCGTTGCGTTGCCGCGGGCGGCGCCGATCAGATGGCCGACCATGTCGGAGACCGACCAGCCCGGGCATGCCGTCGGCGCGGTCCAGTCCCGGTCGTCCAGCGTCCGCAGCAAGTCGTCGAGCTGACGGTATGCGGCCTCGGCAACGTGTTCAGCATCTGTATGGCGAGTCACTCGTCGGATCAGTTCCAGATCCTGGCTCTCGATCACCAGACCCCTCCATCTGACGAATCGTGGTGTCAGGCCGAGCCTGGCACAAGGCGGGACGGCGTTGCGGCTATCACCCCGCGTGAAGCGGCAGTTCACTCCCAGTAGGCGACAGTCGCCGGACGCGTTCGGTGAAGACTCGCTGAGTCGAGCTCGGGGTGAGCCCGTACGCAGTTGACGTGGTGCGTGCCCGTTGTCACGCTCGCGTGGTGGCGACGCTCGCGGAGCTGGTGAACGGCTACCGGGTCACGCAGGCGCTCTACGCCGCGACCGCTCTCGGGATCCCGGACCTTCTTGCCGATGCGTCGCGAACGCCGGAGGATCTCGCGACCGCCGCGCACGCCGACGCGGACGCGCTGCGGAGATTGCTCCGCGCACTGGCGGCGGTGGGTGTCGTGGCGGAGGTCGTGGGCGATCGCTTCTCGCTCACGCCGCTCGGCGAGCCCCTTCGAACCGAGGCGCCGGACTCGATCGCGGGCCTGCTCGCCTTTCTCGGCCGACCACACCACTGGGAAACCTGGGGGCACCTCCTCGACAGCGTCGAGAGCGGCGAGAACGCCTTCAAACGGCTCCACGGGGTCGATGTCTGGACCTATCGGGCCGAGCGCGCGAAGGAGGCTGCCATCTTCGACGCCGCGATGGTCGCCCAGACGCGCCGCACGAACGCGGCGGTCCTCGAGGCGTACGACTTCGACGGCTTCAGGACGCTCGTCGACGTCGGCGGTGGGCTCGGGACGTTCCTGGCTGCAATCCTCCAGTCGCATCCCCTGCTCAACGGCGTGGTGTTCGACCAGCCCCACGTGCTCGACGGCGCGGACGACCTTCTGCGGAAGGCCGGCGTCGCGGACCGCTGCCAGATCGTCGGCGGCAGCTTTTTCGACGCGGTGCCCACCGGTGGGGATGGTTACCTCCTCAAGTCGATCCTGCACGACTGGCTCGACGACGATGCCGCGGACATCCTTCGTACGTGCAGGCGGGCGATGGGCGCCGACGCGACTCTTCTCGTTGTCGAGCGCGTCCTCGGACCACCGAATGAAGGTCTCGAAACGAAGCTCTCGGACCTGAACATGCTCGTCATGGCCGGTGGACGGGAGCGATCACGCGAGGAGTTCGCAGCCCTGTTCGAGGCGGGAGGCTTCACGCTCCAGGGGGAGACGCCGACCGCGAGCGGGTTCAGCGTGCTCGCCGCCGCTCCGGCCTGAGCGACCGCACGACCTGCCGACCGTCCGTGCGGAACGCTCGCAGGCGCGCCTGTCAGACTGCCGGAATGCAGGTCTACCGGACCCCGGACGCGGCCTTCGAGCTGGTTCCCGACTTCGGCTGGCAACCGGCGTACGCCGAGGTCGCCGACCCCGACGGCGGCACTCTGCGCATGGCGTACGTCGACGCCGGGCCGGCCGACGGGCCGGTGGCGCTGCTGCTGCACGGTGAGCCTTCCTGGTCCTTCCTGTACCGGCACGTGATCCGGGTGCTCAGCGAGGGCGGGGTCAGGTGCGTGGCACCGGACATGGTCGGCTTCGGCCGCTCCGACAAACCCCTCGACCAGAGGGACTACTCCTACGCCCGGCTCGTGGAGTGGACCCGCGAGCTGGTGTTCGACCACCTCGACCTGCGCCAGGTCACGCTGGTGGGCCAGGACTGGGGCGGACTGATCGGGCTCCGCCTGGTCGCCGAGCACCCCGAGCGCTTCGCGCGGGTGGTGGCTGCCAACACCGGGCTGCCGACCGGTGACGTCGACATGCCCGAGATCTGGTGGCTGTTCCGCCGCGCGGTCGAGTCTGCTGAGGAGCTTGACGTCGGGCGCCTGGTCGCCGCCGGCTGCGTGCGCCCGATGGCAGACGACGTCCGCGCCGCGTACGACGCGCCCTTCCCGGAGGAGCGCGCCAAGGCCGGTGTTCGCGCCATGCCGGGTCTGGTGCCGACCCGACCCGACGATCCAGCCAGTGCGGCGAACCGTGCCGCGTGGGCGACCCTCTCGGCCGGCGAGCTGCCGTTCCTGGTCGCGTTCAGCGACGGCGACCCGATCACCGGCGCGATGGCACCGGTCCTGCGCGAGCTCATCCCCGGCGCTCGCGGGCTCGGTCACCCGACCATCGAGAACGCCGGCCACTTTCTCCAGGAGGACGCCGGCGAGGAGCTCGGACGACTGGTCGCGGACTTCATGCGGGCATGACCGTGCCGTGCCGTGCGGCCAGATCCCTGGCGGAGCTGAGCAGGTCGGTGACCTCGGTCCGAGTGCGCCCGGGGGCGTCGTTCCAGCGGGTGAGGTCGCGCAGACGCATCGTGCGGACCGGTGGCGAGGGGCACAGGACGGCGGGTGGCTCCGCGTCGTCGCGGAGGGCGTGCCAGGTGAGGTCCAAGCTGCGCTGGACCAGCTGCGTCGTGGCTTGATCCGGACCGCCGGCGGCCAGGACGATGGAGCCGGCCAGACAGGCGCCCGTGACCGGGTACACGTAGACGTGCTTCACCTGGTGGGCGGTGAGCAGTCGCTCGCCCTGGGGCGTGGCCACGGCGAACCACGCGTTCTGGACCCAGCCGCTGCGGACCACCGCGGCGGCCTCCGCGAGCAGGTCGGCGATCGCATGGAGCTCGGCCAGCCGTGCGGCGACGGCGTCGCACCGGGCCAGGCGCAGGCGTTCGCGGCGGGAGGGCGGGGCAGGCACGCTGATGGAGCGAGGCGGCACACTCAACAAGGAGCCCATGACCCAATCTCCGACCTTCGACAACCGTGTGTCTCCACTGTCACCCCGGACCCGGGTCGAGGCAACTGGAACGTCGTACGGATTTACGGTTTCCAGCTGGGTGGGACACTCGATCCGATGACCCTCGCCACGGACGGCCCGGAGCCGCAGACGCGACGACGGGTGTCCAGGCCGTGGGGTGGAGGCGCCGGACGGGTGGACACCACGATCGGGCTGCTGATCGGTCTGTACGCCGTGTACTCGCTCGCGCTGTGGCCGCTCGTCCCGGCCCTGCTCGGGTCGCATCCGTTGCTGCTGGAGATCATCAGCGGGTCGACCCTGGCCGAGGTGACGGTCGGGGCGCACAGCCGGCTGGGGGAGCTGCCGTTGTGGTTCGCGGTGGTGGCCGGTGTGCCCGGGTCGATGATGTTCGACTGGGTCTTCTGGTGGGCGGGTCGGCAGTGGGGTGACCGGGCACTGCACCTGGTCCTGGGTCGCGACCCGTCGCCGCGCGGGGTGGCGAGACGTGAAGCGCGTGCCGCCCGGCTCGAGCGGATGGCCGGCCGCTTCGGCCCGGTGGCCGTCGTGCTGGCCTACTACCTGCCGCTGCCGTCCCTGCTGATCTACGTGGCGGCCGGCCTGTCGGGGATGCGTCTGCGCACCTTCCTGGCCCTGGACGTCGTCGGCACGCTGCTGTGGGTCGGCCCGGTCGTCGGCCTCGGGTACGTCGTCGGCAAGCCCGCCGTCGACGTGGTCCACCGGATCGACCACTACTCGACGATCCTGACCATCGTGGTGGTCGTGGTGGTGATCGGCATCCAGGTTCGGAGAGGACGTCGCTCCGTCACCTGATGCGGTCCTTCAGACTCGGCCCGCGCGCATGTCCATCAGCCGGCCCAGCACCGCCGCCGCGTCGACGCGCAGACCGTCGTGCTCGTGCTCGTTGGTGACCCACGCGCGCACGTTCCCGACGCGACGGGCGGTGTCGAGCTGAAGCCCGGCGTCGACATACATGTCGTCGTGGTAGACGGCCGCGAGCACCGGTACCTCGTTTCTCGCGAGCCGATCCAGGTCGTACAGCGACCCCCAGTCGTCGTACGCCGCCAACTCCGCCGCCGCGCCCTTGAACGGCTCGAGCGCGCGGATCTCCTCGAACATCCAGCTGTAGAACATCTCACCGGTGAACAGCAGTGGGTCGTGCTGCTCGGCGAACTCCGGGTACTGCTCCATCGCCCGCTCCGCGGCCCAGGCGCTCGCTCCCGATTCCGGCTGTCCGTAGCAGTACTCCTGGAGAGCGAACAGCGGCCCCTCGACGAACGCGGTCAGGTCCTGCACGGTGTAGAGGAAGACGTCCGACAACGAGTCGCCGTGCCACGCCTCCTCCATCAACCAGTGCAGACGCTCGTACCCGTCGCTCATGCCGAACGCGTTGCCGAGCAGCCGGAACCGACGGGTGGTCAGCCGGTCGCCGTCGGGCAGCAGAACCTCGTGCGTGTCCAGGTGGTCGGCGATCCGCCGTACCAGCACGGCGTCGTCCGGGTAGCGGGCGTAGAACGCTGCGTTCTTCGTGGCCACCCGCGGGTAGGTGCGCGCGTACACGTCGTCGGCCGTGGCGGTCAGCCCGGGGAGGCCGCCGGTGACGTAACAGGCATCCAGCCCTTCGGGCGCCAACGACAGATAGACCATCGTGACGAACCCGCCGTAGCTCTGCCCCAGCGTCTCCCAGGTCCGGCCACCGGCGACCCGGTCGCGCAGCACCTCGGCGTCCCTGACGATGCTGTCGGCCCGGAACAGGCGGAGGTACGACGCGATCTCGGCGTCGGAGAGGCCCGCGACGGTCCGGCGGGTCAGCGGCGTGCTCCGGCCCGTGCCTCGCTGATCGAGCAGCAGCACCCGATGCGTGCGCGTCGCTTGCTCCAGCCATCCGGCGCCGGTCGCGCCGGGCCGCGGGGACTTCCCACCCGGCCCGCCCTGCAGGAACAGCAACCACGGCAGATCATCATTCTCGCGACCGGCCGCGACCACGTCGCGGGCGAACAGGTCAATCATGCGCCCGTCGTCCGGAGCGGCGTGATCCAACGGGACTTCCACGAGGTGGTCGGTGATCACCAGACCAGGAATCCGGGTAGTCGTCACGTCGCAAGTCTGGTGCACAGGACGCGCATCGAGACATCCGCCTGCTACGGCTCGGGGACGCTCGCTGCCAGCACCTTGCGAAGAGCCGTCGCCAGGACCTCGCTCTCGCGCGCTGTCAGGTGGTCGGTGAACTCCCGGTGCACGGCGGCGAGGTAGGTCGGCTGCGCCTTGCGCAGGGCCGCACGCCCCGCAGGCGTCAGGCCTGCGTACGCCGATCGACCGTCGTGCGGGTTCGGCTCGCGCGTCACCAGCCCGGCGCGTGTCAGCTCGTCGACGACCCGGCTGACCCGGGTCCGGCTCACGGCGGCGACCGAGCCGAGCTGACCCATGGTGAGGCGTCGTTCGGGGGCGCTGCTGAGCTCGAGCAGCACGTCGTACCACGTCAGAGGCAGCCCATGGGTGTCCTGCAGCTCGCGGTCGAGGCGCGGCACCAGCGTCGCGTGCACCTTGAGCAGTGCACCCCAGGTCTCGGAGAGGGAAGTGCCCACGGGTGCAGCGTACTCGATCTTGTGCGTGCGCACACACTTTGATACAACTATGTGCGTACGCACGTAACCTTGGAGGAATCCTCATGCCAAATCTGCTGCACATCTCGGCATCCCCTCGTGGCCCACGCTCGGAGTCACTCGCCATCGCCGCGACGTTCCTCGACGAGCTCCGCGCGGCCCATCCAGAGGTCACCGTGGAGCACTGGGACCTCTGGGACGGCGCCCTGCCGGAGTTCGGTCCGCCCGCCGCCGGCGCCAAGATGGCGGTCTTCGCCGGCGCCGACCCCGACGGGGAGGAGGCGGCCGCGTGGCGCGCCGCGCGCCACACGTTCGAGCGCTTCGACTCCGCCGACCACTACCTGTTCACGGTGCCCATGTGGAACGCCTCGGTGCCGTACATCCTCAAGCAGCTCATCGACGTCATCAGCCAGCCGGGCATGCTCTTCAGCTTCGATCCCGAGGCCGGCTACAGCGGCCTGCTGGAGAACAAGCGCGCCGCCGTCATCTACACCGGCGCGGTCTACGGTCCCGATCGGGGCCCGGGGTTCGGCAGCGACTTCCAGCAGCCGTTCTTCGAGGACTGGTTGCGCTGGGCCGGCGTCGACGACATCCGCAGCATCTCGTTCCGCCCCGACCTGGCCACGGCCGATCCCGAGCCCGGACGCCGCGCCGCACACGCCCGCGCCACCGAGGTCGCCCGCGGGTTCCTCTCACCGGCCGCGCCTACCCTCCTTGCGGGGTGACTCAGGGCGCCGAACGGTCGCACCAGCGGGTCCGGGGCATGCAGCCGTTCTCGCGACCCGACCCGGCAGCCCACGGGTCAGGAGCTGCGTGCCGTGTCGAGCTGAGCCTGTGCCTCTGCGAGCAGTTCGACGATCCGGGCGCCGAAGGCGACATCGACCTCGTGCGAGGCGCCGCTCCGGGCAGACTCGACGAGCTCCTGGGCCGCGACGGCCAGCAGTCCTGCCTCGGACCGGTCGCTGCGGAGGGGCATGGGGGAGACGCCGGAGTCACCCCACACCGCGGCCTCGAACCCGGTCGCAGCCGGCGGGGCGAACAGCGTGAGCGAGGCGGTGCTGGACGCGCCGGACTCATGACGGATCACCAAGGTCACCAGGTCGCCGTTCCCACCCACCGCCGTGAGCGACCTGACCGCGCCGAGCGCAGCGCTCAACGTCGACAACGCGTGCGGCCCGGTGTCCCACAGCGCGCCGTTCTCCCACCGCCACGGTGACGAGCCGAAGGGGTTGTCCGCCTCCTGCAGTGAGCTGAACGACCGCAACCAGCCGCCGCGCCATCCCTCGGTCGTCCGGACCTCCCGCAACCACGCCCGAGATGCATCGGCGAAGCGGTCGGTGAAGAAGACCACCGAGGCCACACCGGCCGACGTCGCGGCGTCACGCACGGCATGCGCGTCGGCGACGGTCATCGCCACCGGTTTGTCCAGCAGCAGGTGCTTGCGCGCGTTCGCGGCCACCACCGCCAGCTCGGCCTGGATCGGCGGCGGCACAGCGAAGGCGACGGCGTCCACGTCCGAGAGGAGCGTCTTGAAGTCGTCGTACGCCGAGACGCCCAGCTCTGCGGCCAGAGTGCTCGCCTTCTCCGGGCTGCGACCCCACACACCGACCAGCTCGACGCCCTCGGCTGCCAGGAGTCCGGGGCCGTGCGCCATGCCGGCCCAGGGACCCGTCCCCACCAGCCCGAATCGCACGTCAGCACGCTATCTCGCCCATTGCCGAGCGCGTCGTAGCCGGGAGCCATGACAGGGTTGGTCCGTGTCCGCGAGGGACCGGATCGAACCCGACGGCGAGATCGTCGCCAGGCTGGCTGCGACGGCCCTGGCGCTGCCCGAGGCCTACGAGGAGGACGCGTGGACCGGGATCCGATGGCGGGTCCGCGCGAAGACCTTCGCCCACGTCATGGTCGCGCAGGCCGGCTACGAGTCATCCTTCCGCGACATCACCGGCGTCGCGGATCCGACCACGGTGCTGACCTTCCGTGCCACCGGCGAGGAGCTGCTCGCGCTGGTCCACGCCGGGATGCCGTTCTACAAGCCGCCGTGGTCGCCGACGATCGTCGGGATGGTGATCGACGACGACACCGACTGGGCGGAGGTCGCCGACCTGGTCACCGAGAGCTACCGGATCTGTGCTCCGCAGAGGCTGGTGAGGCTGCTGGACGATCGGAGCCCGCGACGGGGGCCGCGGTAGCGAGGTGATCATTGGCCTGTGGCTCCAGGAACTTCACCGGGATCCCACGCGATCGTGCATGCTCGATCTCGCGACGGGTGCTTTCCCCGACGTAGCCGCCCACGTTGACGATGAGGACCTCGTCCGACATCGCGACCTTCCGAAGGTGGACCCGGCCGAGCCGTGCGCGTTCCTCTGCGTTGAGCTCTGCGGACGGATCCAGGGCGGTCGGGGTGAGCACCACATGTCCGGCCAGCGTCAGCTCGGCGTCAAGCCGCTCGAACTCTGCACCGAACCGCATCGAGCCGCAGAGCGTGATGACGGTGCACTCGTCGCGCGCCTCACCCGGTTCCTCAACAGGCACCGGGTGAGGCTAGCAACCGAGGTCAGGCGGTCTCGGGGAACCGGATCCCGGTGTTGGCGTGGCAGCGGTACCCGAAGGGGTTCTTCGCGAGGTACTGCTGGTGGTGGTCCTCGGCGTAGTAGTAGGTGATGTCCGTGGCCGGGCGGATCTCTGTGGTGATGTCACCGACCCGCTGCCGGTGCAGCTCGTCGCCGTAGATCTTGGTCAGCTCGCGGGCGGTCTGCTCCTGCTCGGGCGTGGTCCAGTAGATCGCGGAGCGGTACTGGGTGCCGACGTCGTTGCCTTGCCGCATCCCCTGCGTCGGGTCGTGGACCTCGAAGAACTTCTTGACCAAGTCCGCGTACGAGACCTGGGCCGGGTCGTAGACCAGGCGGACGGCCTCGGTGTGGCCGGTGCGGCCGGTGCAGACCTCTTCGTACGTCGGGTTCGGCGTGATCCCGCCGGCGTACCCGACGGACGTCGACCAGACTCCCGGCAACTGCCAGTAGATCTCCTCGGCGCCCCAGAAGCAGCCGAGCCCGAAGATCGCGACCTCGTACCCGTCGGGCACCTCGTCGGTGACGACCGGGGCGTCGAGCACCCGGTGCTTGCCGGCGATCTCGAACTGACGACCACCACGTCCGGGCAGCGCCTCGTCCGCGGTCGGCATCGTGGTCTTGGTACGGGAGAAGATCGACACGTTCACTCCTTCGCGGAGCACCTGGATGGCGCTCTCACAGTGTCCAACACCGAAGCAGTCCACCGCGTTCCCGGGCGGGATGACGGAACCCTTACGCTCGCCACGTGAGCCAGGAACACCGCCAGAAGAGTGGGTTCGAGACCCGCGCCATCCACGCCGGCTACGAGCCGGACCCGACCACCGGTGCGGTGATCCCACCGATCTACGCGACCTCGACGTACAAGCAGGACGGCGTCGGGGGGCTGCGCGGCGGCTACGAGTACAGCCGCAGCGCCAACCCGACCCGCACCGCGCTCGAGGGCGCGCTCGCGGCGCTCGAAGAGGGCGAGCGGGGCTTCGCGTTCGCCAGCGGTCTGGCCGCCGAGGACACGATCCTGCGCGCGCTGACCAAGCCGGGCGACCACTGCGTGATCCCGGACGATGCGTACGGCGGGACGTTCCGGCTGTTCGACAAGGTCGAGAAGCTCTGGGGGCTCGAGCACACGCCTGCGGCCGTCTCGGACCTCGACGCGGTGCGAGCCGCCGTCCGGCCCGGGACGACCCGGATCGTCTGGGTCGAGACCCCCACCAACCCGCTGCTCACCATCGGCGACATCGAGGCTCTGGCCTCGGTCGCCCACGACGCCGGGGCGCTGCTGGTCGTCGACAACACCTTCGCCTCGCCGTACCTCCAGCAGCCGCTCGTCCTCGGCGCCGACATCGTCGTGCACTCGACGACCAAGTACGTCGGCGGGCACAGCGACGTGGTCGGGGGCGCAGTCGTCGTCCGAGACCTGGACCTGGCCGAGGCGATCACGTTCCACCAGAACTCGATGGGCGCCGTGCCCGGGCCGTTCGACTGCTTCCTCACCCATCGCGGCATCAAGACCCTCGGTGTCCGGATGGACCGGCACTGCGACAACGCCGAGCAGGTCGTCGAGTTCCTGAGCAGCCACCCGAAGGTCTCGCAGGTGATCTACCCGGGGCTGCCCGAGCACCCCGGGCACGCGGTCGCCGCGCGGCAGATGAAGAGGTTCGGCGGCATGGTCAGCTTCCGGCACGCCGACGGCGAGCAGGCCGCGGTCGACGCGTGCGCGCGGGCGGAGGTGTTCACGCTGGGCGAGTCGCTGGGTGGCGTCGAGAGCCTGATCGAGCACCCCGCCCGGATGACCCACATGAGCGTGGCGGGCACGGACCTCGAGGTCCCGGCCGACCTGATCCGGCTCAGCGTCGGCATCGAGACCGCCGACGACCTGCTCGTGGACCTCGACCGTGCCCTGTCCTGATCGGCGTGCCGCAGTCGTGTGCCTGAGAACGCGCCATGGCGCGGCCTGAGGCACACGACCCGTCGGGGCCGGTCGTGATCTGCGTCGACTTCGGGTCGACGTTCACCAAGGCCTCGCTGGTCGACCTCGCGGAGGGCCGCATCGTCGCGGCGGCGGAGCACCGCACCACCATCGAGACCGACGTCCTGGACGGGTACGACGTGTGCCTGGCCGCGCTGGTCGAGCAGGACGCCCGCGCGGCCGACGCGCGGACCCGGGCCTGCTCCAGTGCCGGAGGTGGCCTGCGGATCGCCGTCGTCGGCAACGAGGAGCTGGTCACCGGGGAGGCGGGCCGCCGGGTCGCGCTGTCGAGCGGTGGGAAGGTGGTCGCCGTCTTCGCCGCCAGCCGCGGCGACGACCTCGCCGACCTCCCGGCGAGCGAGCCGGACGTCGTCCTGCTCACGGGCGGGACCGACGGCGGCAACAGGGACCGGATCCTCGCCTGCGCCCGTGCGTTGGCCAAGACCTGGCCCGGCCCGGTCGTCGTCGCCGGCAACGTCGACGCCCAGGCCGACGTCGCCGAGGTCCTGGCCCATCACCCGCTCGTCGTCGCGCCCAACATCGTGCCGCGGATCGGCGTCCTCGCCCCCGAGGGTGCGCGCGCGGCGATCCGCGAGCTGTTCCTCTCGCATGTCATCGGCGGCAAGCACCTGAGCAGCCGCGCCGACTTCCCGGCCATGGTGCAGGGAGCGACGCCCGACGTCGTCCTCACCGGCGTCGAGCTCCTGGCCGGGGTCGTCGGCGACACCGTGGTCGTGGACGTCGGGGGCGCCACCACCGACGTGCACAGCGTCGTCGAGCTGGATCCCGAGGACGCCGGCCTCAGCCGAGAGGTCGTCGCGACGACGCGGGTCACCCGCACCGTCGAGGGCGACCTCGGGATGCGCTGGTCGGCGGTGACCACCGCCGAGGCCGCGGGCCGCGACGACCTGGTCGAGGCCGCAGTGCGCCGTCGCGCGGACGTCGGCTTCGTGCCCCCGGACGACGCCGAGTGCGACCTCGACGAGGAGATCGCCCGCGAGGCCGTCGGCCTGGCGCTGCGCCGTCACGCCGGCCGGAGCAAGGTCGTGGTGAGTCCCGAGGGCCGGGTCGTCGAGCGGAGCGGCAAGGACCTCCGCGACGTCGACCTGCTGGTCGGGTCCGGCGGAGTCCTGCGGCATGGCCGTCCGGGAGTCGCGGAGCGGGTCTTCACCGGGAGCGTCGGGGAGGTCGAGGGCGGCTGGCAGCTGCCCCGCCGCGCCGAGGTCACCGTCGACGCCGAGTACGTCCTGGCCGCCGCCGGTCTGCTGGCCGCGGATCACCCCGACGCCGCGCGCCGGCTGGTCGGACGCCTCGCGGCTCACACAGCCTAGGGTTCCCTCGTGAGCAACCACGCCGACGACGCTCCGCAGGCTGCCGCGGAGGGGTCGGGCGAGCGGCTGACCGAGCGTCTGGCGCACCAGTGGGCTCATCTACGTGCCGAGCAGCGGCGTACCGAGGGGGCGACCATCGGGGCCGGCTCGTCGAACTTCTCCCGGGCCCAGGTGCCGTGGGCGCTCGACCTGGCCGCCGCGTGGGCGTGGCGGCTGATCGTGATCGGGATCGCGACGTATGCGCTCTTCCGCGGCATCGTCTTCTTCGCCGAGCTCACGATCCCGGTGATCGTGGCGATCCTGATCACCGCCCTCGGGTCGCCGCTGGTCGGCGCGATGGAACGGGTCGGCATCCGCCGCAAGGCCGGCGCCGGGATCGTCGTGCTCGGCGGTCTTCTCCTCGTGGCGGCGATGCTGGCCCTGGCCGGGCAGCAGGTCGCCAGCGGCGCCAACGACCTCGCCGCACAGGTGTCGTCGGGACTCGGTGACGTCAAGGACTGGCTGAAGACGGGGCCGCTCCACCTCTCCGACAACCAGATCAGCGACTACATCCAGAAGGCACAGAACAACCTCGCCGACCAGGCCAAGAGCGGCAAGGTGCTCAGCCAGGCCACCCACGTCGGGAGCGCGCTCGGGCACGTGCTGGCCGGGCTCTTCCTGGTGCTGTTCTCGTCGTACTTCTTCCTCGCCGACGGTGAGCGCATCTGGGCCTGGGTCGTCCGGATCGCGCCGCGCGCCGCGCGTACCCGCGTCGACAGCTCGGGCCGGGTCGCCTGGATCTCCCTCACCCAGTTCGTGCGGGCGACCGTGATCGTCGCGATCACCGACGCCGCCGGGGTGATGATCGCAGCCTCGATCCTGCGGGTGCAGTTCGTGTTCGCGATCGGGGTGCTGGTGTTCCTCGGCGCGTTCGTGCCGATCGTCGGGGCGTTCGTCGCCGGCACGGTGGCGGTCCTGGTGGCCTTCGTCGACCACGGCATCGTGATCGCGCTGATCATGCTGGCGTGCGTCGTCGCCGTGCAGCAGATCGAGAGCCACGTGCTGCAGCCGTTCCTGATGGGCCGGTTCGTGGCGATCCATCCGCTCGGCATCATCGTGGCGATCGCCGCGGGCATCCTGGTGGCGGGCATCGCCGGCGCCCTGGTCGCTGTGCCGTTCGCCGCCGCGGCCAACGCCGTCGTCCAGCACCTCGCCAGCGAGACCGCGGTCGGCGAGGACCCGGAGGGCGACGTCGACCAGGACGAGGGACACGTGGGTGATCTCGAGGACGTCGAGGTGGCGGACGAGTTCGACCGACCGGAGGGCGAGCTCGACCACGACGGCGGGGCCGACGGCTCCGAGCGGGCCGACGACGCCGGCAGCGAGGAGGAGAATGACTGACGTGGTGCAGGTGTCGCTGGATGACATCGAGCGGGCGGCCGAGACGATCACCCCGTTGACGCTGCGGACCCCGATGGAGGAGTCCCGGTGGCTCTCGGCGCTCACCGGCAGCCCGGTGATGCTCAAGTGCGAGAACCTCCAGCGCACCGGGTCGTTCAAGGTGCGCGGCGCCTACACGCGGATGTCCCGCCTTTCCGACGAGGAGCGGGCCCGCGGCGTCGTCGCGGCCTCGGCCGGCAACCACGCCCAGGGTGTCGCACTCGCCGCCCAGTCACTGGGGATCAAGGCCACCGTCTTCATGCCGGAGGGAGCGCCGATCCCCAAGGAGAAGGCCACCCGGGGGTACGGCGCGGACGTGGTCTTCCACGGCCGGTACCTGGAGGACTCGCTGGCCGAGGCCCGGGCGTTCGAGGAACGCACCGGGGCGATCCTGATCCACCCCTTCGACAACGCCGACATCGTGGCCGGTCAGGGCACCGTCGGCCTGGAGATCCTCGAGCAGGCGCCCGACGTCGAGACGATCGTCGTCCCCTGCGGTGGGGGCGGGCTGCTCAGCGGGATCGCGATCGCGGTCAAGGCCAAGCGCCCCGACGTCTCGGTGATCGGCGTACAGGCCGAGGGCGCCGCGGCCTACCCCGACTCCCTGAAGGCGGGACACCCCGTCAAGCTCGCCTCGATGTCGACGATGGCCGACGGGATCGCGGTCGGGCTGCCGGGCGAGGTCACCTTCACCGCCGTCCGCGACCTGGTCGACGAGATCGTCACCGTGTCGGAAGCCTCGCTCTCCACCGCCGTCCTGGCCACCCTGGAGCGGGCGAAGATGGTCGTCGAGCCCGCCGGCGCGGCTGCGGTCGCGGCCGTCCTGGACGACCCCGGACGCTTCGGTACGCCGACCGTCGGGGTCCTCTCGGGCGGCAACATCGACCCGCTGCTGCTCGGCAAGGTGATCCAGCACGGCATGGCCGCGGCCGGGCGCTACCTCAACCTCCGCGTGCGCATCCCGGACCGGCCGGGCGGGCTGGCCAAGCTCCTCGGTGAGCTCGGTGAGGCCGGGGCCAACGTGATCGAGGTCGCCCACGCCCGCATCGACGCCGACCTGTCACTGGACGAGGTCGAGGTGCAGCTGCAGCTGGAGACCCGCGGCGAGGCACATGCCGAGCTGGTCCTGACCCGGCTGCGCGAGCGGGGTTACCGGGTCTTCGAGTGATCGGCCGCCGGTAGACGCCCGGTCGGATTAACCGCTCGAGCAGGAAATCGTCTGCTTCGAGTGGTTCGCAACCCACCCGAAGCCGACACGGTCCCGCTCAAGCGGGTCATCCGACGCGTGGAGGCAGCGAAGATCAGCCGGCGAACGGCACCGCGCTGACGATCTCGATCTTCGCGGTACGGCCGTTGGGCTGCTCGAAGTCGACCGTCTCGCCGGCCTTGTGGCCGAGGAGGGCGGCGCCGAGCGGCGACTCGGGCGAGTACACCTCGATGTCGGCACGGTCCTCGGCGATCTCCCGGGCACCGAGCAGGAACGACTCCTCGTCCTCCTCGCCGTCGTACCGGTAGGTCACGACCTTCCCGGCCGAGACCGTCTGGTCGTCCTCGGAGGCCTTGGTGGTGGCCCCGCTGAGCATGTCCTCGAGCTGCCGGATGCGGGCCTCGTTGGTGCCCTGCTCGTCCTTGGCCGCGTGGTACCCGCCGTTCTCCTTCAGGTCACCCTCGTCGCGGGCGGAGCTGATCCGTTCGACGATCTCGGCGCGCAGAGGACCGCGCCGCTCCTCGAGCTCGGCGTTGAGCCGGTCGAAGGTCTGCTGGGTCAGCCAGATCATGCGGAACTCCTCGAGAGACGCGTGGGTATGCGTCTATGTCGTGTCGGTGTGGGTGCGCCACCGATGGGGACTGCTGGGTCGTGCTGGTTGCGTCGTCGTGGCGCGGCCAGAAAGGGCGAGTCTACCAACACAACCGCGCCAAACCCACAAATGCACAGGTCGGGCGGGGCCGCCGTGACCCACCCTATCCTGCGGGACCACGCCTCGGTCCGTGACCGTGCCGGGCCACCCGCGGGACGCGTCTCAGCGGGGCCGGTTCTGCCCGTCCGCGGTGCATCCGGACAGGTCGACCGAGGTGGCGATCCGCTCGGTGCGGATCGTCACCCGGTTGGTGCCGGGCGTCGGGCGGAACTGCAGCTCCCCGACGGTCGAGTGGTCGTCGGCGAGCGCCTGCACCGTGCAGCTCGCGCCGGTCGTGCCCGAGGCGATGTGGACGTCGATCCGGGCGGTCACGGCATGCGCGTCCGTCACCTGGAAGCCGACCAGGTCGGAGTGCACCTTCGGCGTCGACTCGACGTACGCCGCCCAGAGCAGCCACCCGAGCGCGACCAGCGCCACCACCGCCACCGCCGCGATCGTGGCCCGTCGGCGCCACGCCGGAGCCGCGGCGTACCGCTCGGTCAGGGTCTGGTCCACGGTGTCGATGGTCCCATCTACTCTGAAGCCCATGTCCCACGACCCCGCCGGAGGCGCGCGCCCGGGCGCGGGCTTCCGGCTGATGCACGTCCACGCCCACCCCGACGACGAGTCGAGCAAAGGGGCCGCGTCGACGGCCAAGTACGTCGCCGAGGGGGTCGACGTGCACGTCGTCACCTGCACGGGAGGCGAGCGGGGCTCGATCCTCAACCCGAGGATGGACCGGCCCGACATCCTGGCGAACATCACCGAGGTCCGCCGCCAGGAGATGGAGCGTGCGCGCGACATCCTCGGCGTCCGCCAGGACTGGCTCGGGTTCGTCGACTCCGGCTGGCCCGAGGGTGACCCGCCGCCGCCGCTCCCGGAGGGCTGCTTCGCGCTGGTGCCGCTGGAGGAGGCCACCGAGCGGCTGGTCCGGCTGATGCGCGACTTCCGGCCGCACGTCGTCACGACGTACGACGAGAAGGGCGGCTACCCCCACCCCGACCACGTCCGGTGCCACGAGGTGAGCGTCGCGGCGTTCGAGGCCGCAGGTGACCCCAACCGGTTCCCCGAGGCCGGTCCGCCGTGGCAGCCGCTCAAGCTCTACTACCACCACGGCTGGAGCTACGCGAAGCTCAAGGCGATACACGACCTGATGGTCGAGCACGACCTGGAGTCGCCGTACGTCGAGCGGCTCGAGAAGTGGGACCGCGACGAGTCCTGGGAGAAGCGGCTCACCACCCGGGTGCCCTGCGCTGAGTACTTCGGGGTGCGCGACCAGGCGCTGCTCGCACATGCCACCCAGATCGACCCGGACGGCCCGTGGTTCCACGTGCCGCGCGACCTGCAGGCGCAGGCGTGGCCGACCGAGGACTTCGAGCTGGTGACCAGCCACGTCGACACGTCGGTGCCGGAGGACGATCTGTTCGCCGGGATCCGCGGTCGCTGACACGATCCGCACCTGAGACACTGGAGACATGACCGACGTCGTCGTCCTCGTCGCGACCTCCGACCCGAGGCCCGACGACAACAACGTCGTGGCCGGCTGGGTCGGCTTCGCGGTGCTGATCCTGCTGATCGTCGCCGTGGTCTTCATCCTCCGCAGCTTCACCAAGCAGCTGAAGAAGGTCGACGCCGCGCGGGACGCCGGGGTCTACGGCGACGAGGACGGATCGGAGGAGTCAGGCGGCGGGTCCCCCGGGGCCGGGGACGCCGACGGGTCCGGAGACGCCTCCGACGCCCCGCCGACCCGCCAGCAGCACTGACCGCGGCGGTGCGCTAGCGGCGTACCACCCGGACCAGGCAGTCCCACGCGGTCGCTGCCGGCTCCTCGCCGTGCCCGTCCGCGACGACCCGGGCGACGCGCCCCGCCTGCTGCACCTCGAAGGTCTCTCCTCCGAGATCGGTGAGGACCTCCTCGGCAGTCATCAGCACGGCCGGATCCTGGGGGCCGCCGGTGCCCTCGGTGAGGTTGGTGGAGTCGTGCGCGACGAGCAGGAAGGTGCCGCCCTTGCGGAGGGCGGAGTACCCGTTGCGGACCGCGGCCCGCCGCTCGGAGGGCGGGAGCTGGAGGTAGGCGATCAGGCATGCGTCGTACTCCTGGCCGTCCGCGGACCAGGTCCTCGCGTCCGCACAGACCCAGTCGATGTCGAGACCGTCGCCGAGGATGCGTCCCTTGTCGAGCCCGGCCTGGGAGAAGTCGACGGCGGTCACCCGCCAGCCCTGGCGGGCCAGCCAGATGGCGTTGCGTCCCTCCCCGGAGGCCAGGTCGAGGGCGCGGCCCGGGGGGAGCGCCGACAGCTCGGTCTCGACGAACTGGTTCGGCCCCGCCGACCACACCAGCTCGCTCGCGCGGTAGCGCTCGTCCCATCCCTCGGCGTCCATGCCGCCATTCTCGCCGTACGCCGCGCCGGTAGCGTCGCGGCATGCCGCGCAGCTCCGGGGCGACACCGGCCATCCAGGCGCTCGAGCGCGCCGGTGTGGCCCACACGCTGCGTCCTTACGAGCACGATCCGCGCGCGGAGTCCTACGGCCTCGAGGCGGCTCAGGCGCTCGGCGTCGACCCCGCTCGGGTCTTCAAGACCTTGCTGGCCGAGGCCGACGGGGCTTGGTCGTCGGAATCGTCCCGGTGTCCGCCCGGCTCGATCTCAAGGCGCTGGCCCGCGCGGTGGGTGCCCGGAAGGCGGCGATGGCCGATCCCGCCGCCGCACAGCGCGCGACCGGGTACCTCGTCGGTGGCATCTCGCCGCTCGGGCAGAGGCGCTCCCATCCGACGGTCCTCGACTCCTCCGCGCTCGAGCACGGGACGGTGCTGGTCTCCGCGGGCCGCCGTGGGCTCGACGTGGAGCTGTCGGCGACCGACCTGGTCGCTCTCACCACGGCGACGACGGCGCCCGTCGCGATGCCGGCTGGTCGCTGATCCCTCGCCGCCGGTGGACAGGACAGGTCGACACCGCCTCGCCGATGTTCCTGGCCCCGGACCGGGCCCCGCGCGATCTGCCGCTCCGGCCCCCTTGAACGGCGCCGGGAAGGGCGCAGCCCTCACCGAAGTGAGGGCTGCGCCGATGGGGTGTCAGTCGTTACGGATGGCGGTACGACGTCGGCGGCTGCGAGCGGCACGGCGTCCTAGGCGTCGCTGCTCGGCCTCGGCGACTCGGCTGGCGATCAGTTCAGGGGCAACACGGTGGGGCATCTGCGTCAAAGGCGCTCCTCAGGTGAGTTCTCGGGGTGGTGCGAGTGGTGGTGGCGGCGACGCCGGAGCGCGCCGGTGGACGCGGTCGGGGACAGCTCGGAAGGCTCTCCCGGTAGCCGCGGAAATGTGGGTGAATTGCGTTCGGAATGGTGTCGTGCTACGTTATCTATTGGACCTACCTTTTCGGTATCTCGGACATTCGCGGACAAACGCAAGAACATACCGAACATTCGCAGTCGCCGTCCACCGTATTCACGTGGGCATCCCGAAGTGGCCTTTCTCGGCCCCGGTCTGGCTTGACCTCGACCCGATCTGAAGTAGTGAACTCGTGGTCGTGGGAACTGACAGTGTCTGCTACCTGACCACGACCGGGCGACGCTCAGGTCGTCCGCACCGGATCGAGATCTGGTTCCTGGAGCGAGGCGACGCGGTGTACCTCTTCTCGGGCGGCGGAGAGCGGAGCGACTGGGTGCGCAATCTGCAGCGCGAGCCCCACGTTGACCTGGAACTACCTGGCCGCCCGTCACAGCGCTACAGCGCATCCGTGGTGAAAGACGCCGACGACGGTCTTCGGCGCGAGATGGACGTCAAGTACTACGCGACGGATCCCGGTGAGCACATCACGGAATGGGCTCGAGACTCCACCGTGGTGCGCCTGACCCCTCTCGCGTGAAAACGTCTGTCCGCCGCGATGGTGGCTGCGCGAGCGGGGCTAGCGTGGGGAGGGTGCCGAATCGCTTGGCGTCCGCGACGTCGCCGTACCTCCTCCAGCACGCCGGCAACCCGGTCGACTGGTGGGAATGGGGGGACGACGCGTTCGCCGAGGCGCGGCGGCGCGGGGTGCCGATCTTCCTGAGCGTCGGGTACGCCGCCTGCCACTGGTGCCACGTGATGGCCCACGAGTCCTTCGAGGACGACGCCACGGCGGCACAGCTCAACGCGGACTTCGTCTGCGTCAAGGTCGACCGCGAGGAGCGGCCCGACGTGGACGCCGTCTACATGGAGGCGACCGTCGCGATGACCGGGCACGGGGGCTGGCCGATGACCGTGGTGCTCGACCACGAGGGCAGCCCGTTCTTCGCGGGCACCTACTTCCCGGACCGACCGCGTGGTGGCCAGCCGGCGCTGCGCCAGGTGCTGTCAGCGCTGTCGGAGGCCTGGCGCGACCGGCCCGACGACGTACGACGTGCGGCCGGGAGCGTCCGCGAGCACCTCGCCCGCGCGGTGGCACTCACCGGCTCGGCGCTCACCGCCGGTGACCTCGACGGCGCCGTCGCGTCGCTCGCTGCTGACTTCGATGAAACGCGCGGCGGCTTCGGCGGTGCGCCGAAGTTCCCGCCCAGCATGGTGCTCGAGTTCCTGCGGCGGCGGCAGGACCACGGGTCGCGGCGGATGCTCGACCGTACCCTCGAGGCGATGGCTCGTGGTGGCATCCATGACCAGCTGGCCGGCGGCTTCGCGCGTTACAGCGTGGACGCCGGGTGGGTGGTGCCGCACTTCGAGAAGATGCTCTACGACAACGCCCAGCTCGTCGGTCTCTACGGCCGGTGGGGCACCGAGCTCGGCGACCGGGTGGCGGCCGGCATCGCCGACTGGATGCTGCGCGAGCTGCGGACCCCGGAGGGCGGTTTCGCCTCGGCGCTGGACGCGGACAGCGAGGGCGAGGAGGGGCGCTTCTACGTCTGGACGCCCGAGCAGCTGACCGACGTCCTGGGGGCCGACGACGGCCGGTGGGCGACCGAGCTGTTCGAGGTGACGGGCACGTTCGAGCACGGGGCCTCGACACTCCAGCTGCTGCAGGATCCGGACGACTGGGACCGCTTCGACGACGTACGCCGGCGGCTGCTGGCCGCTCGGGAGCTGCGGGTGCGCCCCGCGCGCGACGACAAGATCGTGGCCGCGTGGAACGGACTGGCCATCTCAGGACTGGTCGACGCCGGGCGCCTCCTCGGACGCGAGGAGTACGTCGACGCGGCGCTCGCCGCGGGCCGGCTGCTCGTCGACGTCCACCTCGTCGACGGCCGTCTGCGCCGCGTGTCCCGTGACGGCAAGGCAGGGACGCCGGCCGCTGTGCTGGAGGACGACGGCGCGGTGGCCGCCGGCTTCCTCACGCTGTGCGGCGCGACCGGCGACGACCGATGGCTCGCCCACGCGGTCGCGCTGCTCGACGACGGCCTCGCCCGGTTCCGCGCCGACGACGGCGGCTTCTTCGACACCCCCGCTGGCGGCGAGCGACTGGTGGCCCGACCGCGCGACCCGGGCGACAACGCGAGCCCGTCGGGGACCTCCGCGATGATCCATGCGCTGCTCTCCGCCCACGCCCTGACCGGCGACGGGCGGTGGCGCGACGCGGCCGACGAGGCTCTGGCGGGCGTCGCCGAGCTGGCGCGCCGGGCGCCGCGGTTCGCCGGCTGGTCGCTGGCGGCGGCGCAGGCGCTGACCGACTCCGCGCCGGAGATCGCGGTCATCGGGCCGGCCGGTGCCGAGCGCGACGACCTCGAGCGCCAGGCGCGGCTCTGGCCGGGCGCCGCGGTCGCCGTCTCCGACGGCCCGCGCGACGGCGTACCGCTGCTCACGGGTCGCGATGCGGTCGACGGAAGACCCGCGGCGTACGTCTGCCGTGGCAACGTTTGTGACCGTCCGGTGCCCTCCCCAGGCAAAATCTTTCAACCGACCGGGCGCTGACCTAGTCTTCTGCCGACCGCGACCGGGGGGTAGCGGCGTACCGAAGGTGAACGGCTTTGGGGGGACCAGCCGCGGGTGACGCACGCCCATCGGGGGGTGGTGCGGCCCAATCCGCAGACGAGCAGCTCGTCGGCGACATGGTGCGGATCGCCGAGTCCGTGCGTGCCGCCACCGGGGCGCTCGCGACGATGATCAGTCGCGCCTCCGAGGACGGCTGGCTCGAGGTGATGACCGTCGTGGGCGAGCCGTCGGCCGGCATCGTCGAGGGGCTCCGCTGGCGACGCTCCGACCTGGACGCGCTGCTCGGGAGCGCCGAGCAGCTCGGACGGCTCCACGCAACCAAGCACCGCATGGTCTCCTACGTCGAGGTGCCGACCAGCGTGCCCGAGACCGAGCGCTACATCGCCCACCACCTCGGTCTCCTGCTCACACCGCTGCACACGCCGGACGGCGCCCTCCTCGGCGTACTCACCACCGAGGGACCGGTCGACCTGGCGCACCCGGCGGCCGGCACCTGCGAGCTCGTCGAGCTGTACGCCGACCAGGCGCGGCTCGCGCTGACCGCGCTGCGCCAGCAGGACGTGCTGAACGAGCTGCGGCGTCTCGACGAGTACCGGCGCGACCTCGTCGCGTCGATCACCCATGACCTGAAGACCCCGCTGACCGCGATCGCTCTCAACACCGAGCTGCTCGAGTCCGACGGACGCCTCGCGGAGGCGGGCTCACATCCGGTGGCGGCGATCCGCCGGAGCGCCGACCGCTTGGCGGACCTCGTCGACGACCTCCTCGCCATGGCGCGGATCGACGAGGGAGCCGATGACGTGGCGGAGGTCGACCTCGTCGATCTCATGCGCGAGGCGTGCGAACACGCCGAGGTCGAGGCCCGGCTCCGGGATGTCACCTTCGACATCGACGCCCCGGAGGAGCTGAGGGTCTCGGTCGACCGGAGCTCCCTGACCCGGGTCTTCGCCAATCTGGTCGGGAACGCCGTGAAGTTCAGCCTCCCCGGCGGACACGTGGTCCTGCAGCTGGCGAGGCCCGACGACGGCATCGAGTTCAGGTGCACCGACGAGGGCATCGGCATCCCCCCGGACCGGCTGGAGACCCTCTTCGACATCCCGCGGCGGACGCCGGACTCCCGGACCCAGGACCACCCCGGCTCCGGGATCGGCCTGGCCATCTGCCAGCGCATCGTCACCCGCATCGGCGGCCGGATCACCGCGGAGTCCACCCTGGGCAAGGGCACCACCTTCACCGTCCGCCTCCCAGGCTGACGTGGCTCCCGCCGAGGCCGTACGACGCTGACCCGGCCCTTGGCGACGCCGTGCGACGCTGATCCGGCCCTTGGCGACGCCCCAGAACCCTGACCCGGCAGAAGTGCGACGCCCTACGACGCCGAACCGGCAGAAGTGTGCTCCCTCACGTCGGGGAACATTCGACGTCCGCGGGTCGTCACACCCTGCGATGTCCGACGACAGCTCCCGCTCCCTGAACTACCCGACCGTCATCGCCGGTGCGGTCGCCGCTGCGACCGCTACCGCCCTCTCGAGCCGGCTCGGGCTCGTGGGGACGATCCTCGGCGCCGCCGTCGCCAGCATCATCAGCGCGGTGGTGACCAACGCCCTCGGCGGATGGATCGGCCACCTCCACGGCGCCACGCGAGACCGCAATCCGGTGCCGTTCCAACGTCTGGTCGTCGGGGTCGCCGCGATCGCGCTGGTGGTGGTCGCCTTCCACACCGGAGTGGGCCTGGTCACCCAGGGCATCCCGGCCGACAGTTTCGCGGGACGACTCGTCGCCCAGGTCGGCCTTCGCTGAGCGCTTCTGCCGGGTGAGCGGTCGGACGGCGTCGCACTTCTGCCGGGTCAGGGTTCTGGGGCGTCGCCAAGGGCCGGGTCAGCGTCGTACAGGCGCGCGTTGCGCCGCGAGTGTCAGGCCACCTAGCGCAGGGAGTAGGTCGCCAGGGAGAGGCCCACGTAGTGGGTGACGAAGGCGAGGATCGTGCAGGTGTGGAAGACCTCGTGGAAGCCGAACCAGCGGGGCCAGGGGTCGGGCCGCTTGAAGCCGTAGACGACCCCACCCAGCGTGTACAGCGCGCCGCCCAGGGCGATCAGCGCCAGCACGGCCACGCCGAGGCCGACACCGAGCCGCTCGGAGCCGGCGGCGAACTGCGGCAGGAAGAAGACCGCCGCCCAGCCCAGACCGATGTAGATCGGGGTGTAGAGCCAGCGCGGGGCGCCGATCCAGACGACCCGGAACGCCACTCCGAGCAGCGCGCCGGCCCAGATCACCGACAGCATCACGAGTCGGTCGGCGCCGCGCAGCAACAGCATGCAGAACGGCGTGTAGGTGCCGGCGATCAGCAGAAAGATGTTGGCGTGGTCGAAGCGCTTCAGCGCGTCGCCGACCCGGGGTGACCACCGGCCCCGGTGGTAGACGGCGGAGACGCTGAACAACAGCACCGAGCACACGGCGTACACCGCGGAGCCGAGGCGTGTGGCGGCCGTGGGTGAGAGCACCACCAGCACGATCCCGGCGGCGAGGGTCGCCGGCGCGGTGCCCAGATGCAGCCATCCGCGCAGCCTCGGCTTGACGACACCCTCGGCGACCTGGTTGGCGAGGGAGTCGAGACCGGCTCGGATCGAGTCGTTCATGCAGCGACGATACCGACGTGGCGGTCACGGCGATGGTGCTTCGCCCGAGTAGGTCCGCGGTTACCATCGAGGGGTGGCGGCGATCCCGGAGCTGAAGGAGCGCGTACGCCGTCTCTTCTACCCGGCCTACGAGGCGCGCATGGTCAAGGCGCTCCCCAAGGACCGGATCCCCCAGCACATCGGCGTGATGCTCGACGGCAACCGCCGCTGGGCCAAGGGCGTCGGCGGCGACAGCACCCAGGGCTACCGGGCGGGTGCGGCCAACATCGAGCCGCTGCTGGAGTGGAGCGAGGAGGTCGGGGTCCGAGTCGTCACTCTGTGGCTGCTCTCGACCGACAACCTGCACCGGCCGCCCGAGCAGCTCGAGGGTCTGCTGACCGTGATCGGGGACGCCGTGGAGCAGCTGGCCGAGCAACAGCGCTGGCGGATCCATCCCGTGGGCGCGCTCGACCTGCTTCCCGCCGTGCTCTCGAACCGGCTGAAGGAGGCGGAGGAGTCCACCCGCGACCTCGGCGGGATCCTGGTCAACGTCGCGGTGCCGTACGGCGGGCGGCGTGAGATCGCGGACGCCGTGCGTTCGCTGCTCCAGGAGCATGCCGAGCGCGGGACCAGCCTCGAGGAGCTGGCCGAGGTGATCGACGTCGACCACATCGCCGAGCACCTCTACACCAAGGGCCAGCCCGATCCCGACCTGGTGATCCGGACCTCCGGCGAGCAGCGGCTCGGCGGCTTCCTCCTCTGGCAGAGCGCCCAGAGCGAGTTCTACTTCTGCGAGGCCTACTGGCCCGACTTCCGCAAGGTCGACTTCCTGCGTGCCATCCGCGCCTACGCCCAGCGCGAGCGCCGGTACGGCGTCTGACCCACCTCGGCCGCGGAGAAGTCACACGTCGGCCTCAGCCCCCCGGATTCGGGCGTGTCCGAGAAAACCGGGGACGAGCGGCGTACGTTCGCGACATCGGGGGGTTGTGGGAGACCCGCCGAATCGGGAGGCCCGTTCGTGAGACATCACGACCAGAGAGCGCGGTGGTCGCAACCGCGTGGCTCGGCCGCCAGGCCGTGCCCAGGGGGCCGGCACTCCGGCCTTCGGGGTCCCTCCCGGTCCGCCACGTAGAGGAGAACAGGACCGGGCGAGGAGTGCCCGCACGGTCTGGTGAGGGGTGTCTGGTGCCGCAGACAAAGCAGGGGACCCGACGGAGCACCCGCGGACCGGGCCAGAAGCCCTCCGCGCGCACGTTCGTCCTCGACACCAGCGTGCTGCTGGCCGACCCCGGCGCGATGCGCCGGTTCGACGAGCACGAGGTGGTCCTTCCCGTCGTCGTGATCACCGAGCTCGAGGGGAAACGCCACCATCCCGAGCTCGGCTTCTTCGCGCGTACGGCGTTGCGCGCGCTCGACGAGCTGCGGGTGACCCACGGCAGGCTCGACGAGGCGGTCCCGGTCGGCGACCAGGGCGGCACGATCCGGGTCGAGCTCAACCACACCGACGCCGACTCCCTGCCCTCCGGCTTCCGGCTGGGCGACAACGACACGCGCATCCTGGCCGTGGCCCGCAACCTCGCCAACGAGCACCACGACGTCACCCTGGTCTCCAAGGACCTGCCGATGCGGATCAAGGCTTCGGCGGTGGGCCTGCGAGCCGAGGAGTACCACGGCGAGAGCATCATCGAGTCCGATCCCGGCTACAGCGGGATGGCCGAGCTCGAGGTGCCGGCGTCGGTGCTCGACGAGCTGTACGACGGCGGCTGGACCGACGTGGAGGCCGCCCGGGAGCTCCCGTGCCACACCGGCCTGGTCCTGCTCTCCGAGCGCGGGACCGCTCTCGGCCGGGTCGGTCCCGACAAGCACGTCCACCTCGTGCGTGGCGACCGTGAGGCGTTCGGCATCCACGGCCGCTCGGCCGAGCAGCGGATCGCCCTGGAGATGCTGCTGGACCCGGAGGTCGGGATCGTCTCGCTCGGCGGCCGGGCCGGCACCGGCAAGTCCGCGATGGCCCTGTGCGCCGGGCTCGAGGCGGTCCTCGAACGTCGTCAGCACCAGAAGGTGGTCGTCTTCCGGCCCCTCTTCGCCGTCGGCGGCCAGGAGCTCGGCTACCTGCCGGGATCCGAGTCGGAGAAGATGTCGCCCTGGGCCCAGGCCGTGTTCGACACGTTGGGGGCGATCACCTCGCGCGACGTGATCGAGGAGGTGCTCGACCGGGGCATGCTCGAGGTGCTGCCGCTGACCCACATCCGCGGCCGGTCGCTCCACGACGCCTTTGTGATCGTCGACGAGGCCCAGTCGCTGGAGCGCAACGTGCTGTTGACCGTGCTCTCGCGGATCGGCGCCAACTCGAAGGTGGTGCTGACCCACGACGTCGCCCAGCGCGACAACCTCCGCGTCGGTCGGCACGACGGCGTGGTCGCCGTGGTCGAGAAGCTGAAGGGCCACCCGCTCTTCGCCCATGTCACGTTGACCCGCTCCGAGCGCTCGCCGATCGCCGCGCTGGTCACCGAGATGCTGGAGGACGTCACCCTCTGACCGGCGGACTCGACCACCCCCGTCCGGGCAGCCCGGGTGGGCCACGTGGACGACGTACATCGTGACCGTTCCGTGATCAAGGGAGCCTCAAGAATGTGGCCTGCGGGGTCGCTGTGCCCTCTGTGACAGAAGAGGTCCCACCAGATCCAGATTTCCACTACTTTCTCGCCCGTTCGGTTTGCACCGCTTGCCGAAGTCATGCAAGGTGGCAGGCAGTCCTCCACCGCGCCGGGTGAAGCCTCGGGGTCCCGTCTGGTGGTGGGCGCACCCGAGTCGTCTACCCCCGAGTGCTTCTGTGCCACCTCATCAGCAGTCCCATCAGCAGTACGCGCCCAAGCACCGGGCCGCGCCTGTCGCGACGCAGCCCGCTGCTCTGTCCGTACCCCGTCACCTCGGCCAGAAACGCCGACCCGCCCGCAAGGCGCTGCGCAGCACGGTCACCCTGACCGGCCTCGCGGCAGCCGCGACCGGCGTCGCCGTCGCCACCGGGGTGGTCCAGTCCCCGAGTGCGGGTGTGAACCTGGCCGATTCCCTGTCGCCGGTTTCCTCCGCCGACAAGGCGCCCACGACCGACGTCCAGCACCGCACCGCTGTCGTCTCACGGTCCGCCGACCGTACGGCGCTCTCCCGCGCCGACCGTCGTACCGACCGCGACCCGACCAAGGCGGCCGCGCTCGGCCTCTCCTCGGGCCCGGCCGTGGGCGGCGAGGAGAGCCTCTCCTCGGCGGACCCGCAGGCGATCGCCGAGGCGCTGCTGCCGAAGTACGGCTTCGACAGCTCGCAGATGTCGTGCCTGGTGCCCCTCTGGATGGGGGAGAGCGGCTGGCGCTGGAACGCCGAGAACGCCTCGTCCGGCGCCTACGGCATCCCGCAGTCCCTCCCCGGGTCCAAGATGGCCAGCGCCGGCTCCGACTGGCGCACCAACCCGGCCACCCAGATCGAGTGGGGTCTCGGCTACATCCGCGACAGCTACGGGTCCCCGTGCAGCGCCTGGGGCTTCAAGCAGAGCCACGGTTGGTACTGACCCCGCTGGGCCACTGAGGGCACGAGCCTGACTAGTCCGGCGTCCGTCCGGGACTAGACCGGCTCGACCGATCGGACGCTTTCTCCAGCCCGCGGGGTGCTCGGACGGTAAATCCCCGGCGTTTCCGCGTCATGACCGGCCCGGTTGCGTGTTCAATTCCCGAAGCCCCGGCCACACGGCCGGGACCTGGTCTCGGCTCGGGGGAGCCGGACATCGCCAATACTCCGCTCGGGGGAGCCGGAGTGATCCAGGGGGGATCATGTTCACGCGCACATTCCGCGTGTCCGCAGGCAGCCTTGCCGCGGCACTGCTCATCACCGGCGTCGGCGCCACCGCCGCCAACGCCAAGCCAGTCAAGCCCGGACGGGTGCCGGGCCTCGCAGCGTCCGCCACGGAGCCCGCGATCGGCACCTTCGACGTCTCCGCGCACTGGGACGCCGCCACCCACGCCACCAGCTACCAGGTCTCGGTCATCCGGGCCGGCACCACGCTTGCGTCGGCAAAGGTCACGAACCTGCAGTGGAGCACCGACGTGTCGGGCACGCCGGGTCAGCAGCTGACGGTCTCCGTCAAGGCCCTGGACGGTCACTTCAAGGGTCTGGCGGCCAAGACGTCGGTCACCTTGCACGACCTGATCGCCCCGAGGGCGTCGTACACGTCGAAGTGGGACAACAACGACGGCATCGCCACCCTGACCGAGGTCGGCCTCGTGGACGACTCGCCGCTGTCAGGCGTCACCCGCACGGTCGACTGGGGCGACGGCACTCCCGTCACGTATGCCGCCGGCGACCCGATCACGCACCAGTACCCGCTGACCGAGAAGCGCTACGTCCCGCAGGTCACCCTCGAGGACGCCGCCCAGAACACCCGCGTGGTCGCCGCGGCAGCGGTCGTCATCAACGACGACGAGGCGCCGATCGGCACCTTCGCCAACCAGACCGCGACGGCCTGGGCGAAGCTCACCCGCGTCACCGTGACCGAGTCCGACATCAACGACAACTGGACGCCGGACGCGCTCATCACCCGCCGCGTCGTCTGGGGCGACGGCACGACGACCGCCTGGACCGGCACCGGCAACGCCACGCACGTCTACACGACAGCCGGCACCTACACCCCGGCCGTGACGATCACCGACGAGGCGCACAACGCGGCCACCGTGCCCACCTCGGCCGTCGTCGTGACCGCTGACACCGTGGGTCCGCTGGTGAAGCTGATCCTGCCGAGGAACAAGCACTCCGTGAAGGCGTGGAAGACCCTGCGCGGCAAGGCGACCGACGCGGGCACCGGTGTCAAGACGGTCTCGCTGAAGGCCGTCGAGAAGCGGAACGGCCACTGGTACGGCTACAACGCTCACACCCACAAGTGGCTCAAGACCACGACGAAGGCCAAGGCGTTCGGACGCGCCAGGGCGTTCACCCTCAAGACCGACGCGCACCACCACTGGTCCGCCAAGCTGGTCGGTCTCGGCAAGGGAACGCTCGCCTACAAGGTCTGGGCCTTCGACCGGGTCAACAACCGGTCACGCACCGTCTCTCACCAGACGACGCTGACCCACCGCTGACCCACCACCGATCCCGTCCCCCAGGGCAGCCCCCCGGCCGCCCCCCGGACAAGGCCTGGCCGGTGCCGCCAGCTTCACGCGGCGGCACCGGCCAGACCCACGAGCCGGGCGCTCACGACGTACAGCCGCTCACCGAGCGCGTCGTCCTGGGCGAGCGCCGAGGGCTCACGCAGTCGGTTGCGGTCGTAGTAGCCGCCGGTCTGCCCCTCGACCTCGGGACTCGTCGCGAGATAGGCGAGGCGCGAGCCGCCGGTCCGCGGGCTCTCCATCCGCCGCTTCATCAGCGCCAGCACCGGGCGGGCGAACCACGGGGCGCCGCTCCAGATGTTGGTCGCGATCGCGCCCGGGTGAAGTGAGGTGACCGTCACCCCGGTGCCGTCCAGCCGGGCGGCCAGCAGGCGGGCGGTGAGGACGTTGGCGAGCTTGGAGCGCGAGTACGCGCGCATGATCGAGTAGCCGCGCTCGAAGCCGACGTCGTCGAGGTCGAGGGTCCCGGAGTAGTGACCCTCCGACGACGTGAAGACGATCCGCGCGGGCGCGCTCTCGCGGATGCGCTCGAGCAGGAGCTCGGTCAGCAGGAACCCGGCGAGGTGGTTGACCGCGAACGTCGCCTCGATGCCGTCGACCGTGAGGGTGCGGCGGGAGAACACGGTGCCCGCGTTGTTGACGAGCACGTCGATGCGGACGCACGTCGCGAGCAGGTCGTCGGCCAGCCGGCGTACGGCGTGCAGATCGGCGAAGTCACACAGCAGCGAGTCGACGCGACACCGGGGTGACTCGGCCCGGATGCGTCCCACCGCGGCGGCGCTCCGCCCCGGGCTGCGGCCGACCAGGACGATCCGGCACCCCGGATCGGCCGACGCCACCTGGCTGGCGCACTCGAGCCCGATCCCGTCCGAGGCGCCGGTGATCACGTAGGTCTTCGGCGTGTCGTTCACCCGCGGGTCATCCGCTCCACGTCGAGGGCCTCGTCGAGCTGCTCCTCGGTGATCTCGCCGCGCTCGACGTAGCCCAGGTCGATCACGGTCTGCCGGATCGTCGCGCCGTCGGCCAGCGCCTGCTTGGCGATCTTCGCAGCGGCCTCGTAGCCGACGTACTTGTTCAGCGGGGTGACGATGCTCGGCGACGACTCGGCGTACGCGCGGAGCCGGTCGCGGTCGGCGGTGATGCCGTCGACGCAGTCGGCGAGGAGCCGCGAGGCGTTGGTCAGCAGCTCCATCGACTCCAGCAGGTTGCGCGCGATCACCGGCAGCATCACGTTGAGCTCGAAGCTGCCGGAGGCGCCGGCGAACGTGATCGCCGCGTCGTTGCCGATCACCTGGGCACAGACCTGGAGGGTCGCTTCGGGAATGACCGGGTTGACCTTGCCGGGCATGATGCTCGAGCCCGGCTGCAGGTCCTTCAGGTGGATCTCGGCGAGCCCGGCGGTCGGGCCGCTGCCCATCCAGCGCAGGTCGTTGCAGATCTTCACCAGCCCGACGGCGTAGGTCTTCAGGGCGCCGCTGAGCTCAACGAGAGAGTCCTGGGTGCCCTGAGCCTCGAAGTGGTTGCGGGCCTCTGTGAAGGACTCGCCGGTGTCGCTGTTGAGGTGGCCGATGGTCTGCTCGGCGAACGCCGGTGGCGTGTTGATCCCGGTGCCCACCGCTGTGCCGCCGAGGGGCAGCTCGCGGACGCGGGGGAGCACCGCGCCGAGCCGCTCGCGTGCGCACGCCGCGGTGGCGGCGTACCCCCCGAGCTCCTGGCCGAGCGTGACCGGTGTGGCGTCCATCAGGTGGGTGCGGCCGGACTTCACGGCGTCGGCGTACTCCTCCGCCTTGCGGGTCAGCGCGTCGGCGAGAACGCCCATCGCCTCGTCGAGCGGCCGTGCCGCGAGTACCGCGGCGACGTGGATGGCGCTGGGGAAGGTGTCGTTGGAGGACTGGCTGGCGTTGACGACGTCGTTCGGGTGGCACGCGACTCCCGCCTTGGAGGCGAGCGAGGAGATCACCTCGTTGGTGTTCATGTTGGTGCTGGTGCCCGAGCCGGTCTGGAAGACGTCGATCGGGAAGTGGTCGTCGTGCCCACCGTCGACGATCTCCGCGACCGCCGCCACGATCGCGTCCCGCTGCTCGGCGGTGATCACGTCGAGCTCGGCGTTGGTGCGCGCCGCCGCGCCCTTGATCCGGGCCAGGGCGTGGATCAGAGCCGGCGGGAGCGGGCGGCCGCTGATCGGGAAGTTCTGCACCGCCCGCTGCGTCTGCGCCCGCCAGAGCGCCTCGGCGGGCACCCGGACCTCGCCCATGGAGTCGTGCTCGGTGCGGAAGTTGCCGCTCATGCTCCCGAGGCTACGCGGGCCCGCCGCTCAGGCAGACGCCGAGCGATGGGCCGCGTACAACCAGTAGTGCTCGTCCCGGTCCTGGAGGCGCACCGCGTGGTCGCGCTCCTCGACCCGGTCGAACACCGCCCGCAGGGTGTCCACGAGAGTGGGGGAGCGCTCCGCCGACCACACCACGAGGGCTCCGCCGGCGTTGAGCCGATCCAGGACGGCCCGCAGGAAGGGCTCGCCGTAGATCACCGCGTTGGCCGTATGCACGAGCTGGTCGGGGCCGTTGTCGACGTCGAGCAGCACCACGTCGTACGACGCGGAGCCGGCCTCCGTGACCGCGGTGGCGATGTCGGCGACGACCACCCGGACCCGGTCGTCGGCGAGCAGCTGGGGTCCGTGCGCGATCGTGCCGCCGCGCATCCACTCGACGAGGGCCGGCTCGATCTCGACGACGTCCACGTGCTCCACCCGCCGGTCGCCGAGCACGCGCTGGAGGGTGAACCCGAGCCCCAGGCCGCCCACCAGCACTCGACGGGGCTCGGCGACGGCGCCGAGCGCCGCGTCCGCCAGCGCCTGCTCGGAGGCGTGCTCCGCGGTGTCCATCACGAACACCCCGTTGGCGCGCAGCTCCAGCACGGTCGGTCCTCCACGCCGGTCGGCGGCACCCGGCCGGCGTTCGCGCAGCACGAGCTCGCCGCGCTCGGAGTCGCTGCGCGCCACCTCGACGTACTCCACGGACCTACCGTAGACAGCGAGTGCGCGCTCGGCGTGGGCGGCTGGAGCCGGCGGCGACAACTAACTGGCCCACAGACGACCCTGGCCGGCTTCCGGGAGCGTCGTTCGTGGGCCAGTTTGTGGACGTCCCCCGAGCCTCCGGGGTGGCGGCAGCGGCTACTCCGCGGAGCGGACGCGGATGCCGGTGAGCGGCACGGTGACGGCGCCGGAGGGGTCGGCGAAGAAGTCGTTGCCCTTGTCGTCGACGACGATGAACGCCGGGAAGTCCTCGACCTCGATCTTCCAGACCGCCTCCATGCCGAGCTCCGGGTACTCCAGCACGTCCACCGACTTGATGCAGTCCTGGGCCAGCCGCGCGGCGGGGCCGCCGATCGAGCCGAGGTAGAAGCCACCGTGAGCCGCGCAGGCCTCGGTGACCACCTTCGACCGGTTGCCCTTCGCCAGCATCACCAGGGACCCGCCGGCGGCCTGGAACTGCTCGACGTAGGAGTCCATGCGCCCCGCGGTCGTGGGCCCGAACGAGCCCGACGCGTAGCCCTCCGGGGTCTTCGCCGGCCCCGCGTAGTAGACGGCGTGGTCGCGGAGGTACGCCGGCATCTCTTCGCCGGCGTCGAGCCGCTCCTTGATCTTCGCGTGCGCGATGTCGCGCGCCACGACCAGCGGGCCGGTCAGCGACAGCCGCGTCTTCACCGGATGCTTCGAGAGCTCCGCGAGGATCTCGGGCATCGGCCGGCGCAGGTCGATCCGCACGACGTCGGCATCGTCGGCAGGCTGCGTCGCCGACGTCGCCGGCAGGTACTTCGCCGGATCGGTCTCGAGCTGCTCCAGGAAGACGCCCTCCGGCGTGATCCTGCCGAGCGCCTGGCGATCGGCCGAGCACGACACCGCGATCGCGACCGGGCACGAGGCGCCGTGCCGGGGCAGTCGCACGACGCGCACGTCGTGGCAGAAGTACTTGCCGCCGAACTGCGCCCCGATACCGAAACCTTGAGTGAGCTTGAAGACCTCGTCCTCCAGCTCGAGGTCGCGAAACCCGTGCGCCGCAAGGGATCCCGACGTCGGCAGCTGGTCCAGGTAGTGCGCCGACGCGTACTTCGCGGTCTTCAGCGCGAACTCCGCGGACGTCCCGCCGATCACGACCGCCAGGTGGTACGGCGGGCACGCGGCCGTCCCCAGCGACCGGATCTTCTCGTCCAGGAAGGCGAGCATCCGCTTCGGGTTCAGGACGGCCTTCGTCTCCTGGTACAGGAACGACTTGTTCGCCGAGCCGCCGCCCTTGGCCATGAAGAGGAACGTGTACTCGGGGACGCCGTCGTGGTCGGGCGTCGAGTAGAGCTCGATCTGCGCCGGCAGGTTGGTGCCGGTGTTCTTCTCGTCCCACATCGTCAGCGGCGCGAGCTGCGAGTAGCGCAGGTTGAGCTCGGTGTACGCGTCGTACACGCCCTGGCTGATCGCCTCGCCGTCGTCGGCGCCGGTGAGCACGCCCTCGGACTTCTTGCCCATCACGATCGCCGTGCCGGTGTCCTGGCACATCGGCAGCACTCCACCGGCCGAGATGTTGACGTTCTTGAGCAGGTCGAGGGCGACGAAGCGGTCGTTCCCGCTGGACTCGGGGTCGTCGATGATCCGCCGCAACTGGGCGAGGTGCGCCGGCCGCAGGTAGTGCGCGATGTCGTGCATCGCCTCGGCGGTCAGCCGCCGGATGGCCTCGGGCGAGACGCGGAGGAAGATCCTTCCATCGGCCTCGAACGTCGAGACGCCCTCCGTCGTCACGAGCCGGTACGGCGTGTCGTCCGGGCCGATCGGCAGCAGGTCGGAGTAGCGGAACTCGGGCGCGACGGCGGGACTCACGAAGCAGGACGTTAGTCCGCGGTCGACGCCCGACGGTCGGCGGGCGAACGACGTGCCACACTGCCCCCGTGACGACGGCTCCACGGAAGGGGACCAGGCTCCGGCCTGCCCCGACGCTGGAGGAGGTCGCGGCCCGCGCCGGGGTTTCGCGCGCGACGGCGAGCCGGGTTCTGCGCGGTGATGCCAAGGTCAGCGAGCGGGCCCGGGACCTCGTGCTGGCCGCCGCCCGGGAGATCTCCTACGTCCCCAACCTCGCCGCCCGCACCCTGGTCACCGGACGCAGTGAGTCGGTCGCCTTCCTGGTCGAGGAGTCCGAGGAGCGGATGTTCGCCGACCCGTTCTTCCTCGGCATGCTCCGGAGCGCCCAAGAGGCGGTCGCGGACGCGGGACTGCAGCTGGTGTTCACGGTGATTAACCGCCCCGAGGACCAGGAGCGGTTCTTGGCCTATGCCGCGGGCGGCCACGTCGACGGCGTCCTGCTGCTCTCCCTGCACGGCCGCGACCAGCTCCCGCAGCGGCTCGAGGCGCTCGGCGTGCCCACGGTCCTGAGCGGCCGACCGCTGAGCGGCGGCCGACGACTCTGGTACGTCGATGCCGACAACGTCGGTGGTGGCGAGCTGGCCACGACCCATCTGCTGGAGTCGGGCCGCACCCGGGTGGCTACCGTGGCCGGTCCGCTCGACATGTGCGCGGGACAGGACCGGCTGGCCGGGTACAGGTCCGCGGTCGAGGCGGCCGGCCGTTCGTACGACGAGAGCCTGGTCTCGGTGGGCGACTTCACGCCCTCGGGCGGGCACGCCGCCGCCCTGCGGCTGCTCGACCGCAGGCCCGACGTGGACGCGATCTTCGCGGCGTCCGACCTGGCGGCGTTCGGCGTCGTCCGGGCCCTGCAGGAGCGGGGCCGGAAGGTCGGCGAGGACGTCGCCGTGATCGGTTTCGACGACATCCCGGAGGCCGCCGACCAGCACCCTCCCCTGACGACCGTGAAACAGCCGATCGCCGCGCTCGGTTCCGCGATGACCCGCCTCCTCCTGGACCGGATCGAGGGTCGCCGGGGGCTCACCCGGCGCACCGTCCTGCCCGTCGAGCTGGTCCTGCGCGAGACGGCTTGATCGAGGCTTAGACGTCCGCGATTCCTCAAGACCCTGCCGAAACCCACCCTTGACAGGGCGAGTGCGGGCGGATCATGCTGGCCGGCAACCCGCTCGTGAGAGCGCTCTCACAACCAGGTCCGGCCCGGCCGGAACCCCTCAGGAGGGACCCCATGCTCCGAAGCTCCACGCGTCGCCACGGTGCGGCCCTACTCGCGCTCGCCGCCACGGGAGCGTTCGTGCTGGCCGGCTGCGGCAACAACAGCACGTCGAACACCGACGCCGACATCGCCTCCGCCGGTCCCTGCGGCACGACCGACGACACCACGGTCACCGTGGGACTGTTCGGCACCTTCGGCTTCAAGGAGGCCGGCTTGTGGGACGCCTACAAGAAGGTCTGCCCCAACATCACGATCAAGGAGAACGACGTCGAGCAGTCGGCCGACTACTGGACCCGGCTGAAGACGCGCCTGGCGTCCGGGAGCGGCCTCGACGACGTCCAGGGCATCGAGATCGGCTTCGTGGCCGACGTGGTGCAGAACCACGCCGACCAGTTCGTCAACTGGAACACCGTGCCGAACGCCGCCGCCGACAAGGCGGAGTTCTACCCGTGGAAGTGGCAGCTGGCGTCGACGGCCGACGGCAAGACGACGGTCGGGCTCGGGACCGACACCGGCCCCGAGGCGATCTGCTACCGCAGCGACCTGCTCCAGCAGGCCGGGCTGCCCTCGGACCCCAAGACGCTCGCGAAGAAGTGGAGCACGTGGGACGACTTCATCGCCTTCGGCAAGCAGTACGAGGCGTCGTCCACCAAGCCGTCCGGATCGCACTTCGTGGACAGCGCCGCGAGCGTGTTCTCGACCGCCGTCTACCAGGGTCAGGAGGCTTACGACAACGCCGACGGACAGCCCGACGCCGAGAACAGTGACGGCGTCCAGAGCGCCTGGAAGTACGCGACCGAGGCCGCCCAGGACGGCATCACCGCCGGGCTGCAGCAGTTCACGCCGGACTGGAACAAGGCGTTCTCCAGCGGCGCTTTCGCGGCCCTGGCCTGCCCGACCTGGATGATGGGCTACATCCAGGGCCAGGCCGGCGACGCGTACGCCGGCAAGTGGGACATCGCGCCGGTGCTGCCGGGCGGCGCCACCAACTGGGGTGGCTCGTGGCTCGGCGTGCCCGAGAAGGCCGCCCACAAGGCCGCCGCGATCGCGCTGGTCGAGTGGTTGTCCGCCAAGGACCAGCAGGTGACGATGTGGAAGGACGGCGGGCACTTCCCGTCGAACTCCGACGCAGCCGCACAACCAGCCGTCAGCAACGCCAAGAGCGAGTACTTCAGCAACGCACCCGTCGGCCAGATCTTCGGCGACATCTCGTCGAAGATGAAGATCCCGCCGATCGGCCTCTACGACACCCAGATGCAGCAGGCGTTCACGACGCAGCTGACCAACGTCGAGACCAAGGGAACGTCGCCGGACGACGCGTTCAGCGCCGCCCTGGACGCGATCAAGCAGGTCACGGGCTGAGTGCCGGCCGGGTCGCCGGCCGACCTGCGCAGGTCGGCGGCCCGGCTCCTGCTCGGACGCCGGGCTGGAACGGGAAGACACGACCGCCCGGCCCGGCTAGAAAGAGCCTGAGAAAGGTGACCATGACCGCCCTGTTGGAGTCCGCCGAGCGAACGGTGCCGCTGCGACCTCGCACCCGCAGCCGGAGCCTCCTCCCCGGACGCCGGATCGCCTACGTCTACGTGCTCCCCTTCTTCCTGGTCTTCGCGGCCTTCAGCGTCTACCCGTGGATCGCGACCGCCTGGGTGTCCCTGCACGACACCCGGCTCACGACGTACAACGAGTCGAACTGGATCGGGCTGGCCAACTACCGTGACCTCCTCTCCAACCACTTCTTCTGGAACGCGTTCCGCAACACCCTCACGATCGGGATCATCTCGACGGTCCCGCAGCTGTGTATGGCGCTCGGCATCGCTCATCTGCTCAACTACCGGCTGCGCGGCCGGACCTTCTTCCGGGTCGCCATCCTGATGCCGTACGCGACGAGCCTGGCGGCGGCGACCGTGATCTTCGCAGAGCTCTTCGACCCCAAGCTCGGGCTGATCAACTGGGCCCTGCAGACGCTGCACCTGCCCACCGTCGACTGGCAGGGCTCGACCTGGCCCTCACAGATCGCGGTCTCGACGATCGTGACCTGGCGCTGGACCGGCTACAACGCATTGATCTACCTGGCCGGCATGCAGGCGATCAGCACCGATCTCTACGAGGCGGCCGCCATGGACGGGGCGGGACGCTGGGCGCAGTTCCGGAACGTCACGATCCCGGGGCTCCGGCCGACGATCCTGTTCACGATCGTGGTCTCGACGATCGGTGCGGCGCAGCTGTTCGGCGAGCCGCTCCTCTACCACAACGGACTGCCGGACGGCGGCACGCAGAACCAGTACCAGACGCTCGGGCTGCTCATGTACCAGCAGGGCTGGACCAACGACCGGCTCGGGCTGGCGTCCGCCACCGCCTGGACGATGTTCCTGATCATCGTCCTGGCGGTCGCGACCAACCTGCTCCTCGCGCGCCGGCGTGAACGCCGCGACGGGCGGCGAGGGTCGCTGGTGACGGCCGCGCCGGAGGTGACGGCGTCGTGAGCGGCACGGTTCCGGGAACCGCGAGCGGCGGGGTGCTCAAGGCGGGCTGGATGACCTACACCCTGGTCGGGCTGGTCACCGTGCTCTCGGTCTTCCCCCTCTACTACACGATCGTGATGGCGTCGCACACGAACGCCGAGATGGCGGCCTCCACCCCGCCGCTGCTGCCGAACTCCTCGCTGTTCGGCAACGTGAAGAAGGCGCTCGACCTGGCACCGCTGAACCACGGCCTGATCAACTCGGTGATCGTCGCCGGGTCCCTCGCTCTCGGCACGGTCTCCCTCAGCACGCTGGCCGGGTTCGCCTTCGCCAAGCTGCGGTTCCGCGGCTCCAACATCCTGCTCGCCATCTGCATCGCGACGATGATGGTGCCGCTGCAGATGGGCGTGATCCCGCTCTACATGCTGATGGCGAAGCTCGGCCTGGCCGGACACCTGAGCGCGGTGATCCTGCCCGGGCTGTGCACGGCGTTCGGGGTCTTCTTCATGCGGCAGTACGTCGTCAGCGCCGTGCCCGACGAGCTGATCGAGGCGGCGTACATGGACGGCGCCGGACCGTTCCGGGTCCTCTGGTCCGTGGTGGTGCCGGCGGTGCGGCCGGCGATGGCGGTGCTCGGGATGCTCACGTTCCTGATGGCGTGGAACGACTTCTTCTGGCCGATCATCGTGCTCAGCTCGCAGAACCCCACCGTGCAGGTGTCGTTCCAGAGTCTGGCCACCGGCTACGCGCCGCAGCAGTCCATCATCATGGCCGGCACCCTCTACGGCACGGTCCCGGTCCTCGTCGTGTTCGCCCTGCTGGGCAGGCAGATCGTCGGCGGCATCATGCAAGGGGCGGTGAAGGGTTGATGAGCACCCCACGACGTTCTTCTCCTCCCCCGCTCCGCTCCTCCGTCGAACAACGCCGCGGGGACCCGGCGGTCTCGGAACACTCGTTCCCCGACGGTTTCGTCTGGGGCGTCGCGACGTCGGCGTACCAGATCGAGGGTGCGGTTGCCGAGGACGGGCGCGGCCCCAGCATCTGGGACACGTTCAGCCACACCCCGGGGTCGATCGACAACGACGACACCGGTGACGTGGCCTGCGACCACTACCACCGGTGGCGGGAGGACATCGACCTGATGGTCGAGCTCGGGATCGCGTCGTACCGGTTCTCGGTCGCCTGGCCGCGAGTGATGCCGGACGGCCGGACGGTGAACCAGGAGGGTCTGGACTTCTACCGGCGCCTGGTGGACGGCCTGCTCGAGCGCGGGATCCGGCCCCTGATGACGCTCTACCACTGGGACCTCCCGCAGAGCCTCGACACCGGGGACGCGGGTGGGTGGCTCTCGCGCGACCTCCCGGACCGCTTCGTCGACTACGCGCTGGTGCTCGGCAAGGAGCTCGGCGACCGGGTCCGCGCGATCACCACGCTGAACGAGCCCTGGTGCTCGGCGTACCTCGGCTACGCGAACGGGGAGCACGCGCCGGGCCGCACCGAGGACGCCCTCGCCTACCGCGCGGCCCACCACCTCAACCTGGCCCACGGGCGCGCCGTCACGGCCCTGCGCGACGTCCTTCCTGCGGACGCTGACGTGTCGGTGGCTCTCAACCTGCTCCAGGTGGAGGCGGCTTCGGACCGTCCCGAGGACGTGGCGGCGGCGCAGCACGCGGACCTGATCGCCAACCGGGTGTTCCTGGACCCGATGTTCGGCGACGGGTACTCCGAGGCGCTGCGGGCCACGACCGCCGGCCTCACCGACTGGTCCTTCGTCCGGCCGGGCGACGAGGAGGAGATCGGGGTCCCCCTCGACTCCGTCGGTGTCAACTTCTACAACCCGAGCCGGGTCAGCGCGCACCCCAGCCCCTCCGGCGGCGCGCCGTTCCCCGGCACGCACCGCGCGTTCTACGCCGACATCCCGGGCCCGCGGACCGTGATGGGCTGGCCGATCGTGCCGTCGGGCCTGACCGACCTGCTGCTGCGCGTGCAGCGCGACGTCGGCCTGCCGATCCACGTGACCGAGAACGGTCTGGGCGCCCACGACGTGATGGAGGGGGGCACGGTCCACGACCAGGATCGGATCGACTACCTGCGCGACCACCTGGGTGCGGTGCTCGAGGCGCTCCGGCAGGGCGTCGACGTCCGCGGCTACTACGTGTGGACGCTGCTGGACAACTTCGAGTGGGCGTGGGGATACGAGAAGAGGTTCGGACTCGTCCACGTCGACTTCGCCGACCAGCGCCGAACCCTCAAGGACTCCGCGCGGTGGTACGCCGAGGTGATCGCTCGGCACGGGTTGTAGCCCGGCGGTGGCTGAGCCACGTTTCTGGGGCGGGGGACGGTGGCTGGCTCACCGCCACCGCCGAGCCCCCCGGCGGGCCGCGGCGCTCATCTAGGCTCGCCGTGTCATGAGCCGCTACGCCCTGCTCGTCTCCCCGTCGGCCAACCGTGTGTACGCACGCTCGGTGTCCGCGTTGACCGTGGCCGAGCTCGCGGTGCTGGCCGAGACCGCGCTGGCCGGCCGGCTGGGCGAGGCCCGTCCGGAGAACGTCGCGGGCGTGGAGTACGTGACGTTCGACGGCGACCTCGACGCACGCGGCCTGGCCCACGTCGCCAACGTCTCGACCGCCTTCGCGTTGTTCGAGCGGACGCCCGACGACGCATTCCGTCCGGTGGCTCTCGAGCGTTTGGACGCCTTCGACGACGACCTGCTCTCGATCCTGAAGTACGCCGGCAAGACCAACGAGCTGTTCACCAAGCTCCTGCTCAACGTGACGGTCCTCGCCTCGGGCAGCGCCGCGCGGATGCTCACCGACCGGCTGCGCGTCCTCGACCCGCTGTGCGGCCGCGGCACGACGCTGAACCAGACCCTGATGTACGGCTGGCACGCCTCCGGGATCGACGTCGACAGCGCCGACTTCGAGACCTACGCCGCCTTCCTGCCGCGGTGGCTGAAGGACAAGCGGCTCAAGCACACCGCCACGACGGCCAAGCTGCGGCGGGAGGGCCGCACCCTCGGCCGGCGCTTCGACGTCGAGCTGGCAACGAGCAAGCAGGCCTGGGCCGACGGCGACACCATCACCGTGTCGACCGCGCTGACCGACACCCGTGAGGCCTCCGAGGTCTTCAAGGCCGCGAGCTTCGACGTCGTCGTCACCGACGCGCCGTACGGCGTGCAGCACGGCAGCCGGTCCGGCGGCGGCCTGCAGCGGCGGCCACGCGAGCTGCTCGCCGAGTCGCTGCCCGGTTGGGTCCGGCTGCTGCGCCCCGGGGGAGCGGTCGGGATCGCGCTGAACGTCCGCACCTGCCCCCGCGACGACGCCCTGGCGATGCTGACCGACGCCGGCCTCGAGCCGCGCGACACGACGGCGTACCGAGGGTTCGAGCACCGCGTCGACCAGGCGATCCAGCGCGACCTCGTGGTCGCGGTGAACCCGGTTTAGTGTGACTTCCATGTCTGACGGCAAGGACGCGCAGGACCCTTCGCAGCTGAGGATCTCGGACTCCGACCGGCACAAGGTGGCCGAGGTGCTGCGCGAGGCCGCAGGTGAGGGCCGGATCGACTTCGAGGAGCTGGACCAGCGGCTGGAGGCGACGTACGCCGCGCGCACCTACGCCGATCTGGTGCCGATCACGCTCGACCTGCCCGTGCACGGAGCCGCGAACCTGCCGACGCAGCCTGCGACTGCATCCATGCCGTCGCCCGTCGTCGCCGGCGGCCCGGCGGAGGAGCGACACCTGGCGATCATGAGCGGCCTGGAGCGCAAGGGCGTCTGGACGGTGCCGGCGCGGATGACGGTGAACTGCTTCATGGGCGGTGCCGACCTCGACCTGCGTCGCGCGCAGTTCGCGGCGCAGGAGGTCGTGATCACGATCAATGCGGTCATGGGCGGCGCCGACATCAAGGTCAACCCGCACACCGAGGTGATCATGGAGGGCACCGGGATCATGGGCGGGTACAGCGGCCCCTCCGGGCACACCGACGCGGAGCTGGACGCGAACAGTCCCGTCGTCCGCATCCGTGGCTTCGCCCTGATGGGCGGCGTGAGCGTCTCACGCCGCCGCGCTCCCGGCGCTCCGTCCGGGCCGGGCCGGGAGCTCAGGCCTCGGTAGCGGCCTCCTGCTCGCCGGGAGTCGCGATCGAGTCCTGCTGGCGTGCGACGTCCTGCGTCGAGGTGTCCTCCGGCAGGGTGCCGGCAGCGGAACGGTCGACCGTGAGGTTCTCGCCCGTGCTCGGGTCGAAGAGGTGGATCTGTGAGGTGTCCACCCAGATCTCGGCCTCGTCGCCCTCCTTGACCCGGCTGGAGCTGTCGAGAGCGATCACCAGCTGCGTGTGCATGACCTCGCTGTCGAGGTCGCGCCCGAGCTGGTTCAGCTGCTCCTGCACCTCCGGCGCGGCCTCGAACGGGCTGTAGGCGTAGGCCTCGTTGCCCAGCCACTCGACGACGTCGACCTTGGTCCGGAACGTCGCGCCCTGCGTCTTGGACGAGTCCATGACCGAGGCGTCCTCGAAGTGCTCGGGCCGGATGCCGGCGATCAGCAACCCTTTGCCCTTCGCCTTGCTCGCGTTCTCCTGGGGGATGGCGAACGTGCCGAACGGGAGCTTGACCTGGGTGCCCTCCACGGTCGCCGGCATGAAGTTCATCGGTGGGCTGCCGATGAACCCCGCCACGAACAGGTTGACCGGGTTGGTGTAGAGCTCCCGCGGCGTCGCCAGCTGCTGGAGCACGCCGCGCTTGAGGACCGCCACCCGGTCGCCCAGCGTCATCGCCTCCGTCTGGTCGTGGGTGACGTAGACCGTGGTGATGCCGAGCCGACGCTGCAGCCGCGCGATCTCGGTGCGCATCTGCCCGCGCAGCTTGGCGTCGAGGTTGGACAGCGGCTCGTCGAACAGGAACGCCTGGGCGTCCCGGACGATCGCACGGCCCATGGCGACCCGCTGCCGCTGACCACCGGAGAGGTTGCCCGGCTTGCGGTCGAGGTGCTCGTCGAGCTCGAGGGTGCTCGAGGCCTCGCGCACCTTGCGGTCGACCTCCTCGTTGCTCACACCCGCCAGCCGCAGGGGGAACGCGATGTTCTCGTAGACGGTCAGGTGCGGGTACAACGCGTAGTTCTGGAACACCATCGCCAGGTTGCGGTCGCGCGGGGCGAGGTCGTTCACGCGCTTCCCGCCGATCACCATGTCGCCGGAGGTGATGTCCTCGAGGCCGACGATCATCCGCAGCAGCGTGGACTTCCCGCACCCGGATGGACCGACGAGGATCATGAACTCGCCGTCCTCCACGTCGATGGACACGTCGTTCACGGCGGGGAAGCCGTCGCCGTACTGCTTGACGATGTTCTTCATCTCGATGGCAGCCATTGGATCAACCCTTCACTGCGCCGGACGTCAGGCCGGCGACGATTCTGCGCTGGAACAACAGGACGATGATGATGATCGGGATCGTGACGATCACCGACGCCGTGGCGAGCAGGGAGTACGGCGGGTTGAACGGGTCGGGACCCACGAAGAACGACATCTGGGCGGGCACGGTGCGCGACGCCGTCGTCGACGTCAGCGAGATGGCCAACGCGTACTCGTTCCAGGCGAAGAAGAACGTCAGGATCGCCGCCGTGAACACCCCCGGGGCCGCGAGCGGGACGATCACCTTGCGGAACGCCTGCCAGGAGGTGGCACCGTCGACCTGCGCCGCCTGCTCCATCTCCCACGGGATCTCTCGGAAGAACGCCGAGAGGGTCCAGATCGCCAGCGGCAGCGTGAAGGTGAGGTACGGGATGATCAGGCCCGGCCACGTGTTGAACAGGTGGGCGATCCGCCACATGTCGAACAGCGGACTGATCAGCGACACCACCGGGAACATCGCGATCGCCAGGGCGATCGACAGCACGACCCGCTTGCCCTTGAAGTCCAGTCGGGCGATGGCGTACGCCGCGAACGTCGCGAAGATCACCGACAGCACCGTCGCGATGATCGCGATCCCGAACGAGTTGCGCAGGGCGTCGGTGAAGTCGCCGTTGGACAAGATGTCCTTGTAGTTCTGGATCGTCCAGGACTTGGGTAGGAACTGCGGGCTGCCCGTGGTGGTCTCGGCCACCGACTTGAACGAGAGCGAAAGGATCCAGGCGACCGGTAGCAGGCACCAGACCAGGATCACGATGAACCCGACGATGATGCCGGGGCCGAGTCGCTGCTTCATCAGCCCTCCCCTCGCGCCGAGGCCAGATCGACCCGGAACAGCTTGACGATCACGAACGCGATGACCAGCACAGCCAGGAACAGCAGCACCGACAGTGCGGATCCCATGCCGAGCTGCATCTGTTGGATCACCTGGCGGTAGGTCAGGAACGACGACGACTCGGTGTTCTGGGCCCCCGCGGTCATGATCGCGATGTTGTCGAAGATCCGGAACGCGTCGAGGGCCCGGAAGAGCACCGCGACCATGATCGCGGCCCGCATGTTCGGCAGGATCACCTTGTAGAGCCGCTGCCACCAGGTGGCGCCGTCGACCTGGGCTGCCTCGATCATGTCCTCGGAGACCTGCGAGAGTCCGGCCAGCAGCAGCAGCGACATGAACGGCGTGGTCTTCCAGACCTCCGACGCCATGATCGCGAACATCGCGTGCCAGTGGTCACCGAACCAGTTGGTCTGTGGCCCGATCCAGGGCAGCCAGTGGAACCAGCCGTTCACCCACCCGTTGTTCAGGCTGAACGCGAACTGCCAGGCGAACGCCGACACGACCGTGACGATGCCGTAGGGGATCAGGATCGCCGTCCGCATCAGACCTCTCGCGATCATGATCCGGTGCATCACCATCGCGAACGTGAAGCCGATCACCAGCTCGACGACGACGGTCGCCACCATGATGATCACGGTGTTGAGCGTGTCCTTCCAGAACAGCGAGTCGCCCAGGATGACGCCGTAGTTGTCGAGCCCGACGAAGCTTCTGTCGTTCGGCGTGGTCAGCCGGTAGCGGAACAACGACAGGTAGAGCGCCTGGATCATCGGGTACGCCGTCACCAGCACCATGACGATCACGGCCGGAGCGACGAGCTTCTGGCCCAGTCGGTTCTCGGCGACCGAGCGGTCGCTCATCGACGCCTTGCGCGGCGCGGTTTCGGTCTGTGCTGGGGTCGCGACGGTGGTACTCACAACAGCTTCTTCCCTTCCAGGACCTGCTGGATGTACGTCTGCGAGCTCGCCGGGGTGCTCGACGACACGGAGCTGGCGGGGTGCCAGGAGTTCTGGAGGGCACTGGAGATGTCACTCCAGTACGGCGTCAGCGGACGCGGACCCGCGTCGTCCACCTCCTGCTGGAACAGCTGCAGCAGGCTCGCCGGGTAGGCCTTCTTGAGCTTGTCGTAGGCGTAGCCGGCCTGGCTGGAGGGCATGTTGCCGGTGTCGACGGCGTACTGGCCCTGGTTGTCCGGGGAGGTGATGCACTCGACCGCCTGCCAGTCCAGGTCCTGGTGCGTCGACGTCGAGCTCACGCCGATGCCGATGCCGCCGTACGGCGGACGCGACGGCTGGCCCTGGACGGTCTCGGGGTACGGCGCCCAGCCCAGGTCGTTCAGGGTGGCCTTGTCGGTGGCGTAGTTGGAGTAGATGAACGTCCAGTTCACCTGGAAGGCGCCCTTGTCGGTCGCGAACGGTGCCAGCACGGTGCCCTCGTTGGACACCGACAGGTCGGGTTCGGCGGCCTTGGAGTGCGCGAGCGTGTCGATCACCTTCGCGGCATCCTCACCGGCCTGGGAGTTCACATCGACGTTGGCATCCACCCCGGCGTTCGGGTCGGTCACCAGGTTGCCGCCGGCACCCATCACGAGGGCGTTGATCCACACGACGTACCCCTCGTACTTGTCGGCCTGGACGCCGACCGTGCCGCCGTTGTCCGCGGCGGCCTTGATGATCTGGTCCCAGGTCACGGGCTTGCTCATGTCGAGGCCGGCCTTCTGGGCGAAGGACTTGCGGTACCACAGCGCCTGCACGTTGGACCAGAACGGCGCCACCACCAGCTTGTTGTCCCAGGTCGACGCCGTCACCGCGCCCTTGAAGGCCTGGGGCAGCTTCTGCTGGACGCTCTGAGGCACCGGAACGACGAAGTCCGCGGCCGCGAACTCCGCGGTGAAGGCCGGGTCGAGACTCATCAGGTCGATGCTGCTGTCGTTCGCGGCGAGACGCCGCGCGAGCTGGACGCGCTGCTCGGTCGCGTCCTGGGGCAGCACCTGGGTCTCGATCTTGTAGGCGCCGTTGCTGGCGGCCGTGCACCGCGCGGCGATCGCCGCCTGGCCGCCGGGGTCGGGGTTCGTGTACCAGATGAGTGTGGGTGGGCCGCCGTTGCCGCCGCACGCGGTGAGGAGCCCCGCGGCCGTGGCGAGGACGGCAAGAGACCCGGTCACGCGTCGCCTGGCCGAGGTCCCCCCGGAGGGAACGGCAGCCCCCCGAGATCGCCTGGGGATGTGCATGGTGTGCGCTCCCTCCACGAAGTGAACTACCTCACGTCTAGTCGCATTCGCAGAGGTTCGCAAGGCTTGACGGATCCCGTCGTCTGTGCGTCCCGGGTTCCGCGTTCCCGGCGGCGAGGGCGGCGTCTCACGCACTGGATCGCGACCCGATGCATCCCCGTCGAGGCCCCGTGGGCACTAGGGTGACCGGCACCACTTCACAACGGATCGTCCGGCACGTACCTGCCGGTGGAGGGAGTACATCGTCATGGCCACAGTGACCTTCGAGAAGGCCCAGCGCTGGTATCCGGGGACCGACGCCCCAGCCGTGTCCGGCATGGATCTGGAGATCCAGGACGGCGAGTTCATGGTCCTGGTCGGGCCGTCGGGATGCGGGAAGTCCACGACCTTGCGGATGCTGGCGGGGTTGGAGGAGGTCGATGAAGGCCGAGTGCTGATCGGCGACCGCGACGTGACCCGGGTGCCGCCCAAGGACCGCGACATCGCGATGGTGTTCCAGAACTACGCGCTGTACCCGCACATGACGGTCGCCGAGAACATGGGCTTCGCGCTGAAGATGGGGAAGGTCTCGGCCGCGGAGCGCCGCCGCCGGGTCGAGGACGCGGCCAAGCTGCTCGGGCTGACCGACTACCTGGGCCGCAAGCCGAAGGCGCTCTCCGGCGGCCAGCGGCAGCGGGTGGCGATGGGTCGCGCGATCGTGCGCAACCCCCAGGTGTTCTGCATGGACGAGCCGTTGTCGAACCTGGACGCGAAGATGCGGGTGCAGACCCGGACCGACATCGCCCGGCTCCAGGCCGACCTGGGGGTGACCACGGTCTACGTCACCCACGACCAGATCGAGGCGATGACCATGGGCGACCGGGTGGCGGTGATGGAGGCCGGGGTGCTCCAGCAGGTCGACACCCCGCTCGGGTTGTACGACAAGCCGGCAAACCTGTTCGTGGCCGGGTTCATCGGCTCACCCCAGATGAACCTGATCGAGGCCAAGGCGGCCAACGGTGTCGCCAGCGTCGGAGGGTACGACGTACCGCTGAGCCCGGCGTCCGGGAGGAGCATCTCCGGCGAGGTCGTGATCGGCGTCCGGCCCGAGGCCTGGCGGGTGGTGGGTCCGGACGACGGCGGTCTGCCGGTCAAGGTGACCGTGGTCGAGGAGCTCGGGTCCGACGGCTACGTCTACGGCACCTCCGACGTGTCCGGGACTCCCGCCACGGTCGTCGTGCGGGTCCCTGCCCGTTCCTCGGCGGGCAAGGGCGAGGTGGTCCACGTGAACGCCGACCCCGCTCACGTCCATGTCTTCGACAAGGTCACCGGGCAGCGGCTGACGTAGGCGGGATGTTCGGCGGGATCCCCGGTGCGCCGGGGATCCCTGCGCCTCTCGACCGTTGCAACCCCCGAGAAGCGACGGGAGTTGCTCCGCCATGGGGCTGGAGTGACAGGAGGGACGCTCTGGTCGCCCTCGCGCCGGCTCCCTCAGCGCCGCCCGGATCGACGGGCGGTCCGGTCGATGGCGTCGACGAACATCGCGAACAGCTCGCGTGGCAGGTCGTGCCCCATGCCCTCGACCAGGATCAGCTCCGCTCCGGGGACGGCCGCAGCGGTCGACCGGCCGCCCGAGACGTGGACCATCCGGTCGGCGAGGCCGTGGATGACGAGCGTGGGGACGCGGACGTCGCCAAGGCGACGGGAACGGTCGGGCTGGGTCAGGATCGCCATCATCTGCCGGAGCGTCCCGCCCGGCGAGATGCCGCGGTCGTAGGTCTCGTTGGCCACCTCGCGGGTGTCCTCCTCGGGGCGCGGGAAGCCGGGTGACCCGATCAGCCGCCACATCGCCACGCTGTCCTCGGCGTACGCCTCCCGGCCGGGGCACAGCGGCCGCAGCAGGGCCGGGAACAGCCGCGGATGCTGCCAGCCGACGGTGCGCCGGCCGGTCGTGGACATGATGCTGGTCAGCGAGCGGACCCGCTCGGGCTCGTCGATCGCCATCGTCTGGGCGATCATCCCGCCCATCGACACGCCGACGACGTGGGCCTTCTCGATGCCGAGGTGGTCGAGCAGCGCGAACGAGTCGCGGGCCAGGTCGCCCATCGAGTACGGCGTTCGCACCGGGGCGCCGACGAAGGCCCGCACCAGCATGGACCGGGTCACCCGGCCGGCGACCTTGGTCGAGCGCCCGACGTCGCGGTTGTCGGGGGTGACCACGAAGTAGCCGCGGCGGGCGAGCATCGAGCACAGGTCCGGGTCCCACCAGGTCAGCGGGCTGCCGAGACCCATCAGCAGGAGGATCGGCTCGTCCGCGGGGTCGCCGTACGTCCGGTAGCACAGCTCGACCCCCGTCGACACGTGCGCGAACAGCTCCGACGACACCCCCACCGGCGCTGTCGCGACCGCCTCTTCGCCCTCGGACGGGGGCGGGGTCTCGGGCGTCGCGGATGCCGGGCCGGCCATGCCGCAAGTCAACCCCATGATCGCGACACGACGACGTTCGGGGTGATCGCCGGACGCCGGGTGCGCGACGCCGTACCGTCGGTGCTCGTGGCCACGTTCGCCGTCGCCGACTTCCTGCTCCCGGAGGGGTACGTCGCCCCCGGGCGCGCCGCCGTGCTGCGCGAGGCACGCGTGGTCACCGAGCTGGGTCGCCTGGCCTGGTCGCGGTGCGGCCCGAGGATCGGCGGCCGCGGTGCGCCGAGGGCCGCCCGGACCGAGCCCCGCGACCTCGACCCGGTCGTCCTGATCCCCGGGTTCCTGGCCGGCGACGCCACCCTGTCCGCGCTGGCCAAGGCCCTGCGCGAGCAGGGGCACCGCACCTACCGCTCGCGCATCCTCGCCAACGTCCGGTGCACGGCCCGCGCCACGGCCCTGCTGGAGTCCCGGCTCGAGGCCGTGGCGGCGCGTCGCGGTCGCCGGGTCACCCTGGTCGGGCACAGCCTCGGGGGCCTGCTCGCCCGGGGTCTCGCCGTACGCCGTCCCGACCTGGTCTCGGGGATCGTCACCCTCGGCAGCCCGATGCTCGCCCCCGGCGCCCACCACGTCGCGCTGACCCGGAGCCTGGAGGCGCTGGTGCGGTTGAGCCGGGTCGGCGTGCCGGGGCTGATGGCGCTCGAGTGCGTCGCCGGGGACTGTGCGCGGACCAGCTTCGACGAGAGCCGTCAGGCCCTCACGCCCGACGTCTCCTTCACCGCCGTCTACTCGCGGCGCGACGGCATCGTCGACTGGCGGGCGTGCATCGACCCGCTCGCCACCGCCGTCGAGGTGCGCTCGTCGCACCTGGGCATGGTGGTCGACCCGGCGGTGATCCGGGCGGTGGTTGATGCGGTGGGCGGGCGGTCGGTGGTGGACGGTTCATCACGCTGAGCAGGTGAACCGGCGCTGGGCCAGTGGAGTTCCGCTGGCCAAGGACGGGTTCGACCACCCAGCGTGATGAACCGTCCACGCCCAGCCGCGACCCTCAGAGCTGGTGGAGCTTCTCGAACTGGTGCTCGCTGGAGATCAGCCGCACCGTGCCGCTCCGGGAGCGCATCACCAGCGACTGGGACGTGGCCCCGTGGGCGCGGAAGTGGACGCCCTGCATGAGCTCGCCGTCGGTGATCCCGCTGGCCACGAAGAAGCAGTCGTCGCCGGTGACCAGGTCGTCGGTCGAGAGGAAGTGGTCGGGGTCGAGGTCGTGACCCGCGTCGATGGCCCGCTGGCGCTCGTCGTCGTCCTTCGGCCAGAGCCGGCCCTGGATGACGCCGCCGACGCACTTCATCGCACAGGCGGCGATGATGCCCTCCGGCGTACCGCCGACGCCCAGCAGCATGTCGATGCCGGTGTTGGGGCGCGCCGCCATGATCGCGCCGGCCACGTCGCCGTCGACGATGAACTTGATCCGGGCCCCGGTCGCGCGCACTTCGTCGGCCAGCTTCTCGTGCCGGGGGCGGTCGAGCATGACCACGGTGACGTCCTCGGGCCGGGATCCCTTGGACTTGGCGACCGCGTGGACGTTCTCGGCGACCGACGCGCGGATGTCCACGACTCCGGCAGCCTCGGGACCGGTGACCAGCTTCTCCATGTAGAATACGGCGGAGGGGTCGTACATCGATCCGCGAGGGGCCACCGCCATCACGGAGACGGCGTTGTTCATGCCCTTGGCGGTGAGCGTGGTGCCGTCGATCGGGTCGACGGCGACGTCGCACTCCGCGCCAGTGCCGTCGCCGACCTCCTCGCCGTTGAACAGCATCGGGGCGTTGTCCTTCTCACCCTCCCCGATCACGACGACCCCGCGCATCTGGACGGTCGAGATCATCTTCCGCATCGCATCGACGGCGACGCCGTCGGCGCCGTCCTTGTCGCCGCGGCCCACCCAGCGCGCGGCGGCCAGGGCCGCGGCCTCGGTGACCCGGACGAGCTCGAGCGCCAGGTTGCGGTCCGGCGAGTCGGGCGCGGGCTCCAGGCTCTCCGATGTGACCGTCATGCCCGGAGTTTATCGGTCAGGACCGGGATCCCGGCTCGGCGGCGTAGCTGCGCACGGCCGTCTCCTTCACCGACAGCCACACCGCCCGGCCCGGCGCCAGCTCCAGCTCGGCGACCGCGGCCTGGGTCACGTCGGCCAGCAGCTCGTGCTCGCCGGACACCAGCAGGCGTACGGCGTCGCCGTGCGGGGCCAGGCTGGTCACGGTCCCGGGCCAGCGGTGCCGGGCCGATCCGGTCGGCTCGGCCGGAGAGACCGTTACCTCGCTCGGGCTGAAGGAGAGGAAGCGGTCGCCTTCGGCCAGCACGTTCAGGCCGACCAGTCGCGCGACGTGGCGCGTGAGCGGAGAGGCGGCCACCTCGCGGGGCGGACCGACCTGCACGAGCTTCCCGTCGTCGAGCACCCACACCACGTCTGCGAGGGTCAGCGCGTCGATCGCGTCGTGGGTGACCAGCAGCGTGACGCCGTCGTACGACGCGAGGTGGCGTGCCAGCTCGACCCGGAGGCTCGATGCGACGCCGACGTCGAGTGCGGAGAACGGCTCGTCGAGCAGGAGCAGCCGCGGCTCGGTGGCCAGCGCACGCGCGATCGAGACGCGCTGCGCCTGGCCGCCCGAGAGCTGCCGGGGCTTGCGCCGGGCGAGGTCGCCCACCCCGAAGCGGTCGAGCCAGTCCTGGGCGGTCCGCCGCGCCGCGCCGCGCGAGACGCCGGCGGTCCGCGGCCCGAACGCGACGTTCTCGATCGCGGTCAGGTGGGGGAAGAGCAGCTGGTCCTGGAACGCCATGCCGACCGGGCGCTCCCGCACCGGCAGCGACGCCCAGGAGGTGCCGTCGACACGCAGCTCGCCCACCGCCGGCACCAGGCCGGCGACGGCTCGGAGCAACGTCGACTTCCCGGCGCCGTTGGGCCCGATCACCGCGACGACCTGACCGCGACCGGCCACGGCGGTCGCCTGCACCCGGCCCGGGACGGTGAGGCTGAGCTCGAGCGCGCTCATCGGGTGGCGCTCACGGTCGGGTCAGCCAGCGGTTGCGGAGCAGGGCGAGCACGAGGATCGAGACGGCGAGCAGGACCATGCTGACCGTGCGGGCGACGAGCGGGTCGGACTGCAACAGGGTGTAGATGAGCGACGGCATCGTCTGGGTGGTGCCGGGGAAGTTGCCGGCGAAGGTGATCGTGGCCCCGAACTCCCCGAGGGAGCGGGCCCAGGCCAGGGCGGCGCCGGCGAGGACGCCGGGCAGGGCGAGCGGCAGCGTGACCCGCCGGAACGTCGTCCACCGGTCGGCCCCGAGGCTGGCCGCGACCGCGTCGTACTCCTCGCCCGCGGAGCGGAGCGCGCCCTCGACGGCGAGCACGTAGAACGGCAGCGACACGAACGTGTGGGCGATCACCACGGCCGGCGTCGTGTACGGGATGGTGAGGCCGAACCAGTCGTGGAGCGGCCTGCCGATGGAGCCGTTGACACCGAGCGCGGTGACCAGGGCGACCCCGGCGACGACGGGAGGCAGCACGAGCGGGACCGTCACGGCCGCGCGCACGAGCGAGCGGCCGGGGAAGGCGACCCGCGCGAGCACCCAGGCCAGCGGCGTGCCGAGCAGGAGGCAGAAGAAGACGGTCAGCACGGACGCGAGCACCGTCAGCCAGAGCGCGTCGCGGACGGCGCTGGTCGCGAGCTGTGCGCCGAACCGGTCCCACGGCGTATCGGCCACGAGCGTCACGAGCGGGACGACCAGGACCAGCGCCGCGATGGCACCGGGAACGAGGAGCACGACCGGCGGCCGGCCGAGGCGCGGTTGTCCCGACCTGGTCACCGACGTCACCCCGGCATTCTGGCCCACGGGGTCAGGACACCGCCCAGAGCACGACGACCGCCGCCACCAGGGACACCGGGGTCAGGGTGAGCGAGACGCGGTGGAAGGCCGACGTCGTCGGGCGTACGCCGCGGCGGCGCAGCGTCCGCCGCCAGAGCAGGTTGGCGAGGGATCCGGTCCAGGTCAGCCCGGAGCCGACATTGAGCCCGAGCAGGGCGGCGAGGACAGCCGTGGTGCCGAACGGGGCGACGACCGGGACGAGGAGGAGCGTCGCCGACAGGTTCGTGAGCAGGTTGGCGAGCACGGTCGCCAGCACGGCGATCGCCAGCAACGCACCCAGCCCGGTCGACGTCGGGGCGATGTCGCGGACGGCGTCGCCGAGGAAGCCCTCCGCCAGTCCCGCCACCACCACGCCGAGGGCGAGGACCCAGACGGCGAAGCCGGGGTGGGCGGCGTGCACCAGATGGATCGGCCGGGCCAGTCCGCGAGGGACCGCCCAGACGGCGAGCACGACCGCTGCGACCAGCGAGACCCACCACGGGTCGCCGCCGAACGGGGAGACGATCGCGAACCCGGCCAGCATCAGCACCACGACCGTCACCGGGAACGCCGGGACGGGCGCGGGTCTGACGACCTCGGCCACCGGGGTCGTGGCGGCCAGCCGGTCGCGGAACAGCAGGCGCAGCCCGACGTACTCGACCACCAGCACGACCGCGAGCACCGGCGCCATCCGGCCCGCGAAGCCGAGGAAGGTCAGGTGGAGGTGGGGGAGCGCGAGGAGGTTGGTGAGGTTGGAGACCGGCAGCAGAAGAGAGGCGGAGTTCGCCATCCGCAGGCAGGCGTAGGTGCCGGGCCCGGCCGGAGCCGAGCGGACCACGGCGGCTGCCAGGACCACAGGCGTCAGCAGCACCACGGTGGCGTCGAGGCTGAGGGTCGCGGTCACCACGGCCGCCAGCAGGAACACGCCGGTGAACAGCCGCACCGCCGAGCCACGGCTCCACCCGCTGACGTGCTGGGCGGCCGCCGCGAACAACCCGGCCCGGGCGCAGACGTCCGCGACGACCAGGATCGTGACCAGGAACGCGACCACCGGTGCCAGGTGGTCGATCGCGCCGCGCGCCTCGTCGAACGTCAGCAGCCCGGTCGCCAGCGTGGCTGCGGCGCAGACCGCCCCGACCGCCACCTCGACCCTGCCGCGGGGGTGGCCGAACGCCACCACGAGCATCCCGACGAGTGCCGCCACCACGATGACGTCTGACACTGGCGGCACGCGTGGACCCTAGTCGTGGCGTCCCAGGCGATGCCGCGCCGCGCCCGGTCGCCTGTGAGGATGGGAACGTGGTCTCGACGAGCTCGCCCGACGGTCCCGGCGCGGCCGACGCGCCGGGCTCGACCGACGGGCCGGCGGGCGGCGGTCCCTCGCGGGGCGCCGGCCGGTACCAGCGCTCGACGTCGGGCATGGTCGGCGCCCTGATCGTGACCCTGCTGGTGATCCTCGCGTTCGTCGGGTTCCGGGCCCTGAACCGTTCCGATCTCGACGTGAAGCCGGAGCGGGTCGACTACCTGGCACAGGTGGGGTACGCGCAGCAGGCCGGATCCGAGGTCGTCTACCCGGCGCGGCTGCCCCGGGGCTGGTACGCCACGCACATCACCGTGTCGCCGGGGGAGCCACCCGAGCTCACGCTGTCGATGCTCACCGGCGACGGAGGGTACGTCGGCTTCGTCGAGTCGGAGGAGTCGGTGCCGGAGGTCCTCTCGACCTACGTCGACCCGCATCCGCAGGCAGGCCCGCCGGCGACCGTCGACGGGTCGGTCGTCTCGCGCTGGGCCACCTGGACCGACAGCGGAGGCGACACCGCGCTGGTCGCCCAGCGCGGTCACGGCGCGTCGCGGGCGTCGCTCCTGGTGTTCGGCACCGTGTCGCGGGCTCAGCTCGAGCAGCTGGCCGGCACCCTCACCACCCGTCGCCGCTGAACCCGACGGGGAGCCGAGCGGAGCTCACCCGTTCTCGGCGTCGATGGCGGCGTCGAGCCGGCGCCGCGCGCCGTCGAGCCACTCCTGGCAGATGGTCGCGAGCTTCTCGCCGCGCTCCCACAACGCCAGGCTCTCCTCGAGCGTGGTGCCACCCGCCTCGAGGGCGCGGACGACCTCGATCAGCTCGGCGCGTGCCTGCTCGTAGCCCGGCCGGTCGTCCTGCGCGGCCTCCTGGTCAGCCATGGCTCTCCTCGATCGCGTCCGCCTCCACGCCGGTCGTGGACGCGGCAATCCTGCCGTCCGCCACCCGGATGCTCAGAGACATCCCGTCCGTCACGTCGCCGACGGACGTGACCACCCCGCCCTCGGCGCGCTGGACCACGGCGTACCCGCGCTCGAGCGTCGCGAGCGGGGAGAGGGCCTGCGCTCGGGCGCGCTGGTGGCGGACGTCGTCGTGCGCCCGGGCGAGCAGGTGGTCGAAGACACGGCGGCCGCGGTCGCGCAGGTCGCAGATCTCGACCGACCGGGCCTCGAGCAGGTTGCGTGGATCGGCCAGGGCGGGACGCGCGCGCAGGTCGGCGAGCGCCCGGGACTCGCGGTCGACCAGCTGCCGGATCAGGGTGCGTCCACGGTCGCGGGCCCAGGTCACGCCCTTCATCTCCTCGACCTTGTCGGGCACCAGGTGCTTGGCCGCGTCGGTCGGGGTCGAGGCCCGGACGTCGGCGACCAGGTCGAGCAGGGGGGTGTCCGGCTCGTGCCCGATCGCGGAGACGACCGGGGTCCGGGTGCCGGCCACCGCCCGGATCAGCGCCTCGTCGCTGAAGGGCAGCAGATCCTCAACAGAGCCCCCGCCGCGGGCGACCACGATCACGTCGACGTGCTCGGACCGGTCGAGGCGCTCGAGCGCGTCGATCACCTCCGTGGCGGCTCGGGTGCCCTGCATCGCGGCGTACGCCGTCTCGAAGGACACGCCCGGCCAGCGGCGGCGCGCGTTGTCGACGACGTCGCGCTCGGCCGCGGAGCCCGGCGCGGTGACCAGCCCCACGCAGCGTGGCAGGAAGGGGAGCGACTTCTTCAGGGTGCTCTCGAAGAGGCCCTCGGCGGCGAGCAGCTGCCGGCGGCGCTCGAGTCGGGCCAGCAGCTCCCCGAGACCGACCATCCGGATCTCGCGCGCGACCAGCGAGAGGGAGCCGCGGTTGGCGTAGTAGTCGGGCTTGGCGTGGATCACCACGCTGGCGCCCTCGACCAGCGGCGGGTTGAGGCTGTCGAACAGCGTGCGGGCGCAGGTCACCGGGACCGAGATGTCGGCGGCCGAGTCGCGCATCGTCATGAAGACGGTGCCGACCCCGGGCCGGCGGCTGATCTGGGTCATCTGGCCCTCGACCCACACCGCGCCCAGCCGCCCGACCCACTGCGAGATGGCCAAGGCGATCTGGCGCACCGGCGCGGGTGCCGACGGCGAGGTCTCCAGAGCCATGCCCGCGACCCTAGGCCAGCCCGCCCCCACCGGTCCTCGCCGACTCGGGGTATCGCGGTCACCCTCCGTAGACTCGGGCCCATGAGTGTGCACCTGGGCATGCCGACGACCGGCGGCGTACGACTGGCCGCTCCGCGCGGCTACTGCGCCGGTGTCGACCGCGCGGTGATCACCGTCGAGAAGTCACTGGAGCTGTACGGCGCACCCGTCTACGTCCGCAAGCAGATCGTGCACAACAAGCACGTGGTCTCCGACCTCGAGTCGCGGGGAGCGGTGTTCGTCGAGGAGCTCGACGAGGTGCCCGAGGGCGCGACCGTGGTCTTCTCCGCCCACGGCGTCTCGCCGCAGGTGCACGAGCAGGCGAAGGCGCGCAACCTGAAGACCATCGACGCGACCTGCCCGCTGGTCACCAAGGTCCACCACGAGGCCCGGCGGTTCGCCGGCGACGACTACGACATCCTGCTGATCGGGCACGCCGGCCACGAGGAGGTCGAGGGCACGTCGGGCGAGGCGCCCGGGCACATCCAGCTCGTGCAGGGGCCGCAGGACGTCGACAAGATCCAGGTGCGCGACCCCGCGAAGGTGGCCTGGCTCTCCCAGACCACGCTGTCGGTCGACGAGACCCTGGAGACCGTCGAGGCGATCCGCCGGCGCTTCCCCCAGCTGCTCGACCCGCCCAGCGACGACATCTGCTACGCCACGCAGAACCGCCAGCTCGCCGTCAAGGAGATCGCCCACGACGCCGACCTGGTGATCGTGGTCGGGTCGGCGAACTCCTCGAACTCCGTCCGTCTCGCCGAGGTGGCCCTCGAGGCCGGCGCCCGGTCAGCCCATCGGGTCGACGACGCCTCCGAGATCGACGACGCCTGGCTCGAGGGCGTCGAGAAGGTCAGCGTCACCTCCGGCGCGAGCGTCCCCGAGGCGCTGGTCGAGGGCGTGCTGCGCCACCTCTCCGAGCGCGGCTACCCGGACGCCGAGGCCGTGCACAGCGCCGAGGAGTCGCTCATCTTCGCGCTGCCTCCGGAGCTACGACGAGACCTGCGGGCCGCGGCGTCGGCGTGACGGCGGGCGGTCGAGGTCGTCGAGACCGCGGGGTAGCCGCCCCAGGCACCGTCACCGGATTTCGACGCGCCGGTCACGGCCTCGCGAGCTCGGCCGTGGGGTGCGGTTCCTGAGGAGCCGAGGCACGAGGCGTCTCGAAGGGCAATCTTCCCTCACGACGCAGTCCGCTCGTTCCTCGCGGCCTGCTGCTCGGTCGCCACACGACGTACCGGTAGAGCAGGAAGTTCCCCACCACGCTGCCTCCGAGCGCGACCACCTTGGCCGGCATCAGCGGTGCCGAGGCCACGTCGTACGCCGCGTGGATCAGCAGCGGCTGGAGCAGCCACATCGTGAAGGCGTTCGTGGCGAGGAACAGCACGGCCTGTCGCGCCGTCACCCGGGTGGCGCCGAACGTGTGCCGGCCGTTGGCCAGGAAGCTGAACGCCATTCCGGCCGAGGTCGAGAGGAAGTTCGCGGCCAGGATCCCCAGCGGCGCGTGCAGGACCCAGAACAGCACGACGTCGATGGTCGTGTTGGCCACGCCGACCGTCGCGAAGCGCACGACGGTGCTGGGCAGCACGCGTCGGAGGGCTTGCGATCCGGTCATGTCGTCGAGGGTGACACGGGCGGTCCGACGGCGTGGCCGGAACGCGGAAAGTGCGGGCCGTCTCATCCCGGCTGTGTACGCCGGGAACCTGCGCAGCGGCTTCACCAGACCTGTGCCCGCGCTGCGAACCTAGACTGCGACCGTGGCGAGGTACCTCGACGTCCACCCGGACAACCCCCAGCCGCGGGTGATCGCCCAGGTCGCCGACGCGGTGCGCGAGGACGCCCTGATCGCCTACCCGACCGACTCCGGCTACGCGCTCGGCGCCCGGCTGGGCAACCGGGACGGCCGAGACCGCATCCTGGCGATCCGGCAGCTCGACGAGAAGCACCACTTCACCCTGATGTGCGCCGACTTCGCCCAGCTCGGCCAGTTCGTGCAGATCTCGAACAACGCCTTCCGGGCGATCCGCGCCTCCACGCCCGGCCCGTACACCTTCATCCTCCCGGCCACCGCCGAGGTGCCGCGCCGGCTGATGCACCCGCGGAAGCGCACCGTGGGGGTCCGCATCCCCGACCACGCGCTGTGCCAGGCACTGTTGTCGGAGCTCGGCGAGCCGATCCTCAGCAGCTCCCTGATCCTGCCCGGGGAGACGGAGCCGCGTGCGCTCGGCTGGGAGATCAAGGAGGAGCTCGACCACGTCCTCGACATCGTGGTCGAGGCGGGCGAGACGATCGCCGAGCCGACGACGGTCGTGGACTGGTCGGACGGCTATCCGGAGGTGGTACGCCGCGGCGCCGGCGACCCGACCAGGTTCGAGGAGTGAGGCATCCGCTCAGCGCCGGTGGCGCTGACGCAGGACCAGGGTCACCAGGCACACGGCGTACCCGATGAAGAGGGCGAGGCTGTGCCGGGCGAGCCCGGTGATCACCGCCTGCACGACGCTGTCGTGGCGGTCGGCGATCACCTGGGCGCCGTTCAACGCGACGAGCAGCATGGTGCCGCACATCAGCATCGGTGGCAGGACCCCGACGGTGAAGAAGTCGCGAGGCCGGACCTTCAGGGCCGCGGCCAGACAGATCGCGACGAAGCAGACGTCGAAGAACAGCCCCAGGTGGCTCCGGGCCCAGATCTCCGCCGTGGCGGCGGTCAGGGTGAGCGCGCTGGTCAGCGCGACGACCTCACCACCGCTTGTGGCGCCCTCGCGCCAGGCCCAGGCCGCGGGAGGATGCCCGGGCTCGCGAGATGAGGGACTGCCGCGGTCCGGGCGCGCTCGCACGTCGCTCACCGTGCGTGCCCGGTGAGCGCGCGCCGCCCGCGTGGTCACGGCCCCACCGTATGCTCGCGCGCCTCCTCGTCACCGGCGGCACGCCGAGGCAGCGCGTGCACCGAGCCGAGCCCTCGCACGGCGGTCTCGACCCGGCGTACGTCGGCCAACCGGTCGTCGGTGGCGTCGAGCTCCTCGAACCGCCGGGCCGTCACCAGCACCCTCGACTCCCAGGACCCGATCGACTGGTTGTACGCCGTGACAGCGGCGTCGAGGGAGCGGCCGAGCTTGCCGAGGTGGCCGCTCATCGTGGCGATGCGCTCGTGCAGCTCGCGCCCCACCCGGTGGATCTCGCGGGCCTGGTCGGCCAGCGACTCGTGCCGCCAGCCGTGCGCGACCGTGCGCAGCAGGGCGATCAGGGTGGTCGGGCTCGCGAGCACGACCCCACGGTCGGCGGCGTGCTCGATCAGCGAGCCGTCGGCCTCGAGCGCCGCCGACAGGAACGACTCCGCAGGCAGGAACAGCACCACGAACTCCGGCGTCTCGGGCAGCGACCGCCAGTAGCGCTTGGACCCCAGCAGCTCGATGTGGGCTCGCAGCTGCCGCGCGTGCCGCGCCAGATGGCCGTCGCGCTCGTCGGGGTCCTCGGCGGCCGTGGCGTCGAGGAACGCGTCGAGCGGCACCTTGGCGTCGACGACCACGGAGCGCTCGCCGGCCAGCCGGACGACGAGGTCGGGACGCACCGACCGGTCATGGCCGTCGTGCAGGTGGACCTGCTCGAGGAAGTCGCACCGGTCGACCAGCCCGGCGACCTCGACGGCCCGGCGCAGGTGGAGCTCGCCCCACCGGCCGCGCACCTGCGGCCGGCGCAACGCCGTTGACAGTGTCTGGGTCTCACGACGCAGGCCGTCGGTGGTCTGCCGCATGTCGAGCACCTGCTGGTGGAGCTGGCCCTGCCACGTCGCCCGGGCGTGTTCGAGGTCGTGCAGCTGGTCGCTGAGCCGGTCGAGGCCCTGCATCACCTCGGCGTGCGGGAGGGCCCGGTCGACCATCGCCTGGCCCTGGCCGGCGACGTACGCCGGTCGGGAACGCGCCCAGAGCAGGCCGACCACGCACCCCAGCGCCAGCCCGACCGCCAGGCCGACCGCGAGGAGCAGAAGGAGCGACATCACGTTCATGACCGCGAGGGTGCCAGGGACCACCGACAACAGTGGCTAGCGTGAGCCCCATGAGTCGCAGCAGGCACAGGTGGGTGGCCGTCGTCGGGTCGGTGGCGGCGTGCGCCCTGCTGTCCGGGTGCTTCGGCTCGGGAGGCTCGGAGCCGACGGCCGGTCATCGGACGGGACACCACCGGGTGCAGGAGTCCAGCGCGCCCCCCGAGTCGCCTCCGACCTCGAGCTCGACCACGCCGTCGACATCACCCACCGGCCCGCTGAGCTTCAGTCCGAGGTCCGGCGGCAAGCACCTCGACGACTGCCAGACGCTGCAGCCCGGGGACGACCCGGCGGAGTTCCTCTACTACCCGGTGGTGATCAAGGCGTCGTCCTCGGTGACGCTCGACACCGTCGCGACCGAGCACACGCAAGGCGTGGTCGACGCCGGAGCCTGGATCGCACCGACGGGTCCGACCCCGGAGACCGGCACCTTCAAGGGCTGGCCGCCGCCGAAGATCGTGACCGGCGACAGCAACCTGCAGTGGAGCCAGCGGAGCGCGGCGAAGGGCTTCACGCTCGCGGCCGGTCCGACGTACAACGTGTTCCTGCGTCTCCAGGTCGATCCGACCCCGGGCGACTCGAAGGTGGAGGCCATCGACTTCACCTACCACGACGCGAGTGGTTCGCAGACGGTCACGTGGAAGGCGACCACGACCTTCTCCATGTCGTGCTGAGCGGTACGTCGTAGCCACCTGGCCCGGACGGGCCGCGGAGTTCTGGGGTGGTGGATCAGCTGGGTCGCGTCCATCCTGGGAGCGTGGCCGAGGGGGTGTCCACGCTCCGGGGGGCAGGGGCCGTCATCACGTTGGTGGCCGGGGTCGCCGCCGTACAGATGGCGGGGCTCGGTCCTGCCCGCGCGGCCGACGCCGGCCTGTACGTCGACAGGACCATGTCCACCTGCTCCGACGGCGGCGCAGGCACCAGCACAGCGCCGTACTGCACCATCTCCGCCGCCGTCTCGCACCTCCAGCCCGGCGGGACGGTCTTCATCGGCAACGGCACGTACCTCGAGACCCTTGCGCCGCCGTCCGGCACTTCCTCGGCGCCGGTGACGATCGCCGCCTGGCCCGGCCGTCAGCCCACCGTGGGTACCGGAAAGACGAACGGCGTCCTCCTGTCCTCGCGCAGCTACGTCACCGTCTCCGGGTTGCGCATCGTCGGGACCACCGGGGCCGGGATCTCGGTGTCGGGCGGCAGTCACGTCTCGCTCATCGGCAACGAGGTGACCTCCGCCGGGCAGCCCGTGAAGGGGGAGATCGCGCAGGGCATCCGGCTCTCCGGCACGTCGGCGGGGCTGGTCAGCGGCAACTTCACCCACGACAACAGCGACCACGGCATCCTGCTCACCAGCGGCACCACCGGGATGACGGTCTCGGGCAACGTCTCCAGCGGCAACGCCGAGGGCTACCAGCGCAACGCGAACGGGATCGACGTGATCAGCCCCGGCAACACGATCATCGGCAACGTCACGCACGACAACGAGGACTCCGGGATCAACATCTACCCGGGAGGCAACAACAGCCTGGTCACGCTGAACGTGACCTACAACAACGGCGACCACGGCATCGACGACCTCAACGTCACGGGCGGTCGGCTGATCGGCAACACGGTGTTCCACAACTGCACCTCCGGGATCAACGTGGAGGGCACGTCGGGGAACTACACGGTGAAGAACAACATCGCCGTCGACAACGCGGTCTACCCGGCGTACCACGGGATCTCGTGCAGCCGCCGCGCCGGCAACATCGGCATCTGGGACTCCGCTCCGGCGACCACGACCGTCGACCACAACCTCGTCTACCTCTCCAAGCCCGGCACGATGTACGTGTTCAAGTCGTCGTACTCCTCGCTGGCGGCCATGCAGGCGGCCACCGGCCAGGAGAAGCACGGCGTGCAGGCCGACCCGAGGTTCACCAACGCCTCTGGCGGCGACTTCACCCTCCAGGCCGGGTCACTCGCGATCGACCGTGGCGACTCCGGCGTCTCGGGCGAGCAGGCGGTCGACGCGGCCGGGCTGCCACGCGTCGACGACCCCGCGACGCCGAACACCCAGGCCGAGGGCCCACGGCCGTACGACGACCTCGGAGCGTTCGAGTACCAGGGCGGCGGGTCGGCGCCGAGCGCACCGACGGCGGCGTTGTCGGTGTCGCCGTCGAGCGGGACGGTGCCGTTGCCGGTGACCGCGGATGCGAGCGGGTCGACGGATCCGCAGGGCCAGGCGTTGAGCTACACCTTCGACTTCGGGGACGGGACGACGGTGGGTCCGCAGTCGGGGGCGACGGCGTCGCACACCTATGCGGCGGCCGGAATCTACTCGGTCAAGGTGACGGTCACCGACACGTCGGGGCTGTCGGACACGGCGACGAAGTCGGTGACGGCGAGTGAGGCGGGTCCGAGTGCGCCGACGGCGGCGTTGTCGGTGTCGCCGTCGAGCGGGACGGTGCCGTTGCCGGTGACCGCTGATGCGAGCGGGTCCACGGATCCGCAGGGGCAGGCGCTCAGCTATGTGTTCGACTTCGGGGACGGGACCACGGTGGGTCCGCAGTCGGCGGCGACCGCGTCGCACACGTACGCGACGGCGGGGACCTACACGGTGAAGGTGACGGTCACCGACACCTCCGGGCTGTCCGACTCCGCGACGAAGTCGGTGACGGCCTCGGCGCAGAGCGGCACGGATCCGACGTACGTCGGGACCATCGCCAACAACTATTCGACCTCGACGCACACCTCGGCGTACGTCACCGTCTACAAGGCCGCCGGTGTGCAGGCGGGCGACCTGGTCGTGCTGACGCTGCAGCTGTCCGGCACCTCGGCGACCGGGGCCGTCTCGGGCACGGATCCGGCCGGGAACACCTACACGGCCGCCGCCGACGTGACCGACGGGAACGGCAACCGGCTCGTCGTGCTGTCCGGGGTCGCGGTGAACGCGCTGGCACCGAACGACCGGCTGACCGTGACCTTCCCCTCGGCGGCCACCTACCGGCTCACCGCCGACGAGTTCGCCGGCGTCTCCCGACCGGACCAGGCCTCCACCGCGTCCGGCAGCGCCGCGACCTTCTCCTCGGGAAGCGTCCAGGCCACGGTGGGACACGAGATCGCGTTCTCGGCCGTCACCCTGGCGAGCGGCTCGGCGAACCCGACGTGGTCGAGCGGGTGGAGCGTGATGGGGTCCTACTCGACCTCCGGTCGCTACCTCAGCAAGGCCTACCAGGTGGCGTCCGCCCCTGGCGGCTACACCGGCTCCGGCGGGGCCTCGGGTCCGTGGCTGGCTGCCGCGGTGACCTTCCGCTCCTGACCTGGGGCGCCAGTCCTGGCTAGTCGGCCAGGTCCACGACCACCGGGGCGTGGTCGGACGCGCCCTGCCCGGCGCGTTCCTCGCGGTCGACGAAGGCGCCGGTGACCCGCGCGGCGAGTGCCGGGGTGGCCAGCACGAAGTCGATCTTCAGCCCCCGGTCGCGCTCGAAGCGCTGCCGGTAGTAGTCCCAGTAGGTGTAGCCCGGCGCGTACCGCCGCGTCACCTCGGCGTACCCGTCGTCGAGAAAGGCCTGGAACGCCGCGCGCTCGGCCGGCGTGACGTGGGTGGAGTTCTTGAACTGGGTGACGTCGAAGACGTCGTCGTCGGTGGGACAGATGTTCCAGTCGCCGACCAGGGCTGTCTGGGTGTCGGCCAGCCAGGACTTGGCGGCGTCGCGCAGGCGCGCCAGCCAGTCCAGCTTGTAGACGTAGTGGGGGTCGTCGGGCTTGCGGCCGTTGGGCACGTACAGCGACCAGATGCGTACGCCGCCGCAGGTCACGCCGATCGCCCGCGACTCCGAGGCGAGGGGCTCACCCCAGCCCGGCATCCCGTCGAAGCCGACGGTCACGTCGTCGAGACCGACCCGGCTGATGATGCCGACACCGTTCCACTGGTTGATGCCGGCCGCCGCGACGTCGTACCCCGCCGCCTGGAGGCCCATCAGCGGCAGCTGGTCCTCGCGGGCCTTGATCTCCTGCACCGCGAGCACGTCGATGTCGTGGCGGAGCAGGAAGGCCTCGACACGGTCGATGCGGGAGCGGAGGGAGTTGACGTTCCAGGTCGCGATCCGCACCCGCGCCAGCCTAGAGGCGCCGCCCGACGACCAAGGGGCGAGGTCGGCCGATGGTCCTAGGACCACCGTCCGATGGCGACTCCGACCGGGACTCGGTGACCGTTGAGCACGACCCAGACGGAGCACCATCCCCGAGGAGCACACCATGAAGCGCATCACCATCCTGGTCGCCGCCGGAGCACTCGTCGCCACCCCCGCGCTCGGAGCATGGGCGGCCTTCGCGGCGACCGACGACGGCCCGGCACACGACGCCGGGCAGGTCCGCGTCGTGGACCACCGGAGCCACGAGGCCGAGCCCGGTGACGACCACGGCGGGAACCACCGCCATGTCCGGGACGACGACCGGGTCGGCCATCATCGCCACGGCGCGGACGACGCCGCGAGCCACGCGCGGCACAGCGCTGAGCCGGAGCCCGGCGAGGACCACGGTGGTCGGGGCGAGGTCGAGCCGGGCGACGACCACGGTGATCGCGCCGAGGTCGAGCCGGGCGACGACCACGGCGGGGACGGCGGCCGCGACGACGGCCACTCGGGGCGTGACGACGACGGCGGACACCACAGTGGTGGTGACGACGGCGGCGACGACGGCTCCGGCCACCACTGACCCCCGGCGCGACGCCCGACCCGGATCCTCCGGGGTCGGGCGTCGACGCGTGTGACCTGCTTGGATCGGCGCATGCGGCGCACCGTGATCGTGATGCTGGTGATCGCGATCGCGTTGGATGCGGCGTACTGGTCCATCTGGTTCACCCAGCGCGACTGGATAGCCAGCGAGCACACGCAGGCGTACGACGACTTCGAGAACGCCTTCCCGCTGGCCGACCTCTGGCTCGGGCTGGCGTGTCTGCTGGCGCTGGTCATGCTCGTACGCCGGCACCCGACCGCCCTGATGTGGCTGCTGGCCACTGGCGCGGCGGGGCTCTACCTCGGCTGCATGGACCTGCTCTACGACCTCGAGCACGGCATCTTCGGCAAGGGCGGGGGCGGTGCGTTCGAGGCGGTGATCGTCGCCGTCACGTGGATCTTCTCGGTCACCGTGACCCGGTACGCGTGGACCCGCCGCGTGCAGCTGCTGGCCGGCGTACCGGAGGATTCGGAGGGACCCGCGGCTGCTCCGTAGACTCGCGGCCCGTGGCTCTCACCATCGGCATCGTCGGACTCCCCAACGCCGGCAAGTCCACGCTCTTCAACGCGCTGACCAAGAACGACGTCCTCGCGGCGAACTACCCGTTCGCCACGATCGAGCCCAACGTCGGCGTCGTCGGCGTGCCGGACGCGCGGCTGAAGCCGCTCGGTGAGCTGATGGAGTCGGCCCGGCTGGTGCCGGCCACGGTCGAGTTCGTCGACATCGCCGGCATCGTCCGTGGCGCCTCCGAGGGTGAGGGCCTGGGCAACAAGTTCCTCTCCCACATCCGCGAGTCCGCCGCGATCTGCCAGGTGACCCGCGTGTTCCGAGACGACGACGTCACCCATGTCGAGGGCGAGGTCAACCCCGAGTCCGACCTGACCACGATCCAGACCGAGCTGATCCTGGCCGACCTGCAGACACTGGAGAAGGCGATCCCGCGGCTGGAGAAGGAGGCGCGAGGCAAGAAGGAGCTCGGCGCGGTCGTGGACGCGGCCCGCGCCGCGCAGGAGGCGCTCGAGGGTGGTACGCCGCTCATCGCCACCCAGGTCGACGTACCCCTGCTGCGCGAGCTCTCGCTGCTGACCGCCAAGCCGTTCATCTACGTCTTCAACTGCGACGCCGACGAGCTCGCCGACGACGACCTGAAGAAGCGGATGCAGGACCTGGTCTCGCCGTCCGAGGCGATCTTCCTGGACGCGAAGTTCGAGGCCGAGCTCGTGGAGCTCGACTCCGACGAGGAGGCCCACGAGATGCTCGCCGAGCTCGGCATCAGCGAGTCCGGCCTCGACCAGCTCGCCCGCGTCGGCTTCGACACCCTCGGCCTCCAGACCTACCTGACGGCCGGTCCCAAGGAGACCCGCGCCTGGACCATCCGCAAAGGCGCCACCGCCCCCGAGGCCGCGGGTGTCATCCACACCGACTTCCAACGCGGCTTCATCAAGGCCGAGATCGTCTCCTACGACGACCTGATGGCGGCCGGCTCACTCCTCAAGGCCCGCGAGGCCGGCCGGGTCCGAATGGAGGGCAAGGACTATGTCATGCAGGACGGTGATGTGGTCGAGTTCCGCTTCAACGTGTGAGCGCGGACCTGCGGCGATGAGTCGGCGTCCCAGTTCGCATCGCTGAGCCCACCACGCAGGTGACGCCGTGCCTGCAACCGGCCTGGGTGGAGATCCCGAGCGACGAAGCGGGTAGGGGTCGCCCTCAGTTGGTCAAGCGGCTACTCATGTGTAAGGGTAGCCTCACCTAACTGAGATCTGAGGGTGAAGATGCTTGCGAACTTCTTGATCGGACTGCGCGAGGGGCTCGAGGCCGCTCTGGTCGTCTCGATCCTGATCGCCTATCTGGTGAAGACAGGTCGCGCCGACCGCATCCGCGATGTCTGGCTGGGCATCGTCGCGGCGATCGCCCTCAGTGTCGGCTTCGGCGCGATCCTGACCTTCACCAGCTCGGAGATGTCCTTCGAGGCGCAGGAGGCCTTCGGTGGACTGATGTCGATCATCGCGGTCGGACTGGTCACGTGGATGATCTTCTGGATGCGGCGCACCGCCCGGTTCCTCAAGCGCGAGCTCGAGGGCAAGATGGCCGCCGCGCTCGAGCTGGGCCCGCTGGCGTTGATGACCATCGCCTTCGTCTCCGTGGCCCGCGAAGGCATCGAGACGTCCTTGTTCATCTGGTCGACCACCCAGGCAACCACCGGCACCCAGCCGTTCCTGGGGGCCGTTCTGGGCCTGTCCACCGCCGCGGTGCTGGGCTATCTGCTCTACCGCAGCGCGGTCCAGATCAACCTGGCGAGGTTCTTCAAGTACACCGGCATCGGCCTGGTGGTGGTCGCGGCCGGCGTCCTCGCCTACGGCCTGCATGACCTGCAAGAGGCCGGCTGGCTGCCGGGGCTGGGCAGCACCGTCTTCGACGTGAGCGAGCAGGTGCCGCTCTCCTCCTGGTACGGCACCCTGCTCAAGGGCGCGTTCAACTGGAACCCCGCGCCCACCCACATCGAGCTCACCGCCTGGGCGGCCTACCTGGTCACGGCGATGACTGCCTTCCTGTGGCCGGCCCGAACGGTCGCTTCGAGGCCGGCCGCATCCTCCCTCCGCGCCTGATTCCCGAGCACAAGCACGATCCACTGGAAAGGTCTGTCCAGATGACGATTCACCTCCCGCGTGCCCTCCCGGTCCGCGCCTCTGCGGCCTTGGCGGCCGTCGCGTTGGCCGGCAGCCTTGCCGCCTGTGGCAACGTCGGCAGCGCGTCTGCCGCCACCCACCAGGTCAAGGCCGGTGATGACAGCTGTCGGGTCGACGACACCTCACTGGAGGCCGGCAGGCACGCGTTCGATATCGAGAACGTCGGCTCCGACGTCACCGAGGTCTACGTCTACGCCAAGGACGGCAACGACTTCTCCAAGATCATGGGAGAGCGGGAGAACATCGGCCCCGGCACCAGTCAGACCCTCGAGGTCGACCTTGCTGCCGGTGACTACCAGGTGGCTTGCAAGCCCGGCATGACCGGCGACGGCATCCGCACGGCGCTCTCGGTGAGCGGTACTGGCGGCTCCACGGCGACGACCGGGGAGAGCTATGACCGCGAGCTGGAGTTCGAAGTCGCGAAGGACGGCGCCGTGACGCAGCCCGCCGAGCTGACCGCCGTGCGCGGGGAGAAGATCGAGTTCAAGCTCGAGAACAAGTCCGAGGCGGAGTACTACCTCGAGGTGCTCGCTCCGGACGGCTCCGAACTGGGCGAAAGCGAGGCGCATGGCGGCGGCAAGGCCGAGTTCGTGGCCGAACTCGCCGACGGCGGCGAGCATCAGGTCAAGGTCTTCGCCGACGGGCAGGAGAACCAGGCTCGCTCGTTCACGCTGAGAGTCACCCAGTAGCGGCGGATGGACAGACCCGCGGCTTTGCCTGACGTCACCACGCACGTCCTCGGCCTGAGAAGGCCGACGAAGGAGCTGGCGGCCGCGATCCCTACCGCCGCCTTGCAGCGCAGTTTCACGTGATCGCCAGAGCCAGTCAGTGACGCCGAACGCGGCCGATGTGTTGGCGTAGCGTTCACCCGTGGACGTGATCGCGTACGACGAACGCGCAGGACTCCGTCTCGCCGAGCTGATCGCCGGGATCCCCGAGGACGCCTGGGAGTCCGGTACCCCATGCGAGGGATGGAGCGTCCGCGACCTCGTCACCCACGTCGTCGCCGGCAACGTGAAGTACCGAGGGATCGCCGGCGGCGCCGACTTCGAGCCGGGTGCACCCGAGGTCTCCATCGGGGCCGACCCGGCGGCGACGTACATGGAGACCCTGCAGGACATGCTCGCGGCCTGGCGCGTGCCCGGCGCCCTGGACCGCGAGATCGGACTGCCTCGTGGGCGGGGGCGCGCGGAGGTCGCCGCCTGGATCCACCTCGCCGAGACCCTCGGCCACGGCTGGGACCTCGCGACGGCCACCGGTCAAACCACCGGCTTCGACGACGAGGCGGTTGGGGCCTGCCTGGCCGATTGCCGCGGCCGGATCCCTCCCGAGCGGCCCCCGATGATCCCGTTCCGCAATGCCGTCTACGTCGAGGCCGCTCCACTGATCGACCAGCTCGCGGCCTACCTCGGCCGCTCGCCGGCCTGAGCGGGAGGGACAGACAGCGCCCGCCGGAGTGGGAACTGGCCCCTCTCGGGGGTCGATCGCCGCCGGAGGGGTCGCGCCGGCTCCTGGCGGAGTGACGCTACTCGGGCGGCCCGCTGGGCCGTTTGGCTCGACCCAACGGGCCTAGCCGAACCAGCATCGCGCGCCGCCGAGCTCGGCTACCGAGCCCGTACCCAGACATCCGCCTGCCACCGGAATCGCGCCATAATCGCCGCATGGACGAGGTACGCCCCGACGGTGCCGAGCTTTGGCAGCTGATCGAGACCTTGACCGACCAGGTCAAGAGCGGTCAAGCCGACATCGCAGCATTGGTCACCCGCGCCGACAGGTCGGACGCTCGTGCTGACGCCTCGGAAGTCCGTGCCGACCTGGCAGAAGCCCGTGCGGAGATAGCAGAGGCTCGTGCCGACCAAGCCGACATCCGGGCCGACATCGGCGAGATCCGCATGGACAAGATCGAGGCGGCGGAACTCGTGGACCGCGAGATGATCGCTGAGCTCCAAGCAGATGGTGAGCTCAGCCGAGAGCACGCCAGAGAGATGGAGCAGGCCCTGCGGTCCTCCCGCGTCATCGGTGCCGCCATAGGTGTGCTCATGGTCAGCCGGGATCTGAATGAGGACCAGGCGTTCGCGGTCCTGGCCAAGGCGAGCCAGGACTCCAATCGAAAACTGCGAGACGTCGCGCAGCTGCTTGTTCGGGGGACCCCGGGAGCGGTGCAGTTCCGATAGCCGCGTCGGCAGCGGCGGCTTTCGGGGCGGGGCTCGACCTGCGCCAGGCCAGGTTCCCGGGCGAACACGCCGGGTGTGGTGAAGGCCGCCCCATCCGGCGCCTCGGGGGGAGGGCGCGCGGATGGGGCGGGGCTGTGAGGTCCTCCGCCCAGCGCGGACATCCGTCCCTGACGGGTCACACAGCCGAGGCAGTTGGCGTGCGCTTGTCGGTTGTGACCGCGACGCGGTGCATGACGCGTCGGTGCGGGAGGTAGTCCGCGACCGCGTAGTGCTGGGTCCCGCGGTTGTCCCAGATGACGACCGTGTCTGCCTCCCATTTGACTCGCACATGGAAGTCGGGCCGGTTGATGAGATCGAACAGGTAGGTCAGGAGCCTGGCGCTCGCCGGTGCCGACAGACCGATGACGAACCGCGTGAACGACTCGCTGACGTTGACGTAGGGTCGTCCGGTCACGGGATGGCGCGCGATGACCGGGTGCACGGCTGCTCCGGTCTGCGCGAGTGCTTCCTCGAGCCCCTTGTGACCTGACTGCCGGTAGGCGCCGGTTCGAAATGCTCCCATGTCGTGGACGGCCTCGAGTTGTTCGAGGTCGCGCCGCAGCCCCGGATCAAGGGCATCGTGTACCGCGAACATGCTGGCCCACAGTGTGTCGCCACCGACGGCGGGAACCTCGACCGCCTTGAGGATCGATGCGAAGGGTGGCGGGTTGCGGTAGGTCATGTCGGCGTGCCACTCGGCGGCGTCCGGCTTCTGGTCACCTCCCCAGGTGAGTACGACGACGTCGTCGTAGTCGGGGTGTGTGGCATAGGAATGGTGCCGGGCACCGAGGGTGCCCAGCGCCTGTCCGAGCTGCACCATCCGGCCCGGATCGAGGCGGGCGCGCGGAAAGACCAGCACGGAGTGCTCGATGAGGGCGGCATGGATCAGGTCGGCCGCTTCGTCGGAGATCCCGCCGGCTTCGTTCGGCAGTCGTGCGGTCGCCCCGAGGGCGGGAGTGAGACGTGTGCAGGGGAGTTCCATCAAGGCGGAGGCTAGGGGCCGCGCATGCGGGTCGGACAGACGCTGGTTGGCTAGGGTTGCCCAACCACAGGTTGGGGTGACGGACAGATCGGAGGCCGGGTGCGCTCGCTGGTCCGCAGAGTCGGGCAACTGCAGCGACTGGTTGCTTTCGAGGCGGTGGGTCGGCTCGGCAGCTTCGCGGCCGCAGCAGCCGAGCTCGGCATGTCTCAACCTGCGGTTTCCAAGCAGATGAAGGCCCTGGAAGCCTCGTTGAAGACCGCGCTATTCCTCAGGGGTACCAACCGCTCGGAGCTGACCCGCGAGGGGGCCCTGTTGCACCAGAGCGTGAGTGAAGCGTTCGAACTCCTGGAGGGTAGGTTGTCCCGACTGCGGGGGCATCGTGACCATCTGCGAGTCGCCGTCCAACCGTCGGTCGCCGAGAGTTGGTTCGTGCCACACCTGAGCGAGATGCGGCGTGAGGTCGCACCTACGGACGTACAGCTCAGCATCTTCGACCACGAGCGTGAGCTCGCCGACCTCGACCACGACGTGAGCGTGCGCTTCGCAGAAGGTGCCCCTCCGGGAATGTGTTCAGAACAGCTGGTCACCGAGGCCGTCGTCCCGGTCGCCTCTCCGGACCTGGCCGGCCGGCTGGGTCTCACGCCGAACTCGCCGGCCGACGCGTTGCTCACCGCGCCCCTGCTGCACGTCGACCAGACCGGACGGAGCTGGCAGGACTGGGCATCATGGTTCGCCGGGAACGGCCTGACCTACGCCAGCCCTCCCGGCACGGTGATCTACCCGACCTACGGCAGCGCCGTCCCACTCGCGATCAGCGGCAACGGCGTCCTGCTGAGCTGGCGCACGCTCATGGGAGACCATCTGCGGCGTGGACTGCTGCTCGAAGTGGGCCCCCTGGTCACAACGCCCGGCAGAGGCTACCTCCTCCAGTGGCCACCGGCGCTCACCCGCGACCCCGGACTCCAGCGCTTCCGAGGCTGGCTGCGGGGAACGATCTCCGGCCACGAGTCGGACGGCCCACGACGCTGAGGAAACGGTCAGAGCAAAACAGACCATCCGGTGCCGTGCACTCGGGGGGCCTTCCCGCGATGATGGCGCGGCGAAGCGGTCGGATCATCAACCTCTCGTCGGGAGCAGCGACCTACCTCGTCGGCCTGCACCATCACGTCCGCCTACATGGCGAGCAAGGCGGCCGTCATCCGATTCACCGAAGCGCTCGCCGGCGAGTGCTTCGACGTCGGCGTACGCGTGTTCCCGATGTCCCCCGGCATGCTGAAGACAGACATGACCGCGGAGGTGTTCGCCGATCGCTGGGACGAGGAAGGCGCCTGGACTCCGATGAACGCAATTTCCGGGCCGCCATCGACGACTGGTGATCCATCGCCACCGGAGCCGATGAGGTGCTCGCACTCGACACCCACGCCTTGCGACTGAGGGATCTCCCTTGAAAAGCCGTGGACGACGCGCTGACTCTCACGACGGAGAGTTGTCGACGCCGGGTCGTACCAGGCCGTGCTCGTAGGCGAACACGACGGCCTGGACGCGGTCTCGTAGGTGCAGTTTGGACAACACCCCGGCCACGTGGGACTTCACCGTGGAGGGTTCGACGACCAGCCGCTCGGCGATCTCGGCGTTGGTGAGCCCGCCGGCGAGCATGAGCAGGACCGCGTGCTCGCGAGCCGTCAGCTGGGCCAGGGACGGTGGTGCCGGAGTCAGCCTCACGACCTGTTCGAGCAGGCGTCGGGTGCTGGTGGGTGCCAGGAGGGCGTCTCCGTCGTGGATGGTCCGGACGGCGGCAATGAGCTGGGGCGGCGGCGCGGTCTTGAGCAGGAAGCCCGAGGCGCCCGCACGGAAGGCATCGATCACGTAGTCATCGAGATCGAATGTGGTCAGCATGATGACGCGGGTCTGTGAGAGTTGGCTGGTCACGGCACGGGTCGCCGCAATCCCGTCCTGGAGGGGCATCCGGATGTCCATCAAGACCACGTCCGGCTGCAGTCCCAGGGCCAGCGCCACCGCTTCCTCGCCGTCGGCGGCCTCCCCCACGACCTCCACGTCGGGCTCGCCCGCGAGGATCAGCCCGAAGCCGGCGCGGACGAGCGCCTGATCGTCGGCCAGCAGGACGCGGATCATCTCGGTGCCCAGGGTGGTGCGAGCGGAAGGCTGGCACGCACCGCGAAGCCGCTGGGCTCCGGGCCTGCCACGATGTTGCCTCCGAACATCGCGGCTCGCTCACGCATCCCGACGAGCCCGAGTCCCGAGACGTACGTGGGCCTCTCGCCGTCCTCGACCGTGGTTCCACCTCTGTCGCGGATCTCCAGGTCGAGCGCCTCGGAGCCGAAGCGGATGGTGACCTGTGCCTGGGTGGGCCCTGCATGCTTGAGGGAGTTGGTCAGGCTTTCCTGGACGATGCGGTACGCGGACAGCTCCATCGCAGGGGACAGCGTGCGAGGCTCGCCTTCGACGCGCAGCTCGACCGTCAGCCCTGAGGCCCGCACGCCGTCGAGCAGCTTGTCGAGATCCGCCAGACCCGGCTGGGGTCCGAGCGCCATGGGGCTGTCCTCCTGTCGGAGCACACCCAGCAATGTCCGCATCTCTTCCACCGTCTGCCGACCGGTCGAGGCGATCGCCTCGAGCGCCTCATGCACCTCCGGCCGTCCGTTGGTCAGCACCCGGTCTGCCGCACCTGCTTGCACGACCATCATCGAGACGTTGTGGGCAACGACGTCGTGCAGCTCCCGGGCGATCCGGGCACGCTCGATCGCGATCGCCGCCTCGAGCTGCAGCTCCCGCTGCCGCGACAGCTCCTCGTGGGCCCTGGCCAGCTCGTCGTTCCTCAACCTCGACGACCTGGCGTTCCGGCCGACCACCCAGGTCGCCGCCAGCCACAGCACCGACGGCACCAAATTGCCCAGCTGGGATCCGGTGGACGCCCAGGTGGCGGCCGACAGGCCGACGAACATGAGGAAGAGAACCGGCGGCGCGAACCGCGCTGCACGCCCCTCGGCCCGGCTGCCCAACGAGTACGCCGCGAGTGTGAGCGAGACGAAGGGCTGAAAGGCCGACTGGTGGGGCGCAGCCGCGTACACGCAACCGGCGGTCGCGACCACGACCACAGCGGCCGCCTCCACCGGAACGCGTGAACGCCATCCGACCGGCACCGTTGAGGCCAGCGCCAGTGCGAACGCCACCGGAGTCACAGATCCCCAGGACTCGTCGCCGTGAACGATGGCAACCATCGACGAGCCCGCCAAGACCGCGGCCACCACGAGGTCGACCACAGGTGGCCAACGGCCGACGGCAGCGCTGGTGACCCGTCTCCACCGGGTGCTCGACGCCATGGACGGGAATGTAGCTCCGGATCGCGCCCCGGCGCCTCCGTCCGCCGGGGGATCCAACCTTCCTTCCCGGTGGGGAGACAGGTTCGCCCCAGCGACCGAAGACCCGCCCCATGGGTGCCGCTTACGTTCGGCGCGTCATGTCCACCAGCACGGAGGTTCCGATGACCAACACCCTTCTTGACCGCGCCGGCGCCATCAGTGGCGTGGTCTTCACGATCGGCCTGTTCCTCGCCGCCGGCGACGGCAGCCACGCCTACGACCCCGCACGAGCAGCCGCCGGCATGTGGTCGATCGCCCTGGCCGTGCCGTTCGTCGCCTACGTCTCCTCGGTCCTCGACCGAGGCGACCGCAACGACGCTTGGCTGACACGCGTTGCGGTCACCTCGGGAACAGCGGGCATCGTGGTGAAGATGATCAGCGAAGTTCCCGAGCTCGGCGCTCACCGCGCCGGCGTCGGCGACACGGGCCAGATGCATGAGGTGCTCGACGCGATGAGCGGTGGCGCGACCGTGATCTGTCTCGCGTCGCTGGCGATCTTCTGCACGGCCGTGGCGGTCAGTGCCCTGCGCACCTCGTCACTTCCACGGTGGCTCGGCATCGGTGCTGCGGTGACCGCGATCTGTCTCGCCGTCAACAGCGTGTTCCTCAGCGCCGACTTCGTCCCCGCGTTCCTGCTCTTCATGCTCTGGTGCCTGTGCACCGGCGTCCACCTGCTGTGGGCGACCCGTCGGAACCGCGTCGGCGCCGCACACCACACGGCCGCCCCAGCACACTCCCCGAACTGAGGAGCACCCCATCTGGACTCCCCACGCCTTGTGGGACAGGTCATCGCGGACGCCGGGCGGCGGCGACATCTCTGAGGTCGTCGTCCGGCTCCACGACTTCCGGAACGACAGTGCTGGTTCGACGGCCCTGGGTCACCACCGCCACGCGGCCGTCCTGGTCGGACAGGTCCCGGGCGGTCCACGTGGCGTCGCCTCTCATCAGGTCGCCTCCAAGGCAGTGGAGTCGCCGAGGGACACGAGGTCCGCGGCGAGCTCAGCGGTGTCCGGCAACCCTGGTCTTCGCGGGCGATGGCCGCGGAGCGTGCGGCGAGCGGGGTTCGTTCAGGACGGACGTGATCGCCGATGCGAGATCGTTGGGGTCGCGCGAGGGGGCAGAGCTGCCGCTCCGGCCGTAGCAAGGAGCTGCGCGTCTCGGAACTGGTCGCCGCCGAGCGGCAGCACCACAGCCGGTGTTCCGCAGCCGAGCGCCGTCCGCGACGTTCCTGCCCCACCGTGGTGGACCACGAGATCACAGGTCTGAATGGCTGCTGCGCAAGACAGCGGCATGAGCCGGAGTATTTTCCGCTATGCGCGGGGATGGGAGCTTGTGGCGCTGCACAAGGAGCGCAACAGCTGGATGTCCAGTCGCATCTGCGGCGGAGTTGGCCACCCACGAAGGCGCAGCGCCGCGCTGTAGTTCTCCAGGGCTTCCAGGGCAGCCCGCCGCATCGGGAGCAGCGTTTGGGCCGTGGCACCCCGCCCCGCTTGCTCCTCGACCTGTGCCGCCCGACTGCGATGCACTTCCAGCAGCAGCATCCGTAGGTTCTGACCCGCAGCGGATGGACCTGCATCAGGTGTTCGGTCTGCCGGTCCTGATCCTGGATCGCCCACGGCAACCGCCTCCCCAGCCCCCTACTCGGCGAGAGCCCAACTGGCGCTGCGGAAGGGGCGACCTCCTTGGGACCCTACCCCGCCTGACTCGTAGCGGCAGCGGCGTGCGGCCAAAGGCCCTACTCGAAGATGCCCGGCCCACCGCTCCTCGGCCGAGGGCGCCCTTCTCGCCCGCGCCGACAGCCGGCGAAAAGACGGTCTGCTCCATGAGAGGCGCCTCCTCGTGGGCGACGGTTGAGATGCCCGCCCATGCGGCAGAACCCGAGCGACGCCCCCGGGCCGCGGCGCGAGGTTGCGGCAATGCCGGTTCGGACGGGGTCCTCGGCTAGGCTGTTCGCATCAGCCCGTCGAGCTCTCGCCGCGTGCTGTCCGCACGTCGTAGCAGTCGAGCTGCTCCGTGCGAAGCCGACCGAAACCTTCGGATCCGGCTGTCGGTGAGAGAACCCACACGGATGGCTTTTCCTTGACAACCTTTGATTCCCTCGGCGTGCCTGCGCGCCTGTCCGCTGTTCTGCATCAGCTGGGCATCCACACCCCCACTCCCATCCAAGCCGCGACTCTGCCTGACTCGCTGGCCGGTCGCGACGTACTCGGCCGCGGTCGCACCGGCTCCGGGAAGACCTACGCGTTTCTGTTGCCTCTGGTCGCTCGCCTGGCCAAGGGACCACGCCCGCGAGGGGGTGCACCGCGTGCCCTGGTCCTGGCTCCCACTCGTGAGCTGGTCGGCCAGATAGACCAGGCGCTGGCTCCCCTTGCTCGTACGGCGGGTCTGACGACGCGCACGGTGTTCGGGGGCGTCGGCCAGCAGCCTCAGGTCAACGCGCTGCGCCGCGGTGTGGACATCGTCCTCGCGTGCCCGGGTCGCCTGGAGGATCTGATCGGTCAAGGGCACTGCACCTTGGACGACGTTGTCGTCACCGTGCTCGACGAGGCCGACCACATGGCCGACCTCGGTTTCCTGCCCGCGGTACGCCGGCTCCTGGGCCGCACACCGAGGCGGAGCCAGCGACTGCTGTTCTCGGCCACCTTGGACCGACAGGTCGACGCGCTCGTGAAGGAGTTCCTTCACGAGCCGGTGACCCACGAGGCCGACCCGGCGCAGGCGCCGGTCAGCACCATGTCCCACCACGTGTTGCACGTCGACCGCGAGCACCGACTCTCGGTTCTGGTCGACCTGGCCAGCGCCCCGGGGCGCACGGTGGTGTTCACGCGCACCAAGCACGGGGCCAAAGCGCTCGCGCGTCAGCTCAACCGCAGCGGTGTGGCCGCCGTGGAGCTGCACGGCAACCTCGGTCAAGGGGCTCGCACCCGCAACCTGGCGGCCTTCCACTCAGGCCGGGCAGCGGCCCTCGTGGCCACCGACATCGCCGCGCGCGGCATTCACGTCGACGACGTCGCGCTGGTCGTGCACGCCGATCCACCGGCCGAGCACAAGGCCTACCTGCACCGCTCAGGAAGGACGGCGCGAGCGGGCAACGCAGGCACGGTCGTCACCCTGATGACCTCTGACCAGGTGCGCGACGTACGCGCGCTGGTCCGAGCTGCCGGCATCAAGCCCACCACCACCCGCATCGACGGCGCTCATCACCCGGTCCTGGCCGAGCTGGCCCCCGGCGACCGCCACCTCACCGTCGGCATCGACCAGGCCGCAATCGGCCCCGAGTCCAGCTCCAGGTCCAGGTCAGCCAAGAGCCGTGGTACCGGTGCCGGCCGCGGCAGACGCAACACGGCCCAGCGCCGCTCGTCGCCACAACGGCGGACGCCGGCCGAGACGGTCGACCCAGCCCGGGCGCGGGGTCGACGTCGCCGGCGCCGGACGTCGGCCCCCCGCGCAGCCTGACCCACCGCCGGGCGGCCTTCACGTCGTCACGACTCTCCAGGCTCCCGCTCAGGTTTACGGCGTTCTCTTCAGCATCTTGGCAACGGGGCGCTGGTGGGGGCTCGAGCAACGCCTTAGACCCGCGAGATCGCCGGCACACACGCATGCCTGCTGATCGCCGCTGCCTTGGGGAGTGCAAGTCTGGTGGCGACCGCGTGCGCTCGACGTATGCATCGTCGGCGCAGGCATGCTCGTCCTCGGCGGCGGTTCGACGATCTACCACGTCACGGCGGTCACCCTCCGCCAAGAACGAACCCCCGATCAGTTGGTAGGTCGTGTCACAAGCCTGTCCAACATCCTCGGAACCGGCAGCCTCCCCCTCGCATCCCTCCTGGCGCCACAGACCTGCGGATCCCGAAGGCGAAAGCCGCCTGGACCCTTGGCAGGAGCCCTCCCGCCGCAATGCCCATAGCGTTTGGCTGCCGCCGACAGCCGGCGAAGTGACGCGTGGAGGCCCGGGGTGGGCCTGCCGGGATGTCGCAGCCTTGTGCATCGGCGTAGGGGCCGTTCCGGGGTTCGGCGGCGCACCCTCCTGCAACGGCCGCGGGTGGGACAGGCCTGGCGCCGCCTGGTCGCTCCCTCCGGACGGCGCCGCGTGCTCGGACTGCCCGATCAGACCGCTGCCGTGTCATACGTCGGGCTTTGGGAGCTTGCTGAGCCGGCGCGAGGCCGAGCCCGCCACAGCACCACACCGGTCCACACCATCCAGATCCACAAGAGGATGGCGCCGGCCCCGAGCCCCTGCGCCACCCCGGAGAACCTCGGCGCGACGAATGCCAGGCCCAACAGGGTGAAGAGGGTGCCCGCGGCCAGCGCCAGCACGGGGAGAACCCGGTTGAAGGCGCCGGACTTCCACATCACCCAGCCTGCACAGAGCATGGCGACGCCCAGCGGCCCGTAGATCGTCTCGTTCAGCTGGTACGACACCGCGTCGAGCACGCGGACGTCGGCGGCGGACCCGCCGTTGGCCAGCGACCAGGCTCCGCCCGCGGCCACGGCGTACACGACGATCTCGACCGCCACGCTGACCGCCATGGCGATCACGGCGACATCCAGCAGGGGACGCAACCGCCTGACGTCCGGCAGTGCCGCACGAAGGCCGACCATGACCAGGATCCGCCCGACCTCCACGACGCAGAACCAACCGGCGGACCATCCGATCGCGTCCGCGTGCCCGGCGTACGCCGAGGTGACGGCGTGCGCACTGGCGGTCGCACCGACCGGAATGCTCACGCCGGCAGCGATGATCGCCACCCACTCGAGCAGGTAGAGCAGGGCACCGGCGAGCACGAGCCGGTTACCGGCGACTGGTGTTGACATGAGACCTCCTGGTCGTTGTCGGGTGCCCCGAGATTGCAGGTCCAGGACGGGTCGACACATCGTGCCGGTCGGCGGTCGACCTCAACCCGCAAGACGACTCGGGTCATCCCCGGAGCGGAGGCGCCGCAGGTGCGCCGGATCTAGCATCGGACGGTGACCAGTCGGCTTGGCCTGCCTCCGGGCCGGGCGCTGCTCCTCGATGCAGGGCTCGTGTCGGTCTTCGTCGCGCTGCTCCTCAACAAGGAGTTCCTCGGCATCGGCACGCCGACGGACATCGTCGGCAAGACATGGTGGACGTTCCCGTTGTTCCTCCTCGGTGATCTTGCGCTGCTCGTGCGTCGCCGGCGACCGGAGGTGGCAGCCATCGGGTTCTACGCGACGTACGCGTTGCACGCGCTGGTCACCTCGGCAGGCGTCGAGGGAGCCTTCGAGCTGTTCCCAGCACTCACCGCCCTCTACTCACTCGGGGCGTACGCCGAGCGGCAGCGCCTCGCGATCGGCGTCCTCGGCGTCGTGGGCCTCAGTGCGCTTCATGACACGCGCGACCCGGCTCTCAGCCTCTCCGACGACACCGAGGTCTGGTCGTACCTGATGTGGACCTGCGTGCTGCTCCTCTTCCTGGTCGGCGGCGTGCTTGTGCGCACCGCCCGTCAGGGCAGGGAGCAACGCGGGGCCGCGGAGGAGGCCGAGAGAGCTCGTGCCGAGGCGGTCGCGTCCGAGCGCGCGAAGATCGCCCGCGAGCTCCACGACGTCGTGACCCACAACGTGAACGTGGTCGTCATGCAGGCCATGGCCGCGAGCGGCGTTCTCGAGTCCGATCCTTCGCGCGTGCGTGCTCCTCTGGAGGCGATCGAGAGCAGCGGTCGGGAGGCTCTCGCCGAGATGCGACGCATGCTCGGTGTCCTGCGGGAGGAGGACGAGCTGCTGCTGGCGCCCCAACCCGGGGTCTCCGACATCACCCGTCTCGCCGAGACGCTGCAGCATGCGGGCCAGCCGGTCTCCTGCCACATCGACGAATCTGTCGTCGACCTCCCCGATGGCATGGGAATGGTGCTGTTCCGGATCGCACAAGAGGCGCTCACGAATGCGATGAAGCACGCGCGCGGAGCAGCGCTGAGCATCGTCGTACGACGTACCAGCACCACCGTCGAGCTCGAGGGGCTCAACGGGGCCGGCACCCCGGAGGACGAGCCCACTGGCGCACGCCACGGTCTGATCGGCATGCGCGAGCGCGCGGCCCTGTTCGGGGGCCGTGTCGACGCCCGACCCACCGGCGACGGCGGGTTCCACGTGGTCGCGACCCTTCCGCTGGCACCGGCATGACGACGGTGGCGATCGCGGACGACCAGGCGCTCGTCCGCGACGGCCTCAGACTGATCCTCGACGTCGAGGACGGCATCGAGGTCATCGGTGAAGCACGTGATGGGAAGGAGGCCGTGTCCCTCGTCCGCGATGCCAAACCCGACGTGGTGCTGATGGACGTCCGGATGCCCGAGCTCGACGGGCTCGCCGCCACTCGCGAGATCGCGGCCTCCCGGGTGCCGACCCGTGTGCTGATGCTCACGACCTACGACGAGGACCGCCATCTGTACGACGCCATCCGCGCCGGCGCGAGCGGCTTCCTGCTCAAGGACTCACGTCGCGAGCAGCTCGTCGACGCGATCCGCACCGTCGCCGCCGGGGAGGCCGTCTTGCATCCGGACCTCACCCGACGGCTGCTGGACCGGTTCGGTCGAGGACCCGCTCCCCAGGGTGTGCCCGAACGCCTTCAGTCCCTCACCGAGCGTGAGCGGGAGGTGCTCGCCCTCGTAGCGCGCGGACACACGAATGCGGAGATCGCTGAGTCGCTGTTCCTCTCCGAGGCGACCGTGAAGACCCATCTCGCACACCTCACCCAGAAGCTGCAGCTGCGCGACCGCGTTCACGCGGTCGTCACCGCCTACGAGTGCGGACTCGTCCGCCCGGGCGAGTGACTCGGCGTTCCGCGCGTCCGAGGCACCCGGCGAGTAGCGGAGTGACGCCGCCGCTGTCGCGGCGAAGGGACGCGGATGGGAGTGCGCGCGGACTCCCGGCGGAATGGCGCGGGTCCGTTTGGTAGAGCGATGCGGTCTTCGACCGTGCTATCTGTGGCTTTGGAGTCGGCTGGGCAGCTGGTGGGTCAGCCTGTCGGCGAGCCAGCGCAGTGAGTCCGGGTAGCGCGACTCGATGGTCCAGTGGTTCGCCTCGGTCAGGTCGTAGGTGATGACGTCGTCGGCGATGCCCAGGTTCTGCAGGCCATCGATGAACGCTTGCGCTCCCAGGTCGAGGTGGAAGTCGTCGTTCTTGCCGGCACCGACCCAGATGGCATGCATCGAGGTCATCGCCTTGGCGAAGTCTGGTGCTTGAAGCATCCGTACGGGGTCCCACGCCAACCAGCGCGTCCACACGGCGTCGTTGAGTCTCCCGGTGGTCGGGTCGAAGGGGAGGTGGACGGTTCCGTCCGGGTCTGTCGAGAAGCACGCCGAGATCCCGAGGTAGAGGAGCAGGAGCTGGTCCGATGGCTTGCTGAAGGGGTCACGGGACTTGAAGTCTTCCCAGAACGCCCAGATGTTGGCGTCGTACTCGCGCAGTGCGCGCACCGCGTTCCCGATCTCGCTGAGGTAGTTGGTCTCGTACAACGCGTCACCGGCGTGGGAGGCGAAAGCCCCGAACAGGTCCGGCCTCAGCATCGGGGTGATCATCGCGCCGAAACCACCGCTTGACTTGCCGGCCACCGCTCGATGGTCACGATCGGCGAGCGTGCGGAAGTGCTGATCCACGAAGGGGACGACTTCGTCGCATAGGTAGGAGTGGTAGCGACCAGTCCCCGGGGAGTCAACGAATTGGCTGCCGCCGAATCCGGTCCAGGCGTCGACATGGACCAGCAACACCGGCGGCACCGCCGGGTCGGCGAGTACCTGATCGGCAAGCTCGAAGAACGGCTGCCTGAACGGCGACCTGTTGCGCCACATGCCCCCGTGACCCATGAAGCCCTGCAGCCAGTAGACGACGGGATAGCGGACGTCCTCGTCCTGGTCGTAGGACGGCGGGAGTTGGACCAAGAGCGGACGTTGCCACGGGTCTCCCAGCGGGTTGTCCCGCAGCAGGTCGCTGTCGATCGTCAGCTCCACCGTCCGACCCGAGAGCTCGCTAGACCAAGGAAGCATGGACTGCACGCTACGTCACCACTCGCCACCCCAGACCGACGGCGACACGCAGGCGTCCGCACCCACTCTCGGACCCGCTTCTATGCCGGAACATCCGCCGTATCGCGGCGGTTTGACCCGGGTCGGACTAGGGCCGATGCCAGCGATATGACGCACCTCATCGAGCGTGAGAGGGCCGCCCTTAAGGCTTCAGTGCGAGGCTGTGACGAATGGGATGGGAAGCACTGGCGCAGTGGGGTGACGACGCCATTCGGGTCGAACCGCTATCCGGCGGAGTCGTCAATCAGGTGTGGAGCGTGCGTGTCAACGGGCGGCTTGCGGTCGCCCGCCTCGGCTCCCGCAGCGACGCTGACCTTGCGTGGGAGACCGATCTGCTGTGGCATCTCGACCGTCAAGGTCTGACGGTGCCGGTACCCATAGCCACGACGTCGGGCCGGCTTTTCGCTGAGGGTCTGGTGGTGATGACCTGCGTGGAAGGCGAGCCTCCCGAAACGGAGTCCGACTGGCGTCGCGTGGCCGATGCGCTTCGCCGATTGCATCGCGTAACGCAGGGTTGGCCGCAGCGCCCGGGTTGGCGGTCGTCAAGCGATCTGCTTCACGCAGAGACTGGAACGAAGATCGACCTCGGCGCGATGCCGCCTGAGGGTGTTGCCCGATGTAGAGCAGCGTGGGCGCGGCTCGCAGGTTTGCCGACGGGCGTCGTCCACAGCGACCCGACTCCGGGCAACATCCGAATGACCGCGGATCGGGTGGCACTGATCGACTGGGACGAAGCGCATGTCGACGCTGCGGACCTCGACCTCGTGCTGCCGCACAACGCTGCGGATCTCGATGCCCACGCACACGACAGGGCCGCCCAGGCATTTGCGGCTTGGGACGCCGCCCGTTGCTGGGGCCACGAGTTTGCAGTCGAGCAGCTAGCCCAAGTGAGAGCCGTCTGATTGGCACCTCGCCATCGCCTACACCCGCCCATCGGCTGAGGGCTGCCTCCTGCAGCGGCCGTCAGCCGGCGATATGACGCAGGTGGTTCGAGCTGCCCGGTGGTTCACCTGATGCAGCAGCGGTCCTCCGAACAACCGTGGCGCTTGACGACGAACTCGATGAGCCCGCCATCTGTGAGAGTGAGCGCGAGGCTTGCGGTACGCAGGCTTGGAGGGACCGTGAGGTGCGGGTGACAGCTGGGGCCGTCCGAGAGCTCGGATGTGACCAGCGAACGTGGGTCGAGGAGGGTGATCTCGAGGAGGCTGGAGGGCTCGGAAGAGGAAGCTGCCGAACGCTTCCTCCGCCCCGGGCGGCGGGGGTAGCGTCGTGCGGTGCGGATCACTGTCTTTAGGGGGTTTCGATGCACGTTCGGGGGCGCTTCATCCCATTCTTCATCGGTTCAAGCATCGCCGTGGCTGTTGCGTCTGCGGCGGTCGCCGCTACCGGGAATGTCCGGCTGACCAACGACGTGAACGGTGGCTACGTCAGCGACTACACGTTGGTGACTGGCCAGCCGTACACCGATGCCACGTTGACCGAGTGCGGCAGGTCGCGGGGCCGGCAGAACGAGCCGGCCGTGACCATCGACCCACGCAACACCGACGTGCTGGTGGGCAGCTCCAACGACTACTGCGGCGTCTACAACGACGGGGAGACCGACGGTGTGCCCAACGCGTCCGGTCCGATCTGGCTGGGCTACTACCGCTCCACCGATGGCGGCTCCAGCTTCGAGAGCTCGCTGGTTCCCGGCTACCCCGGCGACACCAGCCCGTACGCCGCTCGTGCACACATCCGGACGGCCAGCGCGGGAGACCCGGTGATGGCTTGGGACAGCCACGGGCGCCTGTTCGCCGGCTCGGAGAGTTCTGGTGACCCGGCCGGGACCAAGAAGACGTTCGGCGACGAGTGGGTCGCGACGTACCAGAACCCCGGTGGCGTGAACGGGCCGAGCCTCGACGACGGGAAGGAGTTCGTCCGGTCCGTGGTGGTGGCGAAGGGCTCTTCGGCACCCAACCTGAACGGCAAGTTCAACGACAAGACCGCCATCGAGGTCGATCGCACCGGCGGCTCGTGCGACGGCAACGTCTACTTCGCGTGGTCACGGTTCACCGACGGAGGCAGCAACATCTACCTCTCCCGGTCCACCGACCACGGTGCCACTTGGTCGCATCCCCGATTGCTGACCTCCAGCGTCAACGACGTCCAAGCCCCAGAGGTCACCGTCACCGGCAACGGTCACGTCTACGTCACCTGGGTCGCCACCCTAGGGAACAAGAAGACCGAGACCGACGCCGTGCAGTACGCGAAGAGCGCCACATGTGCTGCCACCTTCGCACCCGCCAAGACGGTCGTCACCTTCCAGGGCTACCAGCACCAGGACGCCGGCTCCAGGGACTGCGGAGACGGCATCGACGCCTGCCCGTCCGGCTACACCTTCTTCCGCGCCGACACGACGCCACGTTCGGCGACCGACCAGAACGACACCTCCAGCGAGAGCGTCTACATCGTCTACGACGCCGCCTACGGACCCCACGTTCAGACCGGCACCTCCTACGGGATGATCGCTCCCGGGATCGGGTCCTTGTCCGCGGTCTACTACACCGTCCTCAACGGCACGACCGGCGCGCACACCACTCCGGTGCTCGTCGACCGGCCGACCAAGCAGCACCAGCTGTTCCCGGACATCGCCGTCAACGGTGGCACCGCGCACGTGCTGTGGTGGGACAGCCGCAACGACTCCAGCTGCCACAGCGCACTGACGTGCGCCCAGCAACCCATCGGCAACACCGCCGACCGGCAGGTGGTGCAGGACGCGCTCGACACCTACGCCACCGCGTTCCCCACCAGCACTGGCCCGACCGGGGCCGCCGCGACCCGGCTCAGCACGGTGTCCACCAACCCCAACTTCGAGCAGTTCGACGCTCGGCAGGTTCCGTTCGCCGGCGACTACCTGTGGATCGACAGTGTCGGGTCCAGGACGTACGGAGTGTGGACCGACTGGCGCGACACGGTCCCTGGCACCGATGCGCGGGAGACGTCCGGAGAAGGGGCCGAGCCTGCGGAGGGAGCCGATGTCCTGCAGTGTCGGGCCAGCGCGACGGCCGGTGACACCTGCCCGCGCGCAGGCGGTCTCGACCAGAACATCTACGGCGACCAAGCGCCGTAGACACGGGTCAACACGGACCTTGGTGGCCCTCTCGCCAGGAGGGCCACCACCGTGCTGATCGCCAGCGGCGGACACAACGCCAGCAACTGGTGCTTTCACACCGCGAACGAGCCGACGCCATCCGCTGATGCGAGGCTCGTCAAGTCCGGCGGCAGGGCTCCTGTGCGACGGGTGATCCCACCATGGGAGCTCCGTCATCTGCGCGCGTGGGGGTACGCGCGCCGTGGAGCTGGGCTCGTCCTCACGACGTGCAGCCTCCTGACCCTCAGCTTCTGCGGACACGATGCCAAGACCTACGGATGGGCAGCCGCCTTCGTGGCACTGGCCGGGCTCAACTTCGCCGGCGGGTTCTGGGAACTGATGATCGCGTCGCTCGGCGTCCTCCCGAGACTGACAAGGACCTCGCCGCCCACGGCGCAAGGCAGCGAGCTCGGCGGCGCCTGCTTGCCGTCGCGGCGGGGCCCTCCCATCAGCGGAAGGTAGCGCTTCAACATGGCCGCTTCGCTGCGGTACGGGACGCTGCCGCGGTCGCGGCGGTAGAACGCAGGTCTGGATGCTCAGCGGCGGCCGCGAGCGACGGCCTGCTCGACGGTGGCGAGGTCAGACTCCGAGAGCCCTGGGTTCGGCTGCACGGTGAGGAACCAGTGTCGGGCGACGTAGGCGATCTCGCGCTGGAGTTCGGGATCCTCCTGCCACTTGGGGAGGTCGCGCGTGGAGCGCAGGACGACCGTGAAGCCGGCGCTGTCGGGAGTCGCGGTAAGGCTGCAGGTGAACTTCTCGTCTGCGATGGGGCCGCACCGCCAGGTGTGGAGGCCTGCGCGGGCGCTGACCAGTTGGCCTTGGGGCGCCGGCGAGGCATGGGCAGGGGCGAACGCGGTGGGGAGGAGGGATGCGGTGGCGGCGGCTGCGACGGCTGCGGTGATGCCCCGTGCGAGAACGTGTTGGGTCATGGCGGGTCCTTTTCATCGGCGTACCCCGAGGAGTCGGTGGTGCCTTTGGGACGTAGCAGCGACCGGGGCAGTTGCCCGCTATCGGCGTAGCAGGTTTTCGCGTCTTGGCGGAGCCGCCCTGGTTGGCCCCGCGGCCACAAGCATCACAGCTACGACCGCCAGGGCCTGGCAACGCGGCGGTTTGACCCGGGTCTGGCTAGGGCCGATGCCGGCGATGTGACGCACGTCCGCAGCCGGCGGACTGCGCATGACTGGGAGTTTGGCGCTACCGCCACCGACCTACAGCGACTGCGGTAGGCGACGCCCAACCCGAATCCCACAGCCACCACGAGAGCAAACGCCGATCCTGGATCGGTCTAGTCGGGGCGGTCGGGCAAGACTGCCGGGAAGCCGAACGCGGTGATGAGGCTGGGCTGGCCGAATGCGGTGATTGCCGTGATGCCGTCGTTGCCCGCGGTGAGTACGACGATTCCGTACGGCACGTACTGGCCACCAAGGGCTCGGGTGTAGGCGGCGACGGCGGGTTGCCCGTTCGCACGGGTCGGGAACATCCGCCAATGGTGCGGTGAGCCCATGACGTGGGTGGCCATGTAGGGCAGGCAGGTTCGGATGCCCGCGTACCAGGTACGCAGCGGCGGTGCCTCGAGCGTTGCGTCGCGGCGCAGGAGCCGTTCGAGGGCGACCGGGTCGGCGGCTTCGAACGCGGCGACGTAGTTCTCCAGCAACGCGCGCTGCTCCGGTTCGGTCAGCTGCGCGGGCCCGTCGGCGGACGGCGTGACCTGGTCCAGCCGGGTGCGGGCTCGCTGGAGCGCGCTCTTCACCGCGGCCACGGACATGTCGAGCAGTGCGGCGACCTCGACGGCGGACCAGGCCAGCACCTCGCGCAGGATCAGCACGGCGCGCTGACGCGGCGGCAGGTACTGCAGGCTCACGATCAACGCCAGTCTCACGCTGTCGCGCGCGGAGACGATCGCCGCCGGGTCGTTGTCATCCAGGTCGAGCCGCGCGTCCGGGACAGGTTGCAGCCAGCGGATTGTCGGGTCGGTCGAGTTCGGTGGTGGGGACGGGTCGTCGGACGGGCCACCCAGCCCGGAGGGCAGGACCCGCCGGCTGTGGTGGGCCAGTGCGGTCAGGCAGGTATTGGTGGCGATGCGGTAGAGCCACGTCCGTTCCGAGGCGCGCGCTTCGAATCCGCCATAGGACCGCCATGCGCGCACATAGGTCTCTTGTACCGCGTCCTCGGCATCGACCAGCGAGCCCAGCATCCGGTAGCAGTAGGCCAGCAGCTCGGGCCGGTAGCGCTCAGCACGGGCGATGAACTCCTCGCTCGCCGGGTGAGTCTCGAGGGAGGACCGATTCCTTTGCGACACGTGCTGAGTCTGCATCTTTGACGGTGCCGACCGGCGCCGCGACACCGAACGAGGAGGAGCGTCATGCGCAAGCTGAGTGTCTCGACATTGGTCTCGCTGGACGGCGTGATCCAGGACCCCGGCGGGTTCGGCGAGCAGGACTACGGCGGCTGGGCCAACCCCTACTTCAACGACGACATGCAGGCCGAGTCGCTGCGACACCTCCAAGCCAGCGACTACTTCCTCATCGGCCGGCGCACCTATCAGCTGATGGTCAAAGCCTGGGGCGATATCAAGCACGGCGCGTACATGCAGCGGATGAACGAGATCCCCAAGCTTGTTGCCTCCACGACCCTGACCGGCCCGCTCGAGTGGAACGCGACGTTGCTCGACGGCGACGTCACGCAGGTCATTGCCCAGCTCCGGCAGCAGTCAGGCGGCGACATCGAGGTCTACGGCAGCCCCACGCTCGTCCAGACGCTGATGAAGCACGACCTGATCGACGAGTACCGCATCGCGGTCCACCCCGTCGTCCTCGGCCACGGCACGACACTGTTCCCCCAGAACGGTGTCAGGGCCACCCTGCAACTCGCGAGCGCCCGCACGCTCGACACCGGAGTCGTCAATCTCACCTACGCGCGCTGAGATCACCATGCGCGGAACAGTGGATTCCCGGCGTTATGACGCAGGTTGGCGGGCTCGGTTCCGACGGAGTGACGCTCCGGGTTGCGGTTGTCGGGGGCTGGCGGCGCTTGCTGCCTATGGCCAGTCCGGTTGGGGTGTTAGTCGAGCGTCGCAGCTACCTGGCCAAGGTATGGGTTCCCCAGTCCGGGGCGAAGTCCGATGACCACGGGCGGCCCGGCCGGCGGACGCTCGGAGTGCAGATCGCGGCAGCCCCGCCAGCAGGCGCGAGCAGACGCCGCGTTCGTGATGGCGGCGCACGGCGGTACCTATGGTTGCTGCCTTGGGTGCGGCGCCGGGGTCTGGACGCTGATCAGTCGTGAGCGGGATCGGCAAGTAGTTCCCGTTCCAGCGCGGTCGCGAGCCAGTTGCGGTAATGGTCTGTGGCCCAGGCGCGCTCGCGTACCAGCAACCTGAAGGTGTCCGGGCCACTGAGCGCCCACAGGATGTCGGTGGCCACCGAGGCACTCAGCTCAGCGCGCAGCAAGCCTCGGACATGCCAGTCGGCGACCAGTTCCGACTCGGCGGCGTATCGCCGCCGTTCCCCTTCTCGCCACAGGTCCGCAAGGTCCTGGTCGGCGCCTCCTATCGTGCGCGCCAGCTCGGTCACGTCGTTGCTTCCGCCGTACATGCGCGCGGAGAAGCCCACCACCTCCCGCAGCTGACTGCGCGGATCGCCGGATGCGGCGGCAAGCCTCGCCTGAAACCCCGTGAGATCCGCCTCCAACGGCATCCGATCCAGCAATCCGAACAGGATGTTCCGCTTCCTGACGAAAACGGCGTACACCGTCTGGACCGCCACCCCTGCCTCGACGGCGATCGCCGACATGGTCGTGGCGGCATATCCGCGGGCCGCAAACAGCCGGTGGGCCGAGTCCAGGATGGCTCGGCGGGTGGCCGCCGCCTGCGCCGCACGCGCCGGCGATTGATAGGTGCGACGCTTGCGCTCCTCCATTTCAATAGTGTATACCTCTATTCAATGCGCTGTCCCACGCACGAGAACCCAGAGAGAAGTCCCCATGGACGCCTACGCCATCGTGCTGTTCATTCACCTGCTGGCGCTGCTGATCGCCGCCATGGCCGCATCGGTCGCCTTCTACGCCGCCCTGCAGCTGCGGCAGGTCACGGCGCCTCCGGAGGCGGCGCGCTGGGGCCGCCTGATCGCCTCGGTTGTTCCCGCGTTTCCGGTGGCCACGCTGGTGCTGTTGGGCACCGGCGCCTATATGACCCAGGCCCAGTGGAGCTGGCACACCCCGTGGATCGACGCCGGCATCGTCGGGCTCGCCCTGATCGCGGTCTGCGGGTCCGGCATCGAAGCAAGCAGGGGCCGAGCACTCAAGCGCGAGCTCCAGACCGCAGGCATGTCGACACGCGCACATCGCCTTCTGCGTGACCCTACGCCTGGAGCGCCAAGGTGACCACGCTGACGCTCATGCTCGGCGTCGTGTTCGTGATGAGCACCAAACCGGGCGGCCTGGGCAGCGCCGTCACGATCATCGTCGCCGTCCTCGTCGGGCCACTCGGGGCGGTTCCATTCTGGTCGTCCACCAACCCGAACTGGTCGCCGATCTCGGAGCTCGCCGCGGCTGAGACCGGTCCAGCCGATATCGGATCAGGTGATCAGGGCTGATCCAGCAGCTCGCGCGTCATCAGCACAACGCGGCTGCACTCCGCCGCCAGCCGGCGCTCGCGAGTCGCCGGATCGGCTGAGATGCGATTCGTTTCCCTCGTCCGAAGGGTTCCGGTCATCGGACCTGACGCCTCAACGCGGCGGAAAGAGGCGCGTGTGGATTGCCAGCGCAAGCGAGCCGTGCTCGAGGCCCGCTTGGACGCGCTGTCGATCGGGTTGATCGCAAGCGAAGCAGGCGTGGTGGCCGGACCGCTGGTCGGGTTCCGCGTGGGCGTTGGCAACCTCGTTGCCCGACGACATCTCCCCGCCTACCCTGACCGCGTGACGGCTCCGGACCTGAAGTCCGACCTCGTCGGTCGTCTCGATCGGCTCAACCAGGCTGTCCTGCACAAGCTCGACGGCCTCTCGGAGTACGACCTGCGCCGGCCGATGACACCGACCGCGACCAACCTGCTCGGCGTGGCGTTCCATCTGGCCAGCCTGCAGGCGGAGTACTTCGGGGAGACGTTCGGTCGTCCCTTCCCGCGAGACGACGAGTTCTACTACCGCACCGACGAGCCCGCAGGACGACCTGTGGGTTCGGCCGGAGGCGACATCGGATTGGGTGATCGGGCTGTACCGCGCGACCTGGGAGCACGCGAAGGAGACGTTCGCGACGCTCGACCTGGGCTCGCCGGGTCAGATTCCGACGAGCCCGTACGCCGAGGTCACTCTCGGCGAGATGCTGGTGCACATGGTCGACGAGACCGCCCGCCATGCGGGGCACATGGACATCGCGCGGGAAATGATCGACGGTGCCGTCGGCAGGTACGTCGGCGACGGGAACATCATCGACGGCTATGACTGGGCGGCGTACCGGGACCGCGTGGAGGCCGGGGCCCGGGAGGCCCAGGAGCGCTCCGAGGCCTGAACCCAGTCCGCGCCGCAAAACGAGCGAACACTGTCCAGCTCGCTGACGGAGACAGCCTTCTTCTCGTCGGACCGTGAAGAAGATCTGTGCCATCGCCTCGTCGGGCCGGACGTACCTGAAGCGCGGCTCCTGCTGCATCTGCTCGTAGGTCCAAGCGAGAATGAGTCCCCACGGCAGGCCGCACTGCAGTTCCATCAGCGCACGCCGATGCTCGGGCACATGAGCGGGAGGATAAGACTCAGCGCCCTGGCGCGGCGGTCTCAGCGCGGCGAAGTGAAGCGCGCCCGCTTCCGGGCTGAATGACGCGGGCGCGGTCGCGGCGGATGTACTACTCACCACACGTCAATATGGATCGCTTGCGCCACACGGCCCGAGCGATCTGCGACCTTCAACGATGTGAACACCGCTCCCATCAATGGCTTCAGCGTCGCCCTGGCTGTACAGAGCGCCTGAGACCGCGCCGGGGGACGGTGCGGTTGCCCGCTCGCCGAGTTGCGGAGTTCCGACTAGAGCCGGGTTGCTGCCTCGATGAGAGCACGGACGAAGGCGTCGGTTGCGGGTGGGTCGGGAGGTTCGCCGTAGGTGGCGACGTAGATCCGCCTGCGGAAGTCGGGGAGCTCGGTGGTTTGGATCCCGGCTCGGCGGTGGGTGGCCAGGGACAGGCCGGGGATGGTGGTCACACCGAGGCCGGCGGCGACCATGGACTGCGTCACGACGGGGTCGTCGCTGGTGTACCTGATCTGGGGCGTGAAGCCGGCGGTTTCGCAGGCTTCGACGAGCTCGCGGCGGCATCGTTCGCATCCGGCGATCCAGGGGGAGTCGCGGTGGTCGGCGAGGGTCTGGCCGGCCTGTTGGCTGACCAGATGCATGGGGTCGTCGAAGAGGTGGGTGGCGCGGATGTAGGGAGGCAGGGTGTCGTCGTACCGGAAGATGACGGCGATCTCGATGTGGCCTTCGCGCAGCTGCTGGAGGGCGAGGTCGGGGTGCAGGTCGGTGAGGCTGAGCTCGATGCCGGGGGCGGTGGCACGGAGGCTGGCGGCCGCATCGGTGACGACGGTGCTGAGCGCGGACTGGAAGCCGGCGACGCGGACCCTCCCGTGGCGCAGGCCACCGATCGCGGACACCTCGTCTTGTGCCGACTCGACGCGGCCGAGGATCTCTGCCGCGCGGTGCGCCAACAGCTCGCCGGCGGGGGTCAACCGGATCCCGCGCCCGGCCCGTTGGGTCAGGGCGAGGCCCACCTCGGCCTCGAGGCGCGAGAGGTGGTGACTGATCGAGGCCTGGGCGTAGCCCAGCTCGCGGGCGGCCCCGGTCACCGATCCCGTGCGGGCCACTGTCGCTAGGACCTTCAGCCGAATCACGTCGAGCATCGATCGAATATATCGAACGATTGTTTCGAGAATTGGCATTGGACCTATGAATCTTGCTGGTCGAGACTCGACGACATGACGCACACGAGCAGGTCGAGCCGGGGCTACGTCGGACTGTTCCGGCACCGGGAGTTCCGGGCGCTGTGGACCGGCAACGCGCTCGGGGTCGCCGCCACGACCATGGCCAGCCTCAGCTTGGGGACCCTCGTCTACGCCCAGACCGGCTCGGCGTTCCTGACCGCGATCACGATGTTCGGTCCATCGATCGTCCAGGTCGTGGGGGCCGGGACCTTGATGTCTGCGGCCGACACGGCACCGCCACGACTTCTGCTGGCCGGTGTGTCTGCTGTCCTGACCGGCGCCCTGGCAGGGCAGGTGCTGTTCGACCTCGTGCCGGCGTCCCGGATCGTCGTCGTACTCGTGGCGGCGTACGTGATGTCCATCGGAAGCGGGGTGCGGTGGGGTCTGCTCGCGCAGGTCCTGCCTGCCGGCGACTACGTGGTGGCCAGGTCGGCGATGAACGTGTCGGTCGGAGTGATGCAGATCGTCGGGTTCGCCACCGCTGGGCTCGTCCTGCAGCTGGTCTCGGTCGGCCAGGTGTTCTGGCTGGCCGCGGTGCTGGCGGGCCTGTCCGTCCCGGTCACCTGGTTCGGGATCGCCGACCATGCTCCCCGCCGGACCGGACGCACGGGCATCACAGAGACGTGGCGGGGCAACCGGGAGCTCCTCACGACCCCGTCGACCGCGGCCCTGATGGTCGCCCTGTGCGTGCCGAACGGCCTGGTCGCCGGCTGCGAGGCGCTGTTCGTGCCGTACGCCGGTGGCGCCGCGGCGCCGCTGTTCGTGGCCGCAGCGCTGGGAATGTTGGCCGGGGACGTCGCGATGGGCCGGGTGCTGAGCCCTGTCGGCAGGCGTCGGTCGACCGCCTGGCTCCGCATCGTCCTCGCGCTGCCGTTCCTGGCCTTCGTCTGGCACCCGAGCGTCCCGTTGGCAGCCGTGCTCGCCGGGATCGCCTGCGTCGGCTACGCAGCGACTCTGGGGCAGCAGGAGCTGCTCGTCGCCCTCACGCCCGCACACCTGTCCGGCCAGGTGCTCGGGGCCGAGTCCGCGGCCCGCGTGACCTGCCAGGGCCTGGCCGCCGCTCTGGCCGGAACCCTGGCGGAGGTCGTCGGGCCCAGCCACACCATCGTGGTGCTGGCCTTGGCCTCCCTCGTCGTCTCCATGTGTCTCACCCCGGCGCTGACGCGGACTACCCGTGCGGTCGCAGAAAGGGATGCGTCCGCGGTTGGCGTTGCGGCTGCAGCCTGATCCCACTACGACATGCACACCGCCGTACCGACGAAGGAGAGAACGATGCACCCCCACGAGGTCGAAGAGGTACTGGTGAAACCGCTCAGCCAGGAACTGTTGCAGCGCGACGTGGCGCGGCTGGCCTTCGTAGCCGCGGACGGCACACCACGCGTGATCCCGATCGCGATCTACTGGAACGGCTCCGAGATCGTGATGTGCACCAGCAAGAACGCCCGCAAGCTCCCGGCACTGCGGCGTCACCCGGCGGTGGCCCTGACCATCGACACCGAGGTGCACCCGCCCGACGTGCTCCTGCTGCGCGGTGTCGCCGAGCTCGACCCGGTGGACGGGATCCCCGAGGAGTACCTCCGCATCTCTGGCACCTACCAGATGACACCGGAGCAGCGGCAGGGGTTCGAGGACGAGGTCAGATCCCTCTACGTCGATGGCATGGTGCGGATCGTCGTCCGTCCGACCTGGGCGAAGCTGATCGACTTCGAGACCACGCTCCCCACGTCCATCCAAGAGCTGATGGACCGGCGCACGGCGCGGCAGGGCGCCTGACCCCTTCACACGCCCGCCCCGAGCCAGCCACCCCGGAACAGTGCGAAACCCACGGCCGACGCGAGACCGCACCCTCGCCCGACAGAGACCGACTCCCGGCGGTGTGACGCGCCGTTCGGCAGCAAGAGATCGCACCACCCGGGGCGCGAGTCGCCTGGTCGATCAGCCGTTGTCTGCAGCAGGACGACTGTCCCGGATGGGCGTAGGAGAGCGCGAGCGTGCGATCTCTTGCTGCGAGCGGCCCCCCTATGCAGGGCCGCCAGCACTGTTCCATCACCGCGCTCCCTTCGGTCCCATAGCCGGGTACGTCACGCCGGTGAGCTCCTCCGATATCTGCCAAAGACGCTCTTGAGCGTTGAGGTCTTTCGCCTTGTGGCTTGGCTCGACGCGCACCGGGGGACCGGTGTAGCCGAACCGTCCCGCGGGGCCGACGTAGTCGCCGCCCCGAACGGCAGGGTCCACCGCGGCGCGCAGGGTCGGGAGGGCCGCCTGCTCGGCGCTCTGGGCGAGCCATCCGGTCGCGAAGCGCAGGCGGGGTGCGAGCAGCGCGCGTTCGAGCCAGGAGCTGCTGCGCCACAGACTCGTGCGCGCGTTCCCCGGATGGGCGGCCACGGACACCGTCGGGACGAGTGCGGCCCCGAGCCTGCGCTGCAGCTCGAAGCTGAACAGGACGTTCGCCAGCTTCGAGCGGTCGTACGCCGCTCCCGGCCGGTATCCGCGGGCGGAGCGAAGGTCCTCGAAGTCGGGTTCGCCGCGCCGGTGGGCGTTGCTGCTGACGGTGACGACGCGTGAACCCCGCGTGTCCGTGAGCCGGTCCAGGAGAAGGCCGGTCAGCGCAAAGTGGCCGAGATGGTTGGTGGCGAAGGTGAGCTCGATGCCGTCGGCACTGAGCTGGAAGGGGATCGCCATCACGCCTGCGTTGTTGATCAGGAGATCGATCCGTGAGAAACGGGACCTGATCTCATCTGCTGCGGCCCTCACAGATCGCAGCGACGCGAGGTCGAGCGAGACCACCGGCAGCTGCTGGTCGACACCGGCTCGAGTCCTGAGACCTCGAGCCGCTCGTTCGCCCTGGGCCACGTCTCGACATGCGAGGACCACGGTGGCTCCCCTGAGCGCCAACACCCCGGCGGTCTCGCGCCCGATGCCGGCATTGGCGCCGGTCACCACCGCCACGCGGCCGTCCTGGTCCGGCACGTCCTGGGCAGTCCACGTCGCGTCTGTTCTCGTCACGTCGCCTCCACGGCACTGGAGTTGCCGATGGACACGAGGTCCCCGACGCGGTCGGCGGTGTCCGGCAACGCCTGGTTGTCGCGGGCGATGGCCGCGGCCCGTGCGGCGAGCCGGGGCTCGTTCAGGGCGGACGTGATCGCCGAGGCGAGGCCGTCGTGGTCGCGCGAGGGGCAGACGGCTGCTGCTCCCGCCGTAGCGAGGATCTGCGCGTTGCGGAACTGCTCGCCGGCGAGCGGCAGCACCGCGGCTGGTGTTCCGCAGCTGAGCGCCGTCCACGACGTTCCTGCCCCGCCGTGGTGGACCACGAGATCACAGCTCTGCATCGCTGCGACCATGTCCACCCAGCTCAGTACGACGACCTCGCTGGGGAAGGGGTCACCGGCGAGGCGATCCTGGTGGCCCGCCACCACCAGTACATCCGCACCGGCCTGGAGCGCAGCGTCTGCGGCCGCCCGCATCAGTGCAGCCGCGTCGGCGTGCGCATATGTCCCCAGCGTCACCAGCACGCGGCGCCGTTCTGCCTCAGCAGGGGGGACCGGCTGATCCGGCACCGAGAACGGCCGGTACCGGTACCGCCGCGCCGGGGCGGCGTTGGCAGCCTGGACCGAGGCGGGACCCATGTCGACGACGAGGACCGGTCCGGACGGGGTCGTGGAAACCGCGTCGTACACGTCGCGGATCCCCTCAGCCGCGATCTCGTCCACGCCCACGGGGAGTGCGAATCCCCAGCCGTGGACGACCAGCGGTGCACCGAGCGCCGACGCCACCACCCGGCCGGCGTGCTCCACGGGTTCGACGATGACGAGGTGGGGCTCCCACGCTGCTGCCTGCTCCAGGAGGGAGTCGACCCAACCGCGGCAGTCGGCCGGCCAGCCCCGGGTGACTGCCCACATCAGCCGCGCCTGCCGCTCCTCGGCGGGCGGCGCGGGCGGCGCCGGCGTGCTCGCGGCCGTCTCGCGGCAGGGCCACGGGTCGAAGCCCGTCCTGCGGACGAACGGCGCGAAGGACTCGGGGCAGCCGACGCGCACGTCATGTCCGTCCGCCACGAGGGCGGCCACCGTGGGAGCCAGCGGCAGGAAGTGGTCGACGGCCGCGTTGGTCGTCACGAGGACTCGCATCCCGGTCTCTCCTCTCCCGTTTCTGTCTACCCGACGCCGCTCACCCGGCTGCCGCGCCATCGGGAACCGGCGCCTCGGGGACCGCGAGCACGGGACGGATCCCGTTGGCGTGGCCGATGTCGAACAGCATCCCCTCGGACACCCTCCCGGCCATCGCGCGGGCAGGCAGGTTCACGACGAACAGAGCCTGCAGACCCTGCACCTCGGTGGGGTCGTCACGTTCGTTCTTCAGACCGACGAGGACGTTCCTGGTGAACTCACCGAAGTCCACCGTCAGCTGGACCAGCTTCGGGGACGCCTCGACGTCCTCCACCGCCTGGATCGTCCCGACCCTGATGTCGAGCTTGTCCAGATCCTCAATGGCCACCGTCGGTTTCACGGGCACCTGCTTCATCCCGCTCCTCCCTTCCTATCTCGTGTCACAGCGTCCCCGTTGCCGACTCGGCCAGCCCGGTTTGACGGGGGAGACGCCGCAGGAACGCAGGGGCGTACCAAGCGGCGCGGCCGAGAAGGCGCTGCGCGGCAGGCACCAGCACCGCACGCACCAGGGTGGCGTCGACGAGAACGGCGAACCCGGTGCCGATGCCGAAGAGCTGGATGAAGCTGACGGTCGCGCTGGCGTTGGCGAAGAACGTCACCGCCATCAAGGCGGCGGCCATGGTGACGATGCGACCGCTGGTGGTGAGTCCGCCGGTGACGGCCGCGGTGTCGTCGTAGCCGGCGTCGTGCAGCTCCTTGATGCGGCTGAGCACGATGACCTCGTAGTCCATGGACAGTCCGAACGCGATGCAGAACAGCAGCACCAGCATGCTCGTGTCGAGAGGAAGGGGGGTGAAGTGGAGCAGGCCCGAGAGATGACCCTCCTGGAAGATCACCACCAGGAGCCCGGCGGTCGCGGTCAGGGTGAGCGCGTTCAGGAGCAGGGATCGGACCGGTTGCAGAACCGACCCGGAGAAGAGGAAGAGAACGGCGAACGTGGTCAGGAGCACCCACAGGGCGGCGAACGGTAGCCGGCTGTCGATGGCGTGGGTGGTGTCCAGCAGCTCGGCCGTCTGCCCACCCACGTAGACGTGCGCGCCCGCGGGCTGCGGGAGCCCCCGCACGGTCCGCACCAGAGCCTTGGCCGATGCCGACCGCGGGTCGGCGGAACTGACCACCGTAACCCGTTGTGCCGTGGGGGCGGCCAGCGCCGGGTTCTGCGTGTTCGGGACCAGATGCCCGTGGACGAAGGTGCCGACGCTGCTCTCCGCACGCACGACCCCGGGAAGGGCCGACAGGCGCGCGCCGTACGCCGCCAGCGGCGCCCCCTCGAGCGCTCCGGCTGCGACCACGTCGATCGCCGTCGACGTGTCTCCGGCGAAGTCGCTGCGGAGGGTGTCTCCCACGACCCTGCTCGGCGTGGCGTCCGGGAGCACCCGGTCGTCGGGAGTGCCGACCTGGAGGTGCCGGACGGGAACGGCCAGCAGTACCAGAGCCGCGAGCACGGGCAGCGCGAACAGCACCGGTCGACGCATGACCCGCCCCGCCAGGCGTCCCCAGAACGGTGCCGCGCTGGACGGTGCGCGTCCGCGCATCCACGGCAGCCGCCCGGCGTTCACCCGGGGGCCGAGAACGACGAGCAGGGCGGGAAGGACGACGAGCGCTGCAGCCACCGAGATCAGGACGACGCCGATGCCGGCATACGCGAACGAACGCAGGAAATACATCGGGAAGACGAGAAGCACGGCGAGCGCTGCGACCACGGTGGCCCCGCTGAACACGATCGTGCGCCCCGCCGACTGGACGCCGGCCATCACGGCAGCCTTCGTCCCCTGGCCTCGGGCGAGCTCCTCCCGGAACCGGCTGACCATCAACAGCGCGTAGTCGATGCCGAGGGCCATGCCCAGGGCGGTGGTCATGTTGATCGCGAAGATCGCGACGTCGGTCATCGAACCGAGGACGAACAGCTCCGCGAACGTCCCGAGAATGGAGATCAGCCCGATGACCAACGGCAACCCGGCGGCCACGGCGCTGCCGAAGACGAACATCAAGAGGACGAGGACGATCGGCACCGCGATGGCCTCGGATGACCTCAGGCTCTTCAACACCTGGGTGATGACGTCGTTGCTGATGGCGCCGTCGCCGCCCACGCTCACCTCCACCGAGGCGCTGTCCGAGCGCAAGGAGCTCACCTGAGCCGCGGTGAGGTCGTGATCGCTGTTGGTGCTGCCGACGATGAGGGCGTACCTGTGGTCGGCCGATCGCAGTTGCGGGTCGTGGGTCGACCAGTACGAGGTCACGTCGGTGACGCCCCCTATGGCCGACAGCCGGTCTCTGGCATCCATGGCGGCGCGTCGCGCTGAGGCGTCGTCGACGGTTCCCTCCTTGGCGTGGACGAGAAGGACGACCGTGCTGGCGCCGCCGAGACGCTGGTCGAGCAACGTGCGCGCGGTGGTGGACGCCGCACCCGGGTCCTCGAAACCGCCCGCCTTGAGCTTGGCGAACGCACCGGCACCGGCGAGGCCGAAGCAGAGCACCGCCACGGTCGCCCCGACGAGCACGAGACGGGCACGGTTCACCACGAAGTGGCCCAGGGCGGTGAGCACGCCCCGACGGCTCAGGTGCGAGGCGGGGTCCCGCTCCGGGCGCAGTGGGTCTCGCGGGGTGGTCAGCTCGGTCATGGCGCGCTCCGATCACGGGTCCTGTTGCTGTGTTCTGCTGCTGGCTGGGTTCGTCGGGGAGGCCGGACGCCGGGCTCACGGCATCGCCGACTCAGGGGAGCGCCCACGCTAGGAACCGACCCGTCGCAGCGTCATCGGCGCCGGGGGGGGAATCGGCGTCGAGAGCAGCTCCACCTCCGGGTGGAGCACGGCCGGGTGCGGCTCCACCCGGAGCGAGATGTGCCCGATGGTGGTGCGGCCTACGCTTCCCTCACGATGACCACGGCTGTCTCCCTGGAGCAGGTACGCGCGCGGCAGCGAGGCGTGTTGCGTCTGCTTCGGCTTCTCGTTCTGCTGGTCGCCGTCCTCGTGGAGATCGGCGGCGCCGCGTCGCGTCCGAGGCCGGGAACGGCCGGTGTGCATCTGGTTGTGCTCCTGGCCATGATCGGGTTCGCCATCGGCGCTGCAGGCGTCCTCCTGAGCGAGGACGAGCACCGCGGTCGGTCGGCGGTGTTCCTCGTCGTCATCGTCGCGGCGTCAGCGGTGCTGGTGGCGGCGCAGCCGTCGGGGCCTGCGGGTCTTGGCGCCTTCGTGGCGGTCGCCGTCGCCGCCATCCGCCTACGGGGTACGGCGAGCGGGGCGATCGTCGTACTCGCGATGGCCGCGCTACCGGTGGCCGAGCTGCTCGGCAACCGACACTCGGTCGAGGCGATCGCACTGGACGTGACCGGGGTGCTGGCCTTCTACGTGATGGCGATGCTGGCCAACTGGCTGCGGGAAGGACAACAGCGGACCGAGGAGTTGCTCCGGGAGCTGACCGAGAGCCGCGCGGCACAGGCCAACGCGGCAGCGCTCGCCGAGCGGCAACGGCTCGCGCGTGAGATGCACGATGTGCTCGCCCACTCTCTTTCCGGTCTGGCCCTCGAGCTCGAGGGCGGACGACTCCTCGCGGAGAGCAGGCACACCGACCCCGAGGTCGTCCGGAAGCTCGAACATGCCCATCGTCTCGCCAAGAGCGGGCTGGCCGAGGCACGGCGTGCCATCGGGCTCCTTCGCGACGAGGACCTGCCCGGCCCCGAGGGCCTACCACAGCTGCTCCACCATCTGCAGCACGACACCGCCGTTCCCGCCTCGTTCAGCACGACAGGCGTCCAGCGGTCTCTCGCTCCAGAGGCGCAGCTGACGCTCTACCGGACCGCCCAGGAGGCTCTGACCAACGTCCGGAAGCACGCGAGGTGCACTCGGCTCGAGATGCAGCTCGCCTACGAAGACCGCGGCACGAGGCTCACCGTCGAGAACTTCGGCACTGCCGTCGAGGGGCGGACGCAGCAGGACAAGGGTGGTTACGGGCTGACCGGCATGCGAGAGCGCGCCGAGCTGCTCGGGGGCTCGCTCACCGCCGATCACACCAGCACAGGGTTCCGCGTGGAGCTATGGATACCGAGCTGACGCGAGTCCTGGTCGCCGATGACCAGCGAGTGGTCCGGGACGGCCTCGCGACCCTCCTCGGCCTCCTGCCGGGTATAGAGGTGGTCGGCGCGGCCGCGGACGGCGACGAAGCCATCGAGCTCGTCGAGCGGCTGAGTCCGGACATCGTCCTGATGGACCTTCGCATGCCCCGGTGCGACGGGGTCGAAGCAACCCTTCGCATCCGCGAGCGCTTCCCGCAGACGGAGGTGGTCGTCCTCACCACCTACACCGACGACCGCTCGGTGCTCGACGCCCTTCGCGCGGGTGCTCGTGGCTTCCTCACCAAGGACGCGAGCGCCGAGGAGATCGGGCAGGCCATCCACGCCGTCGTGCACGGAGAAGCCGCCATCGCCCCCGCCGTTCAGCATCACGTCGTGAACGCCGTGGCCAGCACCTCAGGCGCTCATTCGCCGGAGCCAGCCCCGCTCCCGGACGGACTCACGCGACGCGAGCTCGAGGTCCTGGCGCTTGTGGCAGACGGCCTCACCAACGCCGAGATCGCCGGACGACTCTTCATCGGCGAAGCAACGGTGAAGAGTCACATCAACCACATCTTCAGCAAGACAGGCGTCCGCGATCGAGCCCAAGCCGTGGCTTACGCCTACCGGCATCGACTCGCCGGCGCCGGGTGACGAGCTGGCCCTGCCAGCCCGCGGATAGCCGCACCCAGCCCTTCTAGGTGACCGCAGGCTTCAGCGGTGGGGCAAAGGACCCATGCGCGGCGTCGCATCGAGCACCGCTGTGGCGGGCCGCTGGGCCCGAGTGCTTTCGCGCCCGCGGCAATGTCGCGATTCGGCGTGGGTGGTCCGCATCCGGCTGCGAGACGGCACACGTTCCGAAGGCCTAGGCGTTGGGGATGCTCGCCTCGAGGTGTGACTTGATTCGCCCGAGATCCGCCACGAGATCAGGAGTCCGGTCCCGATGCTGGGGCAGCATCATTGCGTACAGCCGGTCGTAGATGGCGGGAACCTGAAGCACCCGCATACGCTCGGTGACCCGGGTCCGAGCGCCGTCGGGAGCCAGTTCGAACTCCCATCGCGTTGAATCTGGCAGCAGGCGAGTTGGCAACGTCCGCCACGCCAGACGCTGCGGTGCCTCGACCTCGAGCACTTCGCACACTCGCGACCACCGGGTCGCGTTACGGCGGTTGCGACCACGAAAATGTGCGCCCTTCACCGGCCCACTCGCGCCCTCGAGCCACTCGACGTCCCGGCACTCGACGCTCCACTCTCCAGTTCTGGTGACGTCGGACACCAAAGCCCAGACGGCATCGATCGGCGCATCTATCACAACCGACGCCTCACATGACTTGTTCACGCGCAAGGCCACTGGATCCTCCCACTGTTGTAAGCGCGGCAGTATGCAACGTTGGAGGCTCGCCGCTGTCAAGTCGACTGATGAAGGTCAGCGAGCCGGAACGGCACGTCGCGCGAGGACGACGAAGTACCCGCCCACCAGCGATATGAGTGGATCGAGCCCGACGAGGACGCTGACCAAGGTGGTAGTCCGCGGACCCCTACCCCCCGGTTGTCGTTTCACCACCGGGGCGGGCCGCCCTCATGACTGTGGTCAGTCCTTCTCAGCGTCAGCTGGCTTCGGTGGCCAGCCGCCGGGGTGCTGATCGGGGTGCTTGACCCAGCCAGGCGGTTCTGGCTTGGTGCACCCCTTGCTGCCCGCCTTGACGCAGGCTCGCCACTGCTTCATGCCGCCGCGATGAGCGAGTGCGATCGCCACCATGCGCGATGCATGCCCGGAGGGCCGATCCGGACGACCGGAGTCAGGAGAATCCGAGTCCCGTTTGTCCTGGTCGTTGTCTTGCGCATGGGAACCCACCCGAGCCGGAGTCGAACCGTTCCCACTCGTTGACGCCATGGAGTGCGCGCCGAGGCCCAAGATCGCGGCGAGCGCGATGCCGGTGATCTGAGTAACCGGATGGCGCATGACTCAAGGCTAAGAGCGAACCCCACCTCCGGGAATGGCCCGGACGAGTCATGTCCTTTTACTCAAACGCTCGGGGCTGGGCACCGACCACCTCGACGAGTACCGGACCGCCTGGAGCATCTGCTGCCCGAAGTGTGGGGTCGCCGTCGGCCTCTGCCTGGGCAACCGGGCCCAAGACCCGCCCGCACGCCCTCGGTCCGTTTCGGCGTCGCCCGGCGTGCCACGAACCAGCCCACGGCGCCGATGTGACACTTTCCTGGCCTCTGGCGTTGAAGAAGCGTGGGCGAGACTGGCCCCCGTGCGGACTTCGGCGACTCCGCGCCCAGGCAGGCACCCCCGACGGGCATCCTTCCCGACACGCGAATCCCGCTGTCAACACCGACCGCTCCGGCGTGACTTGTTACGTTCGGGCTGCGCCGACAGCCGGCGATAGACGCACCCTGACCGCGGCATGAGCGGACGTCCCGGTAGTCGCTGCTACAGCCGTGCCATCTTTTGAAAGGGGCTCGCGATGCGAACCGTCTGGGACCGGAAGTCGACCGTCACCGCAGCAGGTTCCACGTTGATGACGCGGCCCATCCCGTAGGAATCGTGAGACACCAAGTCGTTGAGCGCATATTGCTCGATGATCGGCACGGGATCGGGCTGGAATGGGCTGGTGGCCAGGTGACGCCGCGGCCCGGCTGAGCTTGTCATCTTGTTGTCCAGGATCCCCCAGTGTGGGCCGTACGATGCATGATCGCCCCTACCGTTGCCCAAACGTGACCCAGTCATCGCGGCATGCCAGTGCGTTCGGCATGTCCGACTGGCGGCGGAACGAACCTTGACCGCCTGACGCGGCTGGGAGGGATTTCGGCGCTCAAGTTTCGTCGTGCCCTGGCCTTGCGGGACACGTCGACATCACCGGGCTCCGCGCCCTGCGCGATGGTCCCAGCGCGACGCCGATGGTGGGCCACGACCCGCGCGTTGCTAGGGTTGACGGTGTTGACGGAAACGCTCGGCGTTTCCCACGACCGTCGGTCGTGGCACATCTCAACGAACTTGGTCTTCGGTTTCGCTGGACATCAGGCGCAGTAAGGATGTCTTCAGCGTGGCGCTGGGCAGGTCGCCTGGCACCGGAATTACCGAAGGTAAGGCACATGGCACAGGGAACCGTTAAGTGGTTCAACGCCGACAAGGGTTTCGGCTTCATCGCGCAAGACGGCGGCGGCGACGACGTCTTCGTGCACTTCTCAGCCATCCAGACCCAGGGTTACAAGTCCCTGGATGAGAACCAGACCGTCGAGTTCGATGTCACCCAAGGCCCCAAGGGCCCCCAGGCTGAAAACGTGCGCGCTCTCTGATCTCGCAGTGACGACGGCGGCTCCGGACACGCTCCGAGGTCGCCGTCGTGCTTGCTCCGCGCCGGGTCTGCTTGGACGAATGATCCGTCCGCTCATCGCCAGAAGAGAGTCCTTCTGATGCGCCGTCAGCCGGCGGAGAGACGCACCTCGTCGTGGCGTGATCGTCCGCCCCGCCATGGGCGTCTCAGCCCAGGGGCAAGTCAGCGACCCTGCGGGCAACCCTCTGCATGGTGGCCCGGACCTGCGGCTCGGCTTCGGAAAGCCGCTCATCTCGTCTGGTCAAAATCCGATCGACGATCCCTTCGGTGGCTTCTTGGTCCAAGGCCCGCAGACGTGCGATATATGCGTCGACTTTGTCCGAGCCAGGATTCCCATCTGGCACTGGCTGCCGTTGATGGGCAGCTGCGGCCGGCCTGCGGGTAACCCACACGAGTTCGAACGTCGCGGCATCAGTAGAACGCTGGGCCCCCAACGACACCAGCCACCCATGAGGAGTACACGAGCGCTGGCGTACGCAAGATCATCAAGTCCTCGGTGAGCGCGAGCACATTCATTCGCATGAACCGCATCGCCCGGCTGCCTCCGTCGACCACCGGGCGATTGACGCCATTGACCTCGAGCTTCAACAGCTGCACGGGCCAGGCCGTCTCCACGTGCCCGTCTCGTCCAAGCGCTCCACTCTCGTGAAGTTCACGTTCGAGAGCGGCTGGGATCTTGGGGTACGAGTCACGCGACGTGCTGCGCCGAGTCACGCATCGCAGTATGACCCACGGCGCCGCGGCCTCGCGGCCATTGGCACGAAAGCCCTTCGGAGCGCACCCACACCCGGCGGTAAGACGCACCTCCACGGGGCATCTGCCGCCTCCCGAGTAAGTGCAGCGTCCTACCTCGTGTCGCGGGATCTTTAGCCCTTGGGGGTCGGCTGGTTCGGCCTTGTCTCGTCCGTGTCCTTGACCACGACGGCCACGCTGGCCGTTCGCCGTAGCCTCGCCGTGTGGGGAAGCCATGCGGCGGCAAGCAGTGAACCGGAGGACGGGTGGTCGGGTTGCCCTCGTCTTCCGGGGCCGGCCCGACGCTGCTTTGAACCCGCGACTCCAGCCCATGGCGGACGCGCTTGATGCTGCCGGCCTCGCCGTGACACCGGTTCCCTTCCACCACGACCACACCGCCGCTCTCCGCGAACGTCTGGGCGGTCTCGGGCCCGGGGACGGGATCTTGGTGTGGGCCGACCCCCTCGGGGAGGACGGGGACCGAACCACCCTGGACCAGGCGCTGCGCCAGGCGGAGTCGGCAGGTGTCTGGGTGAGCGCCCGACCCGACGTCATCGACAAACTCGGCACCAAGGACGTCCTAGTCACCACCCGCAGCCTCGACTGGGGAAGCGACACCCATCGCTACCAGGACCGCGACGCGTTCCGCCGCGGATTCCCCGCGCGGCTCGGAGCCGATCGCGTCCGGGTGCTGAAGGCCAACCGGGGCAACGGCGGCCGGACGGTGTGGAAGGTCCGGCTGCCCGCCGGCCCGGCCGCGCACACCCCTGGGCCCGAGGAGCTGGTCGTGGTGCAACACGCGCGGGTCCGCGACGGCGCGGCCACCACCCTGACACTGGCCGACCTCTTCCGGCTGGTCGACGACGCCGGAGTGTTCGACGGCTGGGATGGGACCGGGTACCTGGTGGACCAGGAGTTCGTCCCCGGGATCACCCGCGGCATCCTGCGCTGCTACCTCGTCGGCGATGCCGTCGTCGGGTTCGCCCGCCAGTACCCCGACGGAGTCGTCCCCGACGGACCACTCCAGATCCTGCTCGAAACCCAGCCACCCGCGGACCACGTGATGGGCCTTCCCTCTCCGAAGACGATGTACCCGCCCGACGAGCCAGAACTCGCCGATCTCCGGGACCGGCTGGAACGCAGCTCGGTGCCCGCGATGACCACACTCCTCAAACTCAACCCAGACCACCTACCGGCGCTATGGGACGTCGATCTGCTCATCGCCAACACATCCCGCCGACATCAAGGCCTCCAGACCACACCCGACGACCAAGCCCGATACATCTTGTGCGAGATCAACGCCAGCAGCATCATCCCCTTCCCACCCCAAGCACCGGCCAAGGTCGCCCAACACGTGGCCACGGCTCTCGCCGCCAGCTGACCAAGACCGACGACGGGATCCCGGCGGATAGACGCGCTTCGGCCATCCGTCGTCGCTAATGGCAGCGGGTGGACCCTGCATCTTGTGTTCTGGAGACTTAGCACCGATGCATCTTGTGTTCCGGAGACTTAGCACCGATTCGGCACTACGGTCTGGCTCCGTGCACGAAGTCTCGGGCCCCGAAGAGAAGCGGATGCGCCTCCGCTACGCCGGCGTCTGTCGGGTATGTGGAACCGAGCTGCCGGCGAAGGCCGAGGCGATCTACGAGCGAACCACCAAAACCGTCCGATGCCTCGTCCACGAGCAGGTCAGGCTCTCGTCCCCTCGAGAGACCGAACCTGACGAGCCGTCGATGACCTCGGCCTCGCCCGTGGTCGATGCGGGGACGCCGGGTGCCTCGGCCCGACGTGAGTTCGAACGCCGGGCCAAGCGCCGGGAGCAGCGGATCCGCGCTGCGCATCCGAAGCTCGCCGGTCTGATCCACGCCCTGACCGACGACCCACAGTCGACCACAGCATGGGACGTCGGGGCGGTCGGAGAGGAACGACTGGGGCGACGCCTCAACGATTTCGCTACGGGCACCCTCCGAGTGCTCCACGATCGGCGCATACCCAGCACCCGAGCCAACATCGACCACATCGCCGTGACACCCACCGGTGTCTATGTGATCGACGCCAAGAGGTACCGCGGCCGCCCACACCTGAAAGTCGAAGGCGGCATCCTGCGTCCCCGAGTCGAGAAGCTCCTCATCGGAACCCGAGACTGCAGCCGCGTCGTCGAGGGCGTCATCAAGCAGATCGACGTCGTCCGCGACCATGTGGGCGGCGATGTGCCCCTCCACGCTGTGCTCTGCTTCGTGGAAGCCGACTGGCCGCTGTTCGGCGTCTCCTTCACCGCTCGCGGCGTACAAGTGCTGCCGCCCAAGAAGCTCTACGCCCAGCTGACGGCGGCCGGTCCGCTCGACATCGACGGCATCGCGACCCTGCATCAGCAACTCGCTGCCGCGCTTCCTCCCGCCTAGAGTTCCCGGCGCGGTAGACCCGGCGGAATGACGCGGGTTGTGAACGCACCTCACCGCGGCATGAGCGGTCGATGAGCCTGTACGGTCCGCGGCATGACTACGGGACTCACGTTCGACGACGCTGAGACCGGCGAGGAGACCTATCTCGGTGTGCGGTTCATTCGAGACGGCCTGGTCGGCTTGGCTACATCTCAGTGCTCGGGGAACGAGATGGAGGTGTTCCTCAGCGCAGCGGACGCCCTGCGCGTGGCCGAACTGCTCCGTGCTGCCGGGTCTGGCGGTTAGTCGCGACCTACCGCTCATCGGCAGGACAGGTGCATGTCAGCGGCATGAGCGGTCACGCTATGGCGTCATGTCGGCGGCATGAGCGTGCGCTTCACTATGCCGCAGCCTTTCGCCCGATGGCGGTCCGCCGGCCCCCTAGCTGGAACCGGCGGACCTGGTCAGCGCGGCCCGCCCGGGCAGGCGCACCAGGTACCCGCCCGTGTCCCGGTCATGACGGGGGTGGGTCTTTGTGGCCGGCGCGCGGGAGCCAACCCGTCTCGACAAGACGCTCGGCGACCGCGTAGAGCTTGATATTGGTGGCTTGGGAAACCCTACGGAGCACCCCGAACGCGGTGTTCGAGTCGAGCTCGAACCGCTCCATCACGATCCCGGTCGCCTGGCCGATCACAGTCCGATTGGTGATCGCCTCCTGCAACTGCTCCTCGCGTAGCGACCGGGCGACCGCGACAGCCGCTACTCCGGCAAGGGCATGCCCCTCCGTCACGTCCTGATGATCGAAGGCCCCAACCCGGCTGGCGTACAGGTTCAGCGCCCCCAGCGATTTCCTGGTCGTGAACAACCGGTAGCCGATGATCGACCGGAGACCGGTCTCCCGGGCCAGCCGCGGACCATAGGTGGGCCACCGGTGGTCCTCAGCGACGTCAATGACCGTCACGGTCTCGTGATCGTGGAGGGCGTCGTAGCACGGTCCCTCGCGGTGTTGGAACTGCCACTGGTCCGTGTCATGCAGAACCTTGCTGGTGGCGGCGATCGTTTCGATGGAGCCGTGTTCAACGATGGAGATGGCGGCCATGTCGCAGTCGCGCATCGTCTCGGTGCACATCTGCACCGCCCGCTCGACCGTTCCTTCGAGGGAGCCCTCGTCTGCGATCTCCCTGGCCGCGGCCGCCACCATCTCGTTAAAGGCGGAATCCACGCCCGTCCCACCCTCCCGGGAACGCGACCACTCTGTCTCGGTGCCCCCTGCTCGAGCCATGGCCGACGCTGCAGTGTATTCCCACCCTCGCGACACGAGAAGACGGTCCCTGCCGCCCGGCCAGGGGACAAGCGACAAGGCCCGTCGTGGGAGTGGGTGCGTAACCCTGCTCGTTGCGGAGCCATTACCCGTCGTGATCGCGCCTCAAACCGCGTAAACCTGTCCCAAACTGACTGCCGGGCGAATCGCGACGACGCGATCCAGGGCAGCCCACTAGAGGTGACCGCACATCGGCAGAACCGCGCATGGTCAGCGGCATGAGCGGTCCCTTCTGTGCGGAACAGATGTGCCCAGCTGAGGGTCCTAGCGATCATGAGTGCCATGCCGAATGCGCGAGTCGTCGCCACGCTGGCGGCGTTTCCCCTGCTGATCGGACCCCTCACGGGGTGCGGCTCCGACGCACGGGGGGCGACGGACGCCAGCCGCAACTCTTCCGAGAAGGTCCAGACCAACGGTGCCGCACAGGCCGGAGTTGAAACCGTCCCAATCGGAACGCCGTGTCCCGGGGCCATTCATGGTGACCCGATGAAGATCGCCGCGGCCAGTGACGCACCCGTCTACCTGCCCAGAACTGGCACGCACCACATCACAGAGGCGTGGAGATGCGGCGATACCCCGGTGTTCGTGTTCGATGACGTTCAACTGTCGTTCGAGTCCGGCTGGGCGAACGTTGAGATCCCAGAGAAGTTCCAAGACCTAGCCAACGATTACGGGGGATCGGTGGAACCCGTCCAGGGACTAAGCGCCTGGGTCGCTCCGTCCTCTCCGAACGACGAAGTGCTCATGGTCAAGGACGGCAATGCCATCAGGCTCCTGGCCAAGGGATCCGTACCAATCGAGCACCTCGTCACCTTGGCCGAAGACCTCGACCTCGCGAACCCGGTGAACAGGTAGACGCAGCACCGACCGTCGCCGCGCCCGACCGCTCATCGCCAGACGAGTCCGCCGGACTGCGGCATGAGCGGACGCTACTGCCGCAGCGCCGGACGCCGGCATGAGAGCGCGGTTGTCACCTACGGTTGTCAGCATCCTGCTGCGTTGATCTGCGTCCTGGTGGGTCGGACAATCCATGCATGCCCGGGACGGACGTCTTTGACCCTGCCGAGATCGAAGCCACGCTGAGGGAACTCGAGCGATTGCTCGTGGACCCCAACAACGCGGTGCGTGTGCTGTACTCCCACGACGCGGTCTTGATGAATGGTGGCCCGCCGGTGCGTGGCCACGAGGAGCTTTTGGCGCGGTTTGTCCTGCCGCTCTATGACGCGGTCATCACCCCGGAGTCGATTCTGGGAGACGGACGCTTGGCGTCGGTGTTCGGGCAATTCACGTGCGCTATCCCGGATCCTGCCGCTGGGCGGATCGATGTGACGTGCCACTTCATGTTGGTTCTTCGGAAAGAAGACGACGGGGTCTGGCGCGTCGCCCGAGAGTGTCTCGTCCAGGACGATGCACCCGCTGCTTAACCCATGCGCAGCGGCAGCACCGGGCACATCAGCGGCATGAGCGGTCACGCTGTGCCGTCCATGTCAGCGGCATGAGCGGTCACGCTGTGCCGTCCATGTCAGAGGCATGAGGGGGATTCGAACCGCATACTGTCCCACCGAGCCATCCCAATGGGAAGCGGAGGCGACCGCGTGGCAGCCACGATCGAGGTCCGTCCTGGGCAGCGGTGGACGGCTGCCAGTTGGCTGTTCGATTGGGTTCTGTCACACGTAGCGTCGGAGGTGGGCGACGCCGAGTTGGCCGGACATCTACGCGGGATCGTGGGCGAGAACCTCGGGTTTCTCTCGCTCTCTGAGGTCACTGAGGCGCAACGTAGCCAGTCCATGGATGCCGCTGCCGAGTTGCCTACCGCCGCCGCAAAGGAGTGGCACGACTTCGAGGGCCGCGACCAAGCCTTGGACCTGCTCAGGGCCTTCAAGGTGGGCATCGGGTAGTACCGCTCATCGGGGCATGAGCGGACGTTCCCGGGTCAACGACAGCCCCGCCGCGGTCTCGGGTCCCCGACGCGCGTCTACGGCTCGCCCTTGTCCCGGGGAATGAGGTAGGAGACGAGCGAGTGGACGGCGTGGCGTCGAGGTCGGTGCGGTTTGCGGTCGTAGCCCATCGGGGTCTCGGGCTTGCTGTGTCGCGCGAGCCTGGCGGACGTAACCGTCGACGTCGGTTCGGTGAACCTCGAGCGGAGGGAGACTCTGGTGGGCGCACCGTCCCGAGTGGCGTCGGATAGGCGGGCTCGTCGGGAGGACGTGGTCACTCCGATAACGCGTGCTGCCTTCATGAGAACCCCCCTGGACCCCTCCCAGCCAACGACGACCTCGAAGGACAGGCGTCAGCGAGCGATTCCCTACGCGTTCGGTCTGGATCCGGTCGGGTATTGGGGACGATCCAACGCATTAGGTGGCTTCAAAATTCCCCGGGCCGCCTTCCGAGGTGCTCTCTCCTTACCGGCAGCCGGTCTGGGACCAAGGTCCCGTTCAGAGAAATGAACGCTCGCGGGTGTTGGCCCGTAGGCCCGCACCTGCCTACCGTCCCCCTGGACTGGGGCTCAATGGGGGGTTCCTGGGTGTCGCCGGGAAGGGCGCAGGATGAGAACTAGTTTCTGGAAGAAGCGGTGTGGCCGGACGGCCACCCTCGCCGCGTTGACAGCTGGGGCGGTGATGGCGTTCCCCGCGGTGGCGCCCGCGGACACCGTCTATAACAACCTCGACGGCTCGATCGACGCCATGGCGGAGTCGCTCGCCCTGACGGCAGGTGGCGCCACCGGCTCCACTTCCCTCTTCGTCACCCCGGCGAACGGGGACGGCGTCAACGGCTGCAACGTGAAAAATACCGCGGCCCTGACGGTCAACGTCGTGTCGTCCAATACAAGCGTCGCTACGGTCAGCCCGACTTCAGTCACCTTTGAAAGCTGTGGCACTGGCCAGCCGGTCACGGTCACGCCCAAGGCCAAGGGAACCGCCACAATCACCCTTTCCACGAAGTCGAACGCCACCGGAGGCACCTTCGACTACGCGCCAGCGACGTTCATCGTGAATGTCAGTGCGCCGGCCAACACGGCACCATCCGTGACGCTTAATGGCGTGACGAACGGAGCCAGCTACGAGTACGGCAATGTGCCGAAGGCCACCTGCTCAGTCATCGACAAGGAGGACGGGGCGTCGTCGTTCGACGCCGCGGTCAGCGCAGTGAGCGGACCGCGGGCAGCAGACGGGTTGGGCTCACAGACCGCCACGTGTTCCTACACCGACCAGGGCGACTCGACCGGCCAGAACCAACTGGCTGACACCAAAACGGCCACGTACTCGATCGTCGACACCACGAAGCCTTTGGTGACGGCCACGGCCCCGGGAAGCACCGAGGCCACCGGTGCCCTCACAAGCGTCCTGTTCTCGGCGTCCGCCACCGACGCGGTGGATGGTTCGCTTCCGGTAATCTGCTCCACTGCTGGTGGGAAGGCCTATGCCAGCGGTGATGGCTTCCCGGTCGGTACCACGACGCTGACCTGCTCGGCCACCGACAAGGCGGGCAACAAGGGCAGCGCTGACCCGATCAATGTCGTCGTCAACGACACAACGGCGCCGACGCTCACGACCTCTGCGAACGTCGTGGTGGGCAACGACTCCAGCACCGGCGCGACGGTAAAGTACGACGCCGCCACGGCCACCGACCTGGTCGACGGAACCGTCGCAGCGATCTGCTCGCCGGCCTCTGGTACCAAGTTCGCCCTCGGTGACACCACGGTGAGTTGTAGCGCCACCGACACGGCCGGCAACACTGCGAGCGTATCGTTCACGGTTACGGTCCAGGACAAGACGGCTCCTGTGGTAACGGTGCCGCAGAACATCGTCGCGGAGGCCACTGGCCCCAACGGCGCCGACGTTGACTACGGGAGTGTGACAGCCACGGATGACGTCGACGGAACACTTCCGACCTCGTGCGACGTCAGCTCGGGCAAGTTCGCGCTGGGCACCACGAAGGTGACCTGCTCGGCTACCGACAAGGCCGGCAACAGCAGTGACAACTCCTTCACCGTGACGGTGCAGGACACCACTGCCCCGGAGGTAACGGTGCCCTCGACCGTGCTGAAGGAGGCCACCTCCGCCGACGGTGCTTCCGCCAGTTTCGCGGTCAGCGCCACGGACCTGGTTGATGGAAGCATCACGCCTGATTGCACCGCCACCTCGGGGAGCACTTTCGCTCTGGGCGAAACCGAGGTCGTGTGCACGGCGAAGGACAAGGCGGGTAATGAAGGCACTGGCTCGTTCACGGTGAAGGTTGTCGACACGACGCCTCCCGCGGTCACGGTGCCGGCGGACGTCACTGCCGAGGCCACAGACGCCACCGGGGCGAAGGTGCTCTACGGCGAGGTGAGCGCCAAGGACATCGTGGACGGGTCGATCGAGCCAACCTGCGACCTGTCTTCGGGTGCCGTGTTCCCCCTCGGCGCCACGAAGGTCACCTGCTCTGCGCAGGACAGCTCCGGCAACGAGGGAACCTCCTCGTTCACGGTGAATGTGGTCGACACCACTGCCCCGGTAGTGCAGACGTCTCCGAATGTGCAGGCCGGCAACGACCTGGGCGCCAAGGGGGCCAGCGCGGTAAGCTACGCGCCCGCCATGGCGACCGACGTGGTGGACGGCATCGTTGCCACCACCTGCAGCCCCGCGTCGGGGAGCGCGTTCCCGATGGGGATCACCACGGTGACCTGCACGGCCACCGACAAGGCGGGCAACCAGGGTTCTGCCAAGTTCACGATCGAGGTCCAGGACGTCAACAAGCCTGTGGTCCACGTCCCCTCCGCGATGACCGCTGAAGCCACAGGGCCGACCGGCGCGAAGGTGAGTTGGAATGCCGCTGAGGTGTACGGCGAGGACGATGTCGACGGCACCTTGCCGGCGACCTGTGACCAGGTCAACGGGTCAGTGTTCCCGCTCGGGTCCACTACGGTTACCTGCTCGGCCACCGACAAGTCCGGGAACAAGGGTGATAACACCTTCACCATCACGGTGCGAGACACCACCGCGCCGATCGTGGCGGTGTCCGCCGACAAGACAGCTGTCGCGACCTCGGCGAGCGGTGCTTCGGTAACCTATACGGCTCCGACTGCGAACGACATCGTCGACGGGACAGTGGCGGCCGCCTGTGACAAGGCGTCCGGGTCGGTGTTCCCCTTGGGCACCACGACGGTCACCTGCACGGCGACTGACAAGGCCGGCAACACCGACACCAAGACCTTCAAGGTCACGGTGACGGCTGCCTGGTCCAACATCCTGCAGCCGGTCAACCTCGACGGCAGCTCGATCTTCAAGCTCGGCAGCACAGTGCCGGTCAAGTTCGCCCTCACCGGCGCGAGCGCGGGGATCAGCGACCTGCAGGCCAGGCTGTTCCTCCAGCGGATCGGCGCAGGAGCCACCGGCACGGTTATCGAGGCCATCTCGACCTCGAACGCCACCACGGGCAACCTGTTCCGGTACGACCCGACTAGCGCTCAGTACCTCTTCAACCTGAACACGAAGCCACTGAGCGCAGGCACGTATCAACTGCGGGTCGACCTGGGCGATGGTGTCCTGCACACGGTGAACATCTCGCTCAAGTAGAAGAGGCGGATTGTGATAAGAGGGCCTCGAGGCTAGTACGTCTCGGGGCCCTCTTGCCACCGCCAACTCCCCGGCCCGACCGTCGCGCGTGGGCGTGGGCCCTGCCTGAGGGTGTTCGTGACCGCACGAGCCGAGCAAGAGAGGTAGGTAGTGGACTATGAGCTCGCACGCTGACCTTGTTCAAAGGCCGAGCACTAGCTGCCCATCCTGGTGCGTTGTCAGGCACGGGGCCAACGTGGGTGAGGAGGACTGGCTCCACATGGGGGCGCCCGTGGCCATGCCCGGAGGTGTCTCCGCAAGGATCTGCATGAGCGTCGATCCCACCACCCTAGACATTGATGGCCCGCATATCGTCACCGCCGACGGGGAGTGGTCCGCCGCGCGGGTTCGCGAGCTCGGACGTTCGTTAATCGCTTTAGCCGAGAGCCTCGACCGGCTTGCATCGCCCCCCACCCCGATAGACGTTTGACCCGCAACAAGTCACACTTCCCGGACCTTGCCAGTCCGCGTGCGACCGCCAGTGGCGCGGCGGCCGGCTGACCACTGAGGTGGGAGAGTGGGGCAATGCTGGTCCCTCCTCCGATCGTCGCCCTCGCTGCGGGCCTCGCCCAGCGTGCTGTGACACGTCGGCCGGAGCGGCCCGGACTGGGCGGGGCGGTGGCCTCCGCCGCGATCGTGGCGGGCTCGGTCGCCCTCGCCGCCACTGCGGCACGATCGTTCCGCCGACACGGAACGACGCTGAGCCCGGAGCAGCCGGAGAGCGCGTCGGTGTTGGTGGCCACCGGCCCGCACGCCGCGAGCCGGAACCCGATGTACCTCGGCCTCACCGGTCTGCTCCTCGCGAACGCCGTCCGTTTGCGGTCGTGGACCGCGGTGGCGCCGTTGGCGGCGTTCGTGGCGTACCTCGACCGGGTCCAGATCCGCGCTGAGGAGGAGGCGCTCCACGACCGCTTCGGCGCGGAGTACGACGACTACCGCACCCGGGTGCCGCGGTGGTTGGACGCGCGATCCGTCGAGGTGCTTCGGACGAGCCTGGAGTCGCGGCGCCGGGGAGACGCTGGGCCGGAAGCTACGCCGGGTGCGGGATCGGCCGGTCGCTGACCGGGGTGATGCTCGCGGTGCAGGTCTTCATGCCGGGCAGCAGGAAGCGGTGAACGGCCTCCAGGTCGTCGGCCTCGACCAGGATGAACACGACGTGCTCGCTGAAGGCGCCCCAGACCCCGTGGACGGTCACGCCGTCGACGGTCGCGTCGTGCAAGGAGCGCGAGCCCCCGCTGCCGTAGGGGCAGTCGGCGGGCTCGTGGGACTGCTCGATGTGGAACAACATGGGCACAGCATCGACATCGCGCCCCGACCTGGCAAGGGCCGAGGGCCCCGGGCGAGCAGGCATGGCTCAGACGAGCACGGCCACCAGCAGTGCCGCGACGAACACCAACGCCAGCGTCATCGCGAGGCCGAGGCCGAACGACGGCAGCGGCTCGCGCAGTCGCATCGCTCGCTCCACCCGCGCCCAGCGCACCAGTGACAGCAGGCACACCAGGCCGCCGACGCCGATCAGCAGCACGACGAGGAGTGTCCGCAACCAGTCGGTGCTCGGCACGTCGAGCGCGTGCAGGGCGACTCCGCCCGCGAACATCGCGAGTGCCGTGCGCACCCAGGCCAGGAAGGTCCGCTCGTTCGCCAGCGTGAAACGCGGATCGGGTTCGTCACCCGCGTCGTACACCCAGCGCGGCTGTCGCGTCGTCACACCGCTCATCGTGCCGCAGCGGCTGCTGGCTAGTCTCGCGACATGTCTGAGCCGGAGGCCGAGTTCGATCGCGACATCGCCCTCGACGAGACCGAGCCCGGCTCGTACGCCGCGGACCTGCGCCCCGGGTGGGTGGTGGGCGACGGCGTGAACGGCGGCTACCTCCTCGCCACCCTCGCGCACGCCGTACGCCGATCGGCCGCGCACGGCGACCCGCTCGCGATCAGTGCCCACTACCTGTCCACATCCCGGCCGGGCCCGGCCACTCTCGAAACCCGGTGCCTCCGGGAGGGCCGCACCCTCTCGACCTTCGCCGCCGACCTGAGCCAGGGCGGCGAGCCGCGGATCACCGCCCTGGCGACGTTCGGCGACCTCGACGTCCTCCCCGACGACGTCGAGACCACCGCGCCCGAGCCCGACCTGCCTCCCCGCGACAGGTGCTTCGGCATCGACCAGGCTCCCGAGGACTTCCGCCGGACGGCTCCGCCGCTGCTGCACCGGTATCAGCTGCTGTTCGACCCGGCGACCATCGGCTGGGCCGTCGGCAAGCCCAGCGGGCGGCCCCTTATCCAGGGATGGTTCCGGCTGAACGACGACCGTGAGCCGGACCCCCTCGCCCTGCTGCTGGCCGTCGACGCCCTGCCCCCGGCCACCTTCGAGCTCGGCCGGCCGGGCTGGGCGCCGACCTTGGAGCTGACCGCGCACGTGCGCGCCCGGCCCGCGCCGGGCTGGCTCCGACTGCGACACGAGACGCGGAACCTGGCCGGCGGGATGTTCGAAGAGGACTGCGAGGTCTGGGACTCGGTCGGTCGGCTCGTGGCCCAGAGCCGGCAGCTGGCCCGGCAACCGCGCCCGATCGTGACCGGCGACCCACCGCAGCCGCGTGGCTGACCGATGACGCTGGTGGTCTGCGCGGCGATCCTCCGGCACGGCACGCTCCTCGCGGCACGTCGTACGACGCCGGCGGCGGCCGCCGGTGGGTGGGAGCTCCCGGGCGGCAAGGTCGGCCCGGACGAGCCCGCCGACGTGGCGGTGGTGCGCGAGATCGGCGAGGAGCTGGGCTGCCGGGTCCGGGTCGAGGGCTGGCTGGACGGCGAGCAGACGATCGACGCGACGCACGTCCTGCGGGTGGCGCAGTGCACGCTCGTCGACGGGGAGCCACGGGCGGACACCGACCACGACGAGCTGCGCTGGCTCACCCCCGAGCAGCTCGGGGAGGTCGCGTGGCTGGAGGCCGACCGGGCGTTCCTCGACGAGCTCCGCGAGCTGCTGCTCGACGGGGAGGAGCTGCCCGGCGGGAACGTCGGCGGCGCGGTCCGGATCGGCATCACGGTACGTCGGCCGACCGGCCCGTGGACGCCCGCCGTCCATGCGCTGCTCGACCATCTGGCTGCCGCCGGACTCCGAGCCGTCCCGAGGGTGCACGGCATCGACGACCGTGGTCGCGAGGTGCTCGACTACCTGTCCGGCGAGGTCGTCGACGTCGACACCGAGCTGGTCAGCGACCCGCGGCTCGCCGATCTCGGCCGCTGGGCCCGCGAGCTGCACGAGGCGCAGCGCGGCTTCGCCCACCCCGGTCCGTGGCGCTTCGAGTCGACCCGACCGCATGCGCTGGTGATGCACAACGACCTGGCACCGTACAACGTCGCGTTCGAGGGTGACCGGGTCTCCGGCGTCTTCGACTGGGACGTAGCGGCCCCCGGCCCGGTGCTCTTCGAGCTCGCCCAGATCGCGTGGACCTGCGTGCCGCTGTTCCGACCGGTGCCGGACGAGGTCGCCGCCCGACGGCTCCGCGTCCTCGCCACGGCGTACGACGGCCCGACGGCCGCGGAGATCCTGACCGGGGTGCCCGCGCGGGTGCAGAGCGTGATCGACGGCCTGCGTGCCGCCATGGAGTCGGGTGACCGGACGCTGGACCGCCTGGCGGCGGAGGGCGAGCCCGACCGCACGGCGGGCCATCTGCGCGACTTCCTGACCCGCCGGCCCGCTCTCGCCGCCGCCCTCGCGCGCTCCTGACCGGTCGTTAGGGTCGGAGGATGCCCCACGCCCCCGATCGCCGGCTGCTGCTGGTGCACGCCCATCCCGACGACGAGTCGATCGCGACCGGCGCGACGATGGCGAAGTACGCCGCGGAGGGCGCCGGCGTCACGCTGGTCACCTGCACGGGCGGGGAGCGCGGCGAGATCCTGGTGCCCGAGCTGACCCATCTCGCGCACGACCAGGAGGACGCGCTCGCCGAGCACCGCCGCGGTGAGCTCGCCGACGCCATGAAGGCGCTGGGCGTGACCGACCACCGGTTCCTCGGCGGATTCGGGCGCTACAGCGACTCCGGGATGGTCTGGCACGAGGACGGCCACGCCATCGCCGGTGACGACCGCCCGGCGAACGCCTTCTGGGACGCCGACCTCGCCGAGGCCGCGACCTTGCTCGTCGAGGTGATCCGCGAGGTGCGGCCGCAGGTGCTCGTCACCTACGACGAGTTCGGCAGCTACGGCCACCCCGACCACATCCAGGCGCACCGGGTCGCGACGTACGCCGCACACCTCGCCGCGGTGCCGACGTTCCGGCGCGATCTGGGCGAGCCGTGGGAGATCGCGAAGATCTACTGGACGTCGATGTCCGAGACCAGGTGGCGGCGCAGCCTGCGGGCGATCCGCGATGCCGGTGACACCACGTCGTTCCAGGGGATGGACCCCGACGGCCCGTTGCCGATGGCGACGCCCGACGACGACCTCGCCGCCGAGATCGACGCGACGGCGTACGCCGACCGCAAGGTCGCGGCACTCCAGGCGCATCGGACGCAGATCGAGGTCGACGGGCCGTTCTTCGCACTGTCCAACCATGTGGGCAACCAGGTGCTCGGCGTCGAGTCGTACCGGATCGCGAAGGGCACCCCGGCGCCCGGCTCGGACGGCCTCGAGACCGACCTCTTCGCTGGGCTCTGACCGAGCGCCGATCGGCGCGTTCAACCACGCCGAGCGGCCCCCGGCTCCTAGCATTTCCGCGTGGCGCGCTCGACCCGGCGAGACCGACCCGGCCCCGACAGCGAGGGCGGCCGGGTCGTGCTCGTGCTCATCCTCGGGCTCGCCCTCCTGGCGGGGGGCGGGTACGCCGCGGCGTACCTCGCGGCCGGCGACAAGGTGCCGGTGGGCACGAGGATCGGCGGGGTCGACATCGGCGGGCGCAACCTGGTGTCGGCCGAGCAGGCGCTGCGGCAGGGTCTGTCGGGCCGGGCGGACAGGCCGTTCACGGTGGTGATCAACGGTCACACCCGGCAGGTGCGGCCCTCGCAGGTGGGTCTCGGCGTCGACTACGCCGCCTCGGTGCGCAAGGCCGGTGCCCGGAAGAGCTGGCGGCCCTCCCGCATCTGGTCCTACTTCACCGACGCCTCGACGTACGACCCCGTCGTGACCCTGGACCAGGACCGGCTGGCGCGTCTGCTCCGTCGTCTCGATGTGACCGACGGGCGAGCCCCGACCGACGGCACCGTCGTGTTCCGCCACCAGAGCTTCACCGTGCGTCCGCCCCGCGCCGGGCTGACGCTCGACCCGAGCGTCGCGGGCACGGCCTTCTGGGACGCCTATCTCTCCGACGACCCCTCGGTGCAGCTGCGGATGGCGTCGGTGCCTCCGTCGATCGACACGAGCGCGATCGACCGCTTCGTGCAGCGCTTCGCCAACCCGGCGATGGCCTCCTCGGTCGACTTGCACTTCGGCACGACCACGCTCCACCTGTCGCCGACGTCGTACGGCGACCTGCTGTCGGCGCGACGGGTCGGCAGCAAGCTCCGGCCGTCGGTGCGGGCCGAGGCGCTGTTCCGGCTCACGGACTCGCAGCTCGCCGGCGCCGCCATCGAGCGGCCGAAGCCCGCCACGGTGGCCCTGATCGAGGGTCGGCCCCAGGTCGTGAGGGCCGAGCCGGGCGTGACGTTCAAGCCCGGCGACGTGGCGTCGGCGCTGATGCGGGCGATCGAGTCGAAGAAGCGTTCCGCGCAGGTGCGCCCGACGATGGCGATGCCGTCGTTCACGAATGCCGACGCCCGCAAGCTCGGCATCCGGAAGCAGCTGTCGTGGTTCACGGTCCGGCTGCCGCGGGGGTCGCAGGGCTCGGCGCTGGCCACGGCCGTACGCCGGCTCGACGGGACCGTGCTCGAGCCCGGGCAGGCGCTGTCGTTGCGCGGCCTCCTCGGCGGGTCGACCCCGTCCGGTGCGAGCGGCAACGCCCTGGCCACGGCAGTTTTCAACGCCGCGTGGCTCGGCGGCCTGCGGGTGACCGCCCACGCCGCGGGCGCGTCGTACTCGGGACTGCCCCCGTCGGCCGCGACGCGTCGCTGCGCGACGGTCAGGACGTCGCCTTCACCGACGACACGAGGTACGGCGTGCTGGTCTCGGCCGTGGCCGGGCGCGCGACGGCCACGCACCGGGGGTCGCTGACGGTGACGCTGTGGTCGTCGCCGCAGTGGCAGGTGACCTCCGACCACGGCGCCCGGACGAACGTCGTGCCGGCCGGCCGGAAGGTGGACCACAGCCGGGCGTGCACCGCGCGGACCGGGCGGGACGGCTTCGACGTCACGGTGACCCGGAGCTTCGCGGAGGGCGGCCAGGTCGACCACACGTCCTCGTACTCCGTGAGCTACGCGCCGGTCTCCGCGGTCGTGTGCCGGCCCAGGCACCACCGGCACTGAACACCGGGTCCCGGGTCAGGCGATGCCGGCCCTCCGGTCCAGCTCCTGCAGCAGGTCGTGGGCGGCGAGCTCGACCTGCTTGTGCCGCCACTCCGAGGCCCGGTACACGCTCGCGATCAGCGCCGTCCGGTGCACCCGCCGGAAGTCGCCGTACACGAACGCGTACCGGGCCTTCGTCCCGTCCTTCGCTCCCGCTGTCAGCCCGAGGTGCCACGCGGCGTACTCCTCCCAGTCGTGGTCGCGCAGGAAGGAGTTCTGGGCCTCGGCGCCCGGCTGCACGTCGCCCCAGTCGCTGTCGAGGACGTACTGCCTGGCCTCGATCAGCTCGCGGCAGCGGGCGACGGCATCCGGGTTCACCTCGTAGCGGGCCATCCCGCCACGCTACGGCGCCAGGCGGTGCAGGTCCCTCGGGAAGAGCGTGACCTCGCGGATGTTCGGCGCCTCGACCAGCCGGCCCACCCAGCGCTCCAGGCCGATGGCGAACCCCCCGTGCGGCGGGATGCCACGCCGGAAGGCCTCGACGTACGACGCGTACGGCGCGTAGGGGTAGCCGCGCTGCTCCAGCGTGCGCACGTACTCGTCGTACCGGTGCATCCGCTGCGCACCGCTGACCAGCTCGATGCCGCGGAAGATCAGGTCGAACGACCTGCTCCAACGCGGGTCCTCCGGGTCGGGGTGGCTGTAGAACGCGCGGTTGGCCGTCGGGTAGCCCTCCACGAACACGAAGTCGGACCCGTGCTCGGCCATCGCCCACTCGCCGAGGGCACGCTCGTGCGCCGGGCTGAGGTCGGGTTCGTCGCTCGGCGCGCCGGCGATCTCGAGGGCGTCGCGGAAGTGGAGGGTCGGGATCTTCTCCGGAACGTCGGGCACGTCGATGCCGAGGCGTTCGACCGCGGCGCCGGCGTACCGCCGTACGCCCTCGACCATCCCGGCGACCACGTCGCGCAGGCACTCCATCACCTCGTGGTGGTCGCGCACGAAGCCGAGCTCGACGTCGAGCGAGACGTACTCCGCCAGGTGGCGGACGGTGTCGTGCGGCTCGGCGCGGAACACCGGACCCACCTCGTAGACCCGCTCGAAGATGCCCACCAGCACCTGCTTGTAGAACTGCGGGCTCTGGGCGAGGTACGCCGGCCGGCCGAAGTAGTCGACCTCGAACACGGTCGCCCCGCTCTCGGTCGCCTGCTCCACCAGCTTGGGGGAGTGGACCTCGGTGAAGTCCTGGGCGTCAAGGGTCTCCCGGAAGCCGCGCAGGCTGGCCGCCGCCACCTCCCACTTGGCGCGCTGGACGGGATGGCGCCAGGTGGTGGCGGCGTGGTCGAGCATCGTGGGCAGGCCGGTCTCGAGCGTCGGTCGCCAGAGCTCGACGGCCGGGGTGTCGGCCGCTTCGCCGAGCGCCGTCACGGTCGCGTCGGTGACCTCGACGCCTCCGGGCGCCTGGGCGTTGGCCGTGGCGGTGCCGACCACCTCGATCGGCGTCTCCTCCGGGGGCAGCTCGGTGCCGGCCGGCAGCACGACCTGGGCGAGGCCCGCGCGGTCGCGGACCACCAGGAAGGTGACCTTGGCCAGCTCGCGCCGGCGGTGCACCCAGCCCTGGAGCCTGACCTCCTCGCCGGGGGTCGCGTGCGGCAGTGCGGATGTGAGCGTGCGTCTCATGTTTCCTCCAGTAGCGGACTGCCCTGGAGGTGTGGGCGGGGGCAAGGTCGCTGTGCCACCACACCTTCGCCGGCATGCTCGCCGGCCTCTCGCTGTACGTCGTACGCACGGACGGCCGCGCCGCTCCCTGCCTTCTCCACTCGAGCGGGAGGGGGTTCGTCACGCCCCACGGCTGTCGTCGGAAATGGTACGGCGCTCGCTCGCCGCCCTGCGAATCCGAGCGGAGTGCCGGGCCCGGCGGAGTGGCTCGGGCGTCCGTCGTCGTTCGGTCGCGGCCATGGCGAGGTCGACGGCTGTGTCCAGGTCGACGCGCCATCCCGGGTGGACGACGAGCGGCCTCGTATTTGCCCGGGTCCGCACCCATGCCGCGACGACCTCACCGTCCATCGTGAGCGGGCCGACCGCGCCGCGGCGGTCGTCGGGCCATGGACCACGGGCAATGAGGGGGCGGTGGGTGACGCCGATCGTCGGGATCTCGAGCACCGAGCCGAGGTGCAGCGCCAGGCCCGCCCGGCGGGGATGGTCGCGGGCCGTGGCATCGACGAGCAGCACGTCGGGACGTATCGCCAGAGCGGTCCCCGCCTCCTCGAGGACAGGTCCGAGGCGGAGGGCGAGCAGGCCGGGTTGGTACGCCGCTCCGGCCTCGCCCTCGATCACCGTCGCCGCCACTGTGTCCTCGCCGGTCATCGTGACCGCGGTCGCCCAGGCGCGGTCGCCGGCTGCCCCGGGGCCGGTGAGGCCACGCGTGAAGCACACCCAGCACCCGCCGGTCCTGAGCACGCCGCGCGGGTGCCACTCCGGCGGACTCGCCGTCGCCAGCTCGTGCTGGTACGCGATCAACCCCTCCGCCTCCGACGGCCACATGAATCCATCGTGACCCGTCACGCCGCCCGTATCGCCGCGGCGCTGTCGGTGGTCGAGCCGGGTCGAGTGCGGCAATCTCGGTGTCGAGAATCCTGCGCCGGGGGCACTCAACGACGGGTGGGACCCGGCCGGCAGCGTCGGAGAGTTCTCGAGAAAGTTTCCACCGACCTTGTGCAGAACCCGGCTCCGGGGCCGGTGACTGTCGGTGGCCGGTGCTCCAGTACTCGTATGAGCACCACGGCGGCATCCCAGACCTCCCGGCCGGCTCCCGACCGGCCGGCCTCGGCCGACGGGGTGCTCGCCGCCGCCCGCAGCCGACGCCGGACCGCCGATGCTGCGGAGGCGGAGCTGTTGGCGTTGGCCGTGGAGTGGGCGCTCATGCACCCCGCCGACCCCCGCCTTGACAGCGACGGCGACCGGGACGGCGACCGGGATGGGGTGCGGCGACGTATACGTGGCGGTCCTGGGCCGGGATCGAGGACACCGAGCTCACCCTGGCCGGTGACGGGGCACCCACGGTCGCGGAGTTCGCGGTCCCCGAGTTCGCCGCCGCCCTCGGGTTGTCACCGGAGGCCGGGAAGCACTACCTCGGCGAGGCCCTGGAGCTGGCCTACCGGCTCCCGCGGCTGTGGGCCCGGGTCCGGGCCGGCCGGCTGCCGGGGTGGAAGGCCCGCCGGATCGCCCGGGACACCATCTGTCTGAGCGTGGAGGCGGCGGGGTATGTGGACCGGCACCTGGCGCCGGTCGCGCACAAGGTCGGACCCGCCCAGCTCGACCGCACCGTGCACGAGGCCATCGGAAGGTTCATGCCCGAACAGGTGCAACGCCTCGCCGAGGCGTCCTGGGACAAACGCCACGTCACCGTCTATGACCAGCTGGTCTCCTTCACCGGCACCATGAGCCTGGACGCCGAGCTCGACATCGCCGACGCCCTCGACCTCGAAGCCGCCCTCACCGCCGGCGCCGCCGCCCGCGCCGCCCTCGGCTCAGTCGAGTCCCTCGACGTCCGCCGGGCCCAGGCTGTCGGCGACCTGGCCCGCCGCCAGCTCGCCCTCGACCTCAACTCCACCCACGACGACAACGACGACGACCACCGGCGCTCCGACGACACCCCGACCCGGGCGGTGAAGCCGCGGCAGGTCGTGATGTACGTACACCTTTCCGAGGCCGCGATCCACGGCCAGGGCGGGGAGGACCCGGTGGCGCGGCTGGAACGCGGCAACAGCCTGATCTCGGTCGACCAGGTCCGCAGGTGGTGCGGGCATCCCGACGCCGAGGTGGTGGTGAGGCCGGTGATCGACCTCGACTCCTGCGTCGAGTCCGACCGGGTGACCGAGGCGATCGCCGAGCAGGTCACCCTCCGCGACCGCAGCTGTGTCTTCCCCTGGTGCACCCGACCCGCCCGCCGCTGCCAAGCCCACCCCGGAGACTCCCAGGGGCGTCCGTGCGACCGTGACCACGTCATCCCCCGCGCTCGCAACGGACCCACCTGCACCTGCAACATCGCCGCCCTGTGCCGACGACACCACCGGCTCAAGACCCACTCCCCGTGGACCTACCTCGTCCTCGACCCCGGCACCTACCTGTGGACCAGCCCCCACGGCTACCAGTTCCTCCGCGACCTCGACGGCACCCACGACGTCAGCACCGACCTCAGCACCGGCCGACCCAGACCCCGACTCCGGCTCGAGCTGTCGGACCCACCCGACACCTGAGCACCCCGCCCCCCACCCGGCCCCGACACCACCAGGCCGGGATATCGGCATGCCTACACGAATGCGCGCGCCGGGCGACCCCCGAGCGCGGCGCGGAAGCTGGGTTCTGCAGGATGGCCGCGTGGACGTCCAGAAGCCCCCGGCAACCAGCCGTAGCCGCGCCGAGGGGCGGCAGTCGTGACGGCGTACTTCGAGCGCCTCGGCGAGGGGCGCTTCCGGGCGACCGAGCACACGGGCGGTGCCTGGGACCTCGAGACCCAGCACATCGCGCCGGCGCTCGGCCTGCTCGCGCACGTGGTCGAGACCGACCGCGATGCGCGTCGCGGGGACGGGCTCGTGGTGACCCGGCTGTCCTACGACATCCTCGGGACGGTTCCGGTCGAGGAGTTCGAGGTCGACGTCCAAGTGGTGCGGGCGGGGCGCACGATCGAGCTGGTCGAGGCGGCGCTGAGCCACGCGGGGCGCGCGGTCGTCCGGTTGCGCGCGTGGCTGATGGCGCCCCGCGACACCTCCGACGTCGCGGGCACGCCGCACGACCGTATCCCGGCACCCGACGAGACGGAGCCGTGGGATCCGACGAGCGTCTGGCCGGGCGGCTTCATCCGGAGCGTCGAGGTACGACGTCACCAGCGCGAGCCGGGTCGGGCCGGCTACTGGGTGCGCACCGGTGTCCCACTCGTCGCGGGCGAGGAGGTCAGCCGGCTGAGCCGAGCGGTGGGCCTCCTCGACATCGCCAACGGGATGACCGTGCGGGCGACACCCGAGGAGGTGCTCTTCCCGAACATCGACCTGACCGCCCACTTCTTCGAGCAGCCCGAGGGGGAGTGGCTGGGCTTCGACACCACCGTCTCGTTCGGCGCGCGCGGCGTCGGGCTCACCACGACGGTGCTCCACGACGAGCGCGGACCGATCGGCACGAGCTCGCAGTGCCTCACTGTTCGCCCGGTCCCGCATCCCCTACATTCGGGGTCGTGACTTCGCGGCTGCGCACGGCCCTGCGTCTCCTCGCCGTCAGCCTCGGCGCTGCCATGCTCGTCCCACTGCTCGGGGTCGATCCGGCGATCCTGACGGTGCTGCTGGACACCGACTTCCTCGCACTGGCCGCGATGGTCGGGCTCATCATGCTGGGCGTCGACCTGCGGGTCGCCGCCCACCGCGTCGAACGCAGCCTGCCGGTGCTCTGGGTCCGGGTCGGGGCCGAGCTCACCCGACGAGATCCGGGGACGCTGGTCCGCGTCTGACGCGCCCCGGCCGGATGTCGTTCGCAGGCGGCTCGGTCAGGGTTGAAGGGGCCGGGATCTGGGTACGGATCGAAGGTAAAGGGAGGTGCAATGACCAGGCATCAGGCGCTCGAGCTTCTGCTCGCGCGCCGCATTCCGGAGGACGTCGCCTCGATCGAGGCGACGCTGCGGGCGATCACGGCGCGACTCGACGCGGCGATCGGCACCGAGGAGTACGACCAGGCCCACCAGCGCATCGACGAGCTGCTGACCGCGCGCGACCGGGCCGCGCTGAGCGACGAGATCCTGGTCTGATCCGGACCGGTACGCCGCGCTAGCCTGCGACGGGTGAGCCGCGCGTCCGACCTCTCCGGCTTGTCCCGGGCGATCGCCGGTGCCCCGGTGGTCCTCGACGGTGGCCTGGCCACCCTGCTCGAGGCCCGTGGCCACGACCTCTCCTCCGACCTCTGGTCCGCGCGTCTGCTCCGCGACGATCCGGAGGCGATCGTCGCGGCACACGCCGAGTTCTTCGACGCCGGCGCGCAGGTCGCCACCACCGCGTCGTACCAGGCGTCCTTCCCCGGCTTCACCGGCCTCGGCCTGGACGACGACCAGGCTGCCGACCTGATGCGCCTCAGTGTCGCCCTTGCCCGCCGGGCCCGCGACGAGCACCGGCCCGACGGCTGGGTCGCGGCCTCGGTGGGCCCGTACGGCGCGTACCTCGCCGACGGCTCGGAGTACCGCGGCGACTACGACCTCGACGTCGCGGGCCTGCGCGACTTCCACCACCGGCGGATCGAGGTCCTCGCGGAGGCCGGCCCGGACGTCCTCGCCGTCGAGACCGTCCCCTGCCTGGCCGAGGTGGAGGCGGTCTGCGCGGAGCTCGAGGGCACCGGTCTCACCGCCTGGCTCAGCCTCTCGGCCGACGGCGACCGGACCCGCGCCGGCGAGCCCTTGAGCGCGGCCTGGGCGATGGCGGCCGACGTCGCCGAGATCGTCGCCGTCGGGGTCAACTGCTGCGCGCCGACCGACGTCGAGACCGCACTCCGCGGCGTCGGCGGGCCACTCGTCGCCTACCCCAACTCCGGACAGGGCTGGGACGCCGTCCGTCGCACCTGGACGGGGGAGTCGGCCTTCGACGCCGGCATGGTGGCGTCCTGGCTGGACGCCGGTGCCCGCCTGGTCGGCGGCTGCTGCCGGGTCGGCCCGGCCGACATCGCCCACGTGACGGAGCAGGTCGCCGCCCACGCCTGAGCAGCGGCCGCGGTCACCCTGCCGGCGCGCGGAGGTACCGGGACACGTGGTGCTCGCGCAGGCCGAGCCCGGCGTACAGCATCCACGCGGCGGTGTTCTCCCGCTCGACCTCGAGCCACAGGGTGCCGGCACCGGCCTCGGCGCCGGCCTCCAGCAGCCCGGCCATCAGTCTGCGGCCGAGACCGCGTCGCCGGTGCGACTCGGCGACCTCCAGCCCGTGGACCCCGAGCCAGTCGCCGTTCAGCTCGCCCCGCCCGCGGCCGACCTCGACGCCGTCCAGGGTCAGCGTGACGAGGAAGCGTGTGCCCTTCACGCTCACCTCCACCCCGTCCGCGGACCCGGCGACGCGCAGTGCCATCACCAGCGATCCCACCAGGTACGGCGACTCCGCGGCGCCCAGCGCCGTCCACCCGAGAGCGACGAAGGCCGCCTCGGTCGACGACCCCACCTCGACCTGCACGACCGCCTCGCGCCGACGAGATGCGTAGAACTCCTGGACCGCAGACGCGGCCGCGGGCACCGGGACCCCGGGGGCGCCGACCGCAAGACACGAGTTGGCCCTCGTCGACCGGCGGCCGCGCTCGCCCTCGACGACCCGCAGCACCCAGTCGCCCAGGGCCTCTGTGGTGGGCGACGTCCACAGTGGTAGCGCCCGGATCTCGGCCTCCCGCACGGACACCCGCTGCCGCACCGATCCCCGTGGCGGCACCGGCTTCCCGGTGACGACGTCGGCCAGGTCGATGGTCACCGGGGCCCCTGTCTCGGGCGCGACCACACAGGTCGACGAGCCCCACGAGACCAGGGTTCCCAGCAGGTCCGTCATCGCCGGCCCCCCCGACGGACCCGTCTCGCCGCGCACCACGCGGCGTACCACGACGCGCTGTCCGACGACGTGCGGGCCCAGGCCGTGGGCGGTTCCGGGAGGGGGCACCCCGGGATACTAGGCTGCGGAGCAACCGAGCTTTGCTTTCCGTTCAGGAGGACCAGGTGACCTACGTCATCGCCCAGCCGTGCGTCGATCTCAAGGACCGGGCCTGCGTCGACGAGTGTCCGGTCGACTGCATCTACGAGGGCAAGCGCATGCTCTACATCCACCCCGACGAGTGCGTCGACTGCGGCGCCTGCGAGCCGGTCTGCCCGGTCGAGGCGATCTTCTACGAGGACGACACGCCCGAGGAGTGGAAGGCCTACTACGACGCGAACGTCCACTTCTTCGACGACCTCGGCTCGCCCGGCGGCGCGGCCAAGCTCGGCGAGATCGACCACGACCACCAGCTGGTGGCGGAGCTCCCGCCGCAAGAGCACGACGAATAGACCCGGTGGTTGAGAAGGCGCGCCGGCGCCGTCTCGAAGACCCGGTCTCCCGGCGCCTTCCCGACTTCCCCTGGGACCAGCTCACCGAGTACGCCGCACGGGCGCGCTCGCATCCCGACGGCATCGTCGACCTCTCGATCGGCACCCCGGTCGACCCCACCCCCGACGTCGTACGCCGTGCCCTCGAGGCCGCGTCCGACTCGCCCGGCTACCCGCAGACGGTCGGTCTGGCCGGCACCCGTCAGGCCGCCGTCGACTGGCTGGCCCGCCGCCACGCCGTGACCGGCCTGGGTCTCGACGCCGTGCTGCCGGTGATCGGCACCAAGGAGCTCGTCGCGTCGCTGCCGTCGCAGCTCGGCGTCGGCCCCGGCGACACGGTCGTCATCCCCGAGCTCGCCTACCCGACGTACGAGGTGGGGGCCGCCCTGGCCGGCGCCCACGTCGTCGCGACCGACTCGCTGACCAGCCTCGGGCCCGAGCGGCCGGCGCTGCTGTGGTTGAACTCCCCGTCCAACCCGACCGGCCGCGTCCTCCCGCTGCAGCACCTGAGGAAGGTCGTCGACTGGTGTCGCGAACGCGGCACCCTGCTGGTCAGCGACGAGTGCTACCTGGAGTTCGCCTGGGACGACCGGCCCGAGGCACGTCCGATCTCGGTGCTGCACCCCGACGTGTGCGGGGGCACCCACGACGGCATCCTCGCGGTCCACTCCCTGTCCAAGCGCTCAAACCTGGCCGGCTACCGGTGCGGCTTCGTCGCCGGAGACCCGGCCGTGGTGGCCGAGCTGCTCGCGGTCCGCAAGAACCTCGGCCTGATCCAGCCCGGTCCGCAGCAGGTCGCGATGGCCGCCGCACTGGACGACGACGTCGATGCCGACGAGCAGCATGCGCGGTACGCCGCCCGGCGTACCGCGCTCAAGACAGCACTGGAGGGCGCCGGCTTCCGGATCGACCACTCCGAGGCGTCGCTCTACCTCTGGGCCACCCGCGACGAGGACTGCTGGCAGACCGTCGCGGAGCTGGCGGGCAGGGGCGTCCTGGTCGCGCCCGGCACCTTCTACGGGCGCGCCGGAGAGCGCCACGTGCGCGTGGCCCTCACGGTCACCGACGAGCGCGTCGCTGCTGCTGTCGCTCGGCTCTGAGCCAGCCGGGCGACGGAGTCGAGCGCGGGCTCGGCGTCAGGCCGAGACAGCCCCGGGCATCGCGAAGGCGCCGTCCTCCTCGCGGATCGCGAGCTGCTGACGGTGCTGGTCGAAGGTCTCGGCCACGGGTACGTCGGCCATCGTCTCCGGAATGCGCACGGCGGAGATCGACTCCAGGCGCACGACGGAGTGCTCGGCGTGCGTGCTCAGGATGACGCCCTGGCCGTCCACACCCGCGACGGTGCCGCGCAGCCAGTGTCCCTGGACCAGGACCTCCACCGGCAGGTTGTTGGTCTCGGCGCGACGAAGCGCCGTTCCGACCGTGAAAATGGTCGACGTACTGTGCATTGCAAACCCCCCAAGCCCCCCCGGGCTCTTGCTCAAAGCCCTCCACCGGGCTCCGCACTGACCTCAGAGTAGGGGCCGGGAAGTCCGGGACGGCGGATTTCGAGCAGGGTTTTCCACAACCTTTACCTGACCAGCACGGCGGCGTCCCGAGCGCTCTCCTCGCGATGCCACCCCGCGTTGTTCCCCGAGTCCCACGCGCGGCCGCGGTAGGCGACGGTCGAGATGCCCAGCTCCTGCGCGTGCGCCACCAGGTACGACGCCTCGGCCCAGCCGCGCGGGGCCGACGACGACGCCGGCACCTGGAGACGGCCGTCGCTCCCGACGGTCACCCCCACCGGCCCGAAGGCGGGGAGCAGTGCCTCGCGCAGGGCCGCGGCACGCCGCACGCTCGGCGCCGCCGGGCTCTCCGGCGAGCGCACGTGGCACCAGAAGGCGCCGGGGGAGTAGCCGGTCAGGGCCGAGGCCAGGGCCCGCGCGTCCCGCTCGTACACGGCGTACGCCGTGGGGAAGCCCGAGCGCTGCACCCTCTGGGCCGCCTCCGTGACCGGCATGGCGGCGTAGCCGGGCACCTGCGCGAGTGCCTCGTAGAAGGCGTTGGTGGCGTGCACCGGGTCGAGGACCTGCTGCCGCGTGCCCCAGCCCTGGGAGGGCCGCTGCTGGAAGAGCCCGAGCGAGTCCCGGTCACCTCCGCGGAGGTTGTAGAGCTTCGACTCCTGGAGCGCCGTGGCCAGGGCGATCGTCGCCGCGTGCGCGGGCATGCCGCGCCGGATGGCGACCGCAGAGATCAGGCTCGCGTTGCGCGCCTGCTCGTCGGTGAGGATCACGCTCAGCCCCCGGACCTTCGTCGTGCACTCGCCGAGGGTCTTGTCGTCGTTCGAGTCGTGCCGCGAGACGCCGTACGCCACGCCCCCGACCACCAGGCCGAGGGGGACGACGACGGCCGCGATCCGCTTGCCCAGCCCCATCGGCTCAGTTCCGATGCAGCGCCTCGTTGAGCGCGACCCCGCCGGCGCGCCATGGCACGACCTCGACGGTGCCGGTCACCGAGTTGCGCCGGAACAGCAGGTTGTCGCCGCCGGAGAGCTCGAGCGCCTTCACCACCTGGCCGTCGGGGAGGGTCACCTTGGTCCCAGCCGTGACGTAGCAGCCCGCCTCGACCACGCAGTCGTCGCCGAGGGAGATCCCGATGCCGGCGTTGGCACCGATCAGGCAGCGCTCGCCGATCGAGATCACCTGGGTGCCGCCTCCGGACAGGGTGCCCATGATCGACGCGCCGCCGCCGACGTCGGTGCCGTCGCCGACGACCACCCCGGCCACGATCCGGCCCTCCACCATGGACGTGCCGAGCGTGCCGGCGTTGTAGTTGACGAACCCCTCGTGCATCACCGTCGTGCCGGGCGCGAGGTGGGCGCCGAGGCGCACGCGGTCGGCGTCGGCGATGCGGACGCCGGTCGGCACGACGTAGTCGGTCATCCGGGGGAACTTGTCGACGCCCAAGACCTGGAGCGGTCCGTCGCCGCGCAGATGCAGGCGGACGGTTTCGAAGTCGTCGACGGGGCACGGGCCGGCGCTCGTCCACACGACGTTGGCCAGGACCCCGAAGATGCCGTCGACGTTCAGCTCGTGGGGGCGGACGAGCCGGTGGGACAGCAGGTGCAGCCGCAGGTAGGCGTCGGGCGCATCCGCGGGAGGTGTGCCGAGGGTGATCTCGACGTGCCGCACCTCGGTGCGGACCCGGCGTACGGCGTGCTCGCGGGCGAGCCGCTCCAGCTCCTCCGGCGCGACCCCCCCGGGGCCCGCGTCACCCAGGGCCGGCGCGGGGAACCACGTGTCCAGCACGGTGCCTTCCGCGGCACCGTCGGTGACGACCGTGGCCAGCCCCCAGCCGTGCGCCCTCTGCTCGCTCACGTCGCGAGTCTACGAGCGGGCTATTGCCCGGTCCGGCCGTCGACGCACTCGCGGAGCAGGTCCGCGTGACCGCAGTGTCGCGCGTACTCCTCGATCATGTGCACCACGATGTCGCGGAGCTCGGCCTGGTTGCCCTCGGGCCCGACCAGGGCACCCAGGTCGTCCATGCCGTCGTAGACCTCGCGGGCGTGAGCCACCTCGGCGTGCCAGGTCTCCCACGCGTCGGCGACCACCGCGTCGTCGTCGACGGCGCCGTTGAAGTCCAGGTCGCGGTCCTCGGACGACTTGTAGAGCCGCGGCAGGTCCTGCTGACCCTCGATGAACCGGCGGAACCAGGTGTGCTCGACCATCGCGAGGTGCCGCATCAGCCCGAGCAGCGACATCGACGACGGCGGGACCGAACGACGCGCCACCTGCTCGGCGCCGAGCCCTTCGCACTTCATCTCGAAGGTCATCCGGTATCGGTCGAGGTAGGCGGCCAGGGTCGCCTTCTCGCCGCCCTGGCTCTCGTCGATCTGCTCGCGGGGGTCGTCCTCGGGGTCGACCCACATGTCGGGGTACGCGCGTGGCGCCGGCTCGGTCACGGACCAGCACTCTGCCGGTACGACGCCCCGGGCTCAAATCGATTCCACGCTCACCGGCCCCACGTGGCGGTGTTGACCTCCCTCATCCGCTGGCGCACGGCGGGTTCGAGCCTCCGGCTCGCGTACCAGACCCAGTGGTCGCCCCTTCCGACCCGGGCGTAGTGGGTGTCCAGCACCGGCATCAGCCAGTCGTCCACGCTGTGCCGACCGACCGCGATCAGGCCCGGACGACGCGCGGAGATGCGGGCGGCGAGTGTCGCGAGCCCGCCGTCGAGGTGGTCGTCGAGGAACGGTGCGGTCGCGGAGTTCGAGAGCTGCCAGGGGTCGGGGTTGCGGCGGTCGAGGAGCACCAGCACCTCGGGGGCGTTGACCGACTCGACGCCCGAGCCCGGCGGGAGCAGCGCCGCCATCCGCGTCACGTCTCGGCGCTCGACGGACAGGCGCGCGTCGCGCGTGGCCAGCGACTCGGCGCACGCCGTCGCGACCGCCAGGACCGCCACGACCGCGGTCACCCGCCGGGCGGCGGCCATCGGCAGGCTGCGCGCGGCCCAGGTGATGCCGCCGCCCACCCCCAGCGCCGCGTAGGGCAGCACCACGAACAGGTCGGCCCCTCCGTTGATCGCGTAGCAGGACCAGGCGCCGGCGACCAGGCCGCCTGCCCCCAGGACCAGCCTGGGGCGGTCGACCGGGGTGACGCCGGTACGTCGTAGTCGCGCGGCGGCTGCGGCGCCGAGGCAGACGGTCAGCGCCCAGCCGGCGACGACGAGCACTGTCGACCAGCGGTAGTCGGCGGTGACCAGCCGCCAGCTCGTGAGGATGGTCGGCTGGCGGGTGTAGCTGACGTTGACGACGACGAAGCCCCACCAGGCCATGCGTAGGTGCCCGGACACGACGTACAGGACGGCCACCAGCGCGACGGGTGTCAGCCCGCCGGCGACGTACGACGTCGAGGCCCGCCGGCGCGACCCTCCCGACGTCACCAGCGCGACCAGGGCCGCGGCCAGCGCGCTGAGGATCGCCGGCTGCCAGGTCAGCGTGGCCAGTGCGGTGAGGGCGCCCGCCCAGAACCACTGCCGACGCAGCATCAGCAGCAGCGCGAGCTCGAGGCACAGGACCATCACGGTCTTCTCCCGCGGTCCGCCGGTCGCGAGCTCGAGGAAGCCGGTGAAGGTCAGGAACACGGCCGGTGTGAGCAGCCCCGCGATGCGCGAGCCCAGGGCCTCGCGGGCGAGAACGCTCAGTGCGGCCACCGCGGCGGCGGAGGCGACCAGGTAGGTGAGACGGGCAGCGAGGACCGCGTCGATTCCGAACAACGAGCCGAGCCGGACGCCGATCCCGGTGACGACGTCGCCCAGCGGCCCGACGGAGTTGAAGATCCCGACGAAGGGCGGCACTCCGCGGGCGACGTCCTGGCCGGCGTAGACGAACGTCCCCTGGTCACGGTCGAGCGTGCCGTCGAACCCGTGCACGCCGTAGACGACCAGCGCGACCAGGGCTGCGGCCGCCGGGTCGACCGCGCGGGCGGAGACGCGTCCGGTCAGCGGCATGCGGGCGAAACTACCGGCGTCGGGAACCGGGTGGTTCGCACCGGGCGCGGCGCCGTACCCTGGAGCCACAGGCGTTCGAGCCGTCATCAGCGGCGAGCCTCCGGAAGAACGGTCCGACCCCGGTCGGACTCAGTAGAACCGGACGGGTGGGCCCGTCACAGCCCGCGAACGAGCGGTCGCCGTACGGCGGCAAGCGAGGTGGTACCGCGGTCCACGGCGTACGCCGGGGTCGTCCTCGTGTGACGACGAGGACCCGCAGGAGAGCCACCGATGACCTACCCGAAGGTCTCCACCGACCCGCACGCCGACGCCCGGGACGGCGTGCCGTCGACCCCTCGGTTCCCGCAGATCGAGGAGGGGGTGCTCGCCTACTGGGAGGCCGACGACACCTTCCGGGCCAGCGTCGAGCAGCGCGACGCGGGGGAGAACGGCGCCAACGAGTTCGTCTTCTACGACGGCCCGCCGTTCGCCAACGGCCTGCCGCACTACGGCCACCTGCTGACCGGCTACGTGAAAGACCTGATCCCGCGGTACCAGACCATGCGCGGCAGGCGGGTCGAGCGGCGGTTCGGCTGGGACACCCACGGGCTGCCCGCCGAGCTCGAGGCGATGCGCCAGCTCGGCATCAAGACCACCGACGAGATCCTCGAGATGGGGATCGAGGCGTTCAACGCCGAGTGCCGCAAGTCCGTCTTCGAGTACACCCAGGAGTGGCGCGACTACGTCACCCGGCAGGCCCGGTGGGTCGACTTCGACAACGACTACAAGACCCTCGACACCGACTACATGGAGTCGGTGATGTGGGCGCTCAAGCAGCTCTGGGACAAGGGGCTGCTCTACGAGGGCTTCCGCGTCCTGCCCTACTGCTGGAACGACGAGACCCCGTTGTCGGCCCACGAGCTGCGGATGGACGAGGACGTCTACCAGATGCGGCAGGACCCGGCGGTCACGGTCGGCATGCGGCTCACCAGCGGGCCGGCCGAGGGCGCCCTCGCCCTCATCTGGACGACGACCCCGTGGACCCTCGCGGCCAACCTCGCGATCATGGTCCACCCCGAGATCGAGTACGTCGTCGTGGAGTCGTCGTTCAGCGGCACGCCGGAGCGCTACCTCCTCGGCGCCGAGCGGCTGGCGGCGTACGCACGGGAGCTGAAGGACGAGGGCTCCGACTCCGTCGATGACCAGGTGGTCGCCCGGTACGCCGGAGCCGACCTGCTCGAGAGCACCTACACGCCGCCGATGTCCTACTACCTCGGTCACGAGCGTGCCTTCCGGCTCGTGCCGGCGGAGTTCGTCACCACCACCGACGGCACCGGGCTGGTGCACACCGCCGGCGCGTTCGGTGAGGAGGACAAGATCGTCACCGACCGGGAGGGCATCGAGCCGGTCGTGCCGGTCGCCAAGGACGGGAAGTTCACCTCCCCGGTGGACGACTACGCCGGGCTGCACGTCTTCGACGCGAACGTCGCGATCATCGGGCACCTGAAGAACATGACCCGGGGTGAAGGTGAGACCGGGTCGGTCACGTCCGGCACGCTGCTGCTGCGCCGCGAGTCCTATGAGCACTCCTACCCGCACTGCTGGCGCTGCCGCGAGCCCCTGATCTACATGGCGGTGTCGTCGTGGTTCGTCTCGACGACGAAGATCCGCGAGCTGATGCTCGACCTGAACCAGCAGATCCGCTGGGTGCCCGAGCACGTCAAGGACGGGCAGTTCGGCAGGTGGCTGGAGAACACGCGCGACTGGTCGATCTCGCGCAACCGGTTCTGGGGCAGCCCGATCCCGGTCTGGAAGAGCGACGACCCGGCTCACCCGCGGATCGACGTGTACGGCTCGCTGGACGAGATCGAGCGCGACTTCGGCGTACGGCCGGAGAACCTGCACCGGCCCTACATCGACGAGCTGACCCGGCCCAACCCCGACGACCCGACCGGCCGGTCCACCATGCGTCGCGTCACCGACGTGCTGGACTGCTGGTTCGAGTCGGGCTCGATGTCGTTCGCCCAGGTGCACTACCCGTTCGCGAACCACGACTGGTTCGAGGACCACTTCCCCGGCGACTTCATCGTCGAGTACATCGGCCAGACGCGCGGCTGGTTCTACACGATGCACGTGCTCGCTTCCGCGCTGTTCGAGCGCCCGGCGTTCGAGACCTGCGTCTCTCACGGCATCGTGCTCGGCAGCGACGGGCAGAAGATGTCGAAGTCGCTGCGCAACTACCCCGACGTGCGCGAGGTGTTCGACCGCGACGGCGCCGACGCGATGCGGTGGTTCCTGATGCAGTCGCCGATCCTGCGCGGCGGCAACCTGATCGTCACCGAGCAGGCGATCCGCGAGGGCGTCCGGCAGGTGCTGATCCCGTTGTGGAACTGCTGGTACTTCTTCGCGCTCTACGCCAACGCGGCAGGTGCCGGGTACGACGCGAAGCGGTCGACCGCGTCCGACCACCCGATGGACCGCTACCTGCTCGCCAAGACCCGGCAGTACGTCGAGGAGTCCACGCGGCAGCTCGACGACTACGAGGTCGCCAACGCCTGCGACACCACGCAGCGGTTCCTCGACGTGCTCTCGAACTGGTACATCCGCCGCTCCCGCGAGCGCTTCTGGGCAGCCGACGGGAACGTCGACACCGACGCCTTCGACACGCTGTTCACCGTCCTGGAGACGGTCTGCCGCGTGGTGGCCCCGCTGCTGCCGCTGACCGCCGAGGAGGTCTGGCGAGGACTGACCGGCGAGCGGTCGGTGCACCTGACCGACTGGCCGTCGGCCGACGACCTGCCGGACGACGTGGCGCTGGTCTCGGCCATGGACCAGGTGCGCGACGTCTGCTCGGCCGGCTCGGCCCTGCGCAAGGGTGCGTCCCTGCGCAACCGGCTGCCGCTGTCGTCGCTGACCGTGGTCGTCTCGGGCGCCGAGCGGCTGAAGGGGTTCGAGGACATCGTCGCCGACGAGCTCAACGTGAAGTCGGTGCGTCTGCTCGACGCCGAGCACCCCGATGCTGCGTCGTACGGCGTCTCCCAGCGGCTCACCGTGAACGCCCGGGCCGCCGGCCCGCGGCTCGGCAAGGACGTGCAGACCGCGATCCGTGCCGCGAAGGCCGGCGAGTGGACCGTGTCCGACACCGGCGTGGTCACCGCGGGCGGGCTCGTGCTGGAGGACGGCGAGTACGCCCTGGAGACCGTCGCGTCGGGCGGGGACGACTCGGCGACCGGGCTGCTGCCCGGCGGTGGCTTCGTCGTGCTCGACACGACCCTGACGCCGGAGCTCGAGGCCGAAGGCGTCGCCCGCGACCTGGTCCGCGCCGTGCAACAGGCCCGGCGCGAGGCGGGACTCGACGTCTCCGACCGGATCTCGCTGACGATCTCGGCCACCGCCGCCGCGGCCGACGCGGCGCGGACCCACGCCGGGCTGATCCGACGCGAGACGCTGGCGGCGTCGTTCGAGGTCCGCGAGAGCGACGTGTCCCAGCCGGTGATCGAGCTCAGCAGGGCCTGATCAGCCGGAGAAGGGAAACTCCCGCCGGACCGACCACCGTCCCTCGTCGTCCTCGGTCATCAGCGTGAGGTGCCGGGCACGACCGGTCACCGGGAGACCGTCCCGCAGCGTGGCCTCGACCGCTCCGAGGTCGGCGCCGTCCGTCCCGAGCGCCACCGTCAGGTGCGGCGTCACCTCGTCGTACACGCCTTCGTACGGCGGGTGGTCCGGGAACGCGCGGACGATCGCCTCCGTGAGACGGAGGAACGGCTCAGGGTCGTCCGGCGCGAGGTACAGGACCTCGGTGCCGAACCAGGCGGAGCGCGAGAACGAGTAGTCGAAGGCCTCGTGCGCCTCGGCCAGCTCGGCCAGCCGGTCGAGCGCCGCCTCGTCCAGCTCGTCGCGCGCGATGAAGGGGTGGATCGCCGTGACGTGCGCCGGCACGCCCCGCTCGGTCACCGGGTCGAACCGCAGCCGGTGCTCCCGCACCAGCGACTCGGCCTCGGGGATCGTGACCAGCAGGGCGGACGGCGGTGAGAGCGGCATGCCCCGACCCTACGGCGGAGATGACAGCCGGCTGGTTGGATGGGCACCGTGGAGCTCGACCTGACCGCCGACGTGATGACGCTGTGCGCTCAGCTGGTCGACATCCCGTCGGTCAGTCGCGACGAGCAGCGGATCGCGGACGCGGTCGAGGCGGCCCTCACCCCGCTGCCGCACCTCGACGTCGCACGCCTGGGCAACACCGTCGTGGCCCGCACCGGCCTCGGTCGCGGTGAGCGGGTCGTCATAGCGGGTCATCTGGACACGGTCCCGCTCCACGACAACCTGCCCAGCCGGAGCGACGGCACGAACCTGCACGGTCTCGGGGCCTGCGACATGAAGGGCGGTGACGCGGTCATCCTGAGGCTCGCGGCGACGGTGCCGGAGCCGGTGCGCGACGTCACCTACGTGCTCTACGAGGGCGAGGAGATCGAGAGCGAGTTCAACGGCCTGGGACACCTGGCCTCCGACCAGCCGGACCTGCTGCAGGCCGACTTCGCGATCCTGATGGAGCCCTCCGACGGCGTGGTGGAGGCCGGCTGTCAGGGCACGATGCGCGTCGAGGTGACGACGTACGGCGAGCGGGCGCACTCCGCGCGGGCGTGGAAGGGCGTCAACGCCATCCACCGGGCCGCTCCGGTCCTAGACCGGCTGACGGCGTACGAGCCACGGATGCCGGTGATCGACGGCCTGACCTACCACGAGGGCCTCAACGCCGTCGCCATCAGCGGGGGCGTCGCCGGCAACGTCCTGCCGGACCTCTGCACCGTGAGCGTCAACCACCGGTTCGCCCCGGACCGCAGCGAGGCCGAGGCCGAGGCGTTCCTGCGCAGTTTCTTCGACGGGTACGACGTGCAGGTCACCGACAGCGCGCCGGGCGCGCTGCCCGGCCTGGACCGGCCTGCGGCGAAGGAGTTCGTCGAGGCGGTGGGCGGCGTCGCGAACCCGAAGTTCGGCTGGACCGACGTCGCCCGCTTCAGTGCCCTGGGGGTACCGGCGGTGAACTTCGGGCCCGGTGACCCGATGCTTGCCCACAAGCAGGAGGAGTTCGTGCCGCTCGAGCAGGTCCGGCACTGCGAGCGGGTACTGGCCCGGTGGCTCGGAGCGCCGGGATGACCGGGGCGACGGCGACGGGGGACAGGGATGCGCGGAACGACAGGGATGACGGGCAGATGACCGACCGGAAGCAGGAGAAGTACAAGGGTCCGGTGGTGATGCGCCGCAAGCAGGTCGACGGCAGCACCACCGACCAGCGGCTGCTCGACTCGCGGGGCCCCAGCGAGTGGGTGCACACCGATCCGTGGCGCGTCCTGCGTATCCAGGCCGAGTTCATCGAGGGGTTCGGTGCCCTGGCCGAGCTCGGACCCGCGATCGCCTGCTTCGGCTCCGCCCGCACCCGGCCCGACGACCCGGTCTACGCGATCGGGGAGGAGGTCGGCCGGAAGCTGAGCGACGCCGGTTTCGCGGTGATCACCGGCGGCGGCCCGGGGACCATGGAGGCGGTGAACAAGGGCGCCAGCGAGGCCGGGGGCACCAGCGTCGGCCTCGGCATCGAGCTGCCCTTCGAGAGCGGCCTCAACTCGTGGGTGGACGTCGGGATCAACTTCCGCTACTTCTTCGCCCGCAAGACGATGTTCGTCAAGTACTCCCAGGGTTTCGTGGTGCTGCCCGGCGGTCTCGGCACCCTCGACGAGCTGTTCGAGGCGCTGACCCTGGTGCAGACGCAGAAGGTCACCAGCTTCCCGCTGGTGCTGCTCGGCACCGACTACTGGCAGGGGATGATCGACTGGCTCCGCGACCGGGCGCTCGTGCACGGCACCATCAGCCAGTCCGACATCGACTTGCTGCAGCTCACCGACGACGTCGACCACGCCGTCGAGCTCATGGTCGACGCGCGTGACCGCCGGCAGGGCGAAGGGCTCACCCCATGATCTGGCTGTTCGCGATCCTGATCGTGCTGGCCCTCGGCGCCGTGGCGGTCGTGGCCGCCGGCCGGGGGACGCCGATGTCGCCGGCGTACGACGACGCACCGGACACCCTGGTCCCGGCCGAGGGTCCGATCACCGCCGACGACCTGCGTCGGATCCGCTTCCCGATGGCCTTCCGCGGCTACCGGATGGCCGAGGTCGACGCCCTGCTCAACCGGCTCGCCGAGGAACGCGAGCGGGCCGACCGCGGGGCTGCCGAGGGCGACGCCACGGGAGACGCCACGGGCGACTGAGTGCCGCCCGGTAGGGCACACTGTGAGGCCGTGAAGCCTGAGTACATCGTGTACGTCCTCACCTTCCTCTCCGCCGTCGTCGTCGTCCTGACCCGGGTCAGGCTCTCCCAGACGGAGGCCGCTGGGCAGCACCAGGTGGGCATGGGGACCGTGAACGCGCATTCCGGGTTCGGCGTCGTGGCGCTGCTGCTGTGGCTGGCCTTCCTGGTCACCGGCCACGACATGTCGCTGGTGGGCATCGTCGCGCTCTTCTTCTACTGGCTCACCGCCCTGGCCGGGCTGATGATCCTGCTGCGCTGGATCCCCAGCCGCGGCAGGCACGCCTCCGACAGCTCCGACGACAGCTGGTCGGAGGGGCCGGGGTTGTCGATCCTGGCCCACGTCGGGATGCTGGTCGGCGTGGTCGTGTTCACCTGGTTCTACGCAACCCAGAGCTGAGCCGCAGATGTCTCGGGTCGCCCGCACACGTCGTACGCCGCTCCTGGGGGGACTGCTGTCGCTCGCACTCCTGCCGGGCTTCCTGCTGCTTCCGTCGCAGGCCACCCAGGCCGCCGACGGTCGCCCCGCGGTGATCGGGAAGCAGGTGATCGGAACGTCCGTGCAGGGGCGCAAGATCGTCGCCTGGCACCTCGGCGAGCCGGGCAGGAAGAAGGTCGTGCTGATCTCGCTGATGCACGGCAACGAGCCCGCGCCGCGGCGGATCCTGATGAACCTCGTCAACGGCGACCCGGTCCACGAGCTCGACCTGTGGGTCGTGCCCGTCTACAACCCGGACGGGTACGCCCACCACACGCGGAGGAACGCCCACGGGGTCGACCTCAACCGGAACTACCCGTACAGGTGGGTGCCGCTCGACGGCAGCTACGAGTCGGGCCCGGCGCCGCGCTCCGAACCCGAGACCCGCGCGATGATCCGCTTCCTGGCGAGGGTGCAGCCCGCGTACGTCCTGTCCTTCCACCAGCCGCTCCACGCCGTCGACGTCACCGAGCGGCCGAAGTTCTCCAGGAAGGTCGCCCGTGCCCTCGGCCTGCCGACCTCGCACCTGCGCTGCGGCAGCACCTGTCACGGCACGATGACGATGTGGTTCAACCACCGCTTCCCGGGCTTCGCGCTGACGGTGGAGTACGGCGCCCACCCCTCCCGCGCGCGACTGCGGGCGGCGCCGGACAAGATCCTGCAGATCTTCGGCGCCTGGCGCGGGGGCGTGAAGGGCGTCGAGTGAGCGTCGGATCACCTGCCTGAGCGGGTAATTCGCGGCAGCCTTCACCGCCCCTCGAAGACCGGTTTCTCCTTGGTGAGGAACGCCGTGACGGCGGCCGCGTGGTCGGCGGTCTGGCCCGTCTTCGTCATCTGCGTCGACTCGAACTCCACCGCCTCCATGAACGTGTGGTCGGCCGCGAAGGCCAGCGACTGCCGCATCGCACCGAGGGCCACGGTCGGCCCGGCCGCGAGCCGGGCCGCCAGTCCGGTGACCACCTCGGAAAGCTCGCCGGCCGGCACGACCTGGGTCGCGAGCCCGAGGGTGAGCGCCTCGTCGGCCTTGACCGTGCGGGGGAAGTAGAGCAGCTCGATCGCCTTGGCCCGACCCACCAGCCGCTGCAGCGTGAAGCTCGAGCCGGTGTCGCAGGAGAGCGCGATGTTGGCGAAGGCCAGGTTGAAGCCGGCCGTGTCGGCGACAATGCGAAGGTCGCAGGCGAACGCCAGGCTCGCGCCTGCGCCGGCCGCCACGCCGTTCACCGCCGCGACCACCGGCTTCTGCATCCCGACGATCGTGGTGACGATCGGGTTGTAGTGCTGCTCGACGGTGGTGAAGAGGGTGTCGGTGGCGCCGCTCTCGAGGAGTGCGACGTGCTCCTTGAGGTCCTGCCCCACGCAGAAGGCGCGACCGGTGCCGGTCAGCACCACGCAGCGGACCGTCGGGTCGTCGGCCACCTGTCGCAGTCTCGCCAGCAGCGCCTCCTTGGTGGCGATGTCGAGACTGTTCATCGCCTCGGGGCGGTTGAAGGTCACGGTCGCGACGCCGTCGGCGACCTCGAGAAGAACGGGGGTCACGTCGCTCATGCCCAGAGGTTGTCACACCGGCTTCAGCCGGCGCCGAGGCACCGCCCGACGAACCTGTCGGAGGCCGGCTTGAGCCGCGCTGCCTCCCGGGTGAACAGCTCGGCCGCGCGGACACCCGGCCAGTCCTCGGGGAGCAGCTGGGCCGGGAGTCCGGGGTCGTCGAAGAGGAACTTGCGCCACTCGTGGACCAGCCGGAACCTCGCCGCGAACGCCACCTCGTCCTCATCGGCCGCGCCGGCCGCGTCCACCCGGTCCACCGCGTCCACGGCATCGCCGGGCTGGTCGTTCACCAGCCGGTCCGCGACGACGGGCCAGGCGGCGTACGACTTGGCCAGGCTCGACAGGTCCCAGGCCCGGACCGGGTCGGGGTCGAGCTCGACCGCGACCGCATGCCGTGCCGAGCCACCGGCTCGGGCGACGACCTCGTCGACCTCCGGCCGGTCGAACGGACACACCCAGACGCCGCGCGCGTGCTCGGCGTACCCGAGATAGGTGAGCTCCCCACGCAGGCGCTCGCGTTCCCCGCGATGCCGGGGCGCCTCGAGGAAGACCAGGCGCCACCGCCCGTCCCACGGCTCCGGCGCGCTGCGGTAGATCCGGGCCGCGGCCTCCGAGAGCCGCTCGATCGCCCGCGGCGAGGCCCGGTACCCAGGGGCGGCGTCGACGCGGGTCGGCTCCAGCCAGCCCTGGGCGGCCATCCGCGAGATGGCGGTGCGGACCGCAGGCTCGGCGATGCCGACCGGTTCGAGCAGCCGGATCAGCGCGGACACGGGCGCCTGGTCGCCGCGCGAGCGCAGGTGGTCGCCGTACACGTCGAAGAGGGCCGAGCGCGCGCGCATGCCGTCACTGTGTCATCTCACTGTGTCATCCGGTCACTGTGTCATCCGGGCACGGCCCCGCGCAGGGTTCGCGGACGTCGGTCGTCGCGATGGGGGATAATGGACCGGCATCAGGCGCTTGGGGGTCTCTTCCCGTGCGTCTCGGCTCCCGTAAGTAGCAGAACGAGAAGAAGAGGTGCGCGGATGGCGGCAATGAAGCCGCGGACAGGTGACGGTCCGCTCGAGGTCACCAAGGAAGGCCGTGGCATCGTGATGCGCGTGCCGCTCGAGGGCGGTGGCCGGCTGGTCGTCGAGCTGAACGCCGAAGAGGCCGGTGCCCTGGGCGATGCCCTCAAGGAGGTCGTGGGCTGACGTGCCCACACCGACCACCACTCTTCCAGCCCAGGTCTCACCGCCCGCGTTCGCGCTGAGCAGCCTTGCCCCGCACGAGATCACCGGGGCCGAGGTCCTCGCGCTGCCCTTCACCGTCGTCGACGACGAGCCGGTGCTCGGGTCGGCCGCCGACGCAGCCGCTGAGGCCCTCGGGCTCGACCTCGCCGGGGTGCTGACGTCCCGCCGCGCCAAGGGCAAGGGCGGCGAGATCGTCGCTCTCCCGATCGGCGGCGGCGGTCCCCGCCTGGTGCTGCTCGTCGGGCTCGGCGAGGGTACGACGACCGACTACCGACGCGCGGGTGCGGCCGTGGCGCGCGCGACGTTCGACCACGAGTCGGTGGCGACGGCGGTGCCCGGTGGAGACGACGAGGCGCTGACGGCGTACGTCGTCGGCATGATGCTCGGATCGTTCGTCTTCCACTGGCGGTCCCGAGGCCCCGAGCGCGAGCCGGTGCGCCGTGTGGTGCTGGCCGGCCTCTCCACCGACGACCACGCGGCGGCGCTGGAGCGCGGTCTCGCCCTCGGTGGAGCCGGGTGGCGCTCCCGGATGCTCGCCACCGTGCCCTCCAACCTGAAGTCTCCTCAGTGGCTGGCCGAGCAGGCGGAGCAGATCGCGGCCGAGCACGGTCTGGAGGTCGACGTCTGGGACGAGGTCAAGCTCGCCAAGCAGGGCTTCGGCGGCATCCTCGGCGTGGGCCAGGGGTCGGCCACCCCGCCTCGGTTGATCCGTCTCGACTACACCCCGGCCGGTGCCCGCCGGCGGGTGCCGCGCGTGGTCCTGGTCGGCAAGGGCATCACGTTCGACTCCGGTGGGCTGTCGATCAAGCCGGCCGAGGGCATGGCGACGATGAAGCGCGACATGACCGGTGGCGCGGTGGTGATGGCGGTGATGGGCGCGCTCGGGGCGCTCGGCTGCCCGCTCCGGGTGACCGGGCTGGTCTCGGCCGCCGAGAACGCCGTCGGTGGCTCCTCGCTCCGGCCCGGCGACGTGGTCACCCACTACGGCGGCCGCACCAGCGAGGTGCTCAACACCGACGCGGAGGGCCGGCTGGTCCTCGCCGACGCGATGGCCTACGCCCTCGACAAGCTCGACCCGGCTGTGCTCGTCGACGTGGCCACCCTCACCGGCACCATGAAGGTGGCGCTGGGCCAGTGGACGGGCGGGTTCTTCGCCAACCGCGATGCACTCGCCGAGGCCCTCTCCGCCGCCGGCGCCGCCGCCGGGGAGCCGCTGTGGCGGATGCCGCTCGAGCCCGACTACGAGGAGAGCCTCACCTCGCAGGTCGCCGACGCGAACAACGCCCCCGGCGGTCCGGGGGCGATCACCGCAGCGCTGTTCCTCCAGCACTTCGCGGGCGACGTGCCGTGGGCGCACCTCGACATCGCCTCCACCGGCGACGCCCCCAGCGACTCCTTCGAGTGGACCAAGGGTCCCACCGGGTTCGGGCCACGGCTCCTGCTGACGTGGCTGACCGGCCCCGACCCGTTGGCCGGCATCGCCTGAGCGGCGCGGGTCACCGCCCGGGAGAGGTGACCTGGGATCGGTTCGCCGACCGGGAACCGGTCCTGGCTCACTGCCCGTCTGCGTCACTGCCCAGGAGCGGTGACCTGGGATCGCTCCGCGGCTCGGAAAACGATCCTGGCTCACCGCCGGGTGCGCCGGTTGATCACGCCTCCGGCGACCACTCCTTCTTCGCTACCAGCAGCCCGTCGCCGACCGGCAGCAGCATCGGGACCAGCGCGTCGTTGCCCGCGATCTCCTTGCCGAGGTCGCGGATCACGGTCGTCTCCTCGTCGCGCTGGGAGGGGTCGGCGACCCGGTCGTGCCACAGGGCGTTGTCGAACGCCATGATCCCGCCCGGGCGCAGCAGCCGCAGCGCCTCCTTGAGGTACGCGGCGTACTCGGCCTTGTCGCCGTCGCAGAACACCAGGTCGTAGTGGCCGTCGGTGAGGCGAGGGAGTACGTCGAGAGCCGCGCCGGCGATGGTCCGCGCCCGCTGGGCCGGGATGCCGGCGTCGTTGAACGACTCACGGGCGAGCCGCTGGTGCTCGGCCTCGATGTCGATGGTGGTGAGCACCCCGTCGGACCGCATGCCGCGCAGCAGCCACAGCCCCGAGACGCCCGCGCCGGTGCCGACCTCCACGACCGCCCTGGCCTCGATCACCGAGGCCAGGAACCGCAGCGCGGCGCCGCCCCCCGACCCGATCGCGACCGCACCTACCTCCTCGGCCCGGGCCCGCGCTCCGGCGAGGACGTCGTCCTCCTCGACGAACCCCTCGGCGTAGGACCAGCTGGCGGGCTTGGGTGGGGTCACGGTCATCGCGCAGCCTTCCGGTCGGTGGCGGTCGAGGCGACCTTATCGCGACGAAAGCGCCACCTTTCGGGAACACGGAGCGCTCCGTCGTTCGTTGGAGGAGTCGGGATTCACACACTGCGGGGTGCCCTTCTCACAGGTTCCTCTCAGCCACGACGACGAGAGTTCGAGGACGGAGGTCAGGCGCTGTTCAGGCCGGGATCGCACCCGACGCGCAGACGTCGACAGGTGGAGCAGACGCAGCGGCGTCGGCAGGAGGAGCTCGTGAGCGGGGACCAGTCCCACGACGCGTCCGCCGAGACCCCTGCGGGCAGGGCCGACGTGCCGACCTGGGAGGAGATCGTCGACCAGCACTCCGACCGGGTGTACCGGCTGGCGTTCCGACTGACCGGCAACCCGCACGACGCCGAGGACCTCACGCAGGAGGTCTTCGTCCGCGTCTTCCGCAGCCTCTCGACGTACCAGCCCGGCACCTTCGAGGGCTGGATCCACCGGATCACCACCAACCTGTTCCTCGACCAGGCACGTCGCAAGCAGCGCATCCGCTTCGACGCGCTCTCCGACGAGCGCGCCGACCGTCTGCACAGCCACCTGCCGACGCCCGACACGGCGTACGCCGACCAGACCTTCGACGACGACATCGAGCAGGCGCTCGGGACGCTGCCGCCGGAGTTCCGCGCGGCGGTCGTGCTCTGTGACGTCGAGGGCCTTTCGTACGACGAGATCGCGCAGATCCTGGACGCCAAGCTCGGCACCGTCCGCTCCCGCATCCACCGCGGCCGCGCCATGCTCCGCACGGCGCTCGCCCACCGGGCACCCGCCGACGGCCGCACCCGCTACCAGGGCCCGGCCGCCGCTCGGCCCGACCTCACCCCGGGGACCACGTCGTGATCGGCCACCTGGGCACCCGAGTCAGCGCGCTCCTCGACGGCCAGCTGTCCCCGGCCGACGAGGAGCGCGCCTGGGACCACGTCCACTCCTGCCACCAGTGCCGCGACGCCGTGGAGCGCGAGGGCTGGGTGAAGACCAGGCTGGCGACCATGCAGCTGGCCGGCGCGCCGGCCCCCTCGCACCTCAAGGGCTCGCTGTTGGTCAGCGGGATCGTCGGTTGGCCCGATCTGCCCGACCACCCCGCCCTGGTCGAGACCGGAGCGCGACGGCGTCACCTGGGGATGACCGGGATCGGGGGCGGCGCCGTGGGTGCCGCGGTGATGGGCGTGCTGGCGCTGGGCGCCTCGCCGGCGAACGCACCAGGCGCGGTGGTCCGTCCGAGCACGGAGTGGTTCGGCTCGACGCTCACGCACACGATCACCACGGTCATCGACCGCGACCGACCGGCCTCCACGCACGGCCGAGACCGGCGGGATGCTCCGCCGACGGCTCACGGACGGGGACGTAGACTCGCCCCATAGGGCCCGTACGGCCCTCCGAGCCGTCCGAGTGCCCGGTCGGCGCCCCCGTGGAGAGTCAGGACCTGTGACCGACGAGCACCCCGACGGCGATCCCGGTCTCGGCGAGGAGACCGCGCCGTTGACGGGCCCGGGCACGGACAGCTGGGTCCCACCGCGGGAGCAGCCGCCGCCGCACAGGTGGGCACCGCCGGGGCCGCCGCCGAGCACGCCGTACGCCAGGCCCCCTGAGCCGACTCGCCCGGCGTACCCGCCGCCCGGCACCCAGCCCTACCCGGTGCAGCACCGTCCGCCGGAGCCGCCCCGGGGCCGGGTCTCCGGCTGGGTCTGGCCGGCCGTCTCCGTACTGGCGCTCGTGATCGGCGTGATCGGCGGAGTCCTCGGCGGCGCGGCGTACGAGAACCTGCACGACAGTTCGACGGAGGGCAGGGTCAGCGGTGGCCTGGAGGACTCGGGCACGGTGTCCAAGCCACCCCTTCCGGCGGGGAACCACTCGGTCGCGTCGGTGGCCCAGCGCCTCCTGCCCAGCACCATCCAGGTGCTCGCGGAGTACCAGGGCCGCAAGGACGGCGCCACCGGCTCGGGCTTCGTGCTCGACCGGTCGGGCCACTACATCACCAACAACCACGTCGTGGCCGATGCGGTCGAGCACGGTGGTCCGATCGAGATCGTCGACCAGCGCGGCGACAAGTACGTCGCGAAGGTGGTCGGCCGCAGCCCGACGTACGACCTGGCGGTGCTGTACGTCAAGGGCGGCCCGCACCTCCCGCCGGCCAGCCTGGGCTCGGCACGGGTGCTGCGCGTCGGAGACCAGGTCGTCGCGTTCGGCTCGCCGCTCGGGCTCAGCTCGACGGTGACCGCCGGCATCGTCAGCGCGCTGAACCGGCCGGTGACCACCAGCGACACGGGTTCCAACTCCTACATCAACGCGGTGCAGACCGATGCCGCGATCAACCCCGGCAACTCCGGGGGTCCGCTGGTCGACCTGGCCGGACGGGTGGTCGGGGTGAACTCCGCGATCGCGACCACCGGGAGCACCGGCTCGGGCGAGGCCGGCAACATCGGGGTCGGGTTCGCCATCCCGATCGACCAGGTGAAGATCACCGCGGACCAGATCCTGCGCACCGGCGAGGCCAGCTATCCGGTGATCGGCGCCACGGTCGACACCGGCGACACCTCCGACGTCGGCGCCAAGATCCTCAAGGTCAACACCGACAGCCCGGCTGCGAAAGGTGGCCTGCGCAAGGACGACATCGTCACCGAGGTCGCCGGCGAGAAGGTGTCGGACGGGATCGCCCTGATCGTCGCGATCCGGTCGCACCAGCCGGGCGACACGGTGCGCTTCACGATCCGGCGCGGAGGCTCCCAGATGAGCCTGAAGATCACTCTCGGCTCTCAAGTCGGGTAGCCGGCCCTCATTCCTCCGGCGCCTCGCCCTTGGCGTCCCCCTCGGTGAACGGGTGGGCGTCCACGAACGCCCGGGCCTCGTCGTACATCCGGTCGATGTAGGCCTCGAGCTGGGTGGCCTCGACCCGCCACTGCCCGCGACCGCCGATCTTGATCGCCGGCAGCTCGCCGCGCCGGACCAGGGCGTACACCTGCGCGCTGGACGTGCTGAGGACCTCGGCGACGTCCGCGAGCGTGAGGAACCGAGGAGCGGGGGGCATGGGGCCATCGTTGCACGAGTGAACGAAGGTCACCCGGCGCACGCGGTCCGGCTGTGGACGAGGGCTGCCGCGCAGGGGTGGTTCGGGGTCAGAATGACCCCGTGAATCTCGGGATCACGGACACGCCTGCCGCGAAGCGGGCGTCGGCACCCGGTTGGCGCGACCCTCGGCTGTGGCTGGGCCTGGTGATCGTGGCCGCGTCCGTCCTCGTCGGCGCGCTCGTCGTGGGCACCTCCGACGACACCGTGCCGGTGTGGGCGGCGGCCGACCCGCTCGGCGCTGGACAGGTGCTGACGGGCGACGACCTCGCCGTACGCCGGGTCCGGTTCGACGACTCCGACGCGGCCAGCCTGTACTTCCGCGCCGACGAGCAGCTGCCGGCCGACCTCAGGCTCAGCCGCGACGTCGGGGCCGGTGAGCTGCTCCCGAGAGCCGCCGTCGGCCCGGCGTCCGAGCACGACCTGCGTCAGGTGCCGGTGTCGGTGGACCCCGGCCAGGTGCCCACGGCGGTCGAGGTCGGGGACACGGTCGACGTCTACCTGCGACCGTCGAGCCGCACCGGCTGCCAGGAGTCCGAGATCTGTGACGGGCGACCGGTCGTGGCCGGGGTGACCGTCCTGGACGCGCCGGCGCGCGACGACGGCTTCGGTGCGGACGGCACGCGGACGCTGGTGCTCGGGATGTCCGGCGGCGAGGCACAGCGGTTCTTCCGGTTGCTCGCCTCCACGGACGACGCCGCCCTCACGGTCGTCGGACGCGGCTGACGGCCGGCCGGCGTGAGGTCTGACGTGGTCGTCGTCCTGGTCGTGGCCGCCGGAGCGGCGTGGGAGTCACCGGTCCTCGAGCGGATCGGCGCGCGCAGCGGGATGGTGGTGCTGAAGCGGTGCGTCGACGTCGACGAGCTGCTCGCCACCAGCAGTGCTGGCCAGGCCGACGCCGCGGTCGTGGCGCTCGACGCGCCCGGCCTCGACCCGCCTGCGGTCGAGGTGCTGCACCGGCACCAGGTGCGCGTGGTGGCCGTGGCGCCCGACACGGAGGAGTCCCGCAGCCGCGCAGCGCGGATCGGCGTCGACGCTCTGGTCGACCGCAACGAGCTCGACGGCCTTCCCGACGCGCTGGAGGACGAGAACGACGGCCCGGCGTTCGACCTGGCGGTCCTCGACGACGCAGACCTGCCGCCCGACCCGGACGACTCCGGCCACGTCATCGCGGTGTGGGGACCCGGCGGCGCGCCCGGTCGCACGACGGTCGCGGCCGGCGTGGCATCGGCGCTCGCGCGGCGAGGGCTGCGCACGACGCTGGTCGACGCCGACCCCTACGGTGGGTCGGTCGCGCAGCACCTGGGTGTCCTCGACGAGGTCTCCGGGCTGCTCAGCGCCGCGCGGCTCACCGGCGAAGGCGCGCTGGAGGCGCGCTTCGGATCGATCGGGCGCGCGCTCGGTGGCCGGTTGACCGTGGTCACCGGCCTGCCCCGGGCCGACCGCTGGCTCGAGGTGCGGGCCGGCGTCGTCGAGCACCTCCTCGAGGTCGCGCGGGCGCACGGGTACGTCGTCGCCGACACCGGGTTCAGCCTCGAGGACGACCCGGCCGGCGACCTCGTCGCCCGCCCCGGCCGCAACCAGCTCACGCTGGGCACCCTCGAGGTGGCCGACGAGGTGCTGGTCGTCGGCACCGCCGACCCGGTGGGGCTCTCGCGGCTGGCGCGGGGGCTCGTCGACCTGCGCGAGCACCGGGCCGGTGCCCCCGTCCGGGTCGTGGTCAACCGGATGCGTCCCAACCTGGGCTGGTCCGAGCGCGAGATCGTCGGCATGGTCGAGGGCTTCGCCCGACTGGCCGGTGTCCACTTCCTGCCTGACGACCGCGATGCCGTCGACCGCGCGCTGACCAGCGGGACGAGCGTGCCGGACGCCGGCGACACGCCGCTGGCCCGGGCGCTCACGGCCCTCGCGGACGCCGTGGTGCCGCCACCGGCTCCGCATCGCCGACGACACGGAGGCCGGCTGCTCAGGAGGAGAACAGCAGGTACAGGCCGCCGACGGTGAAGCAGATCATCGCCCCCAGCAGGGGGAGCTGCCCGGTGAGCTGATGCCGCACGGGCAGCAGCTTGATGGCGCGCTCGTGGGCTGCGATGACACCGACGACGTGACCGGCGACGACCGCGATCACCTTGAGGTCGGCCAGGAACGTCGGGTGGTAGGACAGCCAGTACGGCACGGTCAGTCCGCCGGTGCCGAAGACGTTGCTGCCGGTGCTGAGCGGGTCGCTGGCCTGCACCAGGGTCTGGGTCCCGATCTCGACCAGGTAGCTCAGGTAGTGGGCGATGACGTACCCGATCACGATCGGGATCACCGAGAAGGCCAGCTGGTCGGGCAGCCGCCTCCGCGACTGCTCGGGCCCGACGCCGGTGGCCGCGCAGGCCACCCAGAAGATCACGCCGACCGCGACGCAGAAACCGAGCAGGCCGAGGTTGTTCTGCAGGTACGTCGACCAGCCGTTGTCCTGGGTGAACCTCAGCCATCGCGGTGACTCGCGGAAGGCGTCGAAGGCCGTGCTCCCGAACAGCACCGCGATCACACCGATCAGCCCGGGGGTCGCCGGAGTGGAGTCGAGGTTGGCCAGGGGGCTGCGGAGCACCAGCCGGCCGTGCCGACGTCCCCACACCGACACCTGGGCGACCAGCGAGGAGTAGACCTCGAACGGGTCGGCGCGCGCATAGAAGGTGTTCCCGAACAGCGCGCCGCCGATGATCATCACCCCCAGGTAGATGCCGCACCACAGGCGCACCGGCGAGAGGTCGACGTTGTGGGTGTAGACGAGCTCCATCCAGACGAAGGCCAGCAGGCCGAGGGCCGCCGGCCACATCCCGAGCCGCTCGGGGTAGCGGAAGACGCCCTCGTCGGGTTCGCCACCGGAGACCCGGGCGATGCCGGTGCTGATCAGCCGGAAGGGGCTGATCGACCTCCAGACGCGGCCGAAGAGGAGCGAGGCGACGGGCACGCCGACCCAGATCCAGACGTAGAAGATGCCGAAGATCGGGTTGATCAGCAGGTCCTTGCCGAACACCGCCACCAGGACCAGGTAGACCAGAGCGAGCAGCCCGATCAGCCGGAGGAGACCCCGCCACCAGACCGAGTCGACGAACGCCGAGAGCCATCGCGGCGCAGTGCGGCCGCTGGTGGCGGCGTCGTACCGCGGACGGCGCCAGGCGATCGCCAGGACCACGAACGAGACGGCCACCGCGATCGCCGCCCCGGTGATCGCGAGCCCCCGCGAGATCGGCAGGTCCTGGGCACCGCCGAGCCCGTGCTCGGGGAGGAGACCTCCGATGACGAGCCCGGTCACTTCACCTGCAGCTGGAAGAGCACCTTGTCGAGGGTGTGCGACTCGACGGTGACGATCCCGGGCGTGGTGATGGGCTTGACGGCGATCGTCGAGGAGCCCTTGTCGTACTCGAACTCCTGCTCCGGCGACGAGTGGACGTGGATCTCGCCGGGCTTGTCGGCGGTGACGTCCAGCTCGATCCGCTGGCCCACGGCGACGTCGTACCGGTCGCCGTTGGGGGTGACGCTCTCACCACTGAACGTGACGTCGATGACCTTGGTCGGAAGGTGCGACGGGTCCTGCGCCGAGGAGCCGCTCCCGCCACCGCACGCCGTGAGGGTGAGGGAGGTGAGCAGGACGACCGCGACGGCGGCGACCAGACGACGCATGGGGGTGTGGCCCTTTCTCGCACGGACTCTTCGGGCCCGCCGGTGGGCCGCTGCCAGAATCCCATGCGGGACAAGCTGGGTCGGATCCGGGTTTCTGAGGGCGAATTGAGTGGCGGGTCGTGGTCTGACAGCATCGCCGACATGGACGCCGTCACCCATCCGCCGCACCCGGTCAACGAGCCGAACCTCACCTACGCGCCCGGCACCCCCGAGCGGAAGGAGCTCGAGCAGGAGCTGGACCGCCAGCAGCGTCGGCAGGTGTCGCTGCGCGCGCACATCGGCGGTCGCCGGCGCAACGGAGGCGGCGCGGAGATCCCGGTGGTCCAGCCGCACAACCACCAGCACGTCCTGGGGGTCATGAAGAACTCGACCACCCGCGACGCCGAGGCCGCGATCAAGGCCGCGAAGGACGCCGCCCTCCCGTGGCAGCGGATGCCGTTCGACGAGAAGTGCGCGATCATCCTCAAGGCCGCCGCCCTGCTCGCCGGGCCGTGGCGCCAGCGGATCAACGCCGCGACCATGCTCGGCCAGTCCAAGACGGCGTTCCAGGCCGAGATCGACGCGGCGTGCGAGCTGATCGACTTCTGGCGGTTCAACGTCCACTACGCCAAGCAGATCCACGCCGAGCAGCCGATCGCGAACAGCCCCGGCGTGTGGAACCGCACCGACTACCGGCCGCTCGAGGGTTTCGTCTACGCGATCACGCCGTTCAACTTCACCGCGATCGCCGGCAACCTCCCGACCGCTCCGGCACTGATGGGCAACACCGTCATCTGGAAGCCGAGCCCCACGCAGCAGCTCGCCGCGAGCCTGACCATGGAGCTGCTCGAGGAGGCCGGCCTGCCGCCGGGCGTCATCAACCTGCTCCCCGGTGACGGGCTCGAGGTCTCGAAGGTCGCGCTGACCCACCCCGACCTCGCGGGCATCCACTTCACCGGCTCCACGGCGACCTTCCAGCACCTGTGGCGGACCGTCGGCGAGAACATCTCGTCGTACCGCTCGTACCCGCGGATCGTCGGTGAGACCGGCGGCAAGGACTTCGTGGTCGCCCACCCCAGCGCCGACATCGACGTGCTGCGGACGGCGCTGATCCGCGGCTCGTTCGAGTACCAGGGGCAGAAGTGCAGCGCGGCCTCCCGTGCGTACGTCGCCAAGTCGGTGTGGGCGCGGATGAAGGACCAGTTCCTGGCCGAGGTCGAGGGGCTGACCATGGGCGACGTCACCGACCTGTCCAACTTCATGGGCGCCGTCATCGACGACCGCGCGTTCGCCAAGCAGAAGACGGCGATCGCTCGCGCCAAGCGCAACAACCACCTGAGGATCCTGGCCGGTGGTCAGCTCGACGACTCGGTCGGGTACTTCGTCCGCCCGACGGTCATCGAGTCGACCGACCCGAAGGACCAGATGTTCAACACCGAGTACTTCGGACCGATCCTCGCCGTCCACGTGTACGACGACAGCCGCTACGACCGGGTCCTGCAGCAGATGGAGTCGTTCGCGCCGTACGCGCTGACCGGCTCGATCATCGCCCAGGACCGGCGTGCGATCGCCGACGCGCGGCGCGACCTCCGGTTCGCGGCCGGCAACTTCTACATCAACGACAAGCCGACCGGCGCGGTGGTCGGGCAACAGCCGTTCGGCGGCGCCCGGGCGAGCGGCACCAACGACAAGGCCGGCGCCCCGCAGAACCTGATGCGGTGGACCAGCCCGCGGTCGATCAAGGAGACCTTCGTCCCGCCGACCGACTACCGCTACCCCCACATGGGCTGAGCTCGGCCTCGTTCGACCCTGCTCAGCCGAAGGCCTCGTTCAACATCATCCGCAGCATCGACGGCCGGACCTCCGTGGTGGTGACGGCGACGTGGCGGCCGACGTAGCGGTCGTCCCGCAGCATCTCGAGCATGCTCGCAGCGAGGTCGGAGCGCGCGGTGAAGACGCCCGGCGCCTCGTCCTCGTCGAGGCGGTACGCCGTGGGGGCCGGCAGGTCGAACAGCCCCGAGGGCCGCATCACGGTCCAGGCGAGGGCACTGTCCCTGACGAGATCCTCCATGGCCCGCATGTCGGCGTACGTCGTGCGGCCGATCGTCCGGGTGACCAGCGGCTGGAGAACGCGGTTGAGCAGGAAGCCGCCGTCCGCGTGGTGGTGGGGGTACGTCGCACTGCTGCTGACCACGACCAGGCGCTTCACGTCGGCGGCGGCCATCGCGTCCGCGATCGTGCGGGTGCCCTCGGAGTAGACCGTGATGGGGTCCCTCGTGGACGGCACCCCGAGGGTCGAGAGCACGGCGTCCGCGCCGGTGATCGCGCCGGCGACCGCTGCCGGGTGGTGGACGTCCGCGCCGGCCACGGTGAGGGCGGGGTGGGCGAGCGGGTACTCCTCGGGCCGCCGCGTGACCGCGACGACCTCGTGTCCCTGGTCGAGGGCGGCGGCGGTGAGGAGGCGACCGGTCGAGCCGTGGGCCCCGAAGACGGTGATGCGCATGACGTGCTCCTAACTAGTATGAAAATCATATGATATGAGAATCGTATAGCATGGGCGGATGACCTCCCCGAGTGCGTCCCGGGAACGCCGGAGGCTGGCCGCTGAGGCCAAGGCGACGCTGCGCGAGCTCCGGATCGAGCTCGCCCTGCTGAACCACCGGATCAGCGGGCTGGCCAGGTTGCGCGACGTCGACCTCGACTGCCTCGACGTCCTGGTGCGCCAGGGGTCGATGACCCCGACGGAGCTGGCGCGTCGTACCGGCGTGCACCCCGCGACGTTGACCGGAGTCCTGGCCCGGCTCGAGACCGCCGGCTGGCTGGTCCGTGCACGAGGTGAGCACGACCGCCGGTCGGTGGAGCTGTGCCCGGTGCCCGAGCGGGTCCGCGAGATCTTCGGCCACTACGCCGGCATGAACGCGGCGCTCGACCAGATCCTCGACGACTACTCAGCCGAGGACCTCGGCGTGATCGTGGACTTCCTGCAGAAGTCCTCGGCTGCCGGACGCCGGGAGACCGAAGCCCTCGACTGACCCGTCGTCAGATCCGCCACTCCCCGCGGAGCCACTTGACGCCGACCTTGTTCTCGGCGTCGAAGGACTTCGTCACGAAGCCGGCGACCAGGTCCTCGAGCTTGCCGCCGATCAGCGGGACGCCGACCTTCACGGCCAGGTCGATCTGCTGGACGACGTCGGCTCCGGACTGGGTCAGGTGGGTTGAGCCGGTCATCTCGCCCGGCTTGCCGGGGATGGCCACGTGGACGTCGGCGCCGGAGGGCGACGACCACGACTCCTCCTGCACGAAGCGGATCTCGTTGCCGACCATCTTCTGAGCGAACGACGGGATGCGGTCGGTGCCGTGCGCCTGCTCGAGCCTCACCCGCATGCCGCTGCCGTTCGGAGTGATGTCGACGGAGAAGTCGGCCACCCGCTGGTAGTCCCCGACGGCCTTCCGGTACGCCGGATCCGCGAGCATCGCGTACACGTCGTCGACCGTCGTCCCGGGATAGGTCAGGGTGTGGCTCACGCGCTTCATGGGCGTCATCATGCCCGTCCACGGGCCTGCGTGTCGGATCAGCCGCACGTCGGCTTTGTCCCGACCAACGGCGAGTCCTAATGTCGGATTGTGTCAATGACGACCGACCGGTTCGACTCAGAGAAATCCCATCTGCTCACCCAGGCGATCGCCCTCGCGGAGCGCAGCACCGGCTCCGGCGGTCCGCCCAAGAGCGAGGTCGGTCCGCTCCTCGAGGCCTACTACCGGCACGTCGCCATCGACGACCTGGTCGACCGCACCGCGGAGGAGCTGTACGGCGCCCTCGTCTCGCACTACCGCACGGCCGAGTCGCGCCCGCAGGGGACCGCCAGCGTCCACGTCTTCACCCCCACCCTGGCCGAGCACGGCTGGTCCGCGGGTGGCCACTCCGTGGTCGAGGTCATCACCGACGACATGCCGTTCCTCGTCGACTCCGTGGTGATGGAGCTGACCCGCCAGCAGCGTGACGTCCATCTGGTCGTGCACCCCCAGTTCGACGTGACCCGTGACGTGACCGGCCGGCTCGAGCACATCGCCTGCCCGGACAACGAGTCCTCGCCCCCGCCGGAGGGCGCCGAGCGCGAGTCGTGGATGCACGTCGAGATCAGCAGGGTCGGCCACGACGAGGACGTCGACGCGATCGCCACCGACCTCGAGCGGGTGCTGCGCGACGTCCGCGAGTCCGTCGAGGACTGGGAGCGGATGCGGCAGCAGATCACCGAGATCGTCGACGGGCTCCAGAGCTCCCCGCCGTCGACCCTGTCCACCGACGAGATCGCCCGGGGCCGGGAGTTCCTCGAGTGGCTGGCCGACGACCACTTCACCTTCCTCGGCTACCGCGAGTACCACCTCGAACGTGAGGGCGAGGACGAGTACCTCCGCGGGGTCCCCGGCAGCGGGCTCGGCATCCTCCGCGACGACCCGGACCTCTCCGCCGTCGGCAAGCTGCCCGAGAAGGCCGCCGAGGTCGCACGCGAGCACGAGCTGCTGGTGCTGGCCAAGGCCAACTCGCGCGCCACGGTGCACCGCCCGGCGTACCTCGACTACATCGGTGTGAAGACCTTCGACGAGAAGGGCGAGGTCACCGGCGAGCGACGCTTCCTCGGCCTCTTCTCCAGCGCGGCCTACACCGAGTCGGTCTGGCACGTCCCGCTGCTGCGCGAGAAGGCCGTCGACGTGCTCAAGAAGGTCGGCCTCGACCCGCGCAGCCACGCCGGCAAGGCGCTGATCGACACCCTCGAGACCTACCCCCGCGACGAGCTGTTCCACACCCCCGTCGACGAGCTCGCCTCGATGTCGAGCCGCGTGATGGAGACCCGCGGCCGGCGTCAGCTGCGGACCTTCGTACGCCGCGACACCTACGGCCGCTACGTCAGCGTCCTGGTGTTCCTGCCGCGCGACCGCTACAACACCGCCGTCCGCGAGCGGTTCTCCGAGATCCTCAAGGAGAGCTTCGGGGGCGAGTCGATCGAGTTCACCGTCCGGATGAGCGAGTCGACGACCGCACGTGTCCACTTCGTGGTGCACCCGGCCAAGGGGGAGAAGATCCCCGACGTCGACGTCTCCGAGCTCGAGCGGCGGCTGACCGACGCATCCCGCTCGTGGCGTGACGACTTCACCGCCGCGACCGTCGCCGAGTTCGGCGAGGACGTCGGCTCGCGGCTGGCCCGCAGCTTCGAGTCGTCGTTCCCCGAGGCCTACAAGGAGGACTTCTCGGCGGCGACCGGGGCGCTCGACCTGGCTCGTCTCGAGGCGCTCGGTGATGCCGGCACCGACCTGTCCCTGTTCTCGCCGCTGGACGCCGCCCGGGGCGAGGCGCGGCTGAAGGTGTTCCGCCGCGGGGCGTCGATCTCTTTGTCGGAGGTGCTGCCGGCGCTGTCCTCGATGGGGGTCGAGGTCGTCGACGAGCGGCCCTACCAGCTCGACCACACCGACCACCCGTCGTACATCTACGAGTTCGGGCTGCGCTACCCGCCCGGCATGCCCGACCACGCGCGCGAGCCGTTCCAGGACACGATCCGAGCCGTCTGGGACGGCTACAACGAGATCGACGGGTTCAACGCGCTGGTGCTCGCGGCCGGTCTGACCTGGCGGCAGGCGACGGTGCTGCGTGCCTACGCGAAGTACATGAAGCAGGGCAACAGCCCCTTCGCCGTGGACTACATCGAGGAGGCGCTGCGCGGGAACACCGACATCACCCGGCTCCTCGTGCAGCTCTTCGAGGCGCGCTTCGACCCCGGGCGCAACGGTCTGGGCGCCGACGCCGAGGCGCGTACGGCGCGGGTCGAGGAGGTCCGGGGCCGGATCGAGAAGGCGCTCGACGACGTCGCCAGCCTCGACCACGACCGCATCCTCCGGTCCTACCTGACCCACATCAACGCCACCCTGCGCACCAACTACTTCCAGACCGCCGGCGGCTCCTCACGTGGCGAGCACCATACGTACATGTCGTTCAAGCTCGAGCCGTCGGAGATCCCCGAGCTGCCGCAGCCGCGGCCGCGGTTCGAGATCTTCGTCTACTCCCCGCGCGTCGAAGGCGTGCACCTGCGCTTCGGCGCGGTCGCCCGCGGCGGCCTGCGCTGGTCCGACCGGCGCGACGACTTCCGCACCGAGGTGCTCGGCCTGGTCAAGGCGCAGATGGTGAAGAACACCGTGATCGTGCCGGTCGGCGCGAAGGGCGGGTTCTTCTGCAAGCAGCTGCCCGACCCGGCGGATCGTGACGCGTGGCTCGCCGAAGGAGTCGCCTGCTACAAGACCTTCATCTCCGGCCTCCTCGACATCACCGACAACCTGGTGGAGGGCGCCACGGTCCCGCCCCGGGACGTCGTACGCCACGACGGGGACGACTCCTACCTGGTGGTGGCCGCCGACAAGGGCACCGCGACGTTCTCCGACATCGCCAACGGCGTCGCGAAGGACTACGGCTTCTGGCTCGGCGACGCCTTCGCGTCCGGCGGCTCGGTCGGCTACGACCACAAGGCGATGGGCATCACCGCGCGTGGTGGCTGGGTGTCGGTGCAGCGGCACTTCCGCGAGCGCGGCATCGACTGCCAGACCGAGGACTTCACCTGCGTCGGCATCGGCGACATGTCCGGTGACGTGTTCGGCAACGGCATGCTCTGCTCGGAGCACATCCGGCTGGTGGCGGCGTTCGACCACCGCGACGTGTTCCTCGACCCCGACCCCGACGCAGCGAAGTCGTTCGCCGAGCGGAAGCGGATGTTCGACCTGCCGCGCTCGAGCTGGCAGGACTACGACACGGCTCTGATCTCCGAGGGTGGCGGTGTCTACTCGCGTTCTCTGAAGTCGATCCCGATCAGCCCTCAGGTACGCCGCGCGCTCGGCCTCGACGAGTCGGTCGCCAAGCTGACGCCCGCGGAGCTGATGAAGGCGATCCTCCAGGCGCCCGTCGACCTGCTCTGGAACGGCGGCATCGGCACCTACGTGAAGTCCGCCGACGAGACGCACGCCGCCGCCGGCGACAAGGCCAACGACGCGATCCGCATCGACGGCAGCCAGCTGCGGGCCCGGTGCGTGGGGGAGGGCGGCAACCTCGGCCTCACCCAGCTCGGCCGGATCGAGTACGCCGTGCAGGGCGCGGACGGTCACGGTGGCGCCATCAACACCGACTTCATCGACAACTCCGCCGGCGTCGACACCTCCGACCACGAGGTGAACATCAAGATCCTGCTCGACCGCGTGGTCGCCGACGGCGACCTGACCGAGAAGCAGCGCAACCACCTGCTGGCGGAGATGACCGACGAGGTCGCCTCGCTGGTCCTGCGCGACAACTACGAGCAGAACCTCGCGCTCGCCAACGCCGCCGCCAACGCCCCCTCGCTGCTCCACGTCCACGAGGACTGGATGCGCACGCTGGAGAAGAAGGGCGTGCTCAACCGAGAGATCGAGGGCCTGCCGACCTCGCGCGAGGTCCGTCGCCGGCTCGACCGCGGCGAGGGCCTCACCGCACCCGAGCTGTCGGTGCTGCTGGCCTGGACCAAGATCGTGCTCGCCGACGACCTGGTCGGGTCGGACCTGCCGGACGACCCCTACTGCCACGTCGACCTGGTGAGCTACTTCCCGACCCAGCTCAAGGAGGGCTTCGAGTCCGCGATCGCCAGCCACCCGCTGCGCCGGGAGATCATCGTGACCCAGGTCGTCAACGACCTGGTCAACGGTGCCGGGATGACGTACTGGCCGCGGCTGGCCGGCGAGACCGGCGCGTCGCCGGAGGAGCTGACCCGGGCGAACTTCGTCGCCCGCGAGATCTTCGGCTCCCTGCCGCTGCGCGAGGAGCTGCAGACCTACGACAACGACCTGGACGCCGCCTGTCAGACCCGGATGCGGATCGAGATGCGGACCCTGGTCGAGCGTGCCTCCCGGTGGCTGGTCAACAACCGCCGGCCTCCGCTCGACAGCCAGGCGACGGTCGACTACTTCCGCGAGCCGGTGCAGCAGCTGATGGCCGAGCTGCCGTCGCTGCTGACCGGTCGCGAGCTGCGGGCCTACGAGGGCCGGATGTCCCGGCTGGTCGAGCAGGGGGTCCCCGAGGACCTGGCCTCCCGCGTCGCGGTGCTCCACCCGGCGTACCAGCTGCTCGGCATCCGCGAGATCGCCGACCGCCTGGAGCTCGACCCCGTCGCGGTCACCCGGCTCCACTTCGCCCTCGGGGAGCGACTCGGCCTGCCCGACCTGGTGTCGCGCATCCTGGCTCTGCCGCGCGACGACCGGTGGCAGACGATGGCGCGGGCGGCGTTGCGCGACGACGTGTACGCCGTCCACGCCCAGCTGACCGCCCAGGTGCTGCGCGACACCGATCGCGCCGACTCCGTGCCGGCCCGCATCCAGGAGTGGGAGGACGGCGACACCGTGGTGGTCTCACGCGCGGCGTCCACGCTGGAGGAGATCTGCGCCGACGACAACGCCGACCTCGCCCGGATGTCGGTGGGCCTGCGCGTCGTCCGTGGCCTCCTGGCCAACTGAGCCGGCTGTCAGCGTGTAAGGACCACTTCCGGGCGGCGCGTCGTACCAATCGATTGGTGGGGCGTCGGTGCCCAGGGTTAGGCTCGACCAACGATGCCTGCCGATCCGCGTTCACCGACCCACGGTCCGACCGCCCATCCACCCGCCAGCGTGAAGTCGCTCTGGCGGCTGCGCTCCTACCTCCGGCCGCACGTCGGTTCGCTGCTGATCATGCTGGTCACGTCGATGACCGGCGTCGGGGTGTCCATCGCGATCCCCTTGGTGATCAAGGCCCTGATCGACGGCCCGATCCGCCACCACCACAGCAGCGGTCTGGTGCCGCTCGGCCTCGGCGTGCTCGGTCTCGGGGTGCTCGAGGCGGTCCTGATCTGGTGGCGCCGCTGGGTCCAGTCCAATGCCGTGCTGTCGGTCGAGACCGAGCTCCGGCGCGACCTCTACGACCGGCTCCAGGAGCTCCCGATGAGCTTCCACAGCCGGTGGCAGTCGGGCCAGCTGCTCTCGCGGGCCACCACCGACCTGTCGGCGATCCGCCGGTTCAGCGGGTTCGGGATGCTGTTCCTCCTGGTCAACATCACCCAGGTGACGGCCACCACGCTCGTCCTGCTCCACATGTACTGGCCGCTCGGCCTGGTCGTGGCCGCGACCGCCGCCCCGATCGTGTGGCTGTCGATGCGCTTCGAGAAGCGGTACGTCGTGGTCTCGCGACGCGTGCAGGACCAGCAGGGCGACCTCGCCACCCTGGCCGAGGAGGGCGCGGTGGGCATCCGGGTGATCAAGTCGTTCGGGCGGTCCGGCCACGTCGGTCGGCAGTACGACGAGGCCGCGCAGCGGCTCTGGGACACCAGCATCGACAAGGTGAAGCTGTCGGCGAAGTTCTGGACCTTCCTGGAGATGATCCCCAACTGCGCGGTGGTCATCGTGCTGCTGCTCGGCGCGATCGGCGTGGGCCGCGGCCAGCTCACGCCCGGTGAGCTGGTCGCCTTCATCACGCTGATGCTGTCGCTGGTGTGGCCGGTGGCCTCGCTCGGCGTGATCCTGGCGATGGCCCAGGAGGCGATGACCTCGGCCGCCCGGGTGCTCGAGATCTTCGACACGGTTCCCGACATCGTCAGCGGCACGGCCGTGCCCTCGTCGGCGCAGCAGTCACGCGGACACCTGCGGTTCGAGCACGTCGACTTCACGTTCCCGGGCTCCGACACCGTTGTGCTGCGCGACGTCAACCTCGACGTCGCGCCCGGGGAGACGGTCGCCCTGGTCGGCGCCACCGGCTCCGGCAAGACCGCCCTGACCTCGCTGGTCCCGCGGCTGTACGACGTGTCCGGTGGCCGGGTGACGATCGACGGCGTCGACGTCCGCGACTACTCGCTGAAGGAGCTCCGCTCTCTGGTCGCCACGGCGTTCGAGGAGCCGACGCTGTTCTCGATGTCCGCCCGCGAGAACCTCACCCTCGGCCGGGCCGACGCCACCGACGAGGAGATCGAGCAGGCTCTCGAGGTCGCCCAGGCCGGCTTCGTCCACGACCTGCCGTGGGGCCTCGACACGCGTATCGGCGAGCAGGGCATGTCGCTGTCCGGCGGCCAGCGGCAGCGGCTCGCGCTCGCCCGCGCCGTGCTCGCCGAGCCCAAGGTGCTGGTGCTCGACGACACGCTGTCGGCGCTCGACGTGCACACCGAGAAGCTGGTCGAGGAGGCGCTGCGCCGGGTGCTCGCCGAGACCACCGGCCTGGTCGTCGCCCACCGTGCCTCGACCGTGCTGCTCGCCGACAAGGTGGCCCTGCTCGAGGACGGCACGATCACCCACGTCGGCCAGCACCGCGAGCTGCTCGCGACCGTGCCGGCGTACCGCGAGCTCCTCGCCGCCGACTCCGACGAGCTCGAGGAAGCATCGTGAAATTCACCCCACGACGTTCTTCGCCTCCCCCGCTCCGCTCCTCCGTCGAACAACGCCGTGGGGACCCCGAATGACCTCGGCAGACGTGACCTCCACGCCCCCGGTCGAGGAGGGCCAGGAGTGGCGCGGCGTCGCGGCCGACGACCTCGAGGAGATCAGCGCCGAGACGTCGGCCAAGCTCGCGGGCCGGTCACGGCGGCTGCTCACCGACCTGCTCCGCCCGCACCGCAAGCCCCTGCGCCTGATGCTCCTGGCGGTCGTCATCGAGAACGCCGCGCGGCTGTCGATCCCGCTGCTGGTGGCCAAGGGGATCGACGTCGGCATCCCGCCGATCCGCACCCACAACGACCTGAAGCCGCTGATGATCGTGGTCGGCATCGTGCTGGTCGCGACGGTCATCCAGGCGCTGGCCCGCAACGTGTTCCTGGTGCGCTCGGGGACGATCGGGCAGGACATCCTCTTCGAGATCCGGCACCGGGTGTTCCGCCACTTCCAGAAGCTGAGCCCGGCGTTCCACGACTCCTACACGTCGGGCCGGGTGATCTCACGTCAGACCTCGGACGTCGACGCCATCTACGAGATGCTCGAGAGCGGCTTCGACGGGCTGTTCACCGCCGCCCTCACCCTGGTCGGCACGGCCGGTCTGCTGCTCTACCTCGACCTGAAGCTCGGCCTGGTGGCGCTGCTGTGCGGCCCGTTCCTGGCGTGGGCGACCAACTGGTTCCGCAAGGAGTCCGCGTCCAGCTACCGGGTCACCCGCGAGAAGGTCGCCCTGGTCATCGTGCACTTCGTCGAGTCGATGAACGGCATCCGGGCCGTCCAGGCCTTCCGCCGCGAGCCGCGCAACCAGGAGATCTTCGACGACGTCAACGACCAGTACCGCGCCGCCAACCTGGTCGCGTTCCGGCTCGTCGCATGGTTCATGCCCGAGATCCGGATGATCGGCAACCTCACCATCGGCGTCGTGCTGCTGTACGGCGGCTACCTCGCCTACCAGGGCCAGGTCACCGTCGGCGTCCTCGCGGCGTTCCTGCTCTACCTGCGGCAGTTCTTCGAGCCGATGATGGAGATCTCGCAGTTCTACAACACCTTCCAGTCGGCCTCGGCGGCTCTGGAGAAGATCTCCGGCGTCCTCGAGGAGGAGCCCGGCGTCCCGGAGCCGACCGACCCCGTCGCGCTGCCCGAGGCGCGCGGCGACCTCCGCTTCGACCACGTGCGGTTCGCGTACGTCGAGGGCGTGCACGTCCTGCCCGACCTCGACCTCTCGATCCCGTCGGGGCAGACGGTGGCGCTCGTCGGCACCACCGGCGCCGGCAAGACCACGATCGCCAAGCTCGCCACCCGCTTCTACGACCCCGTCGCAGGAGCGGTCACCCTCGACGGCGTCGACCTGCGGTCGCTGACCTCGGAGGACATGCACCGTTCGGTGGTGATGGTGACCCAGGAGAACTACCTCTTCTCCGGCTCGATCTCCGACAACATCCGCTTCGGGCGCCCGGAGGCGACTCAGGAGCAGATCGAGGCGGCGACCCGGGCGATCGGCGCCCACGGCTTCATTGCCGCCCTGCCCGACGGCTACGACACCCACGTCTCCAACCGCGGGGGCCTGCTCAGCGCCGGTCAGCGACAGCTGATCGCGTTCTCCCGGGCGTTCCTCGCCGACCCGGCGGTGCTGATCCTCGACGAGGCGACCTCGTCGCTCGACGTACCGTCCGAGCGGCTCGTGCAGCGGGCGCTGCGCACGATCCTCTCCGGACGCACCGCGGTGATCATCGCCCACCGGCTGTCGACGGTCGAGATCGCCGACCGGGTGCTGGTGCTCGAGCACGGCCACATCGTCGAGGACGGCTCCCCGGCCGAGCTGATCGAGGGCGGCGACGGCCGCTTCTCCGACCTCCACCAGGCCTGGCTCGCCTCACTCGCCTGATCGTGTGCAGGAGGCGGTGAGGCAGGACCCGTTTCCGTCACGGAAACCGATCCCAGCTCACCGCCGCCGGGGAGCCAGCGATTTTGCACGGTCCCGCGGCATCATTGAACCGATCGGTCCGCGGCTCCGTATACCGCGTGAGGAGGTGTGATGGCCGAGAGCCCTGACGTCGTGATGCAGCGCCTGCACGACGACCATGCCGGCGCGCTCTGGGGCCACTGTCTGCGCCTCACCAACAACGACCGTGCCCGCGCCGAGGACGTGTGCCAGGAGACCCTCCTGCGCGCCTGGCGCAACGCCTCCCTCCTCGACGAGAGCCAGGGGTCGGTGCGCGCCTGGCTCTTCACGGTGGCCCGCAACATCGTCATCGACGAGTCGCGCACCCGCCGGGCCCGCTCCGAGATCCCGATGGGCGAGCTCCCCGAGCCGGCATCCACCGACGACGCGAGCGACGAGCTGCTGATGACCTGGGTGGTCGCCGACGCGGTCACCCGCCTCTCGCCCGAGCACCGTGCGGTGCTGCAGGAGACCTACTTCAAGGGCCGGCCCGTCGCCGAGGCCGCCCGTCGCCTGGGAATCCCCGAAGGAACAGTGAAATCACGCACGCACTACGCCCTCCACGCCCTCCGGCTCGCACTGGAAGAGATGGGGGTGGTGGCATGAACCCGCCGATCACCGGATGCCCGTACGAGACCTGGGACGGCTCCTACGTCCTCGGCTCGCTGTCACCGGCCGAGCGTCGTGAGTTCGAGGCGCACCTCGACGGCTGCGAGCACTGCTCGCGCGCGGTCCGCGACCTGGCCGGACTGCCTGGCCTCCTCGGCCGGATCGGTCCGGAGGTCTTCGACGCACCCGAGCCCGAGCCCGTCCCCGAGACGCTGCTCCCGCGGCTCTCCCGCGCCGTACGCCGCCAGCAGCAGCGCCGCACCTGGCTCACCGCCGGGATCGCCGCGGCCGCCGCCGTTGCGGTCACGACGGGTGGGGCGCTCGCCCTCGACCGGCCTTCGAGCACTCCGTCGGCCGACTCCAAGCCGCCCGTGGTGCAGCCGTCGGGGCGCATCATGACCCAGGTCGCCCGCGACCCGATGACCGCCCGGGTGGCGCTGACGTCAGTGCCGTGGGGCACCCGCCTCGACGTCACCTGCAACTACCCGCCCGGCGCTGTCATCTACGAGGGAGGTGCCTACGCCCTCGTGGTGCACACCAAGGACGGTCGCAGCGAGCGCGTCGCCACCTGGAACGGACTGCCCGGCAAGTCGATGCAGGTCTCCGGCGCGACCTCGGCGTGGAAGAAGGACATCTCCTCGGTCGTGGTCACCAAGCTGGACGGCAGCCCCGTCGCCGAGCTGACGCTCTGACGACAGTCGACGACGCCGACCCGCCCCACGCTGACCCCGAAGACGTCATACGGACGGAGCCATCTATGGCTCCGTCCGTATGACGTCCCGGGAGTGGCGCAGACTCAGCCGGCGACGGTGCGGCGCTCGCGGCGCTCGCTGGTCTGCGAGGTGCGGATCTCACGCGTCGTCGCGTACAGGCCGGCGAGGATGGCGACGACCTCGGAGGCGGCGGCCACCCAGATGTAGGGGCCCTGCCACTTCTCGTGGTCGCCGAACAACCCGGCGCTCGTGGTCGCGATCGCGAAGCCACCGAGCGTGGTCGCTCCCATGCCGAAGGCCAGGAACGGGGCGAACCAGTGCTTCCAGGTGAAGAGGAGCACCGCGATCACCACCCCGGCCACGATGTTGACCACGAACAGCGGACCGATCACGTTGACGTGGCGCATCCCGCTCAGCCACTCGTAGAGGTGGACGTACGCCGACACCAGAACGGCGATCGCGGCGAGGATTCGTACGGTCATGGGTTCCAACTCCGATCCGGGGCCCGGGGTGCCCTCACCTGGAGACACGAGGCAGCAGGCCGGTCGGTTCGATCAGCGGGTCAGAAGGCGCGGGGCCGAAGGCCCTGAGGAACCGGTCGCGGAAGCGGTCCATGCGCAGCACCGGACCGTCGGAGCGCGGGCGCAGCCCGGGCGACCAGTCCCAGCCCGAGATCCGGTCGAGCACCTTCGGGTCGTGCGCGACCAGCGAGACCGGCACGTCGTGGGACACGCCGATGCCGCTGACGTTGCTGTTCGGCTGGTGGTCGCCGAGGACGACCATGACCAGGTTCTTGTCGTGTGCGTGGCGGACGAAGGAGACCAGCGAGCGCAGCGAGTAGCGGATCGACCGCGCATAGTCCCGCTGCTGGTCGGGGCCGCCGAGCAGCTGGAAGAACGACGTGTGGCTCGGCTGCATCCCGTCGTACACCGACCCGTCGCCGAGCTGGTTCCACGGCACGAGCCGCGGGAGGGGCGTCCACGGAGTGTGGCTGGAGACCAGGTCGATCTCGGCCATCACCGGGTCGCGGTGGGCGTGGGCGAGCTCGCGCTCCGCGAAGGCTCTCAGCGTGAATTGGTCAGGAACCTGGGCGTAGCTGAAGCGCGGTCCGCGGTAGCCGACGTTGCCTGCGTTGTACATCTGGTCGAACCCGTAGAACCGCCGGCCCTGCTCCCAGGCGCCGTCGTCGGACGGGATGTCGCTGACCGTGCGCCAGCCCGCACGGCCGAACGCGCGGGTCAGGGTCAGTCGGCTGCCCGAGAGCACCTGGTCGTAGCGCTGCTGGGAGTCGATCCAGAGTCCGGTCTGGAGCGTGGAGTGGGCCAGCCAGCTGATCCCGCCGAACGTCGGGGACCGCAGCCAGGCGCTGCGCGTCCGGAAGCCCATCGACCGCAGGCTGGTCGTTGAGCCGGCCAGGGTCTGCTGGACCATCGGCGCGAACCACGAGTTCTCGACCGCGACGCGCCCGTAGCTCTCGACGAACACCACCAGCACGTCCTTGCCGCGCAGGCCGGTGAGCAGGTCGCGACCCGGGGCGAGCGCGTACGAGTCGTGGGCGAGCTCGTGCTCGAAGACCGCGCGGTCGCGCAGGTCGGCCCGGACCTCGTGGACCTGCCACTGCACCAGGGACGCGGCCGGAGCCGAGGCGACCGGCACGCCGGAGACCCGAGCGTCGCCGATACCTGCCACGGCCCAGACCAGGGCCAGCGCGACGACCGCCCGCGACCACAGCCGGGGGGCCCGGTGCGCGGAGCGCTGCACCCGCGTCGTCGCCCACACCGACAGGGAGAGCGCCAGACCGACCAGGAGTACGACGCCGCCGACGGCCAGGACCTGCCCCACCCGGCCGGCCGACCGGTGCACCAGGTCCAGACCGGAGCCGACGTACCCGGGGTCGCTGATCGGGTTGAAGGGCCGGTCGAAGGTCTCGTAGAAGCCGAGATCGAGCCCGGTGATCAGCACGGTGACGGTGAGCAGCAGCCCGCCGAGGACGGCCATGGTCCGCCCCCACCACCGGGGCAGGACGACGGCGAGCGCGACGAACACCAGGAGCTCGAGAGGGATGCCGAGCACCGCGGTCAGGGAGAGCTGGTCGGGTCGACGGGGCACGGTCAGCGCCAGCCAGACCACGACGACCGCCACGGTGTCCATGAGCGGACGCACCACTGGCGACCGGACGAAGGCCCGGGCGCTCCGCGCCCGCCACAGCACGAGGACCTGGTGGCCGAAGGACTCGGCCAGCAGGGCCAGGGAGATGAGCGCGACGGCCATCGCCGACGGCGGTGCGAGCACGTCCGCTGCCACGATCGTCAGCACGACCCCCTGGATCGCGGCGACGACCTTCGCCCACCGGCGCGGCGGCGTCGGTCCGGTCAGCCACGGCCACGCGGCGCCGGCCAGCAGCAGCAGGTAGCGGGCCAGCCCGATCAGCAGCACCCACGGCCCGACCAGGGGCACGGCGTACACGCTGAGCACGAGGATCAGGAACGCGTCGGTCTCCATGTCGAGGGCCGCGCCGAACCGGCTGACCTCGCCCCGGCGGCGGGCGAGCCGACCGTCGACGAGGTCGGTGGCGAGGGCGACCGCAGCCAGGACGACGACCAGTCCGCGCGGGACGGGGTCGCTCCAGGACTGGGCGACCAAAGCGGCGATGGCGGCGGTGAGCGTGGCCCGGGCGAGGGTGACGCCGTTGGCCGCGCCGAGACGCGCCAGCCCCGCACGGCGTACGCCGCGCTCGACGAGCAGCCAGGTGGCGAGCGCCACCACCGCCCCCGCGACGAGCGCGCCGGCGCCGAGGCCGGGCGCCACCGCCAGTGCGAGCAGCAGGGCGGCGGTCCCCGGCAGTACGGTCAGAGGACCGACATGAACCGTTCGCACCCTGCCTCCGTATCTCCGGTTACCAGTCATACGAGGGCGGGTCGGCGTCGGTTCAGGAAACCAACGCCGGACGTGGAGGGAGCCGACGTGTCACGAACGGCCCACGCTCTGTGGCTGCGTGAGCCCGGCTCCGGTGAGATCCGCTCCCTGGATCTCCCGGAGCCGGGTGCGGGGGAGGTGCTCGTCCGGACGCTCGTGTCCGGCGTCAGCCGCGGCACCGAGACCCTGGTGTTCCGTGGTGGCGTTCCCGAGAGCCAGTACGCCGCGATGCGGGCACCCTTCCAGGACGGCACCTTCCCCGCTCCGGTCAAGTACGGCTACCTCAACGTCGGCGTCGTCGAGACCGGTCCGGACGACCTGCGCGGCCGCACGGTCTTCTGCCTCTACCCCCACCAGACGGCGTACGTCGTGCCGGTCGAGGCGGTCAGCGTGGTCCCGGCCGACCTGCCTCCTCGCCGCGCGGTGCTCGCCGGCACGGTCGAGACCGCAGTCAACGCGCTCTGGGACGCCCGTCCGCTCGTCGGCGACCGGGCCGCGGTCGTCGGCGCCGGGATGGTCGGCCTCTGTGTGACGCGGCTGCTCGCCCGCATCCCGGGCGTCACTGTGACCGTCGTCGACACCGACCCGAGCCGGGCCGAGGTCGCCGAGGCGTTCGGTGCCCGGTTCGCCCGGCCCGGCGACGCACCGGACGACCTGGACGTCGTCGTGCACGCGAGCGGCACCGCCGCCGGCCTCCAGCTGTCCCTGGACCTGCTCGCCGCGGACGGGGTGGTCACCGACCTCAGCTGGTACGGCGACACCCCGGTCCGGCTGGAGCTCGGCGGGCGCTTCCACTCCGACCGGCTCGGCATCCGGGCCAGCCAGGTCGGCGAGGTCGCACGGGCGCGCCGCGGTCGTCGTACGCGGGGCGACCGGACGGCGCTCGCCCTCCGCCTCCTCGCGGACCCGGCCTTCGATGCGCTCCTGACCGGCGAGTCGGAGTTCGAGGAGCTGCCCGAGGTGATGGGAAAGCTCGCGTCGGGCTCCATCCCCGCGCTCTGCCACACGATCACCTACCCCGCCCTCGACGCCGCCGACTCGCCCGGGACACGCTGATGTTCGAGGTCACGGTCAGCGACCACATGATGGTTGCGCACAGCCTGCGGGGAGAGGTGTTCGGCCCGGCCCAGGCGCTGCACGGGGCGACGTACGTCGTCGAGGCGGCGTTCGCCCGGGAGGACCTGGACTCCGACGGCATCGTGCTCGACATCGGCCAGGCGGCCGAGGCGCTGCACGAGGTGCTGTCCGACCTGACCTATCGCAACCTCGACATTTTGGAGTCCCTGGCCGGGCTCAACACCACCACCGAGGTGCTGTGCCGCGAGATCGCCGACCGGCTCGCGGCGCGAGTCCACGACGGTGCTCTGGGCGTCCACGACCTGACCCGCATCCGGGTCACGCTGCGCGAGACGCCGAACGCCTGGGCCAGCTACGAGCGGGAGCCATGAGTCCCGCTCGCGACCTCTACGCGGTGCTCCCCGAGAGCGTCGACGACCCGGCCCGGCCCAGTGGCGGGAACGTCTACGACCGCCGGGTCCTCGACGGCCTGGCTGCGGGCGGCCGTCCCGTCACCGAGCTGCGCGTCGGCGGTGCCTGGCCGACGCCCGAGCCCGCCGACCTGCACGCCCTGCAGGAGCTGCTGTGCGGCATCCCCGATGGCTCGGTGGTCCTCGTCGACGGGCTGATCGCGTCCCGGGCGGCCTCCGTCCTGTGTGAGTACGCCGCGCGGCTGCGCCTGGTGGTCCTGCTCCACATGCCGATCGGCCCGGATCCCGATGAGGAGCTGGTGCTCACCTCCGCGCGGGCGATCCTGGCCACCAGCGCCTGGACGCGGCAGCGCGTGCGCGGCTGGTACGGGCTGCGTCGGGTGGACCTCGCGTTGCCGGGTGTCGACCGGGTCGCCCCGTTCGCGCCCCGCGCGAACCCCGGCGGCGGTACCTCGTTGCTGTGCGTGGCCGCGGTCCACCCGGGCAAGGGGCACGACGTGCTGTTCGAGGCGCTCGCGAGGCTCGGGGACCGTGCCTGGAGGCTGACCTGCGTCGGCTCGCTCGACGTCGACCCCGATCACGTCGCCACGCTGCAGACCCAGGTCTACGCCCGGTCCTGGGAGCGACGCGTGGTCTTCACCGGGCCCCTCACCGGGGGTGCCCTGGCCGCGGCGTACCACCATGCCGACCTGCTGGTGCTGCCGTCCCGGTCGGAGAGCTACGGCATGGTCGTGGGGGAGGCACTCGCCCACGGCGTGCCCGTGGTGGCCAGCGAGGTGGGCGGTGTCCCCGAGGCGATGGGACGGGTCCCCTTCGTCCCGATGCCCGGGCTCCTGGTGCCGCCCGAGGATCCGGAGGCGCTCGCCACCGCACTACGCGCCTGGCTCGACGACCCCGGCCTGCGCGAACGCCTCGTGCAGACGGTCGAGCGACGCCGCCCGCGCCTGCGCGGCTGGGACGAGACGGTGGCCGACGTCACCGCGGTGCTGGACCGCGTCGCCGGGGACCTGCCGATCGGCGGACGCCGATGAGCCGCCGCGTCCTGGCACTGCTGCGCCTGCTCGGCGGGCTGCTCGTGCTCGGGGTGCTGGTCTGGCGCTTCGGCACCGGACCGTTCGACGACGCCTGGCGGGTCACGACCTGGGGGTCGGTCGCCGGCGCGCTCCTGCTCACCGGGCTGGCCACCGTCGCGAACGCCTGGCGGTGGCGGGTGATCGCGCACGCACTCGGCGTACCGCTCACGCCCGCCGGCTCGGTCGCGGCGTACTACCGCTCGCAGTTCCTCAACGCCACCCTGCCCGGCGGCGTGCTCGGCGACGCCCACCGCGGCGTCCGGCACGGTCGCGACGCCGGAGACCTCGGAGCCGGGCTCCGGGCCACGGTCTGGGACCGGGTCACCGGGCAGCTGGTGCAGGCGGCACTGCTGGTGGTCGCCCTGGTCGTGGTCCCGACCCCGTTGCGGGTCTGGGCGCCGGTCGTGGGGGCCGGGCTGGGGGCGGTGGCGCTCCTCACCGCGTGGCTCGCCCGCCGGGCGGGCTCGATCGGCGTGGTGGGGGACGACGTAAGGCTCCTCCTCCGGCCGGCGGTAGGCGGCCGTGTGGTCGCCGCCTCGTGCGCGTCCACGGCGGCCCATGCGGCGGTCTTCCTGGTCGCGGTGTCCGCGGTCGGGGTCGACGCGTCACCCGGGCTGCTGGCGACGATCGCCCTGGCTGTGCTCGTCGGCTCGGCGGTCCCGCTGAACGTCGCCGGCTGGGGTCCGCGCGAGGGCATCACCGCCGGCATCTTCGCCCTGGCCGGTCTCGGGTCGTCGACCGGGCTGACCGTGAGCATCGTGTTCGGCGTCCTGGCCGCGGTCGCGACCGTGCCCGGCCTGCTGGTCCTGCTCGCCGACACCGTCCTACGCCGCCGCCGCAAGGCCACACTGTCCCCCACGCGCGAGCTCGAGGAGGCGCGCCGTGGCTGACCGGCCCTACACACTGCTCAGCTGCAGCATGTCCATCGACGGGTACATCGACGGCACGACCGAGAGCCGGCTGCTGCTCTCGAACGACCTCGACTTTGACCGGGTCGACGAGGTGCGGGCCGGGGTCGACGCGATCCTGGTCGGTGCCACGACCGTCCGCAACGACAATCCCCGTCTGCGGGTCCGCGACGCCGAGCGCCGCCGGACCCGATGTGACCGCGGTCTGCCAGAGCACCCGCTCAAGGTGACGGTCACCCGCCGCGGCCGACTGGACCCGTCCCAGCGGTTCTTCGCCGACGACGGCACCCGCAAGCTCGTCTACGCCAACACGCGTGTCGTGGAGCCGCTCAGCGCGCGGCTGGGCGGCGTGAGCGAGGTCGTCGACGGGGGCGACCCGGTGCGGATGGAGGACCTCGTCCGCGACCTGCACGTTCGCGGCGTACGCCGGCTGATGGTGGAGGGCGGAGGCACCGTGCACACCCAGTTCCTGGCCGCCGACCTGGTCGACGAGCTGCAGCTGGTGGTGGCGCCGTTCTTCGTCGGCGACTCCGGCGCACGGCGCTTCGTCGGGGAGGGCCGCTACCCGTGGCACCCCGGGCGCCGGGCGACGCTGGCCGAGACCCGGCAGCTCGGCGACGTGGTGCTGCTGCGCTACGCCCTGTCCGACCGGTTCGCACCGACCGACTGAACACGCGCGAGGACGGGTGCCGGCTCGGGGTCCTCGAGCATGATCGCGAGGCCGGCGACGATCGCGACGATCTCGACGGTGGCCGCTGCGAACACCGAGAACCCCGCCCACTTTTCGTGGTCGCCGAACAGGCCGATCGTGCTGGCCAGCGTGAACGCCCCGAGCGTGGACGCGCCGAAGCAGGCGGCGAGCACGCCGGCGCCGGCGTGGCGCCAGCGCACCAGCAGCACCGCGATGACGAGGCCGCCCGCGACGTTCGCCAGGAACGCATGGCCGATCACGTGGACGGATCGCATGCCTTGGAACCACAGGGTCAGGTGGATCGCCACGGAGGAGAGGACGGCCACGGCCGCGAGGTAGCGCATTGTCATGCCGGGTGACACGGGTGACCGGCACCGTCGGTTCGATCCCGGCGCGAGATTTCACCTTCGGCCCCGGCTCACCGCCCGGAGCCGGACTGCCCTCTAGGGTTCCACTGTGACCGACGTGCCGCCGAGCGCAGCCGAGATCGTCGACCGGGTCGCGAACGGCTCCACGACGCACGAGGCCGAGGTCGCCCGGGCCCTGACCGCCATCGAAGCGGGGAACGACCGGCTCAATGCGTTCTCCGTCGTGCTCGCCGACGGGGCGCGTGAGGAGGCGCGGCAGCGGGACCGGGACGAGGGGGGCGGCCCGTTGTCCGGCGTCCCGGTCGCGATCAAGGAGGAGCTCGACGTCGCCGGCTGCGTGACGACGTACGGCGGTCGGGGCAACAGCACGCCGGCGGCCGAGGACGGCGAGGTCGTACGCCGGCTCCGCGCCGCCGGGGCGATCGTCGTCGGCAAGACGCAGATGCCGGAGTTCGGCGCGTTCCCGTACACCGAGTCGGTCGCGCACGGCTACACCCGCAACCCGTGGCGTACGGCGTTCTCGCCGGGCGGGTCCAGCGGCGGCTCGGCGGCCGCGGTGGCGGCCGGCATGGTGCCGGTCGCGATGGGCGGCGACGGCGGCGGCTCGATCCGCATCCCCGCGGCGTGCTGTGGCGTGTTCGGTCTGAAGCCGCAGCGCGGCCGGGTGACCAGCGCGCCGCACGAGCACCTCTGGTGGGCCCTCGGGACGGCCGGACCGCTCACCAGCACCGTCCTCGACTCCGCGATCGTCTACGACGTGATCGGGGGCCACCTGCCCGTCGACCGGTGGCGGGCCGGCGAGGTCGGCTCCTTCACCGAGGCCGCCCAGAAGGAACCAGGTCGGCTCCGCATCGGGTGGAGCGTGACCCCGCCGACCAAGGGCCTGCGCCCGCATGCCGACCACGTCGCCGCCGTCCGGGACACCGCACGCCTGCTGGCCGACCTCGGCCACGACGTGCACGAGGTCGACCCGCAGTACCCGGACACGACGCTCGCGTTCGTTCCTCAGTTCCTCGCCGGGATCCGGAGCGAGGCCGCGGAGGTGGAGCACCACGACCGGCTGGAACGTCGTACCCGCGAAACCTGCCGGCTCGGCTCCTGGGTGACCCCGAAGGTCGTCGACCTCGCCCTGAGGGCGACCGAGCGGGTGTCGGCGAAGGCCAACCGCTTGTTCACGGCCGTCGACGTCCTGCTCACGCCGACCACCGCCCACCGGCCACCGCGTGTCGGCATCCTGGACCGGACGGGCACCGTCCGAGCCGGCCTCCGGTCGTTCCCCGCGATCACCTACACCGCGATCTGGAACGTCGCCGGCAACCCTGCCTGCTCCGTCCCGGCGGGCACCGGCACGGACCGGCTGCCGGTCGGCGTTCAACTGGTGGCCCCGACCGACGGCGAGGAGATCCTCTTCTCGCTGGCCGCACAGATCGAGATGGCCCGCCCGTGGGCCCTCGTCGCTCCCGGCTTCCTCGGGTCGTCCGCCTGAGCGGAAGCCAGAGGTGCCGCTCAGGCG
>NZ_DASXWU010000055.1:0-21897 GCF_036503465.1 Nocardioides sp.
CTCCGTGCGGCTTGCGAACGTCAGCCACGCCGATGTCCAGGCCTGGGTCAGCGACCTGGCGACCTCACGACGATCGCCCTCCACCGTGCGCAAGATCCACCGGGTGCTGAGCCTGATCCTCGACCTCGCCGTCCGCGACGGGCGACTGTCCCGGAATGTGGCGGAGAAGATCAACCTGCCGCGGCCCGTCCGGAGCGAGCAGCGATATCTGACCATCGAGCAGGTTGAGCAGCTGGCGAACGAGTGCGGGTATCCCTCGGCCTTCAGCAAGCACCGTCCCTATGCGGAACGAGAGTGTGAGACCTACCGCCTCCTGGTCCTCTTCCTGGCCTACACCGGGGTCCGGTTCGGCGAGATGGCTGCTCTCAAGGTCGGCCGGCTCGATCTGCCGAGGCGCCGGGCCGTGATCGCGGAGTCCGTCACCGTCGTGCAGGGCAAGGGATTCGTGTGGTCGGCACCCAAGACGCATACGCGTCGCGAGGTCCCACTCCCGGCCTTCCTCGCCGAACAGCTCGGTTCCCTCGTCGAGGGCAAGGCTCGCGAGGACCTGGTCTTCCCCTCGGTCCGCAGCGGTGGACCCGTCCGGGCCACCCACTTCCGACGCGGTCACTTCGACGCGGCCGCCAAGGCGGTCGGCCTGCCCGGACTGCATCCGCACGAGCTGCGTCACACCGCGGCCAGCCTGGCGATCGCCAGCGGTGCCGACGTCAAGGTCGTTCAGCAGATGCTGGGCCACTCGTCGGCCACGATGACCCTCGACACCTACGGTCACCTGTTCGACGACCGCCTCGACGAGGTGTCCAACGCTCTCGACCGAGCCAGAAGTTCGGTCGAGCTCCCCGCTCGACGCACGCCTGCCCGTGGCTACGACAGGGTCGCGACGCGCGGTGCGCGGTTGTCGGGCACGAGACCTGCTGTTGCCCAAACGTTGCCCAATGGGGATTCGGATGGCCCCTCGGCACGAAGCCTTCGAAGTAAACGCGCAGGTCAGGCGGGATTTTCGGTCGGCGCCCCCGGTAGGATTCGAACCTACGCTCCCGCCTCCGGAGGGCGGTGCTCTATCCCCTGAGCTACGGGGGCTCGGGTGGGTCGACCTTACAAGCGGACCGGGCGGCGGGAGAAACCGGCGATCGCGAGACGAGCCGGGCCCAGGGAGCCGATGCCGGCGGCAGGGCCGCCGGCCGCCAGGCGGAAGTGGGTCGAGGGCCGGAGCGGCGCGTCGTTACCCTTGCCCGGTGACGCCCGAGCAGCTCTCCGACCTGATCGTCGCGTCGCTGGCGGACCTCTCCGCCGGCGGTGCGATCACGCTGCCTTCCGGCGTGCCCGAGACGGTCACGGTGGAGCGACCCCGGCAGAGGGGGCACGGCGACTACGCGACGAACGCCGCGCTCCGGCTGGCCAAGCAGGCCGGGATGCCTCCACGCGACTTCGCAGGTCTCGTCGCCGAGCGGCTGCGGTCCGCCGACGGCATCTCGGGCGTCGACGTCGCCGGCCCGGGTTTCCTCAACATCACCGTGGACGCCGGTGCCCAGGGCGCCGTCGCCGACGACATCGTCGCGGCCGGATCGGCGTACGGCGGCTCCGAGGAGGGCGGCAAGCAGAAGGTCAACGTCGAGTTCGTCTCCGCCAACCCGACCGGCCCGGTCACCCTCGCCAGCGCGCGCTGGGCGGCCGTCGGCGACACCCTGTCCCGGCTGCTCGAGGCGAGCGGCTACCTGGTGTCGCGCGAGTACTACTTCAACGACCACGGCGCGCAGATCGACCGGTTCAGCCGCTCGCTGCTGGCCTCCGCCCGGCACCAGCCCACACCCGAGGACGGCTACCCGGGGCAGTACGTTGCCGACGTCGCTGCCGCCGTCGTCGCGGAGCACCCGGAGGCACCGGACCTTCCCGACGACGAGGCGCTCGAGGTCTTCCGCGAGAACGGTGTCGGCGTCATGTTCGCCGAGATCAGACAGACCCTGGCCGACTTCCGGGTGCCGTTCGACACCTACTTCCACGAGAACGACCTCTACGAGTCCGGCGCGACCGACCGGGCCATCGCCCGGCTCCGCGAGCTCGGCAACATCTACGAGAAGGACGGCGCGGTCTGGCTCGCCACGCAGAAGTACGGCGACGACAAGGACCGGGTGATCGTCAAGTCCGACGGACACGGCGCCTACATCTCCGGCGACGCGGCGTACTACCTCGACAAGCGGGAGCGCGGTTTCGACCGGTGCCTGATCCTGCTCGGTGCCGACCATCACGGCTACGTCGGCCGGATGATGGCGCTCTGCGCGGCGTTCGGCGACGAGCCCGGGGTGAACCTCGAGATCATCATCGGCCAGATGGTCAACCTGCTCAGCCACGGCTCGGTGGTGCGGATGGGCAAGCGCACCGGCAACATCGTCACGCTGCTCGACCTCGTCGAGGCGGTCGGAATCGACGCCGCCCGCTACGCGCTGGTGCGCAACCACATCGAGACCAACCTCGACATCGACGTGGATCTGTGGGCCAAGGCCACGAGCGACAACCCGGTCTTCTACGTGCAGTACGCCCACGCCCGCGTCTCCTCGATCCTGCGCAACGCCGCTGACCTCGGTCTCGATCCGGCCGGGCATCCGGAGCTGCTCACCCACGAGAAGGAGGGCGAGCTGCTGCGGGCACTCGCCGAGTTCCCGCGCGTGGTGGCCGCCGCGACGACGCTCCGCGAGCCGCACCGGGTCGCCCGCTACCTCGAGGACACGGCCGCGTCGTACCACCGCTTCTACGACAACTGCCGCGTCCTGCCGATGGGCGACGAGGAGCCGAGTGACCTCCACCGCGCGCGACTCCGGCTGGTCGAGGCGACCCGCATCGTGCTCGCCAACGGGCTCGGCCTGCTGGCCGTCTCCGCACCGGACCGGATGTGACCCCGACCCACGAGGCGGGCTGGGCACACGTCGAAGGCGCGCTGCGCGGTCCCGGCTGGCTGCGCCCGCCCGACGACGCCAACGCACTGGTCCCGTCGCTCTGGTCGTCGACGACCCGCAAGGTCGACGGCAACCTCGTGGTCGGCCAGGTACCGATCCCGGAGCTGGTCGCCAACGTCAACACCCCGGCGTACGTGCTCGACGAGGCCGACCTGCGAGCGCGCGCCCGGGCCTTCCGGGACGCCTTCGCCGACTACGACGTCTACTACGCCGGCAAGGCGTTCCTGTGCACGACCGTCGCCCGCTGGATCGCCGAGGAGGGACTGTCGCTCGACGTCTGCTCGGACGGCGAGCTGACCGTCGCACTGCGCGCCGGCCTCGACCCGGCCCGGATCGGCTACCACGGCAACACCAAGACCGAGATGGAGCTGATGCGCGCCGTCGCGGAGGGCGTCGGCCGGATCGTCGTCGACTCCTTCGACGAGATCGAGCGGCTCGAGCGCGTGACGGCCTCGCTCGGACGCACCGCGAAGGTCATGGTGCGGGTTACGGCCGGCGTCGAGGCGCACACCCACGAGTACATCGCAACCGCGCACGAGGACCAGAAGTTCGGCTTCTCGATCACGGCAGGTCACGCTCTCGAGGCGGTACGCCGTGTGGTCGCCGCCCCGGGACTGGACCTGCTCGGGCTGCACTCCCACATCGGCAGCCAGATCTTCGACACGTCCGGCTTCGAGGTGGCGGCACGTCGCGTGCTGGCGCTGCACGCGCAGGTGGGGGAGGAGCTCGGGGTTACGCTGCCGGAGCTCGACCTCGGCGGCGGGTTCGGCATCGCCTACACGACCCAGGACGACCCCTCCGACCCGGCACAGCTCGCGATCGAGATGAGCAAGATCGTCGAGCACGAGTGCCGGGCTCTCGGCATCGACCAACCGCGTCTCTCGATCGAGCCCGGGCGCGCCATCGTCGGGCCTGCGATGTGCACGGTCTACACGGTGGGCACGGTCAAGCGCGTCGAGCTGGACGGTGGCGCCGTTCGCACCTACGTCAGCATCGACGGCGGCATGAGCGACAACATCCGCACCGCGCTCTACGACGCCGACTACTCCTGCACGATCGCCTCGCGTGAGTCCGGCGCACCGCCGGTGCTGGCGCGGGTCGTGGGCAAGCACTGCGAAGCCGGCGACATCGTGGTCAAGGACGAGTTCCTGCCGGCCGACGTACGTCCCGGAGACCTGCTCGCCGTCCCCTCGACCGGCGCCTACTGCCGCTCGATGGCCTCGAACTACAACCACGCCCTCCGGCCGCCGGTGGTCGCGGTGCGGGACGGCGTGGCGACGACCATCGTGCGCCGCGAGACTGTGGACGACCTGCTGGCCACCGACTTGGGAGCATCCGACACATGAAGCACCTGAACGTCGCCGTGCTCGGCTGCGGTGTCGTCGGGTCAGAGGTGGTCCGGCTGCTCACCGAGCAGTCCGGCGACCTCGAGGCCCGGGTCGGCGCACCGGTGCACCTGGTCGGTGTGGCGGTACGCCGGATCGACGCGCCGCGCGACGTCGACGTCCCCGCCGGTCTGCTCACCGACGACGCGGCCGAGCTGGTCGCCCGCGACGACGTCGACGTGGTCGTCGAGGTGATCGGCGGAATCGAGCCCGCGCGATCGCTGATCCTCTCCGCGCTCGAGACCGGGGCCAGCGTTGTCACCGCCAACAAGGCGCTGCTCGCCGAGGACGGTCCGACACTCTTCGAGGCGGCCGAGAAGGCCGGCCGAGACCTCTACTACGAGGCGGCGGTCGCCGGCGCCATCCCGATCCTGCGGCCGCTGCGTGAGTCGCTGGCCGGCGACCGCGTCACTCGGGTGCTCGGCATCGTCAACGGCACCACGAACTTCATCCTCGACAAGATGGACACCACCGGCGCCGGCTTCGAGGAGGCGCTGGAAGAGGCGCAGGACCTCGGGTACGCCGAGGCCGACCCGACCGCCGACGTCGAGGGCTTCGACGCGGCCGCCAAGACGGCGATCCTGGCCAGCCTGGCGTTCCACTCGCGGGTGACCGCCGCCGACGTCCATCGCGAGGGCATCACCGACGTCACCGCCGCCGACATCGCCTCGGCCGCCCAGACGGGCAGCGTGGTGAAGCTGCTGGCGATCGCGGAGCTGTCCGGCGACGGCATCTCGGTCCGCGTGCACCCGGCGATGATCCCGAGGTCGCACCCGCTTGCCAGCGTGCGCGAGGCGTTCAACGCCGTCTTCGTCGAGTCCGAGGCGGCCGGGCAGCTGATGTTCTACGGTCCCGGCGCCGGTGGGTCGCCGACCGCCAGCGCGGTGATGGGCGACCTGGTGACCGTCGCCCGCAACCGGCTGAGCCAGACCCGCGGCGCCGGCGAGTCGGCGTACGCCGATCGCGTCGTGCTGCCGATGGGCGAGACCCGCACCCGCTACCACCTCGCGGTCGACGTCGACGACCGCGCGGGCGTGCTGGCCGAGATCGCCACCGCGTTCGCCGAGGAGGACGTCTCGATCCAGACGCTGCGCCAGGAGGGCCGCGGCGAGGACGCGCAGCTGGTCGTGGTCTCCCACGACGCCACGGACGCGCAGCTGAGCCGGACCGTGGGGCGGCTGCGCGACCTCGCGTGTGTCCGTGAGGTGGGCTCCGTGATGCGCGTCGAGGGGATGACCGACTGATGTCCCGGCCGACGAGTCAGCCACCGAGTGAGCCGGCGACGCGCCAGTGGCGTGGGGTGATCGACGAGTACCGGCCCTATCTCGACCTGGTGCCTGAGGGGCTGGAGCCGGTCACGCTGCGCGAGGGCGGCACCCCGTTGGTCCACTCCGGCTGGCTGTCCGAACGAGCGGACGGTGACGTGTGGCTCAAGGTCGAGGGCGACAACCCCACCGGCTCGTTCAAGGACCGCGGCATGACCGTCGCGATCTCGGTGGCGCGGCACGAGGGGGCCGCGGCGGTGGTCTGCGCGTCGACCGGCAACACCTCGGCGTCGATGTCGGCGTACGCCGCCCGGGCCGGGCTCACCCCGATCGTGCTGATGCCGGAGGGAAAGATCGCAGCCGGGAAGATGGCGCAGGCGATCGTGCACGGCGCCCTGATCGTGATGGTGCGCGGCAACTTCGACCACTGCCTCGAGCTGGCCCGGCAGCTCTCGTGGAACTATCCCGTCGCGCTGGTGAACTCCGTCAACCCGGTCCGTCTCCAGGGGCAGAAGACCGCGGCGTTCGAGATCGTCGACTTCCTCGGCGACGCCCCTGACGTCCACCTCCTGCCGGTCGGCAATGCCGGCAACATCACGGCGTACTGGCTGGGCTACGAGCAGTACGCCGCGCTGGGCCGGACCACGCGCAAACCCCGGATGCGTGGCTTCCAGGCGGAAGGGGCCGCCCCGCTGGTGACCGGCGAGCCGTTCCCGGACCCCGAGACCAAGGCCACGGCGATCCGGGTCGGCAACCCGGCCTCGTGGAAGCAGGCCGAGGCCGCCGCCCGCGAGTCGGCGGGCCGGTTCCGGGCGCTCAGCGACGCTCAGATCCTGGCCGCCCAGGCCGAGCTGGCGCGCCGCGACGGCGTCTTCGCCGAGCCTGCGTCTGCCGCCGGGGTCGCCGGACTGCTGGCGGATGTCGACGCGGGGGAGTCCTACGCAGGATTCACTGTCGTCATCACGGTCACCGGGCACGGGCTCAAGGACACGGCGACAGCGCTGGAGTCCGTCGGCGACCTGGTGGACGTGGTGATCGACCCGGACGTCGACCAGGCCGCCGCCGCCGCAGGCCTGCGATGAGCTTCGTCGGCGACCCGGTGGTCGTCACGGTCCCGGCGACCAGCGCGAACCTCGGCCCCGGGTTCGACTCCCTGGGTCTCGCCCTCGGTCTGCGCGACGAGCTGGAGGCGACCGTCACGCCTTCCGGCCTCGGCGTCGACGTGGTCGGCGAGGGGGCCGATGGCGTGGCGCGCGACGAGACCCATCTGGTGGTCCGCGCGATGCACGCGGCCTTCGACGCCCTCGGGAACCGGCCCGCGGGGCTGCTCCTGTCGTGCCGCAACCGCATCCCGCACGCCCGCGGGCTCGGCTCGTCGGCGGCCGCGATCGTCGGCGGCGTCTTCCTGGCCCGGGCGCTCGTCGTGGGCGGTGCGGACCGGCTGACAGACGACGCGGCCTTCCGGCTGGCGGCCGAGCTCGAGGGGCACCCCGACAACGTGGCGGCGGCCGTGTACGGCGGCCTCACCGTCGCCGGCCTGAACGGCGAGAGGTTCTACGCCGCCCGCGCCGCCGTGTCGCCGACCGTCCGGGCCGTGGCGTTCGTACCGCCGACCGCGCTCTCGACGGAGCTGGCCCGTCGACTGCTGCCCGAGGTCGTCTCGCACCGCCATGCCGCGGCGAACGCCGGCCGCGCCGCGCTGCTGGTCACCGCCCTCGGGGGCGATCCGGACCTGCTCCTGACCGCGACCGAGGACCTGCTCCACCAGCCCTACCGACGACCGGCCATGCCCGACTCGCTCGCCCTGGTCGACCGGCTCCGCACCGACGGCCACGCCGCGGTGGTGTCCGGCGCCGGACCGACGGTCCTCGTCCTGACCGCCGGCGACCCCGACCTCACGGCGTACACACCCGACGGCTGGGACCTGCGGCCGCTCGCGGTCGCGACCGAGGGCGCTCGGGTCGTCTGAGCCATCGGGTCGTCGGTGGCTGAGCCACATTCGGCGGCCACGAGATCGTGGCTGACACACCGCCGGCGTCGGCTCGCGGGACGAATTCCGGCAATGCCGCGCGCCCCGGAGCCGGGTGCTATCGTGGCGGTGCGTCAGGGCGGCGACGCAGGTCCCACCGGGACCTGCCCCACACCCCGCGCACCCCTTCCTCTCCACGGCGTAGCCCGCGCGCACGATCGCGCGACGGCGATGCCCCGAGGTCGAGGAAGCAGTGAACCCAGCGGCCGTCGGCAGTCAGTCGGACGGCACTGATACGTGGGAAGGACCTCACGTGACGGAAACCATCGACTCCATCCAGGTCGATTCCTCGGGGGCGGATGCGTCCGGCAGCTCAGCCGACGCCGCACCCGCCGCCAAGAAGAAGTCGGGTGGACTCAACTCCATGCTGCTGGCCGACCTGAAGTCGATGGCCTCGGGCCTCGGCATCAGGGGGACCGGCTCCATGAAGAAGGCGCAGCTGGTCGAGGCGATCAAGTCGGTCCAGTCAGGCGGCAACGGCCGGTCGAGCGAGTCGCACGCCGGCGACAAGGCCAGTGACAAGTCCGACGACCGGACCGGCGAGGCCCGCTCCGGGCAGCGCCGCCAGTCCTCCGACGACCAGGACCGCCGGGACAACCGCGACGGTCGTGAGCCCCAGACCAAGGACGACCGCCAGCAGGGCGGCACGCAGACCAAGGAACGGCAGCAGGACCGGCAGCAGGACCGCCAGCAGGACCGCCAGCAGGACCGCCAGCAGGACCGGCAGGGTGGTCAGCAGGGTGGTCAGAACGACGACGGGCAGGGCGGCAGTCGACGGAGCCGCCGGCGCCGGGGTCGTGACCGCGGCAACCGCCAGCAGAGCGGCACCCAGCGCAGCGAGCCGGACACCACGATCCTCGACGACGACGTCCTCACGCCGGCCGCCGGCATCCTCGACGTGCTGGACAACTACGCGTTCGTCCGCACCAGCGGCTACCTGCCGGGCACCGAGGACGTCTACGTCTCGCTGTCCATGGTCCGCAAGTACGGGCTGCGCCGCGGCGACGCGATCGTCGGGCAGGTGCGCCAGCCGCGCGAGGGTGAGCGCCGGGAGAAGTTCAATCCCATGGTCCGGATCGACTCGGTCAACGGCGCCGACCCTGAGGCGTCCAAGAACCGCGTCGAGTTCGCCAAGCTGACCCCGCTCTACCCGAGCGAGCGGCTGCGTCTCGAGACCGAGCCGACCAACCTGATCGGCCGGGTCATCGACATCGCCGCCCCGATCGGCAAGGGACAGCGCGGCCTGATCGTGTCCCCGGCCAAGGCCGGCAAGACGATGATCATGCAGTCGATCGCCAAGTCGATCACCACCAACAACCCCGAGTGCCACCTGATGGTCGTCCTCGTCGACGAGCGGCCCGAGGAGGTCACCGACTTCGAGCGGTCGACCAAGGGCGAGGTCATCTCCTCGACGTTCGACCGTCCGGCCGGTGACCACACGATGGTCGCCGAGCTGGCGATCGAGCGCGCCAAGCGCCTGGTCGAGCTCGGCCACGACGTCGTCGTGCTGCTGGACGGCATCACCCGGCTCGGCCGCGCCTACAACCTGGCCGCGCCGGCGTCCGGCCGGATCCTGTCCGGGGGCGTCGACTCGGCGGCGCTCTACCCGCCGAAGAAGTTCTTCGGGGCGGCCCGCAACATCGAGAACGGCGGCTCGCTGACCATCCTCGCCACAGCCCTGATCGAGAGCGGCTCGAAGATGGACGAGGTGATCTTCGAGGAGTTCAAGGGCACCGGCAACATGGAGATCCGGCTGCGCCGCGACTTCGCCGACAAGCGCCTGTTCCCCGCCATCGACGCGGTCCAGAGCGGCACCCGCCGCGAGGAGCTGCTGATGAGCAAGGAGGAGCTCCAGATCGTCTGGAAACTCCGCCGGGTGCTGTCGGGGCTCGAGGGGCAGCAGGCTCTCGAGCTGCTGGTCGAGAGGCTCAAGAAGACCCAGACCAACGTCGAGTTCCTGATGCAGGTGCAGAAGACCACCCCCGGCGACATCGCGGACGACTGACTCGAGGGGGCTGCCGGGCAGCGGTGAGATAGGACCGGTTTCGGTTCGGGGTTTCGATCCCAGGTCACCGCCGTGCGGCGTCCGGTCGAGGGGGCTGCCGGGCAGCGGTGAGACAGGACCAGTTTCGGTTCGGGGTTTCGATCCCAGGTCACCGCCGCGAGGCGTCTGACTGTCTCAGCGAGGGAATCGCGCGATTACCTTCAGCGTTACACCCGGTGGCACAATCGCCCCTTGGCCCCGGTTCACCCGACGAAGCCCGCCAGCAGGAGGCTGGGACCCGGCGCCGTGAAAGGAAACCATGAAGAAGGACATCCACCCCGAGTACCGCGTGACCGAGGTGACCTGCACCTGCGGGAACACCTTCACCACGCGTAGCACCGCGGCGAACGGCATCATCCACGCCGACGTGTGTTCGAACTGCCACCCGTTCTACACGGGCAAGCAGAAGATCCTCGACACCGGTGGCCGCGTGGCCCGCTTCGAGGCTCGTTACGCGAAGGCCCAGAAGAAGGCCGAGAAGGAGCCCCAGGAGCAGGGCTCCAAGTAGCTCCGACGACGGCGTCGACCCCCTCCATGGGGTCGGCGCCGCGTCATGTACGGGCACAGCGTGGGCACGTCGTCCGGTCGGAGTGGAGGAGCCGATGTTCGAGGCCGTCGAGGGCCTGCTCGGTGAGCACGCCGAGCTCGAGGCGCGGCTCGCCCTGCCCGAGACGCACGCCGACGCGCGCACGGCGAAGACACTCAACCAGCGCTACGCCGAGCTGACCGCGATCATCACCACCTGGCGCGAGTGGCGGCAGGCCGGTGACGACATCACCGCCGCCCGCGAGCTGGCCGCCGAGGAGCCGACGTTCGCCGGCGAGGTCGAGGCGCTCACGACTCAGCGCGAAGCCGCCGAGGAACGGCTCCGAAGACTGCTGGTCCCCCGCGACCCCACCGACGACAAGGACGCGATCCTCGAGATCAAGTCGGGAGAGGGTGGCGAGGAGTCGGCGCTGTTCGCCGGCGACCTGCTCCGCATGTACACCCGGTACGCCGAGCAGCGGGGCTGGTCGAGCGAGATCCTCGACTCGACCGAGTCCGACCTCGGGGGCTTCAAGTCGGTCACTCTCGCGGTCAAGGCGAGAGGCGCCACGGATCGTTCGGGGCCCGGCCACGCGCCGTACGGCCTGCTGAAGTTCGAGGGTGGCGTGCATCGCGTCCAGCGGGTCCCCGTGACCGAGTCGCAGGGCCGGGTGCACACCAGCGCGGCCGGCGTTCTGGTGCTGCCCGAGGCCGAGGCGATCGACGTCCAGATCGACGAGAACGACCTTCGCATCGACGTCTTCCGCAGCAGCGGGCCCGGCGGTCAGAGCGTCAACACCACCGACTCCGCGGTTCGGATCACCCACGTCCCGACCGGCATCGTGGTCAGCTGCCAGAACGAGAAGAGCCAGCTCCAGAACAAGGAGCAGGCCCTGCGCATCCTGCGTGCCCGGCTGCTGGCCGTTGCCCAGGAGGAGGCGGACGCCGCGGCCGGCGAGGCCCGGCGTAGCCAGGTGCGCACCGTCGACCGCTCCGAGCGCATCCGCACCTACAACTTCCCGGAGAACCGGATCTCCGACCACCGCACCGGCTACAAGGCCTACAACCTCGACCAGGTGCTGAACGGCGACCTCCAGCCGGTCGTCGACGCGTGCGTCGAGGCCGACCTCGAGGCACGGCTCGCCGCGGTGGAGGCCGAGTGAGCCACCCCCGGGAGCTAGTCACCGCCGCCGCACGCCGGCTCGCCGACGCCGGGGTCGCCTCGCCCGAGCACGACGCCCGCGCCCTGCTCGCCCACGTCGTCGGCGTCGACCACGGTCGCCTGCCCCTGGTGCGGAACGTGTCCGCCGGCCAGGTCGCGGCGTACGACGCGCTGGTCGCTCGCCGCGCGGCCCGCGAGCCATTGCAGCACCTGACCGGCATCACCCACTTCCGCAACGTCGACCTCCTGGTCGGGCCCGGTGTCTTCGTACCGCGGCCGGAGACCGAGCTGCTGGCCGGCTGGGCGGTGGAGCAGGTCGAGGGGATGGACGAGCCGGTGATCGTCGATCTCGGCACCGGATCGGGCGCGATGGCCAAGGCGATCGCCCACGAGGTGCCGACCGCCCGCGTCCACGCCGTCGAGCTCGACGAAGGGGCCCATGCCTGGGCTGCGCGGAACCTCGCGGGCACGGGCGTCGAGCTCCGGCACGGCGACCTGGCCGACGCGTTCGACGACCTGGCCGGCACCGTCGACGTCGTGGTCAGCAACCCGCCGTACATCCCCCACGAGGCGTGGGAGTCGGTCGAGGTCGAGGTGCGCGACCACGACCCCGAGCTCGCGCTGTACGCGACGGGCGACGGCCTCGACGTGATCAGGGTGGTCGAACGCCGGGCCGCCCTGCTGTTGCGCCCCGGCGGGTCCGTCGGCGTGGAGCACGCCGACGTCCAGGGGGAGAGCGCCCCGGCTGTGTTCGGCGCCGCCGGCCGGTGGGACCAGGTGCGTGACCACGAGGACCTGGCCGGTCGCGCGCGGTTCCTGACCGCACGGCTGGCACGATAAGGCGCGACCAGGTCACGACAGGCAGACACCGAGGATCGATGAGCACGACGTACCCCACCTCGTCGGAGGAGGAGCGGGAGACCGCGATCGAGGCGGCGGCCCAGGCCGTCCAGCGCGGCGGGCTCGTCGTGCTGCCGACCGACACCGTCTACGGCATCGGCGCCGACGCCTTCGACCACGCCGCGGTGCAGGCGCTGCTCGACGCCAAGGGCCGCGGGCGCGAGATGCCGCCGCCGGTGCTGATCAGCGCCGCGACCACGCTCGCCGCGCTCGCCACCAAGGTCCCGTCGTACGTCGAGGCGCTCACCGAGGCCTTCTGGCCCGGGCCGCTGACCCTGGTCTGCCAGCAGCAGCCGTCGCTGACCTGGGACCTGGGCGAGACCCGCGGCACCGTCGCGGTCCGGATGCCCGACCACGAGGTCGCCCTGGCGCTCCTCGAGCGCACCGGCCCGCTCGCGGTCAGCTCGGCCAACCTCAGCGGCCTGCCCGCCGCCACCGAGGCCGCGGCCGCCGACGGCATGCTGGGCGAGAGTGTCGAGGTCGTGCTCGACGGTGGTCCGTCGCCCAAGGGGGAGGCCTCCACGATCCTCGACGTGCGGGGCGACCGGCCGCGGCTGCTCCGGCTCGGCGCGCTGTCGGTGGCCGACCTGGACACGGTGCTGGAACCTCTCGGGGTCACGGTCATCGAAGACGAGGAGTGACGCCGCCGCGTGCGTGAGTACCTCCTCGTCTTCCTGGTCGCCGGGGCCGCGACGTACCTGCTCACGGTCATCGCCCGCGAGATCGCCCTCCGCACCGGTGCCGTGGCGAAGGTGCGTGACCGCGACATCCACGCGGAGCCGATCCCCTACCTCGGGGGGCTGGCGATGCTCGGCGGCCTGACGGCGGCGTACGTCGTGGCCCACCACCTGCCGTTCCTCTCCCACAGCGGCGGGCCGTTCGTCTTCCACGACGCCCGGATCGTGCTGATCGCCGGCGCGATGATCTGCGCCGTCGGCACCCTGGACGACCTGTTCGAGCTCGACGCGCTCACCAAGCTCGGCGGACAGGTGCTGGCCGCCGGCTTCCTGGTGCTGAACGGCATCCAGTACCTCTACTTCCCGCAGGGCCAGGGCGGTCAGTTCTCGCTCGACCCCGCCCAAGGGGCGCTGCTCACGGCGTTCGTGATCGTGGCGACCATCAACGCCGTGAACTTCGTCGACGGCCTCGACGGCCTCGCCACCGGCGTGGTGGCCATCGGAGCGATCGCGTTCTTCTTCTTCTGCTACCAGCTGACCAACCTGAACAACGCGTCCCTCGCCTCCACGGGGGCGTTGCTGAGCGCGATGCTCGGGGGCGCCTGCGTCGGCTTCCTTCCCCACAACGTCAACCCGGCGCGGCTGTTCATGGGCGACAGCGGGTCGATGCTGCTCGGCCTGGTGCTGTCGGCCAGCGCGATCACGCTGACCGGGCAGTACTCCGGCACCGAGCTCAGCAAGGGTGCGATGGGGTCGCCGGCCAGCCTGGCGCCGACCTTCCTGCCGCTGGCGCTGCCGATCACGCTGCTGGTCGTCCCGATCGCCGACCTGGTGCTCGCTGTGATCCGCCGCACCCGCCGCGGGCAGGCGTTCTACCATCCCGACAAGGAGCACCTGCACCACCGGTTGCTCGAGATCGGGCACTCCCAGCGGCGCGCGGTCCTGATCATGTGGATGTGGGCCGCCCTGGTGGCGGGGAGCACGGTGGTGATCAGCCTCTACACCGGGCCGGTGATGTGGTCGTCGATCGCCGCGGCGGCGGTGGTCACCGTGACCCTGACCTTCCTGCTACCGGTCCTGCGCAGACCCGGAACGGCGGAGCCCGAGACCCGCTGATCGAGGCGAGGAAGGCCCCGATTGGCGGCCTCATCGGTGCTTGTGCTACTTTTCACAAGCACCCCGTTGCCGACCAGATCAGGCCGCCGAACCATGACGACCGACCGCCTCGTGAGCCAGTCCGGGGCCCCGGTGCGCGCGGGGGTTGGCACCCTCCCCGCGACGTTCGGGACGAGGCGCCGCTGTGATAGTTTCCGAGCGTCGCCGGTGCCCCGTGGAGCGCGCGTCGGCGCCCCCGATCATCTCGACGAAAACACCCTTGAGAGCGACCTGAGCGCATGGCCCATGGACACCCGGACCCGACCCTTCGGGGTCGCGACCTCGTGGGCCTCGGGGGGATGCTCGCGGGAGCCGTGGTCCTCGGCCTGGTCGTCGGCCTGCTCGTCGACCATGCGGCCGGCACGTCGCCCGCGTTCACCCTGGTCGGCATCGCCCTCGGCATCGCCGCGGGTGCCGTCGCCTTCTGGATGCGCGTCCGGAGCGCGCTGCGATGAGCGTGCGTCATGACCGGCCCCGGCCGGCTCGACATCGGGACCGCCTTCATGGCTGAGCCCGAGACCAGCTCCGGCACCAGCACCCCGGCCGACCAGCCGATGGAGGGCCCGGCGAGCTTCGGGCGCGTGATCCGGGACCAGCGCAAGACCATCGTGGTGGCCGTCGTGCTCGCGGGCGCGGCGTACTGGGTGCTCGGCCAGCTCGGCGAGTGGGTCCTGGCCGGCTGCATCGCCGGCGGCGTGGGCCTCGGCCTGCTCAACCACCTGGTGACCGAGTACTGGCTGCTCCGCCTGATCACCTCCGGAGAGCAGCCCACGCGCAACAAGCTCGCGATGTCCACCTTCGTGCGCCTCCTGGTGCTGTCGGTGGTCGCGGTCGGGATCGCCGTCCGGTTCTGGCCCGACGGCATCGGCCTCCTGCTCGGGCTCGCCGTGTTCCGACTGATCGCCCTCGTGATGACGGGGTTGCCCCTGTTGAAGGAGTTGAAGCAGCAGTGAGCACCGCCTTCCCCGCGATCCTGCCCGCCGAGGTGGAGATCCACCCGGGCGAGCACCCCGAGGGCCACTTCCTCGGCATGACCTGGAACCTCGACACCATCTGGGTGACCGTGGTCGCCGGGCTGATCGTGATCGCGCTCGGATTCTGGGTACGCGGGCAGCTGACGAAGAAGACCGACGACCACGTCCCGACGAAGCTCCAGATCGTGTGGGAGCTGATCGTCAAGGAGGTGCAGACGCAGGTGGAGGAGAACCTCGGTCGCGTCCACCCGTTCGTCGTGCCGCTGGCGGTGGCGCTCTTCTTCTTCATCCTGATCGCGAACTGGATCGAGGTCATCCCGAGCGAGCCCAACCAGCACATCCATGCGCTGCCCTCGCCGACCGCCGACACCAACCTCACCTACGCGATGGGGATCATCGCGATGGTGTCGGTCTGGATCTACGGCATTCGCAAGCAGGGCGCGCGCGCCTACTTCAAGCACTACATGGAGCCCTACCCGATCCTGTTCCCGCTGGAGCTCCTCCAGGACCTGCTGAAGCCGATCACGCTGGCGCTGCGACTCTTCGGCAACATCTTCGCCGGCGGCATCATGATCGCGCTGATCGGCTCGCTGGTGGCGATCGCGCCGCTGAACATCCCCCTGGGCGGGCTGTTCGCCGTGATCCTCACCGTCGTCTGGAAGCTCTTCGACACCGTGTTCCTCGGCGGGCTCCAGGCCTTCATCTTCGCGCTGCTGACCATCCTCTACTTCGGCATGGCCGGCGCGGAGCACGGAGAGCACGAGGACCACGACGACCAGGACGACCAGGACGACCACGCGGACACCGGCGACCGGCCGGCGGCCCGGGAACCCACCCCAGAACCTGCGGCCTGAGCGACCCGCTCGTCCGCACCAGAGGTACACCCATTGCGCCGTCGACCGGCGCGGAACCAAGGAGAAACAGTGGCAGACAGCAGCTCCCTCGACTCGGCCATCAAGACCGCAGGCGCCTTCGTGGGCGGCGGCATGGCCCTGGCCGGTGGCGCGATCGGCGCCGGCATCGGTGACGGCCTCGCCGGCTCGTCGTACATCCAGGGCGTCGCGCGCCAGCCCGAGGCGCAGGGCCGTCTCCAGACGATCTTCTTCCTCACCGTTGGTCTGGTGGAGGCGATGTTCTTCATCAACCTGGCGTTCATGGCGCTGTTCGTCTTCGTCCTCGGCAAGTGAGAGACCACACCGAGGACTGACGGGGAACACCCCAGCCGGAAGACAGGACTGACTCATGGAGATTCTTGCCAGCGCTTCAGGCATCCACCCAGTGGTGCCCCTGGCGAACAACTTCCTGGTCCCCAACGCGACGTTCATCGCGGAGGTCATCGCCTTCGCCCTCATCATCTGGGTGCTGGCGAAGTTCATCATCCCGCCGATCAACAAGGCGATGGCGGACCGCCAGGAGGCGATCCGCAAGCAGTTCGCCGATCTCGAGGAGGCCGAGGGCGACGCCCGGAAGGCCGAGGCGGACTACAAGGAGCAGCTGAACAACGCCAAGCACGAGGCGGCCCGCATCCGCGAGGAGGCTCGCGAGCAGGGCGCCCAGATCGTGCAGGACGCGCGCGAGAAGGCCCAGGCCGAGGCCGACCGCATCATCGAGCACGCCCACACGCAGATCGAGGCGGACCGGAAGGCGGCGTTCGCGTCGCTGCGGCGTGACGTCGGCAGCCTGGCGACCACCCTCGCCGGCCGGATCGTCGGCGAGTCCATGGAGGACGACAAGCGTCAGAACCGGGTCGTCGAGCGCTTCCTCGCCGATCTCGAGGAGACCGAGCCGGTGACCGTGCGCGGAGGGGCCGGCTGATGCAGGGCACGCGCGGAACGCGGTGGCGCGGCTCGTCGGGCGAGTCGTTGTCGGCGACCCTCGAGGCGCTCGACGGCGTGCTCGCCAGCGGCGCCGACGGAGCCGTCGTCAGTGGGGACCTGTTCTCCGTGGCTGACGTGCTCCGCGAACAGCCGGCACTGCGCCGAGGCGCCACGGACCCGAGGATCGCCGCCGAGACCAAGAGCGCTCTCGTCCGGGACGTGTTCGGCGCCCACCTCGGGGAGGCGTCCATGGACGTCGTGGTCGCAGCAGTGAGCCACCGTTGGGCTGCCGGGGGTGACCTTCCCGACGCACTCGCGCACGTGGCCGTGGTCGCCGGCGTCAAGGCGGCCGACGCGGCCGGCGACGGCGACCAGCTCGAGGAGGAGCTGTTCCGGTTCAGCCGGGTCGTCGCCGATCACCCCGAGCTTCGCGATGCGTTGTCCGACCCCGGGCGCGAGGTCGGCGACAAGCAACGTCTGGTCCTGGACCTGGTCGAGGGAAAGGTCACCCCGGCCGGTCTCAACCTCCTCCAACGCGCGGTCACGACCACGCACCTCACGGTGACCAGCGCACTGCAGGACTTCATCGAGATCACGTCGGCCACCCGGGGGCGGATGGTCGCGCGCGTGTGGTCCGCCCGTTCCCTGAAGAACGCCGACGCCGACCGTCTCGCGACCGCGCTGGGACGGATCTACGGGGGCACGGTCCACATCAACGTCATCGAGGACCCCGACGTCCTGGGCGGGCTACGGATCGAGATCGGTGACGAGGTCATCGACGGCACCGTGCGCACCAGGCTCGACGAGGCCCGACGGCGGCTCGCGGGCTGACCCCCACCACCACGAACTCACCGAGAGACCAAGAGAGTAGGGAAGAGATGACGGAGCTCACGATCCGTCCGGAGGAGATCCGCGACGCGCTGTCGAAGTTCGTCGAGAGCTTCACGTCCGATGCGGCGGCCCGGGAGGAGGTCGGGACCGTCTCGCAGGCCGCTGACGGCATCGCCCGTGTCGTCGGGCTTCCGTCGGCGATGGCCAACGAGCTGCTGGAGTTCGAGGACGGCACGCTCGGACTGGCGCTGAACCTCGACACCCGCGAGATCGGTGTCGTCGTCCTCGGTGACTTCGACAAGATCGAGGAGGGCCAGACCGTACGCCGGACCGGCGAGATCCTGTCGGTCCCGGTGGGTGACAACTTCATGGGCCGGGTCGTCGACCCGCTGGGCAACCCGATCGACGGTCTCGGCGAGATCGAAGCCGAGGAGCGCCGCGCGCTGGAGCTGCAGGCGCCCTCAGTGGTGCAGCGCAAGTCCGTGCACGAGCCGCTGGCCACGGGCATCAAGGCGATCGACTCGATGACCCCGATCGGCCGCGGTCAGCGCCAGCTGATCATCGGCGACCGGGCCACCGGCAAGACCACGATCGCGATCGACACGATCATCAACCAGAAGCAGTACTGGGAGACCGGCGACGACAAGCAGCAGGTGCGCTGCATCTACGTCGCGATCGGCCAGAAGGGATCGACCATCGCCTCGGTGCGTGGCGCCCTCGAGGAGGCCGGCGCGCTGGAGTACACCACGATCGTCGCCGCTCCGGCGTCGGACAGCGCGGGCTTCAAGTACCTCGCGCCGTACACCGGCTCGGCCATCGGCCAGCACTGGATGTACCAGGGCAAGCACGTCCTGATCGTTTTCGACGACCTCACCAAGCAGGCCGAGGCCTACCGCGCGGTGTCGCTGCTGCTGCGCCGCCCGCCGGGTCGCGAGGCGTTCCCCGGTGACGTGTTCTACCTGCACAGCCGGCTGCTCGAGCGCTGCGCGAAGCTGTCCGTCGACATGGGCGCGGGCTCGTTGACCGGCCTGCCGATAATCGAGACCAAGGCGAACGACGTGTCGGCGTACATCCCGACCAACGTCATCTCCATCACCGACGGCCAGATCTTCCTGCAGTCCGACCTGTTCGCGGCCAACCAGCGCCCGGCGATCGACGTCGGTGTGTCGGTGTCGCGCGTGGGCGGTGCCGCGATGACCAAGGCGATGAAGTCCGTCACCGGCTCGCTGCGGGTCGAGCTCGCGCAGTTCCGCGCGATGGAGGCGTTCGCGATGTTCGCCTCCGACCTCGACGCGACCTCGCGGCAGCAGCTCGACCGCGGCTCGCGGCTGATGGCGCTGCTCAAGCAGCCGCAGTACTCGCCGTACCCGCTGGAGCAGATGACCGTGTCGCTGTGGCTCGGCACGACGGGCCGCCTCGACCGGGTGCCGACCGACGACGTGCTGCGCTTCGAGCAGGAGTTCCTCGAGTTCGTCGGCCGCCGGCACCAGGGCGTCTTCGACGCGATCCGCGAGAGCCGGGAGTTCTCCGACGACACGCAGTCGACCGTGGAGTCGGCGTACGACGACTTCCTCGACCAGTTCGAGACCTCCGAGGGCCAGTCGATCAAGCCCGGCACGGAGGCCAAGGCCGAGCCGGTGACCGATGACGAGCTCGAGCAGGAGCAGATCGTCAAGCAGAAGCGCGGCTGAGGACCGAGGCACTGAGGGACTGAGGACACAGAGATGGCTGTATCGCTGCGTGAGTACCGCGCACGGATCCGCTCGGTCGAGTCGACCAAGAAGATCACGCGCGCCATGGAGCTCATCGCCGCGTCCCGGATCATCAAAGCGCAGCAGCGGGCTCAGCAGGCCGCGCCGTACGCGCGCGAGCTGACCCGGGCGGTCTCGGCGCTCGTGACCTATTCCAACACCGACCACCCGCTGACCACCGAGCCCGAGGACCCGAAGCGGGCAGCGATCCTGATCGTGACCAGCGACCGCGGTCTGGCCGGGGCGTACTCCTCGAGCGTGCTCAAGGAGGCCGAACGGCTCGGGGAGCGGCTGCGCGGCGAGGGCAAGGAGGTCGTCACCTACCTGACCGGGCGCAAGGGCGAGGCGTACTACCGGTTCCGCGGCCGCGACGTGGCGCAGAGCTGGTCGGGGTTCTCCGACCAGCCGCGCTACGAGAACGCCAAGGAGGTCGGTGAGGCGCTGATCGGCGCGTTCACGTCCGAGGAGGACGCGCCGGAGCACGTCGACGAGGTGCACCTGGTCTACACGCAGTTCAAGTCGATGCTGGTGCAGGAGCCGCACGACGTACGCATGCTGCCTCTCGAGATCGTCGAGAGCGACGAGCGGCCGGACCGGGACGAGGTGCTGCCGCTGTACGAGTTCGAGCCCTCGCCGCAGGAGGTCCTGGACGCGCTGCTGCCCAAGTACGTCCAGAGCCGGATCTTCTTCGCCCTGCTCCAGGCCTCGGCCTCGGAGCTCGCCGCGCGGCAGAAGGCGATGAAGTCCGCGACCGACAACGCCGAAGAGCTGATCAAGAAGTACACCCGGATCGCCAATCAGGCCCGGCAGGCGGGCATCACCCAGGAGATCAGCGAGATCGTCGGCGGCGTGAACGCGCTCGCCGACGCCAACGCGGCCGGCGACTGACCGGCGACGACACAGACCCCACCACGAAGTGAGTTGAGAGACATGACTGCCACGGCTGAAGAGAAGAAGACCGAGGCCGCCGAGGGCGCCATCGGCCGGATCGCCCGGGTCATCGGCCCGGTCGTCGACATCGAGTTCCCCGTGGAAGCGATGCCCGACATGTACAACAAGCTGGAGTGCGAGCTCGAGCTCGGCGACGAGACGCACGTCCTCTCGCTCGAGGTCGCCCAGCACATCGGCGACGGCATGGTCCGCGCGATCTCGTTGCAGCCGACCGACGGCCTGGTCCGTGGTGCCCAGGTGACCGACAGCGGCGCCGCGATCACGGTGCCCGTCGGCGACGTGACCCTGGGGCACGTGTTCAACGTGAAGGGCGACTGCCTCAACCTCGAGGAGGGCGAGAAGCTCGAGGTCGAGGAGCGCTGGCCGATCCACCGCAAGGCGCCGGCGTTCGACCAGCTCGAGGCGAAGACCCAGATGTTCGAGACCGGCATCAAGGTCATCGACCTGCTCACGCCGTACGTCCAGGGCGGCAAGATCGGCCTGTTCGGCGGCGCCGGTGTGGGCAAGACGGTGCTGATCCAGGAGATGATCGCGCGCGTCGCCCGTGATCACGGCGGTGTGTCGGTGTTCGCCGGCGTCGGTGAACGCACCCGCGAGGGCAACGACCTGATCACCGAGATGACCGAGGCCGGCGTGTTCGGCCAGACCGCCCTGGTCTTCGGTCAGATGGACGAGCCGCCGGGCACCCGGCTGCGTGTGGCGCTGTCCGCGCTGACGATGGCGGAGTACTTCCGCGACGTGCAGAACCAGGACGTGCTGCTGTTCATCGACAACATCTTCCGGTTCACCCAGGCCGGCTCCGAGGTGTCGACGCTGCTCGGCCGGATGCCGTCCGCGGTGGGCTACCAGCCCAACCTCGCCGACGAGATGGGCACGCTGCAGGAGCGGATCACCTCGACGCGTGGTCACTCGATCACCTCGATGCAGGCGATCTACGTGCCCGCGGACGACTACACCGACCCGGCGCCGGCCACGACGTTCGCGCACCTCGACGCGACCACCGAGCTGTCGCGTGAGATCGCGTCGCTGGGCATCTACCCGGCGGTGGACCCGCTGACGTCGACCTCGCGGATCCTCGACGCCCAGTACATCGGGCAGGCGCACTACGACTGCGCGATCCGGATCAAGCAGATCCTGCAGCGCAACAAGGAGCTCCAGGACATCATCGCGATCCTCGGTGTCGACGAGCTCTCCGAGGAGGACAAGATCATCGTGTCCCGCGCCCGTCGGATCCAGCGGTTCCTCTCGCAGAACACCTACGTCGCCAAGCAGTTCACCGGCATCGAGGTCTCGACGGTCCCGGTCAAGGACACGATCGAGGCGTTCAACAAGATCGCGGACGGCTAGTACGACCACGTGGCCGAGCAGGCCTTCTTCATGTGCGGCGGTCTGGACGACGTCGAGCGGAAGTGGTCCGAGATCCAGAAGAGCCTGTGATGACCGAGCGAAGCGAGGTGCGCTGATGGCAGCGACCATGAAG
>NZ_DASXWU010000056.1:0-8038 GCF_036503465.1 Nocardioides sp.
CCACCAGTGTCCAGGTCTTCGACCCCGCCCGGCTCGACCACTACCTGGAGGTCCTCGAGCTGCCCGAGGAACAGCACGCCCCCCTGCGCGCCCTCATCGACCGCGAAGCCACGACAGCCTGAACCACCCCCACCCGACCGAGCTGTGAGGGGCAGAGGTCGTCGTGGGTCCGAGCCGCCGTCGTCGAGGACCGGCCTTTGGAGGAGACAGGCAGTCGGCGCTTTGTGCGCTGCCGATAGGCTCCCGCGAAGCTGGTGACGAGGAGGTGCCGGAGCGGATGTCGTCACGTGACCTCACGGGCGTGCGGCCACGCGCCGCCGGTCTGGCGCGCCGCACGCCGGGCGTCCGAGAGGTTCTCCGACTCCGGGACGAGAATCGGCGCCTGTCGGAATCCGAGCGACGGGTTCGCGCCGAGCTGAGGGCGGCCAGAGCGGACCTGCGCGCCACCCGCGCGAATCTGCGCAAAGCACGTGGGCGCGCCTCCGCTGCCGGGAGTCGGGCGAAGACGCTGGCGCAGCAGCTCGACGACAGGAGTGCCAGCCTGGCTGATGCTCGTCGCGTGCTCCGGGAGGTTCGGGCGGAGCGCAACACGGCGCGACGCGTTCTGGCTCGGCTGTCCCGCGCCGTGACGGGGTCCGATCAGGGGATCTCCGGCGCATACGCGATCGACGCCACCACCCTGCGGGCGCAAGTGACCGCCGCGTCTTTCGTGGAGGCCCTGATGCGAGGCGAGGACCTGGCACCCGCACTGGTTGACTACGCCCACGATCTCGTCGATCTTCCTGCGTATCCCCATCGGTACAAGCTTCCGGCACTGCTGCGCTCGCTCGAGGGTTTCGAGGCGCTCAAGCCGGCGGTGCACGCGGCACTGGTCGTGCACGGCCACTACCTCGGTCACGACTCGTTCGCCCGTGAGCATCTGGCCCTGTGCGGGGACGACGCTGCGGCCCTGATACCGGTCGAGTACGCCAGGATCCGCATCGCGGACGACCACACAGCAGCGGCCGACGTGCTCGACCGCATCGTCCGGTCGGCGTCCCCGACGCCCGATCAATGGCTCGACATCCTCGCGGTCATCGCTGCCGTCGGGGATCGGGACACGTTGTCCCGGGCTGTCGACACGGCAGCCGGGAGGGTCGGGTGGGACGAGGACGGCCGGCGAGCACTGGCCCGCTTCGCCGACTACGCCGGAGCTCGCCAGATCGCGCCTGCCGCTGACGTGGTGATCGCCGTGATGGGCTACGGTCGTCCCGACCTGCGCTCGAGCTCGTCGGATCTCGACGACTACATCCAGACATTGGCCGCCCTGAGCCACGTGCTCCGCCGATCGGACGCGCGGTTGGTCGGCGACGCCTCGCTGGTGGAGACCGCAACCGAGCTCCGGGCACGGATCCGCTCCGACCTGATGATCCACGGTGACGACACGTCCGTCGGACTGGTCGAGTTCAGCCGAGACGACTCCCACCTGGACGACATCCCGCCGGGCACGTGGGCCCTTGCGTTCGGGCGACATCTCGACGTCGATGCTCTGGGTCGGCCCGGGCTGCCCTACCACCCGAACCTCCTGCCCATCTTCGTGTCCTTCCACTGCGAGCGGCGAGACCTGCTCTCCGAGGAGGCGATCCACTACCTTCGCCGCTACGCACCGATCGGCTGCCGCGACTGGTACACGGTGGATCTCTTGACCTACCTGGACGTACCGGCCTTCTTCTCCGGGTGTGTGACGTCGACGCTCGACGCCTACTTCGAGGGTTCTCCGCCGAACAACGATCTGCCAGAGGGCTTCGTGGATGCCCGCCCGCCCGAAGGCAGCGACGAGCTGACGCACGTCCAGGACGACCTGCGGAACCGTTCTCTCGGAGACAACCTCCGGACGGCTCTGGCGACGCTCGACGCCTATCGGACCGAGTACGGGTCGCTGACCACGGGCCGCCTGCACTGCCACCTGGCGGCCACAGCGATGGCGGTCCCCACGACGTTCGTTCCAGCACTCCCGTACGACGTCGGGTTCGAGGGCCTCACCGGGCCGTCAGCGGACCTGGAGGCCATGCGGACGCGAATCCGTGACGTCATCCTCGAGCCGGTGCTTGCGGCCGTGCTGTCCGGCACCCGCGAGGACGATGTGTACGCGCTCTGGCGTTCCATCACAGAGCCGTTCGTCGCGGCCGACGTCGCAGCGCGCGCCTCTGCCTACGAGCTTCCCCGGACCTCCCTCGACGATCACGACGCCGTCATTGCGATTCGACGCGAAGCCTGGACCCGCCAGACTCCGCAGGACGACGACCGGGTCATCGACGTGTGCGTCGGACTCGATCGCAACTACCTGACGCAGCTCTACACGGTGCTGGACACCTGTCTGGCGGGCACCGAACGCCCGATCAGGCTGCACGCGCTGGTCCGTGGGTTCGAGACTGCCGACTATGAACGGTTCGCGAGTGCGTTCCCCGAGGTGGACGTCACGTTCCTGCCCTGCGCGGTGGTTGACTTCGGCGACGTGCCGACGAGGGCGGAGCGCATCACGGAGTCGACCATGGACCGATTACTCCTACCGGACCTGCTCGACGACGTGGACAAGGTTCTCTATCTCGACCTCGACCTGCTGCCGTTCGGCGACATCGGCGAGCTCTACGACACGGAACTCGGTGATGCCCCGCTGGCCGCGCGCGAGAACGACAAGATGAACGCGATGGGTGGGGTGGTCAGCTATCTGGAGGTGGCCAGGGATCAGCTCTCCGACAGCGAGGACGCCTGGCGGATGCTGAACCTGGTGCACCGCAGGCTCGGAGCCGGAGACTACGGGTTCAACGCCGGCGTTCTGGTGATGGATCTCGCGCGGATGCGCCAGGACGACTTCCTCCGACGCTGCGCAGGCTTCATCGAACACTTCGGACTGAACGGCCAGTACGCGCTCAACGTGTACGCATCCGGGTCGTTCCTCCCGCTGTCCCCGCGCTGGAACTTCTGGGCACACCGAGATGCGAGCGAACAGCCGCCGGCGATCGTGCATTGGATCGGCCCGTTCAAGCCCTGGGACGACGTCCAGGTCGGCCACCAGCTCGACTGGCGCGCCGCCGTCGCGACGATGTTGGAGCGCCGTGGTGAGCCGGACCCGCAGTAGGACCTGGAGACCCGGATCGGGTTAGGGTCAGCGATCATGACGCAGACCCAGCCGCGTGTCACCCGCGAGGCACTTCGTGACTTCTTCCCGGGGCGTCAGCGGGGCAGGTTCGTGCTCCTGCCGGAGCACAACGTCGTCTTCGTGAAGAACGCCAAGGCGGCGGCGTCGACGATCACCCTGTGGCTGCACCGCATCTACACGGGGAACTACACCCAGAAACCGATCCGCAACATCCACGCCAACTACGCGATGCCGCACTCGCGGGAGCTCGGCTGGGGCAGGGTGGCCCGGATGCTCGACGGTGAGGCGTTCCGGTTCGGTTTCGTCCGGGAGCCGATGCGCCGGCTGGAGTCCGCCTACCTGGACAAGATCGAGAGAACGACGGACGAGCGCTGGCGAGACGAGATACGCCGCGTGCTCGAGCTTCCCCCTGACTCCCCCGTGGGCCTCGACCAGTTCGTGGATGCGCTGGAGGCGCAGGACGAACGCGGAATGGATCCGCACTGGCGACCCCAGCACCTGAACCTGATGCATCCGCTGGTCGAGCTCGACTTCGTCGGCCGCCTCGAGAACTTCGACGCCGACCTGACGCGGCTGCGTGAGCTGGCGGGGCTGCCAGATGCCCCGGTCACGGTCCGGAACGTCACGAAGCGGCCGAGCGGCGGCGTGCTCGACGGGCATCCCGGACTGCAACGGCGTGTTCGACAGGTCTACGCAAAAGATTTCGAGCTCTACGGCTACTGAGACCCCCGCAGGGCCTCCGGGATGCGTCAGCGACGGATGGCTCGCCCGACGCGCGCGCGGACGCGGGACATCACCGGCGGACGGGGTTGCGGCTGGGCGACCCACTGTCCGGCGCCGGCGTCGTACCGCAGTTCCTGGCTCGCTCCCGCCACCGGGACCGGACTACCGGCCAGTGGAATGTTCGTGCGGGCGACCCGGACCGAGACCTCGCCGTCGCCGTGCCCGTAGCCCAGGCGGGCCAGGTTCGCCATGCGGAACCTGAACCCGATCGGGCGACGCGTGCCGTCGTTGTCGCGACCGAGATCCGGACGCAGGAGGTCGGGAGGCCGTTGCGCGGCGAGCTCTCCGTCGTAGCACATGGAGACGGCGTCGCTCGCTCCGCGACCTCGCCCGTCGTACCACCCGATGAGCCAACCGTCGGACACACGCTCCAGTCGCCCGGTCACGCCCAGGTCGTCGAGGAGGTCCGGCCTTGAGGCGGGGCCGGCAGCGATCAGGTCCACTTGGCCGACTGGTCGCGCGAACGTGCTGGGGTCGGCGTCGGGGCGGGCCAGGACGAGCTCGGCGTATTGCGCGACTCCGCCACCGGCTGCCAGGGCTTCCACCAGATCGAGCGGTAGCTTCCGCACGCCGACGCCCACGCGCTCGACCAAGTCTGCTTGGGGGCGTCCGAGTACCTCGAACCCGGACTCTGCGAGGGTCTTTCCGCCGGTTCTGAGCAGGAGCCTGAGTCCTCGCTCCTCGGCTAGCTCGACAAGTGGTGGGGACACCCGGACGTACAGCCCGTCGTCGGAGACGTCGATCAGCTCGAAATCTGCGATCGGAGGTGCTTTGGCAGCCGGGCGGGACGTGAGTACGTCGGTCCAGCGAGCAGCGTCCCAACGGCGACTGGGTGGCGACACCGGTATGGAGAAGTAGAAGCCGCAGGTGACGCCCAGGCGCTCCTCGGCCTCGAGCACCAGCCGCCGGTAGAGCCCGTTGTAGAACTCGTCGTCGACGTCCTCCCATGGCTTGACCTTTCCCGAGAAGTGGACGAGCACGGCGTCCGCGGCCTCGTACTTCAGCCTGGGGAGCTCGCCGTCCACGCAGCGGTCCGACACGTAGAACTGGGTCATGTAGTTGTATGTGGAGGGCAATCGGTACTTGCGGCCGGCGAATGCCATGTTGATCGCGTCCTGATCACGCTGTTTGAGGGCCCGGCCTTGGAGGACGACAAGACTTCGAGCGCGGAGGGCGAGCCCTCGGAAGTCGGGGTTGTCCAGGTCGAAGATCAGCACGCCGCCGTTGAGGTACTCCAATGGGTTGCCGGCCGTGATCCCCATCAGCCGGTTTCTCTGTTGGATCGGGACGGACGCAGGGTTGGTCGAGAGTCGCAAGGAGGCGCTGTCGGGAGCACCGGCGAGACACGCGCCGTGGAGGTCGAGCGCGAAGAGTTCGCTGAACTCGCGCGTCGGAAGGATGTCGCCGTCGAGATAGATGGTGCGTTGCTCGGGCAGGTAGTCGATGAGATAGATGCGGCCGTACGTCGCCCGCTTGACATCGCGAGTGCCGATGTCCCGGTCCAGGTCGGCGGTGATGTCGTACACCAGCACCTCGACGTCGAAACGGGTGTACTCGAGGGACTTCAGGTGAACCACGTCGGCGTCGTCGAGCCGGTCGCCCAGGACGACGAACCGAACGGTGCCACGCTCGCCCATGTGTGAAAGGACAGTTGCCATGGTCGCGAAGGTGGGTCGGACGAACCGCTGGTCGCAGACCATGGCGAACTGGAAGTCGACCCGGGAATGCACCTGGGGGAGCCGGATCAGCTCGCCGCCGCTTCCCGCGCCGTCCCCCGAGACGTGGAGCGGCTCCGACATGAGTCGGCCCAGATCGATCTGCTCGAGCAAGCTGTGGCCGGCGAGCACCTGCTGCGCCTCGCTGCTGAGAGTGAAGAACTCCTCGAAGAACCTGCGCTGCTCGGCGGCTGACCGTCGCAGCTCGTGAGCGAACAGCTGCTGTTGCGCTTGACGCTGTGCCGCCAGTCCGATCGCCGTGGTCGTGCCAACGAGGCGGGCCGTCCACTTGGCGTTCCAGGTCGAGACGTCACCACAGTCGAAGTGAAGGAGCCTCGCCTGGGATCGCGGTAGGGTGACGACTCGCTCGGCGACGACCCCGTCCACAGGTTGGTGGACGGTGATGGCGCCTTCGGCGACCGGTAGCCGATAGATGGTCTTCCCTCCCTCGTGCCCCAGGAAGCCTCGACGTAGGAACTGAGCACGCCATCCGAAGGCGCGCGCCAGGTCGAGGGGGTGTTCGCGGGTGGGACTCAGAGCGAGCGTCGCTGCGAACGGATCCGGCTCGATGCGTCCGGGCGAGTACCACATCTCGCTCACGGGAAGTGTGATGGCCGACGCCTCGGGCGATCGACTTCCGAGGTCGGCGAAGGGCTCGACGAGCCAGATCAGCTCGTCGACGTCCACGAAGGCCAGATGCTGGTAGCCGTCAGCGGCCGCCTGCCGGGCCATCCAGCGGAAACCGTCGACCTGCTTGCGCTCGACGTTCTGGCTCGATCGTGGGTAGAACTCGTCCCACGTTGCTTGGTCGACCGGTGCCCAATGGATCCTCGGGTCGTCCGGCAACGACGACACCAGGTCGGTCGGCGGGCAGTCGAGGATGACGTAGAGCCGTTCTGCACCGACCGTCAGGTGGAAGTTGCACCACTGGAGAAGCTGGGCGACCGGCCCCCGGAACATCGTGTAGATCGCCAGCCCGGACAACGCTGCCGGCGGACTCAGGTGAGGTACGACGCGATCCTGGGTTTCCGTCATGGTCACTCGGAGACTCGCGACGGCTGAAGGCGGGCCGTCTCACACAGCTCGATGACCCGATCGATGTACTCGATGAGCGCTGCGCTTTCGGTAGGCGCCTTCTCGACCGCCGGGGTCTTGCGGCCGAAACGAAATGCCGGAGCTGCAGCGCGGAACCACTCGGCCTCGATGCGCTCGTTGATCGGCGCGCAGAGTGCCTGGACCCCCGCCCGCATCTCAGGTGTCATGAGCTCGATGTCTCCTCGTGGAGCGATCGCGTAGATCGCCAACGCCGTCCGAATCCGGGTGTCGCGGTCCTCCAGCCGGTAGGAGTTGAGGATTCGCAGTCCCACCGTGTCTATCGCCCGCACGCTGGTGTACCCGGGCACCGCGATCTGTGTCGCGCTGTCGAGCAAAGGGCCGGTCACACCCACGATCTCGAGGACGCGACGGCAGATCGCTTCGCCACCGCCGAGGTCGTCGTAGGACAGGACATGGAAGTTCTCGGGTCCGACGAGCTGTCGCCACGGCTCGAACCGGGCATGGAAGTCCAGGAGCGTGGGACCGTCTTCCTTCAAGAAGGCGTCGAAGGCGCGGGTCTCGAAGTTGCCGTACTGGTCGACCTGCTGCTTGTAATAGCTCTCGAGCCAGTCGTCCTGACGTCGCACCACGAGGATGACCTCGATGCTCCCGAAGGCCTGGAAGGCCTGGAGGTGCTGCTCGGGAGTGGCGTCCACACCCGGGTGCGTGAAGTTCTCCGAGGAGACCAGGACGGTGCGGGCGCTCTCCGGCAGCTCGTGGACCAGGTCCCAGACCAACCGGCGCTGACGGTCCCCGGGCCTGGTGAACAGGATGTGGCCGGACTGGGCGCCCTCTCGGGTCTTCACCATCTCAGCGAGGGAGGTACCGGCCGACGGGTAGAGCACGCCCTCCTGCAGGAGGTCGTAGCGCCGAGTACTGAGGACGTTCTGGAGGAACGTGGTTGCGGTCTTGTGCAGGCCGATGTGGAGGACCAGCCTCCGGTCCCGCGCGTGCTTGGTGGGATCGACCCCACCCCGGCGTCCCCTCCGTGCCGGCCGCACCGGCGCCGAGCCGCCACTCGCGTTCGTCATCTCTGGTTCCTCTTCGTTCTTCTTCTGGGCACCCTAGTGGCGACAGCCTGTCGCCCCCGAAACAGCCGCAGGTCAACACGCAGCAGCGATGTGGTCCCACCTCGTCCGCCGACCAGGTGGCTTCTGGTGGTCCTCACCACCTCCCAGTACCGGATGCGAGGCCCCACGATAACGGTGGGGTGGGGGTGGGGTGGGATCGGCCCGCGGTGTGTGGGGGTTGGTGGTGTGGGTGGTCGTGAGAGGATTCCGGGCGTGGTCCGGGGGTCTGGTGGTGG
>NZ_DASXWU010000057.1:0-80316 GCF_036503465.1 Nocardioides sp.
TACCTGACGTTGCGGTACGTGATGGTGTCCTTCGGCCAGAAGGTCGGCATCGGCGACACCCTGGTCGACGCGATCACCGACATGTCCGGCACCTCCACCGTCCCCGAGAACGGCGGGAACAGCGGGAACAACGGGAACGGCAACAACGGCAACAAGGGGCAGAACCAGCCCGACAAGAACGCGATGGCCAAGGCGCACGCGCTGCTCGTGCAGGCCCAACACGACTTCGACGCGGCCCAGCAGGCGTTCAACGACGGCAAGGGCGCCGAGTGGGTCCGGCTGAACCACAAGGCCCGCGCCGAGGTGGCCCGGGCCCTCAACCTGCTCAAGTAGGCCGGGCGCTCACGATTTGAACGGCCACGTTCCCCTCCCGTAGAGTGAGGCTCACCGACGCGGGGTGGAGCAGTTCGGTAGCTCGCTGGGCTCATAACCCAGAGGTCGCAGGTTCAAATCCTGCCCCCGCTACGAAGAAAGTCCAGGTCAGCCCATGGTTGACCTGGACTTTCGCTTTGGGGGCGAGATGCGATCCCATCGTTTACCCATCACATTGACAGGTGCGCGGCGCCGCCCAGCCGGGCGGCCGCGCCGTTGGTTCCGGTCGCTTCGGGCACGCTCGGCAGCGGTCGCACACCTACTCGGCATGAGTACGACGAAGCTGGGGCTGGAGCCCCTCATCGGGGTCGAGGAGCTCGCCGAGTACCTCGGTGTCCCCGTGCAGACGATCTACGACTGGCGGCTGTCCGGCCGGGCGCCGCGGGCCTACAAGTTCGGCAAGCACCTGCGGTTCGCAGCCAGCGACATCGCGGCGTGGCTGGAGGAGCGGCACGAGGGTGGCTCTCATGAGTAGGCCACGCATCCCCATTGGCGGCTACGGCGAGATCGCCTTCATCCAACGTGCGAGGGGCAAGGTCGAGGCCCGCACTCGATTCCGTGATTGGGACGGGCAGACGCGGCTGGTGCAGGCGACTGCGACGTCTCGCCCGGCTGCCGAGGTCGCGCTGAAGAAGAAGCTCACGCAGCGCAACGCATTCCAGCCCGTCGACACGTCCCTGACGCCGGACAGCCCGTTCCCGGCGCTCGTCGAGTACTGGCTGGCCGACCTTGACCTGGAGAACAGGATCGCTCCCGCGACCCGGTTCAACTACGAGCGCGACATGCGCCGGCTCGTGCTTCCGGCGTTCCGCGGCTACGCGCTGCGTGAGATCGGTGTGGCCCGCTGCGATGCCTTGCTCAAGGAGCTCGGCAAGCAGTCGTACGCCCGCTCGAAGCGGGCCAAGACCGTGCTCCGGCTCGCGTTCGGACTCGCGGTGCGGCACGAGGTGATCCACCGCAACCCGATCGACGGAGTCGCGCGCCTGCACAAGCCGAAGCGGACGCCGACAGCGCTGACTGCGACCGAGGTCAACGCGATCCGGGCCGTGATCAAGGCGTGGGAGTTGTCGCGCGGCACGTCAGGTCCGAACCCGGACGGCCAGCTCGGACAGATCGTCGAGGTCATGCTCGGCACCTCCGCCCGGATCGGCGAGGTGCTCGCGATCCGTCGCCGCGACCTGGACCTCACGACGACGCCCGCAACCCTGCGGATCTGCGGCACGGTGATCTCCGAGCGTGGTGTCGGGACCTACCGGCAGGAGCATCCGAAGACCGACCGATCCAACCGGGTGATCGCGCTGCCGTCCTTCACGGCCGAGGCACTCCGCCGCCGACTGGCGATCATGGCGGACCACTCGCTGGACGCGCTGGTGTTCCGCAGCCGTGAAGGCACGCCGCTCACCACCGCCAACGTGCGGCGACAGCTCCGCAAGGTCCTCGGCGACGCCGGCATCGAGGGCGTCAGCCCGCACATGTTCCGCCGCACCGTCGCGACCGTGATCAACGAGCAGGCCAGCCTCAACCTCGCCTCGGAGCTGCTCGGCCACACCGACCCCAAGGTCACGATCGAGCACTACATCCGCCGCAACGAGCAGGTGAACCCGCTGACCGCCGAGCTGCTGGACCAGGCGTTCGCTCGGGACGACGACTAGCGCGCGTCGAGCTCGTCGGCCCAGGCATCGAAGTAGGCCCGGATGTCAGCGATAGGGACGCCGACGTCTGGGAAGTCCTGACTCTCGATGCGGCGATGGGTCCGCAGCGTCGCGGCGAACATCGCGAGGTCGAAGCCGCGATCGAAGTCGGCCGCCCTGCTGAGCGTCGCGTCGCGGTCGAAGGTCTGGTGGAGCACGTAAACGTCGACGAAGTCACGCGGCTCCGCCCGGCCGAACAGCGCGAGCGTCTTGCGGATCGCAAGTTCGTCGGGCGCGAAGCTCGGGCCGGCGATGGTGACGGTGGGGGTGCTGGCGGCGGGACTGTCGACGGCGAGATCCACGAGGACGGTTTCGGGACCGGTGATCGCCCAGCGCCGAAATTCCTCGCCGGTTCGTACCAGCTCGTGTCTCCACCCGCGAGCAGTAGCCGCCGCGATGAGCGCATCGCTCGCGGCCTCGACGCTGCCCGCGTGACGCGATGTGAAGAAGTCGAGGTCCTCGGTCGGCCTCGGCACGATCCCTTGGGCGATCAGAGCCCCGCCGCCGGCAAGCAGGAATCCTGCTGACTCGGGCAGCGAGAAGAACACGTTGGCCAGTTCGACCTGGAAGTCGCTCAGCCTCGGGTCGCTCATGCAGTGGCACCGAACGACGCGATGAGCGGCTCCCACGCGCTCCGGATCGCCCTCGGGATGACGAGGTCGTCCCAGAGATCAACCAGCAAGGCCCCGTCGAGACAGGCGAGCAGGTCGGCCGGCTCGCCCTCGCGAAGCACGATCTCGTAGACCCTGGCCCGGTCCCGCCGGTCACGAAGGTTGTAGGGGCGCGATGGGCCTGACCAGTGCAGGTGTTGGGGCAGCGTCACGGTCGCCAGAGCGGTCGCGGTGTCGAGTCGCCACAGGCGGTCGGGCACGACGAACGGCTCGCCGCGAGCGCCGGGGTGGGTGGTGAAGGTGACCCGGGGGACGAGGTCGAGATCGAAGCCGCTGCTGTTGACGATCCGCTCGGCGACCGCGAGCGTCGGCGACTTGGTGCCGTGCTCGTACGTCGAGAGCGTCGGCTGCGAGGTGCCAGAACGGCGCGCCAGCTCGCGCTGCGACAGCCCACTGCCGCGGCGTGCGCGCTCGATGATCGTTCCAGCCATGTCCGCTACGATATCCGCTTAGATATCACTTCTCAAGGTCTCTGTGGCCGAGCAGTCCAAGGCAATAGTGTCACGTTCGCGTTATACTTCTGCCATGCCTGCCCGGCCTTTCTCGCGAGCCGTGTTGTGGGAGATGGCGGCCGCGCAGCATGGCTTCGTCACGGCGCAGCAGGCCACTGAAGCCGGCATCGGCAAGCACGCCACCCAGATGCTCGTTCACCGCGGAACGCTCCATCGCGTCGCGCACGGGGTTTACCGGTTTCCGCAGTATCCGGTTGGCGAGCACGACAACCTCATGCTGGCGGTGTTGTGGACGCGGGTGCCCGAGGCCGCGCTGTCCCACGAGACCGCTCTCGATGCGTACGGCATCAGCGCCGTGAACCCCAACCGCATCCACGTCACTGTCGGCAAGCAGCGCCGGTTCAGGCGCGCGGGATGCGACGACTACGTCGTGCACTACGAGGACCTCGCCCCGGAAGGCATCGGCTGGTGGCAGGAGATCCCGACGGTGACACCGGCCACGGCCATCGCCCAGTGCCTGACCTACGGCACGCCGACGTACCTTCTGCGGCAGGCGATCGAGCGCGGCCATGCACAGGGCTTCCTCAAGACGGCCGACCGCGACGAGCTCATGGCAGCGCTCGGACGCCGCCACCAGATCGTGTGACTGGCGACGTCAGAGCGCGCGGTACCCTGGCACCATTACGCCCCGTCGTCCTCCGGGATTGGCGGGGCTATTTCGCTGCTTGTCGGAGAAGACGTCGGCGCAAGTGCCGGAGCCCAGCCGCGTTGGATGCCACCACGGGAAATCACGTTGGCGATGTCGGAGGTGATCCGTAGCGTCGGTCTCAGTCATGGGCAGTCCGAGCTGCGGGAAGGGGGCGGCTGTGCAGAAGATCGTCGTGAATGCCAAGCCCGGGGGCTTCGGGCTGTCCCGCGAGGCTGCCGCTGCGCTGGGGCTGGAGGTCGCCGAGGAACGGTCATTCATGCAGCCGTATCGCGTCGTCGGCGAGAACGCGCTCCGCAGGGACGATCCTCGTCTCGTTGAGGTCGTGGAGAGCCTCGGCCAGGGTGCGAGCGGCCCCAACGCCGACCTCGTCGTGGTCTGCGTCCCCGACGGGGTCGACTGGGGAATCGCTGAGTACGACGGCGCCGAGTGGGTGGCCGAACGGCATCGCGCGTGGATGCCGAAGGAGAGCGACGTACAGGGCTACGAGGGTGTGCTCCAGACACCTGCAGCCGTTGTCGCGCCGCGCCGCGACATCGCCGCGCTACTCGCTGCGGAGGCCGAGGTTGCCGAACGTGCGGAGGCAACCAGCGACCCGAACGAGCCGCTGCCTCCCCACGTCACGGTCATACGCGGCAGGTCGCCTCGGACAGACAAAGGCTGAAGCTCAGGGCAGTCCGGCGCGGTCGAACTCTTGCTGCAAGCGCGGGCGACGCCGGTGGGTCTCACGCAGATCCGCTATGAGGTCGTTGACCTCGGCTGACTTCCCGGACCCGGCACTCAGCGTCCGCATCTTCGCCAGCCTTCGCGCAGCCAGTCGGTAGTGCTGCGCCCCAGCCTCGACCAGCTCGTTCTCGACCAGACGCTGGTGGATCGGCAGGGTGGCGATCGGGTCGACCTTCTCGTACGCCTTCACCAGCTCGCTCCAGGTGTGGTCGGTGTCCAGGGCGAGCGAGTGCGCGAGGTTCCAGGCGAACTCCGGCTCCTTCAAGGTCAGCAGCGCGAACAGGACCGCGTCCCGCGGACTCGCTGCGAGGGTCGCCACGACCTCGTCGCGGTAGTCGGGCCACGCCTTGCCGGCAGCCTTGTGCAGCCGGGCCGCCGTTGTCGACGAGGGCCACTTGCGGAACACCGACAGTCGCGCGTCGAGCGCATCGGCTGGCCGATGTGCCTCCAGGAGTCCGCACCAGTAGTCGGCCGCCTTGAGCGACTGGTGCCCGCGATCGAAGTTGGTCGCCTGCTTGGCCCAGTCCATGGCCAGGTCGATCTCGCCGATCTCCTCGAAGGCCTCGGCGGTGTCCTCCAGCCAGGCCGCGACCTTCCGGTCCTTCGCGTGGGTCCGGATGATGGCGTCGACGTCGTGGTCAAGGACGGCCAGCCGTTGTGCGTTCCAGTCCAGCGTGAACCACTCGTGGGAGTGGCCCGAGTTCCACCGCTCGGCTGGGCGAGGCCCGAGCTTCGCCTCGACGTCCGCCAAGCGCTTGCGGTACGCCTTCATCCCGGTCTCGCCGAGGGCCGGCGCGTAGGCGACGGGGTCGAGTTCGAAGTAGTCGACCTCGTCGTCATCGAACTGGAACTTCATCATCCAGTCGATCAGCTTCGCGACCGGCGTCCTGGCCGCGGCGGCTGCCCGTGGGTGGAGATCCAACAGGCGCCGACAGGCATCGCCGATGATGCCGCTGGAATCATCAGCCCGGGCGATCACCTTCAGCGACGACGCCAGCGCCTTGTGAGTGACCGAATAGATCTCGGCCGGATCGGTCGTCGGGATCGCGGCCTCCAGGATGTCGACCGCCTCGTGCATGTCCCGGCCGTGCGCGTTGGCGGCGCTATACCGGTAGAGGTCGGACCGCGTGCGGATCAGCGGAAGGACGGCGTCAGCCAGGGTGCTCACCCGCGTCATTCTTCCTTCCGCCGATCATTGCCCGTCCTCCACTCTCCTTCCTGCCCTACCTCGTCCGCGTCTCCTTCTTCGCCCTCTTCGTCTTCCACTTCCTGCTCCCGCCCTCCCTCCTTCACCTCACCCGCATTCCCTTCACGCCTCTTGCAAACGAGGCCTGAAGGCCCGGGCGGGCGGGGCGGCCCGCACACCTACCTCCCACAAGGAGGTGGTCGCGGTGACCGTCACGATCAACAAGATGAGCGCCGGCAAGGGCTACGAGTACCTGCTCCGCACGGTGGCCGCGGGCGACGGGGACAGGTCGCTCTCGACACTGCTGACGCGCTACTACACCGAGGCAGGTACGCCGCCCGGGCGGTGGATGGGCACCGGAGTCGACAGCCTGGAGACCACAATCCAAGCCGGCGACGAAGTGACCGAGGGGCAGCTCAAGCTGCTCATCGGGCAGGGCGCCCACCCGACCACGGGCGAGCCGCTCGGCCGGCGATACCGCACCTACGACCAGCCGCAGTTAGGCAAGCGCCGCCACGCAGTCGCCGGGTACGACCTCACCTTCTCGATCCCCAAGTCGGCCAGCGTGCTCTGGGGAGTAGCCGACGGCGGCACCCAAGCGCTGATCGCCGAAGCTCACCATGCAGCGGTTGCCGACGCGCTCGACTTCCTCGAACGCGAGATCGTGGCCACCCGCGTCGGCGCCAAGGGACCGAAGGGCGCGGTCGCGCAAGCTGAGGTCACTGGCGTCGTCGCGGCCGGGTTCGACCACTACGACTCGCGGGCCAACGACCCGCACCTGCACACCCACGTCGTCATCTCGAACAAGGTCAAGACCGTCCGCGACGGCAAGTGGCGCGCCATCGACGGCGCCCCACTGCACGGGTGGGTCGTCGCACTCTCCGAGCTGCATGAGGCGTCGTTCAGCGATCACCTGACGCGGACCCTGGGCGTCGGCTGGGAGCGGCGCCCGCGCGGCCGTGACCGCAACCCAGCCTGGGAGATCGTCGGCGTCCCGCAGTCGCTGGTCGAGAAGTTCTCCAGCCGGGCTCGCGACATCGACGCCGCGACCGACCACCTCATCGATGATTACGTCGAGCGCCATGGCCGCCGCCCGCACCGAGCCACGATCATGAAGCTTCGCCAGCAGGCCAACCTTTCGAACCGCCCCGCCAAGCGCATTTACTCGCTTGCGGACCTCACGGGCCTGTGGCGGCGCCGTACTGCCGACTACCTCGGAGCGGATCCCGTTGCCTGGGCGAGGGAAGCCACATCGAACCCACCCGCGCGGCTACTGCGCGCAGACGATGTCCCGCTCGACTTCGTCGAGGAGGTCGGCCGCCGTATCGTCGCGACGGTCGGCGAGAAGCGCTCGACCTGGCGCCGGGCCAACCTGTACGCCGAGGCCGCACGCCAGACCCTCGGATGGACGTTCGCCAGCACAGCTGACCGCGAGGCGATCACCGGCCTGGTCGTCGACGCCGCCGAGCGCGGCTCCCTGCGACTCACGCCGCCGGAACTGGCCGTGACGCCGCAGCCGTTCCTGCGCGAAGACGGCACCAGCGCCTTCCGGCCCAAGCACTCGACAGTCTTCTCGGCAGAGCACCTGCTCGCCGCCGAGGACCGGCTCCTCGAACGCTCCGCCGCGACGACGGCACCGACTATCAGCATCGAGATCGTCGACGCCATCGCAGCCCGGCCGGTCACCGGCAATCGACTGAGCCCCGAGCAGGCCGAGGCGATCGCGAAGATTGCCGTGTCAGGTCGAGCGGTCGACCTGCTCATCGGCCCGGCCGGCGCCGGCAAGACCACCGCAATGCGTGCACTCAAGGACGCCTGGACCCGCCAACACGGGAACGGCAGCGTCGTCGGCCTCGCACCGAGTGCGGCCGCTGCCGCCCTACTCTCCGACGACCTCGGCATCGCCTGTGAGAACACCGCGAAGTGGTGCTACGAGCACGACCAGGGCCGGACCGCGCTGAGGAAGAACCAGCTCGTGATCCTCGACGAGGCGACCCTCGCCGGCACCATGACCCTCGACCGCATCACCGCCCATGCCCAGGCCGCAGGAGCCAAGGTCCTCCTGGTCGGAGACTGGGCCCAGCTCCAGTCCGTCGAGGCAGGGGGAGCGTTCGGAATGCTCGCAGAAGCCCGCAACGACGCACCCGAGCTCATCGACATCCACCGCTTCACGCATGCGTGGGAGAAGCGCGCCTCCCTCGACCTACGCCACGGTCGCCCAGAAGCGGTCGACGTCTACCTCGCTCATCAGCGCGTCAGCGACGGCGACGCCGACGACATGGCAGACGCCGCCTACCGAGCCTGGCGAGACGACATCGCTCCCGGACGTGCCAGCGTCTTGATCGCGGACACCTCGCATGTCGTTCAAGAACTCAACGCCAAGGCCCGCACCGAGCGGCTTCTCAGTGGGGCGACGCGACAGGGCACCGAGGCGCACCTGATCGACGGCACTCGAGCCTCGGTCGGCGACTGGATCATCACCCGCAAGAACGACCGCCGCCTCCGCACCCTTCGCTCGGGCTGGGTGCGCAACGGCGATCGCTGGCGCGTCACCGACGTCCGCATGGACGGCTCGATGGTCGTACGCCGCCTCGACCGCAAGCACAGCGGTGCCATCATGCTTCCCGCCGCGTACGTCTCGGAACACGTCGACCTCGGCTATGCCGTCACCGCGCACCGCGCCCAGGGCCTCACCGTCGATACCGCGCACGTCGTCGTGTCCGACACCACGACGAGGGAGAACCTGTACGTCGCGATGACCCGCGGCCGCGACCACAACCACGCCTACGTAGTCGCATCGGCTGCCGACCAGAATCACGGCGTACCCGCCGGCGAAGAGGTCACGGCGCGATCCGTGCTGATCGGCGTCCTCGCCAACCGGGGAGCCGGGCTCTCGGCGCACCAGACGATCACAGAGGAGCAGGAGACCTGGGGCTCCATCGCCCAGCTCGCCGCCGAGTACGAAACGATCGCCGCAGCCGCGCAACGCGACCGCTGGGCCACGCTGCTCCACTCGTGCGAGCTCACTGGCGACCAAGTCGATGACGTCCTCGCCTCCGACGCCTTCGGTCCGCTGGCTGCGGAACTACGCCGCGCCGAGGCCAACGGCCATGACGTGGACCGCCTCCTGCCTGCGGCAGTGAGCCGCCACGGACTTGGTGACGCCGAAGACGTCGGCGCCGTCCTGCGCCACCGGGTCCACCTCGTCACGAGCCAGCGGGCGAGCGGCCGGCGTGCACGATCTCGGCTGATCGTCGGCCTGATCCCCGAGGCTGTCGGCCCGATGGTACGCGACATGCGGCGCGCCCTGGACGAGCGTCGCGACCTGATCGAGCAGCGTGCGCGTGAACTCGCTGACGCAGCCCATCGGAACCGCGAGCCGTGGACGAAGGCGCTCGGTCCGCGGCCCAGCGATCCGGCACTCCGCTCCCAGTGGGACAACGCAGCGGCCACCGTGGCCGCGTACCGCGACCGCTACGGGATCCAGGACAGGCGACCCCTTGGACAAGGGCCCTCAACTGACGGCCAGCGCCTCGACTACGCACGAGCCCTCGCGGCGGTGCGACGAACCGAGCAGGGAAGCCCGGGCAGCCGCGCGGCGGACCGGTCTGCCACCTTGGCGCTATGACCCAGTGGAGAGCGGGTCGTGGACCAGGCAGCCTAATGCTGTCGGAGGATCGGTCTACGGTGACCCCGTGTCATCGGATCCCCCGTCGCAAGCCCGGGTTGAGCTGCCATCCTGGCTCTGGGGCGGTAACCCGGAGCAGCTTCTGAGCGAGTGCCGTTACAAGGCCCGGTCCGAGTCCGGCGGATACCTCGTGCAGCCTGAAGAACGCTATCTCCGCCGATCTCCTGACCTTGTCAGGGTGAAGACGGTCTACGGGCCGGGGCTCACGTCGCGTCTCGGGGATCTCGCAAACCTCCGCGAACGCATTGACCCACCCATGCCCGAGATCATCGGACCGGCGTTGGAGAAGCGAAGGTTCAAGGCGGAAGCCACGCAGGAGCTACTCGATCTCCTCAACTTCGAGCGCTTGGCGATGTACGCCACGCCTGTGAGTGACCTTCCCGACCGGGCCGCCTACCTGCTTGATCTCCTGCGCCAAATGCCGCTGGGGGGCGACGCTAGCGTCCACCCATTTGAAGGAGCCGGCCTCCACGTCATCGAAGTGGACCCAGTCCTGCTGCACCGACTGAAGCTCGCATCGATCTGGTTGCGCATCGAGCAGGACGAGCGCCTGGGTAACGGCGACCTGACGCACCTCAAGGACGTCCAAACGCACGACCAAGCGTTCGGATCCTCGGCCGGGCTGTACAGCGGCGTCTACATGTTCGACGCCTACGTCGATCCGCTCCTGGCTGCGCTCGCGCCGGGAATCTGGGGGTTCCAGGTTGTCCGCACGTTCGGACCGATGATCTTCAGCTTCGGCCGATGCGTTTCGGGCAGCAACGGTGATGCTGCGGAGCTGCTCCAGCTGATCTCGACGCCCGGCGCAATGGAGAAGACGCCGACGGCTGCCCTCTCGAGCGGCGCCGCCGCCGATGCAACCCGATGGTGGGCCGAGCGGCTCAATCAACTGTTCGGGGTCCTCGGTGATCTTGCGGTGTTCACGGACCAGACAGGTCTCTACCGCCCTGAGAAGCACCTCGAGGCGATGCTGACGGTCGAGCAGATCTTCCGTCGCACGACCTCGATGCAGGTGTCTCATCGAGATTCAAACGCCCGACGGACCTTGCTGTTCTCAGTGCTTGACTCGATCCAGCGGGCCAACGGCTGGGACCTCGACCTCATGGTCACGCTGAGTCACGCGGAGAGGGTTCTGGCCGACCTCGAAGAGTCGATCCCCGCCGGTGCAGGCGACATCCTGCTGCCGATGGCCCGACAGGGAGTCAGCTCGCTCCGACGCATGCAGGACGGGTTCTTCATCCGGAGGCACTTGAAGACGCAAGCAGTTGAACTCCGTCTGCCCGGCGGGCAGGTGAAGGTGCTCTCGGCCGAAGACGCCACCGCCCAGTACCTCAAGGTTCTGCGGAACGCGACCCATGGCCACGGCGGCAAGGGCAAGGCGGTCGACCAGACTGCGGCGCTCCTGGCGCACCATGACGGCGACGTTCCACACGACATCGGACTCGTCGCCTACCTCTACCTACTGGACATGATCGCCAACCCTGAGCGCCTGCGCCGATGCTTCTATCGGTCAGGCCAGTAGCAGAGCGGAGCGGAACTGCGGTCTGCCCGATTTCGTCGGCCGTCCCGAATAGGCTGCCGACGTGAACTTGGTGCGGTCGAAGCAACGTGTCGCGGACCACGGGGAGGTATTCACCCCGCCGGATCTGGTCGAGGCGATGATCAGCTTGGTCCACGCCGAGGCCGAACGCATCGACTCACGTTTCCTCGAGCCGGCCTGCGGCTCGGGCAACTTCCTTGTTCCCGTGCTGCTCCGCAAGCTCGGCACCGTCGAGGCCCGCTATGGCCGGAGCGACTTTGAGCGGCGCCACCACGCCTTGCTCGCCCTCATGTCGATCTACGGCATCGAACTGCTGCCCGACAACGTCGCCGAGTGCCGGGCCATTCTGCTTGAGGTGTTCACGACGTTCCTCGGTGACGCGGACATGCTCTGGGCAGAAGCGGCCTCGGCCGTGCTGTCGGTCAACATCGTCCACGGCGACGCATTGGCCATGACCACGAACACCGCTCCACTGCGCCCGATCACCTTCGCTGAATGGACCTACCTAGGCAAGGGCAGGTTCCACCGCCGCGACTTCCGCTTCGACACGATGACTCAGTCGTCGTCCTTCGGCGAGGAAGACACCTTGTTCGCGGACCTCGGCAAGCATGAGATCTTCACCCCGACCAGGGACCACGGCGACCTCACGGTCGACGAGATCGCGGAGGGCGCCGCATGACCGAGCAGGTCCCGTTCAGCATGCGCAATCGCAACCCCGACGTGCTGACCTGCATCGCCAACTTGTCCAACGACGAGGTGTTCACCCCGCCGGAGTTCGCCAGCCAGATGCTCGACCTCATCGAGGAGGCGTGGGCAAAGGACCACGACGGCGCGAACATCTGGGCCGACTCGACGCTGCGTTACCTCGACCCGTTCACCAAGTCGGGTGTCTTCCTTCGCGAGATCACCACGCGGCTCGTGAAGGGACTGGAGTCGGAGATCCCCGACCTGGAGAAGCGGGTCGACCACATCCTGGCCAAGCAGGTCTTCGGCATCGGCATCACCCAACTCACCAGTCTGATCGCGCGCCGCAGCCTCTACTGCTCCAAGAGTGCTAACGGGAAGCACTCCATCGCTTCGTCGTTCGACACCGAGGATGGCAACGTCTGGTTCGAGTCGATCGAGCACACCTGGGTCGGTGGCACCGAGTGGGTCTACAGCGCCGACGCTGGCGGCAACCAGGTCAAGAAGTTCACCAATGGCAAGTGCAAGTACTGCGGTGCCAGCCAGAAGACGTTGGACCGTGGTGAGGGCTTGGAGACCCACGCCTACGCCTTCATTCACACCGACGACATCAACGCTCGGGTCGCCGGGCTGTTTGGAGACGACATGCAATTCGACGTCATCATTGGCAACCCGCCGTACCAGCTCGACGACGGCGGCTTCGGGACGAGTGCCGCGCCGATCTACCAGAAGTTCGTCGAGAAGGCGCTCGACCTCGACCCTCGGTACGTCGTCATGGTCACCCCCTCTCGCTGGTTCGCCGGTGGCAAGGGTCTCGACCAGTACCGCGAGCGAATGCTCGCGGACCGGAGAATGCGCAAGCTCGTCGACTATCCGAAGCTGTACGACGGGTTCCCGGGGGTCAAGATTCGTGGGGGCATCTCGTACTTCCTGTGGGACAGGGACCACGACGGCCCGTGCACGATCCAGACGATGTGGGACGGCCAGCCAGTAGGAGCACCTTCCGCTCGGTTCCTCGATGCCTACGACGTTCTGATCCGCTGGAACGACGCTGTCTCCGTGTTGGACAAGGTGACCGCCAATAAAGAGCCCACGCTGGACTCACGGGTGTCGAGCCGAAAGCCGTTCGGACTCCCAACCAACTTCCACGGCAAGGCGTCTGACGTGGGGCTGCAGGACGCGGTGAAGCTATTCGGCTCGCAGAAGGTCTCGTGGATCAACCGGTCGGAGATTCCCGTGAACCGTAACTGGGTGGACGACTGGAAGGTCTTGATGACCGCCGTCCAGGGCACAAGTGCAGCGGTCGAAACGAAGTTCCTCAGCAAGCCGATCATTGCTGGCCCAGGGACGGCCTGCTCGGAGACCTATCTCGTAGCAGGTCGATTCGACACCGAGCAGGAGGCGACAAGGTACGCCACATATCTCCGCTCCCGGTTCGTCCGGTTCTTGGTTTCCCTGCGCAAGCAAACGCAGCACGCGACGCGGGACGTCTACTCGTTCGTGCCGGACCTTCCGTTGGAGGAGGACTGGACGGACGCGAAGCTCTACGAGCGGTACGGCCTGACGAAGGATGAGATCGCCTTCATAGAGTCGCAGGTCGCTGCGCACGACGACGCCGTGGTGGATGAAGCCCCATCGGATGACGCTGATGAGTAGGCCCATCGCGGACCTCCTGCCGGAGAAGCCGGAGGCCCGACTGCGGATCTACGCCTACGAGATCCACGACGACGCGCATGCAGGTCTATTGAAGATCGGCCAGACAGCCCGAGACGTGAAGAAGCGGGTCGGGGAGCAACTCAAGACGGCCGGGATCAAGAACTTCAAGATTGTCCTCGACGAGCCCGCCGAGACCATCGAGGGCACTCTGTTCGGCGACGCCGAGGTCCACGCCCTGCTGCGCATGAAGGGCATCGAGCACGTCACCGAGGTCGGCGCGGAGTGGTTCCGGTGCGGTCTCGCTGACGTCATCACTGTGCTCAACGAGTTGCGCACAGGTGTCGTCTACGGCGGCACGCATTCCGACACCTTCCCGATGCGGCCTGAGCAGGCCGAGGCCGTCGCGAAGACGCACGCCTACTTCCACTCGATCTGGAAGGAGGACATGCACGCGGTCCCGCGCTTCCTGTGGAACGCGAAGATGCGGTTCGGCAAGACCTTCGCTACCTACCAGCTCGCCAAGAAGCTGGGCGCGACCAAGGTGCTTGTGGTGACCTTCAAGCCGGCAGTCGAGGACGCTTGGCAGAAGGACCTCCAGGACCACGCCGACTTCGACGGCTGGCAGTATCTGTCCAAGGCCACCGGCAGCGACCCAACGACCGCCGACAAGAAGCGCCCACTCGTCTACTTCGGGTCGTTCCAGGATCTGCTCGGCAAGGACAAGTCCGGCAACATCAAGGCCAAGAACGCTTGGCTGCACGAGACCAACTGGGACCTCGTCGTCTTCGACGAGTACCACTTCGGCGCGTGGCGCGACAACGCCAAGGAGCTGTTCGAGGGCGAGGACGACGCCGAGGCCAAGAAGGAGCTCAAGGCCGAGTTCAATCCCGACCTCGAAGGGTTCAACGAGGAGCTCGACGAACTCGGTGAGGCCGAGGCCGAGTTCCTGCCGATCACCACCAAGGCGTACCTCTACCTCTCCGGCACACCGTTCAAGGCGTTGGCGACCGGAGAGTTCATCGAGGAGCAGATCTTCAATTGGACCTACACCGACGAACAGCGCGCCAAGCAGGCGTGGCCGATCAAGCATCCGGACAAGAAGAACCCCTACGCCGCGCTGCCGGAGATGCGGTTGCTGACCTACCAGATGCCCGACGAGCTGATCGCGATTGCGAGCCAAGGCGAGTTCGACGAGTTCGACCTTGGCGAGTTCTTCGCAGCGACCGGCACCGGGACCGCGGCGACGTTAAAGCACAAGAACGACGTCCAGAAGTGGCTCGACATCCTCCGCGGCGCGTACTCAGCGGCGAACGTGGACAACCTCAAGCTCGGGGCGAAGAAGCCTCCGTTCCCATACTCCGACGTACGTCTGCTCCCGTACCTGAACCACTCGTTCTGGTTCCTGCCGACCGTCGCGTCGTGCCACGCGATGGCGAACCTGTTGGCCGAGAAGCAGAACATCTTCTTCCAGGATTACCAGGTGCGCACGGTCGCAGGCACCGGCGCGGGCGTCGGCCTCGCCGCACTCCCACCGGTCAAGAAGGCAATCGGCAGCGGCTTCGACTCCAAGTCGATCACCCTGTCCTGCGGCAAGCTCACCACCGGCGTGACAGTGCCGCAGTGGTCATCGATCCTGATGCTGCGCAACCTCAACTCGCCGGAGACCTACTTCCAGGCAGCCTTCAGGGTGCAGTCGCCATGGTCGATCAAGAACCCCGAGGGCGATGACCCGAACAAGGAAGAGATCCTCAAGCCGGTCTGCTTCGTCTTCGACTTCGCCCCTACCCGTGCTCTGCGCCAGATCGCCGAGTACGGCGCTGGCCTCTCCCCAGAGACCTCGAACCCCGAGGACGCCGTCAAGGAACTCGTGAACTTCCTGCCAGTTCTGGCCTACGACGGCTCCCACATGACCCAGGTCGATGCCGGCGGCATCCTCGACATCGCCATGGCAGGCACCTCAGCGACACTGCTCGCCCGCAAGTGGGAGTCCGCGCTGCTGGTCAACGTGGACAACGACACCCTCCGAAAGATCATGAACGACCCCAAGGCGATGGCCGCGATCATGAACATCGAGGGCTTCCGGGCGCTCGGCGCCGACGTGTTCGAGACGGTCATCAACAAGTCCGAGAAGGTCAAGGCCTCGAAGAAGGAGAAGGGCGAGGACATCACGCCCAAGGAGAAGAAGGAGCTCAGCGAGGAGGAGAAGGAGTACAAGTCCAAGCGGAAGCAGATCCAGGAGAAGCTGATCAAGTTCGCCACCCGAATCCCGGCGTTCATGTACCTCACCGACTTCCGTGAGAACACCCTCAAGGACGTGATCACCAAGCTGGAGCCCGACCTGTTCAAGGCCGTCACCGGCCTCACGGTCGATGACTTCCACCTGCTCGTGTCGCTCAACGTCTTCAACAGCGCCCACATGAACCAGGCAGTCTTCGCCTTCCGTCGCTACGAGGACTCATCGCTGTCCTACACCGGGATCGAGAGCCACGAGGGGCTGCGCCACTTCGGTCTCTACGACACGGTGATTGCAAAGGAAGCCTGACTCGGCTCGGCGAGGAAGTTGACGGATGACTGATTCTTTGACGAAGCCCAGCGGGGGGTGGGGCTGGGAGCAGACCGGCCCTGCGTGGGGCGCCCGCGCTTTCGCTCCGAAGTCTGGCCAGGATCACCTCGGGCTGGGCTCGGTCAGCTCCGACCGCATCCTCCCCGCGCTATCGCCAGGCATCAACGTGCTGACGGTGCACCCGCGATACTGGTCGTTCTACTCCTGGGTGCTCGACGACTTCTGGGCAGCGGATCTTCCCCGCAACCGCGCCAGCTTCGTCGGCTTCTACCGGCCCCGCGAGGCCATCTTCTCGATGGCTTGCCATGTGTGTGACGCGCCCGAGCACGCCACCGTCGCGGGCAACGTGAACGGCAGCCGGCGGATCAGTGCCAAGGTGAACGATCCGGACTTCGACCCACAGTTCGATTACATCAAGGAGCCGCTCGGCGGTTACGGGCTCTACTACCGCTCAGCGATGGAGCTGACCGGGTCGCTCGTCGTGGCGTCGCCAGCTAACGGATTCCCGGTCGACGCCCCGACCCCAATCGGGCGGGCACTCGCCGAGGCATTCCGGAGCGCTGTCGCTGGCACCGAAGTTGCTCGTCGGCTCGCGGAGAACAAGGTCTCAGAGCCGGTGCCACGCGAGGCCCTTGTCGAGTTCGCGCGGAGGGGATGCCTGTGCCAGTTGCGTGCGGCGGAGGCGCACGACCTACCCCTGTTGCGGGACCTGTTCCTCCACTCGGGGACACCCGCTGAGGTGGCCTCACGCGGCGAGACCCTGCGAATGCTGCTGGATCTCAGTACCTGCCGACAAGCAGTAGAACTCTCGCAGGACGACTTCCGGCAGCTCATCTACTTCCGGCAACTCGACGGCTCCGACTACGTGCCGCGGCTTGAGTTGGTGGACGTTGCCCGCCGCTGGCGCGTGTACCAGGGCCGGGAGTACTTCGCGTACGTCTTCAACCGCCTGCTCCGCTGGGTCTCGCGCCGCGGGCTCGCCGCGACCGACGGCGGACTTACGGTCCTTCCGAAGGCGGAGTTGTGGGCACTCGTCGACGACGCCGTGGACGGTAGCTCTCAGGGAGACGACCTGCGGCTGGACCTTCCAGCGGTGGATGCCCGTACCCGCGCGTCTTCCCTACTTGAGGGGCTTCTCGCCGAGGTCGACGCGTCGCCCGATGCCGACGGCATCTGGCCACGCACCGAAGCCCTCGACGAGCACGCGCTCTACACCGCCTGCCGCGAGTACGACGAGGATGACGGCCGCACCATGGTGGCGCTCCTTGCGATGGTGCTACTACTGCGGGAGCGTTTCGGACTTCCAAGCCGCGCACTGGAGTACGCCAAGGAGCAGGTCCTCGTCGCAGAGGGAGGGAGTCTCCGCATCGGCATGGCGAGGTTCATGCACCAGCTGAACCAGCGCATGCTGCGAGCCCCAACGCTCGGCGAGCTTGCCCGATGGCTGATCGAGGACTTCGTGATCGTCCAGCACGAGCGAGTGGCGACGGCGAAACTCCCTGACGACACCTACCGGGTGCGACGCATCGGCGATGCCGTCAGGTTCTTCGCCCAAGAGTCGCCAGCGGTCTTCAATGACAGCCGCTTCCGTGCTCTCAGCACAACCGTGCATGAACTCGGTTGGGTCTCGACATTCAATGAATCTGACCGTGAACTCACCGAGTCAGGCCAGCGACTCCTGGTCGACGGAGACTTGCCCGGGAGAGCCCTCGCAGACGCGTCGGCGCCATTCGGCGAACCGGATCCGGAGAGTGCGTGAACTCGCCCCGAGCAGACGTCGTCATCCCCGAGCTCCTCCAGGGACAGTGGACGACAGCCCTGATCTGCACCTACGGCGCCGACCTCACCTTCTTTGAGACGAGGCTGTTGGGGCAGCTCGCTCAGATCCCGCTGCGCATCGTGCTCGCCGACGATGGCCAGCTCAGCGAGACACTCGCCGAGTCGGCCCGGACGGGCCAGCGGCGTCGGCTCGCGAACAAGGCGTACGTCGCAGCTCCTGTCCGTCACCCTCGCGCGGCACACGGCAAGTTGATCGCGCTGCTTGGACCTTCGAGCGGGCTCTTAGTGGTCGGCTCGGGGAACCTTGGGTACGAGGGATACGCGGCCCCCGGAGAGCTCTGGCATGTGTACGCCTACAGCGACGAGCGCTCGGAGCACCTACAGGAGTTCGCCTCGGCACGGGCCCACATTGACGGGCTGGCTCAGCGCGGCGTGCTCGATCCGCCCGTCGTCGAACTGCTACAAACAGCGTGGGGCCAGTCGCCGTGGATCCCGCCGGCACCCGACAGCCCGTCAGCGCTGCGGAGCAGTCTCGATGACCCGGTCATTGACCAGCTGCGGGCGGAGGTCGACGGGCCGGTCGATGAACTCATCGCGCATGCTCCGTTCCATGACGCCGACTGCGCTGCGCTACGAGCCCTCATCGAGCAATTTCAGCCCAAGCGCACCCGCCTCCTGCTCACCGACGCCACGTCGGCGGATCCGGTTTCCATCCAGAACGTGATGAGGAATGCCCCGGGTCCGGTCCTCGAGCGAGTCCAGGTCAAGTCCGAGCCGAGCGCCTACATCCACGCGAAGTGGGTGCACCTGATCCAGGGCGACTCGGAGACCCTGCTCACCGGCTCTGCCAACCTGTCGCGCACCGCATTGCTTCGGTCCGCGATGAACGGGAACGTCGAGCTCAGCGTCATCAACCACGGTGAGCGGGGAGCATTCGACTCGCTCTACTCCCACCTGGAGCGCAGCAAGATCGGCGATCCGGCGTCACTCAAGATCAGCTATCAGGGCGCCCCACCCGGAGAGAGGGTCGAGGAGCCGCACCCGGTTCTGTTGTGGAGCAGGCTCGACGGGGCCAGACTCACGTTGGCCTTCGACCGATCGATCCCGGACGGAACCTCGATTGTGGTCGAGGACCACGCCGGTCGCCCGCTTGAGTGGACGTCGACGGAGATCGACGGCGCCCAGGTTCGACTGGCTCTGGCGCGGGAGTCCGCGGATCGACTGGCCGAAGGTGGCCGGATCCAGGTCATGCTTGACGGCGACGACAGGCAGATCAGCCACTCGTGGCCATACCACGTCGCCCAGTTGCGCGGGCGGCTCGAACGGGTGGGCCAGCGGGATCGACTGCAGCACGTGGGCGACCTTCCGGAGCAAGACGCGGAGCTGTACGAGCTTCTCCAAGAGCTCGACGCGACGCTTATCATCGACCGCGCATCGGTCTGGCGGATCGCGAAAGGCAACGAGCCGACCCCTGTCGCCACCGACGATGACGGGGAACCGTCGATCAGGCTCGAAGACCTCGACTGGACCCGCGTGCGTCGCGATCACCGCTACGGCGGCTACTTCGGGCGCAGCGGCGGACCCGGCGCAGCGCCGACGGACATTCAGGTGATCCTTGCCGCGATAGCCGGTCGACTCGGCGAAATCGGCCTGGAGGCTGTCAATCCGTCCGAAGCTGAGGACGAGCTCGCGCATGAGGGCGACACCACGTCCTCAGAAGGCGACGACGAGCGCGAAGACGAACTCGAAGACGAGCTGCTGAGGCGTCGCCTTCCGGTCAGCACTCGCACACGGATGGCGTTCGACCGGTTCTCCCGCCGCTACTCCGAGGCGCTCGCAGACTCGGGCTTCATCGAGGAACTCGGCCCCATTCCGGCGGCTACCAACGCGATCATCTTCAACCACCTGCTTGCTCGGTTGGTGGAGCGGAGCGCCATCTCGCCTCTGGTTGCGCTGGACGCTCAACTTGGGACGTGGGCATTCCTCTGGGGCAGCCCTGACATAGCCGGCATCGCTGAGGGGCTCGATGACGAAGCCGCCGAGGTAGTCCGACAAGTGCTGCGGGAAGGTCATGCGAAGGTTGCTACCGTTCGCGGGCTCGCTGCAGCAGCGGACGGACCGGCGTCTGGTCAGGATGTCGCGAGGCTGCGGGAGCTGACGCAGCACCTGCTCGTGGACGAGGATTTCAGCCTCAGCCCCGACCTGCTGGAGGAGTCGGTTGGCGCTGCCGCAATGGCTAGTGGCTTGCTGGACTCCCTGTCCCGCGCGGCGTCGCCGCAGGGGCCGACGGACATTCTCGATGTTGTCGTGGGCGGCCTGGGGATCGCGCGAGGGTCGGCTCACTGGCGAAAGGAAACCGTCCGTCGAGCCCGGGCAAACTACGACGCGACGACCCTCGTCGTGACCGAAACCCTGCCGGGACTCACGCCGGCACTCGCCACCGAAATGCTCGGCAGGGTCGTCGTGGCGGCTTCCTTCGCGGGCCACCCCGGTGAGTACTGGCGCATCCGCTTCGAGGGCAACGGCAGTGCGGTGGCGTTCTGGGACGCAGATGCCGAGGACGGCATTGTCATGGTCGACGGTGACGATGAAGACCTCGATGCGCTTGCCGTTCCGTGGCCGTCGTGGATGAGCAAGGTCGAACTCCTGCGCGAGGAGCTCATGCAGCGGTCCCACGTGGCGGCATCGGCATGACGCCCACGGTTGTGCACCGGGTGCACGACCGGGTACTACGGTCCCGCGCCCGGCACGGTGCCGCGGATTCGGCGGCACCGTGTGACCTGCAGGTTCCTGGCGACGGTCCCGCACCCGGTGCGGTGCCGGTGAGTCACCGGCACCGGGGCTCCTGCCAGAACTTCCCTACGGACCCGGTCCCGGTCCCGGCTCCGGTCCGGGACCGTGTGACCTGCAGGTTTGCGGACGGTGGTGCCGAATCGGCACCGCCGTGCAGTCCACACGTTCAAGCGCTCAGAAACACTTGCCGACGCGGGCCTGGCGACTCGCCGGGACCGTGCTCCCGGTGCCGCTGCCGCGGCGGCACCGCGCGCTTCGGCAGGAGCCGAGCCATCGGCGGCAGGGAGGTCATGCACTCGACGGTGCGCGTGGTCGGAGCTGATGTCAACCGCCGATTCCTGCTCGGCATCGGCAACTCCGAAGTGGTCGAAGACAGTACGAGACAACGGAAGACAACCGGTGACAACCAACGCGGAAGATTCTGCCGGCCGCGTCTCACCATGCGATCTGCCGGGCGGGGGTGCCCATCGAAAACCCATCACAGACAGGACGATCGACACCGAGATGACCGGAGACAACCGGTAGAGTGGCGGCGTCGGCAGCCAGCCGATCTCCGTGTAGATCGAGTCAACCGCAGCTGACCAAAGACATTCCGAAGTAGCGGAAATCGGACCAGATCGTCCCAGAGGTCGCAGGTTCAAATCCTGCCCCCGCTACGAATTTCAGGCTCGGAGATCGTGGATCTCCGAGCCTGAAAGCATTTGAGATTTGATACGACAGCCAGAAACCGGCCAGAAACTTGGCCGAGGAGCCCTCCGGAAGCCCCGTTGCGGGGAACGGCATGGGATGTCATGGAGCGCCACGGAGGCGCGTGGAACGGCCAGCACACCTGTTGGTCATGGATACCAACACCACCATGAGCGGCCTGGAGCCGCTGCTGACGATCGAGGCTCTTGCCGAGTACCTCGATGTGCCGGTCACGACGATTCGCGACTGGCGCACCGATGGCAAGGGTCCCTGCGCGATTCGCGTGGGCGGACGAGTCCGCTTTGCGGTGAGCGACGTTCTCCATTGGCTCACGGAGCAGCGCGAGGTCGAGCCCGGTCGTGGACCGGACGGACGGTGATGAGCCATGCCTAGGCCCCGCACCCCGATCGGCACGTTCGGGGAGATCTACTACGAGAAGGCTCCCGGCGGTCGCGTGCGCGCGTTTGCCCGGTTCCGTGACCACGATGGCCAACTTCGCCGGGTCCAGACGACGGCTTCGACCCAGCAGGCGGCAGCACGCAGACTGAAGGAGTTGCTCGCAGAGCGTGCCGAGCAGAGCGTCGGCCAAGGCGAGTTGTCGGGCAGCAGCTCGTTTCGGCAACTCGTCGACGTCTGGCTCGCCGACCTCGACTTGGAGAACAAGCTCGCGCCGTCCACTCGCGACCTCTACGAACGCAACATGGAGAAGCTGGTCATGCCGGCCTTCGCCAACTACACGCTGCGCGAGATCACTGTGCGTAAGGTCGACCAGTTCATCAAGACGCTGGCCTCGACCAAGAGCTACAGCACCGCCAAGCAGGCTCGCACGGTGTTGAGCCTCGCGTTCGGTCTGGCGGTGCGGTACGACGCCATCCCCCGCAACCCGGTGCGTGACACCGTCCGGTTGCAGAAGCCGCCTGGGCAGGCCCAGGCGCTCACGGTCGAGCAGATCGACGTGATCCGCACGGCGGCGCGGAGTTGGCGTCGAGGTGCTGGGTTCGCAGGCCCGCCCCCGGACGGCCAATTGGAGCAAATCATCGAGGTCATGCTCGGCACGTCGGCTCGCATCGGCGAGGTGCTCGCGATCCGGAAGTGCGATGTCGATGTCACCGATTCTCCCGCGACAGTCCGTATATGCGGCACCATCGTGTCCCCGAAGGGCAAGCCCACCCATCGTCAACCTCACCCCAAGACGCAGAAGTCGACCCGAAACGTTTCCGTGCCGTCCTTTGCTGCTGAGGTGCTCCGCCAGCGACTCGTGCTCATCGCGGGTGAAGAGCCCGAGCACTTGATCTTCTTCAGTCGCAACCACACCCCATTGACGACGAACAACATCCGTCGCCGACTGCGCGCGGTGCTGGAGGACGTCGAGATTGAGGGCGTCACCCCGCACTCCTTCCGGCGGACCGTTGCCACGTTCCTTGATCGTGCCAGCGGCCCGGACCTGGCGGCCGAGATGCTCGGGCACACATCCAGCAAGATCACCAAGGAGCACTACATCCAGCCTGACGAGACCGTCGACCCGGTCACGGCAGACATATTGGAGGCGCTGGCTCCTCGGCTGGGAGGTGGCCAGGATGCCGTCTGACCATGAGGAAGCCGCAGAAGACCGAGCAGGGGTCACGGCTCTACCGCTGCGTAATGAAATGCATTACGATAAGCGTGTGTTCGAGCGCCTCGACTGGTCGAAGCGCGGCGAGTACATGCAACGCCAGCACGGCATCACGCCACAGGTGGCAGACGACGCGCTTGGCGATCCAAACCGGATCGTCATCGACCCCGACTACAACAGCACAAGCGGCGAAAGCGTCCGAATCATCGGCTTCTCGACCATCGCCGACGACATCGTCACGGTCATCGTGCTTCACCACGAGGGAACCGAGTACGGCGTGAACGGGTGGTCAGCCAACGAGAAGGACCGCCGCATATACAACGAAGGCAGCTACGCCGGCGAGGAAGGAGAAGCCCCATGAAAGAGAAGATCGACGACCTGCTCGCCGCCGAGGCCAAGGCGGTCGAGGAAGCCGAGGCTGGAAGCGACCCGAATGAGCCGTTGCCGAGCCACGTCAAGGTCACGCGCGGATATCCGCGTGCACGCAACCTCCAGGTCCGCTTCCGCGAGGACGAGTTCGACGATCTGACGCAGTACGCCGAACAGCGCGGCCTCCCGGTCTCGACGGTGGTGCGCGCGCTCGTCCTCCAAGCGATCGCACCGGCCGACGACCTCAAATCCGCACTGGACAAGCTGGAGACCGACCTCGCGGCCGTGCGGCGTAAGGCCCTCAGCGCCTGACCGCCGATAGGTTCAGCTCGTGGCACTCGCGGCATTTACTCTCAACGGCACCCGGTACGAGCTGTCCAGCGACGTTGCAGAGGCGCGGTTGGCTGGAGTGATGCCGGAGCCCATCCGCGAACACGCCGTCCAGGTGAACGGGGTCTGGTATCCAGTGAAGCAAGCCTTCGAGGTCGCCGTGGGCGTGCCACGTTCGGAGTTCATCTCCCACACGGCATGCCGACACTTGGCAGCCCTCGGCTTCCCGCTGCAAGGGCAGATCGAGAGCCGGGACGGGGCACCTGTCGCCACGGAGACGGCGAAGCCCGGCTTGACGGTTGTCCGCGACCTTAGCGGTGAGGAGTGGCACACGGAAGCCAACGTCCAGGCGTCAGTCGTGACCGCGCTGGCAGCCCGCGGCTATCGCGTTCTCTCCGTCGCGAACACCGCGACCAAGGAGCACGGGATCGACGTGATCGCCTCGCGTGAAGGCACAACGGTTGCGGTTGAGGTCAAGGGCTATCCGAGCAGGACCTACGCCGACCCAGCTCGCGCGGGCGAGCACAAGAAGACCCGGCCAAGCACTCAGGCCGGCCACTGGTTTGCCGCTGCCGTGCTCGCCGCGATGCGACTGCGTGGCAGGGAGCCAGGCTGGAGCAGCGTGATCGCGCTTCCAGACTTCAATCGGTACCGAGACCTCTTCAGCGAAACACAGGGCTCGTTGTCCGCTGCGGGAATCGTTGTGTGGTGGGTCGACGAGGAAGGGGCCGTCGACTTCGGCTAACGCCCGATCCCGGTGCCCCGGGGCTCGGGACGATGTTCGATCGCTGTCTCGAAGTCGAGGCGGCTCTGCGCGGCTTCCTTGGGTGGCTTGCGCTTGACCGGCGTCGGGCGCAGTTCGTTGCGCACGATGGCGAGGAGCTCGGTCTGGACGGGGCCGGTGATGGGCAGCCACTCGCGTCGTGGACCTCTGACCAGGTCGCCGTTGTCCTTCTCGATGGCGGGGGCGAGGACGCGCTGGAAGTAGAGGCGCTCCTTGATGCCGAGTTCGACCGCGGTGCACACGCGCTCGTCAATGCCGGCGCTGATACGTTCGAGTCGTCGTACTTGGGTGGGGTCGTTCATTGCGTCGTCGGGCAGCTTCTGCGCTCGGGCTGCCGCGACCGAGCCTTCCCCGGCGGCGAGTCCGCCCTTGCCGTAGAGCCCGCCGACGTCACGGGTCTGATGGATGAGGCGTCCGTAGGTCTCGGCACGCCGCTGCCAGCGGGCTGCAAGCTCGGGGTTGCTGTTGGTGAGGCGGCGCGCGGCTTCGAGGGAGACGATGCGTTGGGAGTCCATGATGACGCGCAGGCTTTGGGCGTCGGGGAACTTGATCAGGTGGAGCAGCAGGTTGTGCTGTTCTTGCAGGACCCCGGTGATGCCCGGCAGGGCGGGGCCGTCGATGGGGCGTGTGGGTGGTTTCCAGCCGCGTCGGTCGACGGAGTAGTCGGGGTCGCCGTAGCCGGAGTACGCCGCGCAGACCTCGGCCGCGCGGCCGAGGCGTCCGGGGTCCTTCAACTGCTTCCAGCCGGTGATGTTGGAGTAGCGCCGGTCCAGGCCGACGAGGGCGCGGGTGATCTCGGCGGCGTCGCGGATCACGGTCATGCACTCGGCGTCGGACAGGCGTCCGTAGCCGACTCCGGCGTCGAAGTCGTGCTCTCCGAGGGCACAGGCTCGGGCGGCTTGCCGCCAGAGGTCGACCAGCTCGAAGCGTTGGTCTGTGACGAGTTCGTCGATTGTCGGCAGCCCGGCGGGGTCGGCGTTGATGGCGGCGTCGAGGCGGTAGCGCAGTTCCTCGGCCGGGCCGCGGGCGCGGGCGCTGGTTCCGGTGAGGTTGATGCGTGGGTTCGCGGCCTGCATGGCTTGGTGGCACCACAGGAGGACGGCGTGGCGGTAGCGGGCGATCTGTTCGCCGATCTCCTTGCGTTCGGTGACGGTGGTGGTCTCGGGCACGGTGTGGAGCCCGGCGCCGCCGATGCGTTGCTGGATGCGGTGCTGGGTCAGCAACTTGCGGAGCGAGTCGCGCAGCAGCCGCGTGTTCTCGCCGTACATCACGGGGCGTCCAGCTCGCGAGCGGCGTAGAGCATGTCCAGGACCAGTTCGACGGTTAGGCCGTCGATCCCGTGCGTGGCGAGGTCCTCGATGGCCGACTCCGCGACGGTGAACAGCACGTCGCGGTCGGTGATCGGGACGGGGCTGATGGCGGGGATGAGGTCGCCGTGGATGAAGTCGATCTGGAGCAGGACGCGGTCGTACTCGATCGAGGCGTCGATGCTGACCGCGTGATCGGCGAGGGCGGCGACATAGGAGCGGGCCTCGGCGAGGGTGACCGCGTGGGCGAGCAACATGATGGGTTCCTTTTCGGGAGGGATGGCTGACCTTCCACCGTCGGCGCGACCCATGGGTTGGGCCGCGTCGAGACGGCGGCACTGTGGACAACTCGGCGAGTCGCGCCTGTGTGAGCGGGCCTACGACGCGGCGCGAACCTGTTCCTCGATCTGCCGGCGCGCGGCGACGTCGTCCCGGACGAACAGGAGGAAGTCGGCATAGCGATCGACGATCTCGACCTCCCCGCCTGTCTCGCGTAGGGCCTCGCCGGGCCAGGTGGTCTGCCTCGTGGGTCGGTCGCGGTCCAGCCGGCAGCCAGCCGTGGAGACCCACTCGCGCAGCCGATTGCGGCACTCGGCGAAGTCGCGATGCCACCCGATCGGCCCCGAGGGGGTGCCCTCGGAGTTGTAGGCGTTGAGCCAGTGGGTGTGGAGCGCGGAGAGTTCCCAGACCAGCTCGTCGTGGCGATGCCAGTACGGCGGCACCACCGTCGGCGGCAGCCCGTAGGTCAGGCGCAGCCAATCCACCCACGCGTCCAGATCGGTCCATTCGGCCATGGCCTCGTCAGCGGTGAGCAGGTTCCAGTTGATGGGTCGCAGCGAGTCTTGGTCATCGAAGTCGGCGGTCCCGAACGCTTGGTCGGGACCGCCGTACGAGTCGCCGTCTTCGACATCCACCACCGCGGGCTGATCGAAGTCGGTTGTCATCGCTCGCGCCCGTCAGATGCCGACGGCCTGGGCAGGCTCGTTGACCACCGTCATCTCGTTGGTCGGCGGGTCGGGCTGCTCGGCCGGCGTGCGGTCCACGACGTAGCGGGTCCGGGCACAGTCGTGTCCGATCCGGCGGGCGACGAACTGCTCCCGGATCTGGCTGGGACCGCCGGGGCGCTCCTGCTCGTACTCGTGGATGTAGCCCGAGGCGACGATCTGGTCGCCGGGCTTGAACCGCGGGTACGCCCGCTCAGCCGCGCGGTCGAAGAGCACCAGATCGCAGTAGACAGAGTCGAGCTTCGTGAACGACCCATCGACCTCCTTGCGGTGCTGCTCGATGCCGACCCGGCAGTAGAACCGCGCGTGCCCCTTGCCGGTGAACGTGAGCTCCGGCGCGGTCGCGATGAACCCCTGAAGGCTCATCTGGGTGGGAATCGTCATCGCTGACTCCTGACGTCGGGCGGCGCCCGGATGGCGACCGCTCTCAGGAGTCAGGTGTGCAACCACAGCCTTCTGATCGCGTCGGCGAGCAACGTCGAGCACGAACGATTTGGCCCGCTTCTGTCGGACGTCTCTGGGAGAATCAAGTCATGACAGACACCCGATTCACCACGGTCGTTGACGACACCGAGGAGTTGCTGAACGTCGTCGACATCGATGGAATCGGCGATGTCGAGACCCTGCTGATGTTCCTCTTCGCGAGGCCCGTCGGCGTTGAAGAGGGCTGGAACGATGACCGAGACAAGACCTCACTTGAGGTCATCGTTCAGGGAAACAATGAGGCGATTGGCTCCACCTTCGACTTCCCGCTGAGCGTCATCGACCTCGTGCGCTCGTGTGCGCAGACCGTTGACGATTTCGAGCCATACGGAGCGGACGGTTCCCAGACAGACGACGCGCCCAACGTGACGGCGCTCGCTGACGATGAGCTCATCACCGTCTTGCAGGGGGCACTTGGCAAGGTTCGGCTCTTCAACATGATGGACGACGGAGAATCCGAGTGATGCTGCCATCAGATGGCGCCGACGAGGCGTCGTACGAAGTTCCGCGTGGCACCTGCCCATCGTGCGGATCCGGTTCCGTGATCCACCTGGTCATCGGTATGCCGTCGGGACCTGACGTCATGGGCGCCCCTGAATGGGTCCAGTGGGTCGGCTGTGTCCACCCCGGGTACAACCGAGAGTGCAGTTCGTGCGGTGTGGCTTGGACGTTCACACAGGACGGTCCGCAAGACCAGATGGCAACGCCTGAGGGCGAGTTCGCCGCCGAAGTCCGGCAGCGATGACATCGCTCATCGCTTGGCTTGATTCGACTCCCGAGGAGCAGCGCGCTGCCCGGGAGCTCATCAGCCTGTTCACCCAGCAGGAGGGTCGCGACGAACTCGGCATCGGCCAGATCCGGGATGCCTTTAGCGACCTTCTCTTCCCTGGAACCTCCGTCATCCAGACACGAGCGCGCTACTTCCTGTTCGTGCCGTGGTGTTACAGCCACGGTAAGGCCGCACAGGTTCGCGGTCGTGCGGTGGTCGTCCGCGGTGAGCAGCAGGAGCGAGAGCTCATCAAGACACTTCTCGACTCGAACCTTGAGGACGCCGTTGGACTGATCGGGCGGCGGAAGGGACCAAGCATCAAGAACCTGCCCTCGACCATTTACTGGTCGGGTCTTCGTCGCTACGACATCTTGACCCACGACAATGACCTCGGTCTCCTGGCTGGGGCCGGAATCGGAGACGGGTCGACCGAGCTCAGCGCCCGCATCTCCGCGGATTGGGATGCGGGCGTTCCCGACCCCCCGGCTGACTTCCCAAAGGCCGTGCCCGGCGGCTTTGACCTCGAACTGGCCGAGGCCGAATGGCTCCGTGATCGGATCGTCGCTGCGGCTCCAGAGTCGGTCCTTGCCCACCTCCTGGATCGAAGGCTTGCCATTCCTGATGGCACGAGCTTCGCGTGGGATGTCGTCGATCGCGAGCAGTTCGAGGTTCTCGATCACGCGTACCGGTTCAGCGGCGTCATGCATGGGGCCTCGCTGCTCTACAACCTGCTCATCGGCGAGATGTACGACGCGAACGCCACCCTGAACCGGATTGAAGACGCCGGGGCCTACTACCGCGGCGAACTCGACGCATGGATCGAGGACTTCGTCACCCCGAACCTGGACAACCTTCAGCATTGGAACATCGAGCGGATGTGGGAACTCGTCCTATCGACGAACCCGCGGATCGACAAGCGTGCACAAATGTTCGTTGAAGCATGGGTTGGTGCGATCCGAAGCGGCGCGTATTCCGGCGTGGCTGACAATCGGGATCTCCGCCAGTCGGTGCGCGCGCGAGAGGAGCGCAAGGGCAAGCAATCCCGGCTCCTGAACCCGCGCATGCTTGCGACCTGGTCGGGGGCCTCTGGCGCGGGGCAGTTGGCATTTCGCTGGGGCACGGTGCGCGTCATCGTGAACGACATCGTGAAGGGGCTTGGTCGCGATGCTCGCTCCTGACAGTCGCGCTGTCCTCTTGCGCGAGCTCAAGCCGTCCACCGGCTTCACGTTCGACAGTGCCGTGGCCACGACCTTCACGCTCGACCTGACGGCGACTCTCATCCCGGCGCTTGCGTTCAGCTCGTACTCGTTCTCCGGTCGCATTCCCGACCCGGTCGCGGCTTTGGAGTCGGTGCGCCGGACGGCGCAGCGGCTCGACGTGTTCTGCCAGGGAGGGAACATCGGCGTCCCGGGCAAGGCCCCCGATCTCCTTGCGTTCCTGGAACCGATGGTGCACGAGGTACGCCGCCCGAGCGGAGGCCTCTTCCACCCCAAGGTCTGGTTCGTGAAGTACACGGATGACGACCAGCGGTCGGCCTACCGCCTTCTGGTGTTGACCAGGAATCTCACCGCCGACGCTTCGTGGGACCTGGCCGTACGACTGGACTCTTCCGGCCTCAGTCGCCGGGCTCTTCGCGAGAACCGGCCGCTGCAGGCGTTCCTGCGCAGCATGCCCGGCCGAACGATCCGGCCACTCGACGCTGAAAGGACGGCTCGCGTCGAGAGGCTGGCGACCGAGGCCGGTTTCGTTGAATGGGAATACCCCGAAGCTGTCGAGAGCGTCACGTTCCACTATCTCGACCACGGTCGTGAGGGGTCGATCGACTTCGCCGGGGCGCGCCACCTCGTCGTGTCACCTTTCGTCAACGACAACGGGCTCAACCTCATCCGACCTGACGGCCCGATCTCGATCCTTTCGCGGCAGGAGGAACTGGAGAAGCTCACTCCCGAGTCGGTCGCAAGGCTCGACGCCTTCATCATCGACACCCTCGCCGGCTTCCGCGACGAGCCAGAAGCCGGAGAGAAGCCAGCCGACGGTCCAGCCCAGGGACTCCTCGGTCACCTGCACGCGAAGATGTACGTCATCGAGCCTCACGGCCGGGCACACCGAGCACGCCTGATCATCGGATCTACCAACGCAACGGACGCTGCGCTGAGGACCAATGTCGAGTTCTGCGTCGAGTTCGAGGGACCGCGCAAACACCTCGGCATCGACGCGTTCCTCGGCGACGATGCTCCGTTCCGAACTCTGCTAGAGAGCTATCAGCCGGTCGGCGGAGCCAAGCCGGATTCGCAGGAAGACGAGCAGAAGGACCTCGACGACGTCCTCCGCGCGATCTCGGAGATCACCCACACCGTGACGGTCACCGCAACAGCCGGTTCGTCGGCGGGGAGGCGGTCGTCGCCGTAGGTGGCGGTGACCTGGCTGATGACGATGCGATACCCGTCGTACCAGCGTGCGACCTGTCCCTTGGCCTCGCGGTGGGTTGGGAACCGGGCGAGCTTGGCGACGTCCTTCTGGTCGGCGAAGTAGTAGATGGCGTTGACCACGTCACCGTCGGGCGAGAGGTACTTCTCGACGCGCTGGAGGCCGGGCAGGCTGCGGGCGTATTCGTCGATCTGGGCGTCGAGGCGGTGGAAGTCGTCGTCGTAGGTGCCGGGCTTGAAGATGAACTGGCAGCACATCATGGGAGTTCTCCTGGTTGCGGTCGTACGGGTCTGGGCTGGTCTGCGCTTCCGGCCCGGATGGTCCGGCGGGCTGAGCGGACGTCGGGGCCGAGCCGGGCAAAATGAGCGAGCAGGTCGTCGGCGACAGCGTCGAGGGCCTCGTCGGTCATCGGGTCGAGCGCATCGAGGATGAACAGTGCGGTCGTGGTGTCATCTGTGAGTTGCGTGCGTCGTCCTTGGCGCCAGTTCCAGCGGCGGCAGGTCACGCCGGTTTCGTCGCACCACACGACCTCGCCGGGTTCGGGGTGCTCGACGATGTCGGCTCCGTCGGTGACGGTGTGGAACGGCTCCTCGCCGGTGGCGCGCGCGAGCCGCGGTGGCCCGTCGTAGCGGTTCAGGTCTTCGCCGCCGAGCGGGATCTGGTGGAGTACCGAGACTGCGTTGTAGAGGTCGGTGAGCCGGTGGACTCGCGGCAGACCTGCCTCGGAGCCGGCGCGCCTGGTGAGCGCTTCGAGGCTATTGCGGGTGCGTTGCGGCTTCGCGCCGAACGCCCGATACGCCTCCCGCCAGGAGGCGATGTGGGGAAGCTCCTCGACCGCATGGCCGTCGAGCTCGCGCACCGCCGCCTCCGCGGCGGCGAGCAGTGCCTCGCTGTGCTGATCGCTGGCTCCTGGTGTGATGCCATCGACAGCAAGGAGCAGGACGCGGTAGTCCGGGCGCAGCCCGAAGACCGCGCTGTCGACACCGGCGCCGTCGAGGAAGGAACTGAGGTCAGGCATCCTTCGCACCCACCTGCGCCGCCTTACCGGTCTTGTTGGACTTGAGGGAAGTGCCGACTCCGGGCTCGAAGACGGCGAGGGAGAACCGGGCCGGTTTCGTGCCGGCGTTGGCGTATCCATGGTCGACGTCTCCGGCGAACCCGATGGCGTCGCCGGCGTTGAGGGTGGCTTGCTGGTCGCCGACCGTCACGGTGACGCTGCCCTGGTGAACTTGCAGGAGCTCGTGGGTCCCGGCGGCGTGGGCCTCGCTGGTGTGGGCGTCCCCAGGTCCGAGGGTCCAGTCCCACAGCTCAAGGACGTCGGGCGGCTGGGTGCCGGCTACCAGGACGCCGCGGCCGCCGGCGTCGCCGGTCCACAGTGCTGCGCCCTCCCCGCTCCGGGTCACCTTCAAAGGTGCCGTCTCCGGGGGTTCGACCAGAGCCGGGAGTCCGACGCCGAGGGCGTCGCTGAGCCGCAGCAACGTCCCCACACTGGGGTTGGCTGCACCCTGCTCGACGTTGACCAGCATCCGGCGGCTCACGCCGGCCAGGTCGGACAGCTGGTCGAGGGTCAGATGACGAGCTTGCCGCTCGTGACGGACCCGGCCACCGATGGCGGAGGCGAGCGAAGCGGTGCTCAGATCCATGTGTGCAATATAGTGCACTAGATAGTGCATCTCAAGTCGGACGGGGTCGCGGGCCGGCTCAGCTGCCGTGGGAGACGGCGACCGGGCGCCCGAGCGACTTCCGGACCATCGACCAGAACGAGACCGCGGCCCACACACCCTCGAGCAGGATGAAACCCCACTCCCGGCTCAAAACAGCCGTGATGGTCAGCACAGCCGAACCCGCGAAGTTGACCGCAAGGTAGGTGTAGGACGACTGCTGCAGGCGTCCGCCCAGAGCCGCCACGAAAGCGACGAGGATCAGCAGCGAACCGGTGACCTGGACGACGTCGTACATGACAAGGCTCCTCAGGACACCGTCTTGTCGCTGGCCGGGTACGGCGTGCCTCGTCCGGTCGCCCGCTCGGGCGCTCCCACCATTGTGTCGGGTCCCGACAGCCTGTGGGCGGTCAGATACGTCACCAGGCCAGGGACGATCGGGTTGCCGGCGGCCATCCTTGAGCTCACCGAGGTACGGACGAATGGGCACTCGCGTCGGAGTTGGGCGAAGGGTCATGGCTGTCGCGCTGACGGCGCAAGATTCAATCCGCTGGCAGAAACCGGCCACTTACAGTCCGATCGGACCCACGCTCGCCCGTTACAATCCGAGGTGCAGTGCAAGGTCTTCCCGCGTAAATCCGAGGAAGTCCGCGATCCTCCAAGCCAATCCGTAGCGGCCGATCTCGTCCAGAGGTCGCGGGTTCAAATCCCGCCCCCGCTACGAATCTCAGGCGCGGAACCTACGGGTTCCGCGCCTGAAAGGTTTGTGGGACCTGATCATCTGTCCATTCGGGGCCGAGACATCCATGACGCCCTGTGCGCGTCGCACGCTCGTGGCGCCGGGCCCGCCTCGCCGTCTGGCCGTAGAACTTGGACCGGATGGTCCAGAGGGAGGCTATTCTCACAGCGTGAGCGCTTCCCAACCGGCGAAGGAAACGACCCCGAAGACCCGGCGGGGCCAGGCCAGTCGCGAGCGGCTCGTCGAGGCCGCCGTCCAGTCGGTTGTCGACCACGGCATCCACCAGATGCGTCTCGACGAAGTGCTGACATCGGCCGGGTCGAGCAAGAGCCAGATGTACCACTACTTCTCCGATCGGGATGCGTTGGTGGAGGCTGCGGTGGCCCATCGCTGCGACGAGTTCCTCGGGCAGCTCGGGCCGGCCTTCGAGAGCGTGAGCGCGTTGTCGGACCTGAAAACGTTGCTGCGGGCGTTTGCTGCCGAGTACGCCCGTGAGCTCAAGGGATGCCCGATCGGGACCCTGGCCGGTGAGCTGAGCTCCGGCCCGGAACCGGCGCGCCAGTTGGTGGTCGAGGCCTTCGCGGCGTGGGAGAACCATCTCGAGCGCGCGCTCCAACGCATCAAGGCCGCCGGCGAGTTGCGTGCGGATGCCGACACCGGACACCTGGCCCTGGGGCTGCTGACCGCTCTCGAGGGAGGCATGTTCCTCAGTCAGGTGCGGAACGACCCCACGCCACTGGAGGTCGCCCTCGACGGCGCCCTGGACCGGCTCGCGAGCTTGCGAGAATAAGTGGACCGCTGAGTCCAGTTAGTGCTAGCCTCCAAGAAACTGGACCAAATGGTCCATTCCTGTGCAGGAGGCTCACATGTTCGACTCCGCCGTTGCCGGTCGTCGTGGCCGGTTGATCCTTCTCCTGGTCTGCGTGGTGCAGTTCATGGACGTGGTCGACACCGCGATCCTCAACGTCGCGCTGCCGAGCATCCAGGAGGATCTCGACTTCACCCAGCAGAGCCTGCAGTGGGTGATCAGCGGCTACCTGGTGACCTACGGCGGGTTCCTGCTCCTGGGCGGGCGCGCGAGCGATCTGCTCGGCAGGCGCCGGATGCTGGTCGTGGGTACGACAGTGTTCGGGCTGTTCTCGCTGGCCGGCGCGCTGGCGCCCAGCAGTGAGGCGCTCGTGATCGCCCGCACCGTGCAGGGGGTTGGAGCGGCGATCATGGCACCTGCTGGCCTCTCGATCCTGATGACCACGTTCCGCGGGCCGGCACGGAACAAGGCCCTGGGGGCGTGGGGGGCGATGAGCGCCCTTGGAGCCGCGGCCGGGATCTTCTTCGGCGGTGTTCTCTCCGAGGGACCAGGGTGGCGTTGGGTGCTGCTCGTCAACGTCCCGATCTGTGTGGCGATGATCGTGGCCGCGGTCGTGCTGCTCTCTCCGGACAGTGCGCTGCACCGTGGATCCGGCTTCGACACGATCGGCGCCTTCCTGGTCACCGGCGGGATGCTGCTCGGGTTGCATGCGCTCATCGAGGCCCCCGACCGGGGGTGGGGCACCGCTCGCACGATCGGCGAACTCGCGACCGCAGGGCTACTGCTCGTCGCGTTCGTGCTCAACGAGCGACGAGCCGCTCACCCGCTCTTCCCTCTCAGCCTGTTGGGCATCCCCGGCATCGCGGCCGCCGATGTCATCCAGCTCGCCGCCTTCGGCGGCTTCACCGGTTCGTTCTTCTTCCTCACGCTGTACATGCAGGAAGTCCTCGGGTTCTCGCCGATCCAGGGCGGTTCGGCGTACTTGCCAGTGACGGTGGTGATCATGCTGGCCGCCGGGCTGTGCGCGGTGCTGGTCGGGAGGATCGGAACGCGCCCGATCATCGTCGTGAGTGCGCTCGTCTCGGCAGGCGGGATGTATCTGCTGTCCCGCATCCCGGTCGACGGGTCGTACGGCCCCGACCTGCTCCCGGGTCTCCTGGTCATGGGCGTCGGCCTGGGCGCGCTCCTGGTCACCGTGACCAGTGCCGCGAACACCGGCGTTCCGCCGGACGAGGCCGGCCTGGCGGCCGGCCTGCTCAACGCCTCCCAGCAGCTCGGGACCGCCTTGGCGATCGCCGTGTTCTCGGCCCTCGCGACCCATCGGACCCGGGACCTGCTCGCGGCGGGTGTGCCGAGTGATGCGGCGCTGACCAGCGGATACAGCCGGGCAGTGCTCGGTGGCGCGGTCTTCGTGGCACTCGCTGCCCTCATCGGGTTCCTCGCTCCGAACACGCGGACCGTGACGACGACACCCGGGGTCGCGCCGGAGGTTCCGGCTCCAGAGGTCATGACCTGAGCGATCCGGTCCCGTCCTGGCGCGAGGCCGAAGGCATCTCCTCATCCCTGATCGCCAGCCGATCGAGCCATGCCAGCGGTCGCCCGTCACGGGAGAGGTCACCAATCGATGAACGGAAGGTAGCAACATGAGACAGATCGACCGACAGGTCTACGGGCCCTGGGCACTGGTCACCGGGGCTTCCTCGGGGATCGGAGCGGAGTTCGCGCGGCAGATCGCGGCGAGTGGGATCAACGTCGTGCTCGTCGCGCGCAGTCAGGAGCGGCTCCGCGACGTGGCGACCTCGCTGCAGCGAGATCACCACGTGGACACGCGCACGATCTCGCTCGACCTCGGCCAGGACGGAATCCTCGACCGGATCGCCGAGGCGACCGACGACCTGGACATCGGCCTCGTCGTGTCCAATGCGGGCGCGGGCAACCCGGGCCCGTTCATCTCGCTGCCCCTCGCCGGCCTCCGAGAGATCGTCCAACTCAACGTCATCACGCACCTCGAGCTCGCGCACCACTTCGGCCGCCGACTTTCCGAGCGCGGCAGAGGCGGACTGGTGCTGGTCTCGGCCGCTGCGGGAGCTGGTGGGCTCACCTACATGGCCAACGACAGCGCGACGAAGGCCTACCCACTGAGCCTCGGGGAAGCCCTCCACGAGGAGCTGGAGTCCGCGGGCGTCGACGTCACGGTGCTGGTGCCCGTGCTCGTGAAGACGCCCGTGGTCGACCGGATCGGCCTCGAGGCGATCGACCTTCCGGTCGATGCGATCTCGGCGGAGGAGGCCGTTGACGAGGCGTTCACTGCTCTCCTCGAGCACCGGCCGACCACCATCGACCGCGAGCGACTTGCTCCCTTGTTTGCGGAGATGAAGGGAGCCGTGATCACAGCGATCTCGAAGCGGCTCGCAGCAAGTCGGCCGGCCCACTGAGGTGCCGGAGCCGACGACAACCATGGAAGGAAAAGCCAGATGAAGTACCTCGTCCAGGTCAGGTTCAACGGCGCCGACCAGGTCATTGCCCAACTGTCCGCCGAGGACCAGGCGAAGATCACCGCCGAGTTCCAATCGGTTCGGCGTCTCGCTGGAGTGCTCGACGGCAACCAACTCGAGACGGCGGCGGCCGCCGCCACCGTGCGAGTCGAGGACGAGAAGGTGATGGTCAGCACCGGTCCCCCGGTCGCCTCGGGTGCGGAGCTGAGCGGCTACTACATATACGACGCGCCCGACCTCGACTCGGCGACCACCTTCGCTTCGAAGATCCCGGTGGCCCGCATGGGTGGAACCGTCGAGGTACGCGCGGTGGTGGAGAGGTAGAGATGGCCGACTTCCCGAGACCCGCCGAGGGCATCGTCGTCACCCATCTGGTGATTTCCTCAGACGTGACCCGGTCGCGGCGCTTCTATACCGAGGTACTGGGCGGCGAGCTGTTGCTCGACGGCGAGCCCACCATCGTCGCACTCGCGAACTCCTGGATCATCATCAACACCGGGGGCCCGCCCACGGACGACAAGCCGACTGTGACTCTCGAACCGCCTGCCGACCCCGACCGGATCAGCAGCTTTCTCAACATCCGGGTGGCTGACATCCAGGAGGTCTACCAGCGGTGGCGGGCGAGTGGTGCCCAGTTCCTGACTCCACCGACCGATCGCGGCGCCGAGCTGCGCTGCTACCTGCGCGATCCGGACGGCCACCTGATCGAAGTCGGCCAGACCTTGTCCGCCAACGGCCGATAGGGAAATGCACCGGGCTGGCGGCCTTCATGCCTGGAGGGGGCTCCCTCGGCCACCGATGGCAGACTCGTCAACATCACCTGGAGGCGAGTGAGTCAGGCCTCGATCCAGGCGTAGGCGAGGCTGGTCGCGCCGGCGTACACGGCGTGGTGCAGCAGGTCGGTGGCGATCGCCTTCGCGCCGTACGACCAGGTCGGCTCGGCCACGCCGAGAGCGGGCAGCAGCACCTGCTCGCCGCCGCAGACGAGACCGAGATGGGCGACGGCCGCGAGTGGCGGCGATGCGGGAGTCAGGCTCAGCAGTCCCCGTACGGCGCCCGGCGTCGGCCACCGCTCGGACGGCCCTCATGCCGAGTCCTGGCGCGGGTGGTCAGCGCTGCGGGCGAGTCGAGGCCCGAGAGGCGGCGTACTGAGCGGGTCGGGAGCGGATCTGCGCGGCGCGGACCTGCGGGGAACGCATCCACCGGTGGGGTCGCTCGAGCCACTCCAGGAAGAACAGCAAGGCGAAGACGCCGCCCAGGAACAGGACGATGAACAGCAGCTCGGCGAGCAGGCTCAGCATGAGTCCTTCGTACCCACCGCGCAGAGGTTCAGTCACCTCATGGAACCGGCCGGGCCTGGGTACCGGACTGCTGGTGCTCAGAAAACCGCCAGAGTCGCCGGATCCACAGCCGCCGGAGCTGCCTCGGCAGATGCTGCTGCGGTACACCGACGTGCCCGAGGGACGCATCAGGACCCGGGTGCTGGGGCAGCGGCGCGAGGGCGTCTCGCCCGTGGTCGTCGTGCAGGGGATGACCGTCTCGGACTACCTGCTGCCGGCGTGTGCCGCTCTTGGCGAGTGGACCGAAGTGCACCTGCTCGACGTGCCCGGGTACGCCGGGAGCGGCGAGCCGACGCGCCCGCTCGACGTCCGGGGGTACGGCGAAGCGGTCGTGCACTGGCTGCAGGAGACCGGGCTGGAGCGCGTGATGATGGTCGGCCACTCGAGCGGCACCCAGGTCGCGGCGTGGACGGGCGTGCTCTCGCCCGAGCGGGTGAGCGCGGTCGGGCTCGCCAGCCCGACCATCGACCCGATCGCGCGTTCGCTGCCGAAGCTGTTGTTCCACTGGCGACGGGACGCCCGGGCACCCTCGCCGGGGCTCGAGCAGAGCCACGGTCCCGAGTGGAAGCGGGCCGGCCCTCGCGGCGTCGCGCACCTGGTCCGGGTGCACCTGCGTGACCGGTTGGAGGAGCAGGTCTCGCGGCTGTCGATGCCGGTCCGGGCCCTGCGCGCAGAGGACGACCGGCTCAGCACCGACCGCTGGATGGACGAGCTGGTCCGAGCCGCCGGGGATGCCGACTGGGTCTCGGTGCCCGGGGCACACGCCTTCGTCTGGCTGTATCCGGAGGTCTGGTCCGAGCCTCTGCGGCGCCTCGCCGAACGGGTCGGCTGAATGCCGACGGTGTCGCCGGGGGACGCGGTCGCGTCGTTCGACTCGGCCTCCGCGTTCCTCGAGTCGCTCGCACGTGCGCTGCAGGGCAAGGACTTCCCTCATCTCGGCCAGTCGCGGTTCAAGGTGCCGCTGGTCCACGCGAGCCGGGCGCTGCCGCTGCGGTTGCGGCAGCGCGCCTACGCGATCGCCAGCGGTCGCGAGGGCGTCCCGCCCGACCGGCTCGGCGAGATCGACCTGGAACAGGTGGCCGCCTGGGTGACCGCGAAGTACCCGGCACGCTCGGCTGCGGCCGTGCTCCTCGGGTCGTCCAACGGAGCTCTGACCCACCTCGCCGCGGCGTGCGGCATCCCGTGGCTGCCGCAGACCCTGCTCATCCCGGTACGCCGGCCCGGCGTCGACCCGCGGGACTATCGCGCCGCCGCAGAGTTCGGCGGACGCCATGCTCCTGCCCTGCTCGACGCCAACCCGGGTGTCGAGCTGCACCACATGCACGACGCCAACCAGGACGCCCTGAGCGCGTCGCAGATGGCCTACTTCCGCGTGAAGTGGCGCGAGCTGCCTGATTCGTACCTGCAGTTCCTGAACAAGCACCTGCATCCGGGCGCCCCGCTCCTCGTCGTGCGGGACACCTCGACCTGGCCGGTCACCAGGTACGGCGAGCGGCACTTCTTCCAGACCGGGGCGCAGGGCGGGATGAACGCCGACGAGTACCTCGACGAACCCGGCGCGCCGGTGCCCGACGACACCGCCGCCGAGGCGGAGTGGGGCTTCGCCGACGCACTGCTCGAGTCGATCCGGGCATGGGCCGACGACTCCGCTCACCCGGTCGTCGAGATCCGCTACGAGCATCCGCAGCATCCGGCCGCCGCGGTGGCCGATACCACCCGCGCCTGGCTCCGCGACCGGGGCGAGTCTGCGGAGCGCCTGCTGGTCAGTTCCTTCGTCGTGCACGACCCGTGGCGCACCCTCACCAGCGCCTCCGTGCCGTTCTGGACGTTCTTCCCGGTGCAACCCGCCGCCGCCGATCTCGCCGCCTACCTCGGCACCACGGCGTACGACGACATCGACGTCATGCTGTTCAGCCACGGCGTCGAGTCGCGCGGCCTGGCGGACGCGGCCACCTGGCAGCGACTCGCCGGCCGCGCCCGCATCCGCGGCCGGCTGCTGGGCGTCGACGCACGCGCCTTCCCGGCCGACTTCCCGGTGTTCGTGCGCTACGCCCGTGCGCTCCGCTCTCTGCCGGAGGGCGCTGCGACGTGGCTGCCGATGACGGTCGACGCCGCCCTGGCCGGACTCGCGACCGACCCCCGAATCACCGTCGAGGCCTCGGCGTGATCCGCGGTCGGGCTCAGCGTCCGTGCGCGTGACGGCGCCAGGCGGTCCACGAGGCGTACGCCGCGGCCGGCACCGCCAGGCCGAGCGAGACGTTGCGCAGCGGGTGGTGACGCCAGCCGCCGAGGACCGCGTCGAGCTCCGGCTGCGGCTCGAACACGTTGCCGTCGTGCGGCTCGGACGGCTCGTCGAGGAAGCCGACGAACCTCATCGCCGGCGTCGTCAGGCGGCCGTAGACACCGGGCATCAGGGCCTTGCCCCACGCGGCCGTGTGCTGGAGCTGGCCGACCGTGGTCTGCCGCCGCGGCCGGCGTGCACGGCGTACGACGACCCGGGCGACGTGCCGCGGGGAGGCGACCGGAGGCACGGGCCTGACCACGCGTCCGGTGTAGTTCGCCGCGTGCTGGTAGATCGGGGTGTCGATGGCGCCCGGGAGGACCACGCTGACCGAGACGCCGGGATGGTCGTGCAGCTCCTCGCGCACCGCCTGGCTGAAGCCGAGGATGCCGAACTTGCTGGAGGAGTAGCCGGTGACGTACGGCGTCGTGATCTTGCCGTAGAGCGACGCGACGTTGATCACCGCACCCCGACCTCGCGGCTTCATCACCCGGAGGGCGGATCGGGTGCCCCACATGGTGCCCAGCAGGTTCACCTCGATGATCCGGCGCTGGGTGGCGACCGGGGTCTCGTTCAGCTCGCCGTAGGCCATCACGGCCGCGTCGTTGACCCAGACGTCGATCGCGCCGAACCTCGCCACCGTGCGGTCCGCCACGTCGTCGACGGCGTCGGGATCGGCGATGTCGACGGGCGCGACCAGCACCTCGGCCCCGGCCTCCCGGCAGGTCTCGGCGGTCTCCGCGAGCGAGGCCTGGGACCGGGCGACCAAGGTCAGGTTGCTGCCCTTGGCGGCGAACCGCTCCGCGACCGCGCGGCCGATGCCGCTGGACGCCCCCGTGACCACGACCGTGGCACCCCGCGGGTGGACCCCGCGGCTCACGGCTTCAGGACGACCTTGATGCAGCCGTCCTTCTTGTGCTTGAAGATCTCGTAGCCGTGCGGCGCCTCGTCGAGCGGCAGCTGATGGGTGGTCAGATCCTCCGTGCCGAGCGGGTCGGCGTCATCGATGACCACCGGCATGATGTCGTCGATCCAGCGCTTGACGTGGGCCTGGCCCATCCGGATCGTCACGCCCCGGTCGAAGAGGTCCAGCATCGGGAACGGGTCGGCCTGTCCGCCGTACACACCGATCAGCGAGATCGTGCCGGCCCGGCGTACGGCCCTGAAGGCTGTCCGCATCGCCGCCATCCGGTCCATCCCGATGGACTCCGAGATCTTCCGCGCGATCGGGTCGGGCAGCTTGCCGGCGGCCCCGAGCATGGCGGCCTGGATAGGGGACCCGTGTGCCTCCATGCCGACCGCGTCGATGATCCCGTCGACGCCGCGGCCGTGCGTCATCTCGAAGATCGTCGCCGCCACGTCGTCGACCATGGTGTCGTCGATGGTCTCCGCACCGTACTTGCGGGCCAGCTCGAGCCGCTCCGGGACGCTGTCGACGGCGATCACCTGCTCGGCACCGAGGTGCCGCGCGATCCGGACCGCGAACTGCCCCACCGGACCCAGGCCGAGGACCGCGCAGGTGCTGCCCTGCTCGATGTCGGCGTACTTCACCGACTGCCAGGCGGTCGGGATGATGTCCGAGAGGAACAGGAACCGCTCGTCGGGATGGTCGCTGGGCACCTTGATCGGGCCGAAGTGCGCCTGGGGGACCCGCAGGTACTCCGCCTGCGCGCCGGGGACCGCGCCGTACAGGTTGGTGTAGCCGAACAGTGCCGCGCCCTTGCCCTGGCCGGTGACCTGGGTCGTCTCGCACTGCGCCATGAAGCCGCGCGAGCACATCCAGCAGTGGCCGCAGGAGATGTTGAACGGCACGACCACCCGGTCACCGGGCTTGATCTGGGTGACGTCGGGGCCGACCTCCTCGACGATCCCCATCGGCTCGTGGCCGAGGATGTCGCCCTTGTTGATCCACATGCCGAGGATGTCGTAGAGGTGCAGGTCGGAGCCGCAGATCGCGGTGGACGTCATCCGCACGATCGCGTCGGTGGGCTGCTGAATGCTCGGGTCAGGCACCTGGTCGACGGAGAGGGTGTGCGGGCCCTGGAATGTGACTGCCTTCATTCCCGCCCGTTACCCGTTGCACCTCGACGCATGCGCCGGCCGCGAGAGGGCACCGACCAGCATGGACGGCGCCACGGACGATGTCGCCTGGAGGTTGTGGCGCGAGGGGTACGACGCGCTGCCGCGGATGTGGGACGCCGATCCTCGCGCGTACGCCGAGGATGCGCTCCGTGCGCGGATGTTCGGCCGTCCGTGCCTGGTCGTCCGGGGCGAGCCGGGGGCACGCTTCTTCTACGACGAGAGCGTGGTCGCGCGGCGTGGCGCGGTGCCTCGGCCGCTGTCGGGGCTGCTGTTCGGCCGGGGCGCGGTGCACGGCCTGGACGACGAGGAGCACCGCCGGCGGAAGGCGATGTTCCTGGAGACCCTGTCCTCCGAGCGGACACTGACCGGCCTCGTCGAGGAGCGGCTCACCCGGGCCGTGCGGCGTTGGCCGGAGCTGGGGGAGTTCTCCCTGCATGACGAGCTCGTCCGCTGCTACGGCGGTGCCGCGCTCGACTGGGCCGGCATCGGCGTAGGTCACTTTGCCGATGCTGACCGGATCAGCCGTCGCCTGGCGGCGATCGTCGCCGGCTTCGGGCTCACACCGGCGCCCTACGCGCGGGGCTGGGCTGCGCGGTGGTGGGCAGACGCGTGGGCCGAGCGGATCGTCCGACGCACCCGCGCCGGCAGGATGGTCGCGCCGGCGGGGACCGTGCTCGACCGGGTGAAGCCCGACGCAGCCTGGGCGGAGCTGCCTCCTCGGGTGGCGGCGGTCGAGCTCCTCAACGTGCTGCGGCCGGCCGTGGCCGTGGCGTGGCTGGGGACCTTCGCCGGCTGGGAGCTGGTGCGCCACCCGGGGCTGGGGCCGACCCTGGCGGACCCGGGTCAGGAGGTGGCGAGACGCGCGTTCGTCCAGGAGGTACGTCGCGTGAGTCCGTTCGTGCCGGCGCTGCTGGGGCGGGTACGCCGGGAGACCACCTGGCAGGGACACGAGCTGGACGTGGGCGACGCCGTGCTGCTCGACGTACCCGGCACCAACCGTCATCCGTCCTGGGGCGACCCCGACCGCTTCCGGCCGGAGCGATTCATGGAGCGGCCGGTCGGGGAGTTCGAGCTGGTGCCGCAGGGAGGCGGCGACGTACGTACCGGACACCGGTGCCCCGGCGAGGATCTCACGGCGTCGGTGCTGGACAGGACGGTCGAGCGCCTGGCGGGGGTGTCGTTCCGCGTGTCGTCCGGCGCGCCGGACCGGCAACGCATCCCCGCGCTCCCCAGGCTCGGTCTCCGGCTCAGCGGCGTCCGGGTGTGACGCGCGGGGGGCCGGGTACTTGGCAGACGCCCCGCCACCACGGACCAACCGGAGCCAGCAGGAGAGAGCAGATGACCACCGCCCGCGAGATCATGACCGAAGGCGCCGAGTGCGCCGGAGCCGACGACACGCTCCTGGATGCCGCGCGCAAGATGCGCGACCTCGGCGTCGGCGCTCTGCCGATCTGCGGGGTGGACGAGCGGCTCGAGGGCATGGTCACCGACCGGGACATCGTCGTCGCCGGCATCGCCGAGGGACGCGACCCCGCGACGACCCGGGTCTCGGAGCCGGCCGACGGCAGGGCGGTCACGATCGGTGCGGACGACGCCATCGAGGAGGCGCTGCGCACGATGATCGAGCACGGCGTACGCCGGCTGCCGGTGATCGACGGCGACCGGCTCGTGGGCATGGTCGCCCAGGCCGACGTGGCGCGCGCGACGTCGCCGCAGCAGGCCGGCGAGCTGCTCGCCGCCCTGTCCGCGGCCCCGGACAACAGCGGGTCATGACGCCGATCGCTCTTCGACGGAGGGCGTGCCGATGAGGGTCGTCGTCACCGGAGCCAGTGGCAACGTCGGTACGGCGCTCGTCGAGGCGCTGGTGCGCAGCCCCGAGGTCATGTCGGTGACCGGCGTGTGCCGCCGGCGTCACGAGTGGCAGCCGGACGGCGTCGACTGGTTCTGGGGCGACGTCAGCACGGCGAACCTCGAGCCGGTCTTCGACGGAGCTGACGCCGTGGTGCACCTGGCCTGGCTGTTCCACCCCATGAGGCGGGCGGAGGTCACCTGGCAGTCGAACGTCGTCGGCAGCGCCCGGGTGTTCGCGGCGGCGGCGAAGGCCGGGGTGCCGGCCCTCGTGCACGCCTCGTCCGTCGGTGCGTACTCCTCCCGGGTCGACCTTCTGCCCGTCTCGGAGGCGTGGCCGACCGACTCGGTGCCGCAGGCGGCGTACAGCCGGGAGAAGGCGTACGTCGAGCGGCTGCTCGACCGGCACGAGGTCGATCATCCGCAGCAGCGCGTCGTACGGCTCCGTCCTGCGTTCACCTTCCGGGCCGAGGCCGCGGAGCAGCAGCGCCGGCTGTTCCTCGGACCCTTCCTCAGTCGTCGGCTGCTTCGGCCGGGACGGGTGCCGGTGCTGCCGCTGCCGAGCTCGCTGCGGCTGCAGGCGATCCACACCACCGACGTCGCCGCGGCCTACCTGACCGCGGTCACCGGAGACGTCGCCGGCGCCTTCAACGTCGCCGCGACCCCGGTGCTGGGTCCGGCCGAGCTGGGCGAGATCCTGCGGGCCCAGCCCAGGCATGTCCCCGCCGCCGCGCTCCGGGCCGCCACCAGCGCGGCGTTCCACGGGCGGATGATCCCGACGGCTCCGGAGCTGTTCGACCTGCTGATGCGCGTCCCGGTGATGTCGACCGAGCGCGCCCGCCGCGAGCTGCGCTGGAGCGCCACGACGACGGCGGAGGACGCCGTCCGCACCTTCCTCGAGGCGCCGGCCGACCTCGACACTCCACCCACCCCGCCCCTGTCGCCCGCCACCAGCGGGCCGGGGCGTGCGCACGAGCTGGCGACGGGTGTCGGCCGCCGCTCCTGACCGCTTCCGCTGGTACGTCGAGGCCCCGGCACACACCGCCGGCCACCGCGCCAGGCCCTCGCGGATGTCGGTTGTTGCTGCTGGGCTGGATTCATCGACTGACCTCGTGGAGGTGTTGGGCATGCGTTGGGCCGACTTCGAAGCGGCCGCCCGAGGGCTGGCGGCTCTGGGCAGGAAGAAGCTGCTCGCTCCGGGTGTGGTGCTCGTCGGCACGATCCGTCGGGACGGCGCTCCACGGATCAGCCCGGTCGAGCCGTTCGTGCTCGACGGCGAGCTGTGGTTGTCGATGCTCTGGGGATCGCACAAGGCGGCAGACCTGGCCCGCGACCCGAGGGTGCTGGTGCACAGCATCGTGTCCAGCCGCGACGGCGGCGACGGGGAGTACAAGCTGCGCGGGCGCTGCCACGCGGAGGAGGACCGCGGTGTGCGGGAGCGTTACGCGGACGCGGTGTCGGCCGCCCTGGGGTGGCGGCCGGATCCCGATCGGGTCCACCTGTTCCGCGTCGACATCGACTCGGTGTCCTACCTGCGTTACGACGATGCCACGGGTGACCAGTTCACCGTGCTGTGGCCGCAGGGACGCGAGTACGTGCGGAGGGGGACCGGCGCCACCAGTCTCGGTCCGCCCGAACCAGCCGACCTCGGGCTGCTGGATCCCTAGGGCACGTGGCGCTGGGCCGCGCTAGTCCTCGAGGCTCACCCGGCCGGCAGCAACGAGCACGCGGAGGGCGTTGAGGGTGACCATCAGGTTGGGGCGGCCGGCGGCACCCCAGTCGACGACCTCGGGCGTGGTCCTGCTGTCGGACGCGCGCCACCACTGCGCCTGGGCGTTCCACCGGCCGTCCGGTCGGCGCTTGTCCTCGAGAAGATCCAGGGCGTCCGACGCGCGAGGATCGTTCGTCTTCCCTCCACGGGCGATGACGAGCAGCGCAGCGAGCACGTCGTAGTGCCAGTACGACGGGTACGGCGTGGACAGCCAGCGGGCGTTGATCGGCTCGCCACTGCCGCCCCTGCGAAACACCCGGTGCTCGAGGAACAGCTCGACGGCGCGGTCTGCCGCATCTTGGGCACCTTCGTGGCCGGTGGCCGCGGCGTACTCCTGCAGGCCCCACGCCGTCCGGAGCGACTCGTGGAACGACGAACGGTGTCCGTCCGCCTGGTTGTCGCAGTTCCAGCCGCCGTCCGGCCACTGCCAGGAGATGATCGCCTCGGCCAGCCGCGCGGCGCGCTCGTCCCCGGCAAGTCCCAACCGCGCGCATGCGCCCAGGGCGTTGCCATGGACGCTGGCGTGTGAACGCGGCAGACCCTCCACGACTCGCGGCGGATACCTCAGGCCGTTCGCGATCCACGCCAGCACGTGCTCGGCGGCGGCCGCCACGCGCCGGTCGTCGGCGGGCACGCCGAGCTCCGCCAGCGACACCAGGCGCCAGTGCGCGCCGGTCCACTTGCGGTACGGGTCGCCGCCGAACCCGCCGTCCTCCTGCTGCCCGGCAAGAAGGGCGGACACCCAGGGACCTGCCGTGGGACCGGTCAGGTCCGTGACGGAGTCCGTGCCCACGAGCTCTCGGCGGGCCAGGTGTCGCACCGCTGGGTCGTCGGCCTCGAGCAGCCACGACACCGCGGCTGCCGTCCTCTCGTCCACCCTGTGAGGATCGCAGACCGCCGGCTCGATCGGCCCCTGGAACCTGAACGAACCGGAGCCCCGGTGCGTAGTTCCCAGTGACGGATGTGCCCTGGGCACATCAACATCCGATAGAAGAGAGTCGGTGGTCAGCGTGCTGACCAAACGATGGATCCTCGGTGGACTGGTCGTGGTCATCGTGGCCGTCATCATCATCCTGCTGGTCGTCTACAGCGGCGGAGGCAGCAGCGGCGGGGGCGGCGGCGGAGGCTACTGAGTCTGACCGGCCGTGCCCGCGCTGGGCAGCCTCAGACCTGGGATCGCAGTACGTCGACCTCGCAGCCCGGTGCGGCCGGGTCGAAGCCGTGCTCCACCAGCCATCGGACGGCGATCAGGCTGCGCCATGACCACCAGGCACGGATCACGTCGACCTCGACCTCGGCGCCGTAGCCGGCGATGACGTCACCGAGGTGCTCCCGGTGCCCGAGCGTCAGGCTCGCGAGGTCGTACAGCCCGTCGCCGGGACCCGCCTCGGACCAGTCGACCACGCCGGTGACCCGGTCACCGTCGACGAACACGTGGGCGACCTGCAGGTCGCCGTGCATGAACACCGGCGTCCAGGGCCGGAGCGCCGCCTCGGCGATCCGGCGGTTCCGTGTGACCAGGTCGGCGGGGAGGACGTCGTTCGCGAGGAGCCACGTGCATTCACGCTCCAGGCTCGACGCGACCTCGTCGAGGGTCCGGCCGGGCCAGGGTGGCGGCGCCGCGTCGTGCAGCGTCCGTACGGCGGCACCCGCCGCCGACCAGGCCTTCGGTGACGACGTCGGCGGCTCGCCGAGCCGGCCCAGTGCTGACCCCGGGAGACCGGCGAGCGCGAGCACCGGCGGCTTCCGCCACAGCACCTGCGGTGTCGGGATCGGCGCCCGGGCCATGGCTTCGACCTCGACGTCGGTACGTCGCTGATCGGCGTCGATCTTCAGGAACACCTCGCCGACGCGCACGGTCGCACGCTCCTGGTGAGCCACGACGACCTGCACGTCTTCCACGTCGGCCATTGTCGCGAGACGGTGACCGGCGTACCCACCGGTTTTGTCGGCGCTCGGTGAGATGCGAGACGAGTTTCAGCAGCGTGGAGTGACGGTGGTCAGGTGCATCTGCGGGGCGTCGATCGAGTGGGCGTTCGGACGCTTCAGCGTGTAGTAGCGGACCCAGTCCATCTGCATGAACGACGGCCGCATGGTGGCGCCGGGCACCGACTGCATCACGAACTGCGGGCGGTACCTGATGCCGGAGAGGGCAGCGCGCCGCCGTTCCGTCCTGATCACCTTGGTGTCGACGAACCAGGAGATGTGGCGCTTGGTGATCTCGACGGCGTACGTGTGCCACGCCAGTGAACGCAGGTCTCGCTTGCGGGCGTAGGTGAAGCGGTGGTCCGGGAGCGTGTTCACCGAGCCGCGGACCCGCGTGTCACCGGGCGAGTAGGTGCCGAGCACGATCCTGTTCGCGCCGCAGCTGTCGTCGCCACTCGCCGGGACCAGCTCCCAGGTGTAGCGGTAGTGCGCCCCCGTGCCCTTCTGCGGCTCCCGGGCGCGCACCCGCGCCTCCCAGCGGCCCACCCGGGCGGCCTGGTCGCTGGGGTACGCCGTGACGTTGGCGGGGCCCTTCGACGCGTCGAGGGTGAGCATGCCGTTCACCTGGTAGATCAGGCCGGGGTGGTTGGACTTCCAGTTGTTGCCGAGCGACCCGACCTCGAACTCCTGGTCCCACGCCGGCTTGCCCCACCGGAACACCGCGGCCGCGTTCGTGGGGTACTTGCAGTAACCCACACAGGGGCGCGACGAGGCCGGCCGCACCTGCGCCATCTCGGCCGGTGTGCCTGCCCCGACGACCGCCATCGCCGTGCCGGCGAGGACCATGCCGCCGAGGGCGGACACGTATCTCCGGGATCTGGCCGGGCCTCGACCGGTTCCGACGCTCGAACTGAGGGGGGTGGCCGATCGACGCGACTTCCGAGTGAGCACGACGGCAGGATCGCACGACACGATCGCCCATGTAGGGCGAATGGCAGTTCACGGATGTCAGTAGGTTGGGGGCCGTGGACGAAGGCGACCGGCTTCGACACGCGTCGTCGTTCGGCAGGGCTGCGGCCGCGTATGAGGAGCACCGTCCCGACTACGCCCAGGCGGCGGTGCGGTGGGCGCTCGACCTGGCTCCGGGCCCTCGCGTGCTGGACCTCGGTGCCGGCACGGGCAAGCTCACCGGCACGCTGGTCGCGGCCGGGCTCGAGACCACCGCGGTCGAGCCCGATCCGGCGATGCTGGCCGAGCTGCACAGGCGGTTGCCGAATGTCCCGGCCAGGTCCGGAAGTGCGGAGGCGATACCGCTTGCCGACGCGTCCGTCGACGCGGTGGTGGCGGGCAACGCCATGCACTGGTTCGACATGGCGTTCGCGGGTCCGGAGATCGCTCGCGTCCTCGTGCCCGGCGGCATCCTCTCCGGGCTCTGGAATGTGCTGGACGATCGGATCGACTGGGTCGCGGAGCTGCGACGCGTCAGCGGCAGCGAGGCCATCGGTCCGCGTGACACGCCCGACAGCTGGCGTGCCGAGACCGCGACCGCCCATCTTCCCGCGAACGGCGCAACGGCCCGTTTCGGTACGCCGGAGCAGGCGGAGTTCCCGCACGGACAGCGCCGAACGGCCGACTCCTTGGTCGAGACGCTCGCGACCCGCGCGGGCATGTTGGTGATGCCGGAGCGGGAACGAGAGGCGCGGCTCGGCCAGATCCGCGCCTTCCTCGCGAGCCGTCCCGAGACCGCCGCGAGCGAGTTCGAGCTTCCCATGCTCACCTGCGTCCTCCGGACCAGGCGGCTGTCGACCTGACCCACCACCTCCGGGCGTCTTTGGACCCGACGAGTCCGTTGTCGGATCACCCGCCTACGCGGGTGATCGGCGGCCCTGGGTGGGTTGTGGCCCCCTCGAGGCTCACGAAACGCTCGCGAAGCAGTGCGTACGGCGGGCCTTCCTCGAACCACCCGTGGGGAGCGACCTGCTCAACCACCGGCTCCGGCTCTGCGGTTGCCGGACTTGGCCGCGGCGACGACGACGCCGACGACCAGCGCGCCGGTGGCCGCACGGCGTACCAGGGTGCGGAGGCGGTGCTTCGGGACCTGGGGCGACTCGACGTTCGGGTACAGGCTCGGGTAGGCCTTGCGGGCGCTCTCGACCGCCTCCCCCCGCTCGGGGTGGGCCTCGTTGCTGACCAGGACGTCGCCGTCCGGTGAGGCCGGCTCGTAGCGCCAGCGCCACCAGCCGTCCGGCTGCTGGGTGACGACGACACGACCCCTCTCCGACGGCCTCATTCGGGGATCCTCCCGCCGGGATGGACCCAGGCGGGGGACTCGGTGAGCGGACGGCCCTCCTCGTCCAGCGGCTCGCCGGGAGCCGGTGCCTCGGGCGACTCCTCCTCGGTCGGCGGCTCGGACGGTGGGATGGGCGGCGCCTTGCCCGCCCGGCGCACCTCACGAGCGCGGCGCCAGTCGGCCTTCGACAGCAGCAGCAGCCCGCCCGCGCCGCTGTCACGCAGCGCCCGTGCGATGCGGTGCGCGATGAAGCCGGTGACGAAGGGCAGGACGATCACCACGACGCGCAGCGTGTTGCGGATGTCGGCGACCGGCGCGTGCGTCCACTGCACCAGGGTCTCCTCCGACATCGCCACGAGGCACACGCCGTAGAAGGTCAGCGCCGCGACGCCGATCGCCACCCGTCCGGGGCTCTCGCGCGGCCGCCCGGTCAGGTGGTGGGTGCCGTAGTCGTGGGTGAGCCGACGGTCGATCCACGGCCACAGGTACAACGCCGCGAAGGTCACGAGGGGGAGCAGGACGCCGGCCCAGAACTGGTTGGGGATCGTGAAGCCCAGCAGATGCGGCTCCATCGGCGGGAAGAGGCGCAGCGCGCCCTCGATCCACCCGACGTACCAGTCGGCGACGGAGGGTGCGGTGATCTGGGGGCTGGAGAAGTCGCCCCACACCCAGATCGGGTTGATCTGCGCGAAGCCGCCGAGCAGGACGCACACCGCGCTGACGAAGAACATCAGCGACAGCGACCGGATGGCGTACGACGGCCACATCCGCGAGCCGACCACGTTCGCGTCCGACCGGCCGGGACCGGAGAAGTGGCTGTGCTTCTGCCGGATCAGGACGGCCATGTGCACGGTGATCAGGATCGCGATCAACGCCGGCACGATCAGGATGTGGAGCGCGTAGAGGCGCTCGATGATCACGTCGCCGGGGAAGTTGCCGCCGAAGACCAGGAACGCCAACCAGTCTCCGATGAACGGCGTCCCCTCGGCGATCGAGAAGAAGATGTGCAGCCCCGTGCCCGACAGCAGGTCGTCCGGGAGCGAGTAGCCGGCGAAGCCGTTGAAGATCGCCAGGATCAGCAGGGTGACCCCGACCGTCCAGTTCAGCTCGCGGGGCTTGCGGAACATCCCCGTGAAGAAGATCCGGCAGAGGTGCAGCACGATGGCGCCGACGAAGATGTGAGCGGCCCAGTGGTGCGCCTGCCGCACCAGCAGCCCTGCGCGCACGTCGAAGCTGATGCTCACCGTCGAGGCGTAGGCGCTCGACACCTCCTTGCCGTGCATCGGCGCGTACGAGCCGTCGTACGTCGTGAGGTGCGAGCTCGGGTCGAAGAAGAGCACCAGGTAGATGCCGGTCGCGACCAGGAACATGAAGCTGTACAGCGCGATCTCGCCGAGCATGAACGACCAGTGGTCGGGGAAGATCTTCGCCATCGTCTTGCGGGCGACCGAGGCGTACCCCAGCCGCTCGTCGGCGAGCCGGAGCACCCGGTTCGCGCGTCGCGCCCTCATGCGCGGTACCCCCACCAGGCGGCACCGACGGGGCCCGAGAACGGGCCGTTCGCGACCAGGTTGCCGTCGCCGTCGAGGGCGAGCGGCAGCTGCGGCAGCGGGTGGGAGGCGGGACCTTGCATCGGCTTCGCGCCGTCGAGCACGTTGAACACCGAGTGGTGGCAGGGGCACAGCAGCTGCGCCGGCTGGTCGGCGTACAACCCGACCGGGCAGCCGGCATGCGTGCACAGCTTGGAGTAGGCGACGACGCCGTCGACCGCCCAGTTGGTGCGGTCGGCCGGTAGCTGCAGCTGGTCTGGCGAGACCCGGATCAGCAGCGTCGCGCCGACGTCCTGGCGGGGGTCGGACCCATCGGGGAACACGGTGAGATACCCACCGACCTCGAGGTCGTCGGGCTTGACCGGCTGGAGCTCCTCGGTCATCAGCCGCCGGCCCTGGCTGAACGCACTCTCGGAGAGGACCTCGTCGGGCACCTCGCTCATCGAGGGCAGCAGCGAGCGCAGCGGGAACAGCAGCGCCGCGCCCAGCGTCGTGACCGACAGCCCGAACATCCCCCACAGGAAGCCGGACCGGGGCACGGGCGACTCGGTGAGCGCCTGCCGGAAGTGCTCGAACTGCTCCGACGACGTCGGGCCGATCGCCCGCTCCTCGACGTAGTCCGGCTCCTCCTGGTCGATCCGGTGCGACCACACCGCAAGGGCCAGCGCTATCAGCGTCAGCGAGCCGCCGAGGACGGCGCCCAGGACCGGCGTGCTCAGGTCGAGGACGTACGCCGCGGCGAAGCCCATCGCGCACAGCGTGCCCAGGCCGAAGCAGAGCACGACCGGACGCGGGGCCGGAGCGCGGCTCACTCTTCGGATTCCTTACGGGGTGCCCGGCGGCCGAGCAGGAGAATGATGATCACGAGGAGCGGCAGCGGGATCAGGAAGGCGAGCAGGCTCTCCGCGATCGGCCCGTACTGGTCGAGCGGATGGCCGCCCTCGACCTGCTGCGGCCCGAGCTGCTGGACGTAGCTGACCACGTCGTTCAGCTCCTGGTCGTCGAGGGTCTTGGCACCGAACGGCGGCATCTCACCCGGGCCGACCCGCACCGCCTCGGCGATCTGCTCCGACGGGGTGTCGTACAGCTGGGGCACCCGGGTGCCGTCCTGGAGGATGGTCCCGGTGCCGGAGGAGGAGTGGCAGGCGGCGCAGCTGGCCAGGAAGACCGTGCGCCCGGACGTGATGTCGCCGGCCGAGAGCTGGGGGAGCGGCTCACCCGAGCCGAGCTGCTCGCCGACGTACTGCACCAGCGCGGCGATGGTGGCCGCGTCGTACTTCTGGGTGTGCGGCTCGGTGGTGGCGTCCGGCTCGAGCAGCGGCATCCGGCCGGTCTTCAGCATGAAGTCGACGTACGCCGGCCCCGCCGAGCGCAGGTCCGGCCCGCGGCTGGTGCCCTGCGCCTGGATCCCGTGGCACCACGCGCAGTCGCGGAGGAAGACGTGCTGCCCGAGGTTGGTGTCACCGGCGCGGGACGGAGAGTACGCCGTGCCGGCTCCGGCCACCGCGGAGCCCGCGCGCAGCGTCGTGGTCAGCCACAGCGCCGCCCCGATGACTGCCAGGAGTCCCAGCGATCGCACCACCCAGGAGCGTCTGGTCCGTCCGCTCATCGGGCGCCTCCCACGGAGGGCTCCTCCAGCACCATGCCGTCGACAGGGTCGTCGATCTGGCCGTACTCCGGCTCGGGCCAGCGCCGCTGCAGCGCGCGCAGCCAGCCGCCGACGAGAACGACCGCGAGGGCCACGAAGAAGAAGTCCATCGGCACCCACATCACGAGCCCGCCGATGCGCTGGTCGACGATCACGTCCGCACCCGCCGCGTGCGCCGCCTGTGCCTGGGCCGGGTAGAGCGGGTGGTCGATGAAGGTCAGCAGAGCGCCGAGCGCGGCCCCCGGCGGGATCGCGGCGGCGACGTACAGCACCGCGGCGGGTCCGGTGAGCCGCCGTCGGGCCGGACCGAACAGGTGCCACCAGAACAGCCAGGCCGTCAGCAGGAAGCAGGCGTGCTCGGCGACGTGTGCGTACGTCGAGGCCACCGCCTCGTCGTACGCCGCGGGCAGGTGCCAGAGCCAGAGCGCACCGATGTAGGCGCCCCAGGCGAGGTGCGGTCCGATCACGGCCGGCCGGAGGAGCCGGTGCTGCAGCCGGGTGAGCGGACGGCGTGCGGCGCGAGGAAGGCCGGCGAGCAGGGGCAGGCCGCACCTGGACAGCGCGAGCAGCGGCGCCGACACCAGGATCAGCGTCATGTGCTGAGCCATGTGCGTGGACAGCCGCTCCTCGAGGAGCTCACCCAGCGGAGGGGCGGTAACGACGCCTGCGACGACAACGGCGGCCGCCACGGCCCACGGTCGGCCGAGGTGGGAGCGGCCGCTCGCGCTGCGGTGCAGGCGATGCAGCCCTCGGATGTAGCAGACCGCGCCCGCGAGCAGCAGGCACCCGCCGACCACGGCGGCGCTCCAGGCCAGGGCCGCGGTCATCAGCACGCCTCCAGCACGTAGAGCGCGATCCCGCCGCCGGTGATCGCGGCCAGCATCATCGAGTCGAGGAACAGCCCGATCACCATCAGCAGGTGGAGCCGGCCCTTCGCGAGGTCGTCGTCCTCGAGGCGCCGGACCAGCACCCGGAGGCGCAGGCAGGCCAGCAGCGCGAGCAGGGTGACCAGCCAGGGGATCACGATGGCGCCGATGGTCACGGCGTACTCCGCCCGCGACGGACTTCCGCCGTGCTGCAGGTCGTACGCCGGGTAGCGGACCAGGCACCCCAGCTCCATGGTCGACCACGAGACCGCCAGGCTCACCGCCCAGGCGACCACACCACCGACGACCGCGAACCAGGTCAGGATCGGCCCGACCCGTCCGCTCCGTGCGCCGCCGGAAGCGCCCGTCGACCCGTCCGACGACGCGGTCGGCGGTGACTCCGGGGGCGTGGTGGGTCGGCTCATGTCAGATCCAGTACGGCGCGAGGTAGGCCGTGACGTAGACGGGGACGGCGACGGCGGCGAGGAAGTACCAGTACAGGGCGACCACCCGGATGGACCCGGTCTGGCGGGACGGGCCCAGCCGTCGGACGATCGCCTGGGCGAGCAGGAGCAGGAGCATCAGGAGCCCGAGGACGACGTGGACGGTGTGCAGCCCGGTGACCGAGTAGAACAGCGACCCGTAGGTGTCCTTGCTGAGGGTGGAGGCGGGCCACTCGTCGCGCCAGTCGATGACCTGGAGCACGAAGAAGCAGACCCCGCCGAGCAGCGTGACGACCAGCCAGAAGAGTCTGCGGTCTCCGGCCCGGAGTCGCGCCGCCCGCCCGCACAGCCACATCGGCAGACAGCTGACGATCAGCACGGCGGTGCCGATCGACGGCACCAGCAGGCTGGGCAGCTTCTCGTGGTCGGGCGGCCAGGTGCCGTCCGCGCTGAACCGCAGGTAGTAGTAGCTGGCCAGGACCGCCGCGAACGTCGCGGACTCGGTGCAGATGAACAGCACCATCCCCCACCAGCCGGTGGTCCGGCCGGACGGCGCCTCCTCCAGGCGGTGGGGCGTACGCCGGACGGCGGCCTCGGTACCGCGGGCGACGGCGGTCATGACTCCACCTCCGGCCGGTTCCAGGTCCACCACAGCACGACCAGGGCCAGCAGCCCGGCGCCGACGTACGCGCCGACGTAGATCTTGAGCAGCAGGAAGACCACGGTGATCAGGAGGGAGAGGGCCACCAGGATCGGCTGGATGATCTCCTCGGGCATGGTCATCACCCGTTCGATGCGCGCGTCGAACTCACTGGTGCGCAGGGTCTGGTGCTCGTCGGTCAGCACCCGCAGGTCGTCCTCGTCGTGCTCCTCCATGGAGGCCAGGGACTTCCCGTCCCAGAGCGGGTTCAGGCTGTGCACGGTGGGCAGGACCGGGAAGTTGTACTCCTTCGGCGGAGAGCCGGTGGCCCACTCGAGCGTGTTGCTGCCCCACGGGTTGTCGGGGGACCGCGGTCCGTGCAGGAGGCTCTGCACGAAGACGAACAAGGTGAGCAGGAAGCCCAGCGCGAGCACGAACGCGCCGATGGTCGAGAGCAGGTTCCAGATGTTCCAGCCGAGGTCGCCGTCGTAGCTGTAGATGCGACGCGGCATCCCGAGCAGGCCCGAGATGTGCATCGGGAAGAAGGTCAGGTTGAAGCCGCCGAAGACCAGGATGAAGCTGATCAGCCCGCCGCGTGGGCTCGTCATCCGGCCGGTCATCTTCGGCCACCAGTAGAAGAGCCCGGCGAGCAGCGGCAGCACGGCGCCGCCGAAGAGCACGTAGTGGAAGTGGGCGACCACGAAGTAGGAATCGGTGACCTGCTGGTCGAACGGCACGACGGCGAACATCACCCCGGTCACGCCGCCCAGCACGAACGCGACGATGAAGCTGACGGCGTACAGCATCGCGGTGGTGATCCGGATCCGTCCGAACCACATCGTGCCCAGCCAGGCGAACATCTGGATGCCGGCCGGCAGGCTGATCGTCAGGGTGGCGGCGGAGAAGAAGGCCAGCGACACGGTCGAGAGGCCGACTGCGAACATGTGGTGCACCCAGACGCCGAAGGAGATGATCCCGGTCGCGACGGTGGCCAGGACCACCAGCGGGTACGCCACGATCGGCCGGCGTGAGAACACCGGGATGACTGACGAGATGATGCCCATGGCAGGCAGCACGATGATGTAGACGTCCGGGTGGCCGAACAGCCAGAACAGGTGCTGCCACAGCACCGCGTCGCCGCCGTGGCTGGTGTCGAAGAAGTGGGTGCCGAAGCGGCGGTCCATGAACAGCATCAGGTTCGCGGCGTCGAGGGGCGGCAGCGCGAAGACGAGCATGAAGGACTGGGTCACGATCGCCCAGACGAAGAGCGGCACCCGGTTGAGCGACATGCCGGGCGCGCGCATCTTCAGCGCGGTGACGATGAAGTTGATCGAGCCGATCGTGGTCGAAACGGCCAGCATCAGCAGGCCGAGCGTGTAGAAGTCGAGGTTCAGGCCGGGGAGGTACTCGCGGGTGAGCGGCACGTAGGCGAACCACCCGCCGTCCGGCGCCATCCCGAGCGGCAGGCTGGAGAACATGAACAGCCCGGAGAACAGGAAGATCCAGTAGCTCAGGGCGTTGACCCGCGGGAACGCCATGTCGCGGGTACCGATCATCAGCGGCAGCACGTAGTTGCCGAAGCCGGAGTTCATCGGCGTCGCGAAGAAGAAGATCATCGCGGTGCCGTGCAGCGTGAACAGCTGGTCGTACTCCTCCGGGCTCACCAGGTGGTTGTCGGGTACGGCGAGCTGGGTGCGCATCACGAGCGCGCTGACGCCGGCGAACAGGAAGAACAGGGCCGCGGTCACCAGGTAGCGCCGGCCGATCCGCTTGTGGTTGACCGTGGTGAGGAAGCCGAGCAGCCCCGGCTCCTCCTCCCACAGCTCGTCGAGCGTCGCGCCGACGGCCGCTTCCGCGCCGCGGCGCTCGGGGATCACCGTGCCGGCCATCGTTACTTCAGCCCTTCGAGGTAGGCCACGACCGCCTGGGTCTCGGACTGCGAGAGTGGCTGCGGCGGCATCTTCACTCCGGGCTTGATGTTCTGCGGGTTGTCGATCCACGAGGCCAGGTGATCGGGGGTGTTGCTGATGATCTGGCCACCGATGCGGGGCCGGCTGCCGACGTGTGTGAGGTCGGGACCGACCGTGCCGTCGGCCGCGGTGCCGCGCACGGTGTGGCAGCTGGCGCACGTCGTCGTGGTCACCAGGCTCATCCCTTGCCGCGCCAGCGCCGAGGTCGGCTGCGCCGCCGGCTGTCCCTGCTTCGCGACCCAGGCCCGGAAGTCGGTGGTCGACTGCGCGACCAGCTCGAAGTCCATGTACGCGTGCTCGACCCCGCAGTACTCGGCGCACTCGCCCCGGTAGACACCCGGTTTCGAGACGGTCAGCCAGGTGGTGTTGACCTTCTTCGGGATCAGGTCGGTCTTCGGCGTCAGCTGCGGCAGCCAGAAGCTGTGGATCACGTCGGCGGTGCTCAGCCGCAGCTCCACGGGCACACCGACCGGCACGTGCACCTCGTTGGCCGTGACGACCTCGGATCCGGTGCCCGTGCCGGGCCCCGAGTAGCGGAACTCCCACCACCACTGGTGGGCGACGACGTCGATCGTGACCTGGGTGGGGGACGGCGGCGACGAGGCGTTCGAGAGGTCGCGCAGACCCAGCGCGAAGACGCCGCCGAGGATCACCGCCGGGATCGCCACCCCGAAGATGCCGACGAACCGCAGCCCCTGGTTGTCCGGGTCGGCTCTCGCCCTGCGGCGGATGACCAGCGGGATGATCGCCAGCGCGATCACGATGACGCAGACGGCGGCCGCGACCGCGAAGAGCAGCCACCAGGAGGTCGCGACCTCGCTGGCCTTCGGCCCGTCCGGCTCCAGCGTCGAAGGCGGATGACCCGCGCACGCCGTGAGGACGGAGGCGCTGAGCAACAAGGCGCCGGCCGTCACGACGTACTGGGTCCGGCCGGCGCACATGCCGGGTAGGTACCACTTCCCGGCAAGTCCAAACGGCTCGCGACCCGAGCCATAAGACGGCGATGCATGAGTCGCGGTGATTCGGGCACCGAGGATCGTGTCGCTGTCGCGGGTCGGTGCGCGCTGCCCGCCGACGGCGCCCGACTCTCGAGAACGAGGAGGAGTCATGGCCGGTCGGCTGTCCCGGGTACTAGGTCTCGCGGCCCTTGCGTCGACGGTCGCGCTGCTCCTCATGGGTCTGGTGGTCGCGCCGCCCGATGCGCTTCAGGGACAGTCGCAGCGCCTGATGTACCTGCACGTGCCCGCGGCCTGGACCGCGTTCGCCGCGTTCGGTGTGGTCGCCGTCTGCTCCGTCGCCGTGCTCCTCGGCGGCCGGGACCGGATGTGGGCGGTCGGCGGAGCGGCCGCCGAGCTGGGCGTCGCGATGACCGGCCTGACCCTCGCCGAGGGCAGCATCTGGGGCCACGCGGCCTGGGGTGTCTGGTGGGCCTGGGATCCGCGGCTGGTCAGCACCGCCTGCCTGTTCCTGGTGTACGTCGTCTACCTCGCCGGCCGCTCGCTCGCCGGCGATGTCCCGAGCGCGCGTCGCCGGGTCGCGGCGTGGGGTGCCTGCTCGGTGCTGCTCGTCCCGGTCGTGCACTTCTCCGTCTTGTGGTGGCGGACCCTGCATCAGCCGCCGACGCTGCTCGCCCCGAGCCTGCACCCGCCGATCGCCACGGTGATGCTGGCCGCGTTGCTCGTGGGTGTCGTGACGTTCACGCTCGCCGGAGGCTGGTACGTCGTACGCCGGACGCAGGCGCTGCTGCCCGGGACGTCGGTCACCGCTCAGGGGATCGACGAGCCCGACCGACGAGCGGCGGAGACCCCGCGATGACCGGCTGGGCGGTGGTCGCGGCCGGGTACGTCGTGGCCGCGATGGTCTGGGTGCTGCTGCTCGTGGTGGTCCGGAGGTCGAGGTCCCGGTGAGCGGCGCGGCGTTCCGTGGCCGGCGACCGCTCGCCGCGGTCGTCGTGCTGGCGGCCGCCGTGTTCGTGCTGGCCGGACTGCTGGTCGCCGGCGCCCTCAACCACAGCCTCAGCTACTACCGGACGCCCACCCAGCTGGCGAGCAGCCCCCAGGGCGACCGCTCGGTGCGGGTGGGCGGGCTCGTCGTCGCCGGCACGGTGCATCACACCGGAGCGCGGGTGCGGTTCGTGCTCACCGACGGTGCCCACGACCTGCGCGTGGTGACCACCGACGCCCCGCCGGCGACCTTCCGGGCCGGCCAGGGCGCGGTGGTGGAGGGACACCTGCTCGCCGACGGGATCTTCCGGGCCGACCAGGTGATGGTGCGGCACTCCAACGAGTACCACCCCCCGCGATGACCGGCTGGGTCGGCACGTTCGCGCTGGCCGCGGCGTTCTGCTCGGCTCTCGCCTGTGTCGGAGTGTGGGCGTCGGCCGCCCTTCGCCCGGCGACCAGGCAGGCACCGCGCTGGCTCGGTCTCCTGCCGTTGCTGGCGGCGGGTGCCACGGTCGGCGCGGCCGAGTACGCGCTGCTCACCCACGACTTCTCGATCCGGTTCGTCGCCGAGAACGGCAGCCTCAGCACGCCGGCGTACTACACCGTCACCAGCCTCTGGGCGGCCCATGACGGGTCGCTGCTGCTCTGGGTGCTGATCCTGACGGCGTACGTCGCGGTGCTGGGGTGGCGCACGCCGGCCGGTGCCCGGCGGCTGCACGCCTGGGCCGTGTCCTGCCTGTCGACGGTGGCGGCCTTCTTCGCCGGGCTCGCGCTGTTCACGGGCCAGGTCTTCGACCGGGTGCAGCCGGCACCGGCCGACGGGCCCGGGCCCAACCCCCTGCTCGCCGACCATCCGGCGATGGGGGTGCACCCGCCCCTGCTGTACGCCGGGCTGCTCGGCACCGCCGTGCTGTTCTCCTACGCGGTAGCCGCCCTGGTGACCGGTCGAGCCGACGGCGGCTGGGCGCGCGTGGTACGTCCCTGGGCGTTGTGGACCTGGTCGGTGCTCACGGCCGGCATCGTGATGGGGGCCTGGTGGTCCTACACCGTGCTCGGCTGGGGTGGCTACTGGGCGTGGGACCCCGTCGAGAACGCTGCACTGCTGCCCTGGCTGCTGACCACCGCACTGCTCCACTCGGGCATGGTGCTGCGTAGGTCCGGCGCCCTGCCGGCGTGGAGCCTGAGCCTGGCCGTCGGCGCCTTCGTCCTGGCCGGGCTGGGCGTGTTCATCACCCGGTCCGGCGTGAGCGTCAGCGTGCACACCTTCGCGTCCTCGGGCGTGGGTGTCGTGCTGCTGGCCTTCCTCGCGGCCGTGCTCGCCGGGGTCGTCGCACTCGCCCTGCTTCGCCCCGGCGGGCTCGGGTCGCCCCGCGGCAGCCTGGGTCCGGTGCTCTCCCGGACGTCGGCGATCCTGGCCAACAACGTGCTGCTGGTCGTGCTCGCGGTGACCGTGCTGGTGGGCACGCTGTTCCCGGTGCTGGCCGACGCGGTGAACGGCTCGCAGGTGGCCGTCGGTCCGTCCTACTTCGACACCGTCAGCGTCCCGGTGGTGGGACTCCTGCTCGCGCTGATGGGTCTCGGTCCCTACCTGCGCTGGCGCGGCGACCGGGGCGCGGCGGTGCTCCGGCGGGCGCTGCTCCCCGCCGCGGTCGGCGCGGCGGTGGTCGTCTGCCTGGCGGTCAAAGCCCCGACCGGCCGGGCCGCCCTGGTGACCTTCGGTCTCGCGGGCTTCGTGCTCACCGGCATCGTGCGCGACGTCGTACGCCGGGTCGGCTCGTGGGGCAGGGTCGCCGGGATGGGTGCCCATCTCGGCTTCGTCCTCCTGCTGGTCGGCGTCGCCGGCTCGTCGGCGTACGCCGTGGCGGGTGAGGGGACCGTGACGCCCGGCCATTCGCACCGCGTCGCGGGTGTCGACGTCGCAGTGTCCGCGGTGAGCCGGGACCGCTCGGCCGGTGACATCGTGACCCGGGCCGGGCTCGTGCTGCGTCGCGGCGACCGCACGGTCCGGCTCTCGCCGGGTCTGCGCTACTCGCCGGCCCACGACATGACGGTCGCGGTCCCGGCCGTCTCGAGCCGGGTGGGCGGCGACCTCTACGTCACCCTCCTGTCCGCTGACCGCAACGGCGCGGTGACCGTGCGGGTCGCCCGCAACCCGATGGTCGGCTGGATCTGGGCCGGCGGCGCCGTGATGGCGCTGGCCGGGCTCGGGTCGCTCCTGCTGCGACGGCGTCGGCGGCGTGCGCCGGCGCGGGCGGCCGTGCCCGAGCCGGCCCCGGCTCCGCCGCTGGCGGTCACCCCCGACCTGGCCGCGAGGGCCGAACGGTGATCCGGCCCCGGCACCTGTTCCGGCTGCTGTCCGTCGCGACCGGCGTCCTGCTCGCGGTGGGCGTGCTGGCCGGACTGACCCTTTCCCTCGGCGTCCATGGCGAGAACACGCATCGTGCCCTGCTCGGCGAGCGGGCGCCGGCGCTGCGTGGCAGCACGCTGGACGGCTCGTCGTACGTCCTCCGGCCGACCGGGCACCTGACCCTGGTCAACATCTGGGCGGCCTGGTGCGCTCCGTGCCGCGACGAGATCCCGCTGCTGGCGCGGGCCGCGGCCGACTACCGGAGCCAGGGCGTGCGGCTCGTCACCGTCGACACCCGCGACGGGCCGGTGGCCGCGCGCGCCCTGCTGTCGGACGCGAACGCCCAGGACCTGGTCGCGGTCGTCGACCCCCACGGTCGGCTCGCGGTCAGCTGGGGGGCGACCGGGGTGCCCGAGACGGTGGTCGTCGACGGCCAGGGCATCGTCCGCGCCCGGCGGATCGGGGCGGTGTCGCGGGAGTGGCTCGACTCCCAGGTACGCCGATGGTCGTGACCCGGCGTCTCTGGGTCCCGGTGGTCGCCGTCCTGGTCGCGGCCGCGGCGGTCGCCGCGATCGTGCTCACCCACGAGCCGACTCCGCCGCTGTCGACCCGGGTCGACCGGGTCGCGAAGACGCTGCGCTGCCCGGCCTGCAACGGCGAGTCGGTGGCTGCCTCCGACACCCCGATCGCGCGCAGCATGCGCGCGGAGATCACCCACCAGCTGAAGGACGGCCGGAGCCCGGACCAGGTGCGCGCATGGTTCGTGGACCGGTACGGCGCCGACATCGTCACCACACCCTCCTCCCGGGGCCCGGAGCTGCTGCTGTGGGCCCTGCCGATCGGCGTCCTGGTGCTCGGTGGCGCGGTCGTGCTGGTCAGGTCGCGGCGCCGCACGACGAGCGCTGGGGAGCCGACCGCGCCCGCGGCAGCGAGTGGGGGAGCCCTGAGCGGCCGGCGGGTGCTGGTCGCCGTCGTGGTCTGCGCGGTGGCGGGGGCGGCTGTGCCCGCCGCGGTCGCGCTCCCGTCCCGCGGCGGCACGGACGCGGCGCGGTCGTCCGGCGGGACCGCATCCACCTCCGACCGGCTGGGACCCCAGGACTGGGTCAGGCTCGGCCGCTCGCTCGACAGCCGTGGCGACCCGACCGGTGCGGAGCAGGCCTACCGCCGGGCGCTCGCGCTCGCCCCCAACAACGACGCCGCCCGGACCGGCCTCGCCTTCGACCTGCTGCGCCGAGGCCACCTGTCCGCGGCCGAGTGGCTCGTCCGGCCGGTCGCCGGTCCGGCGGGCCGGTACCGGCCGTTGGCCCTTCTGGTGCTCGGTCTCGCCCAGCGCGGACGCGGTGAGCCCTTCGCCCCGACCCTGCGCCGGTTCCTCCGGCTCGCGCCCGACCACCCCGCTGCCGCCCAGGTGCGCCGGCTGCTGCGGAGCCGATGATGCGACGTTTTCACCGCGCCGCCACGGTCCTGGCCCTCGTCACGGTGCTCACGGGGTGTGGCGCCGAGGCCGAGACCGGCGGGGGCGAGCTGGGCACCCGTCCTATGTCGGCGGACCATGCCGCCCCGGTGCGAGTCGGCCTCATCGAGTGGACGATCGTCACGTCGCGGTCGCGGGTGCCGGCGGGCCGGCTGACGCTCGTCGTGACGAACGCCGGCACGACCGTGCACGACCTGGTGGTCCGCGACGGTCGCGGCACCTGGGAGACCCCGGACCTGCACCCCGGGCAGCAGACCCGCCTCACCGTGCAGGCCGGCCCGCACGAGACCCTGCAGCTGTGGTGCTCGATGCCCGGCCACCGCGCACAGGGGATGCACACGACGCTCACCACGTCGTAGCCCGCCGCACAGACCGAGAGCGGCGGAGGCGAAGGCGAGGCCACCAGACCTCGGGCGAGGACCGCGGGACTCCAGTCATGTCCGTGACCCGGGATCCGGGCTCTGGGTCAATGAGCTCGTGCGGGCTCATTGACGTAGTGGGGGCGGGGGTCTCGAGAGATGCCCGGCCGAGCCTCGACGGCCGCCAGACGCGGCTGTACGAGCAGGCGTCGCGCAGGGGTGGGGTGCCCGACCCGGCGCCCCGGCCACCAGCACCGAGTGGGTCTCGGTTTCGGCGGGCGCGGGTCGGGTACGGGCGCCGCGTGGAGACGGGTGTGGAGCGGGAGGTCGCCCTGACCGTGGACGGCGTGCGCCGGACCGTCACCGTCGACACCCGGACCACCCTGCTGGACGCGCTGCGTGAGCGACTGGGCGTGACGAACCCGAAGAAGGGGTGCGACCACGGTCAGTGCGGTTCGTGCACGGTCCTTCTCGACGGTCGCCGGCATCTGACGTGTCTGTCGCTCGCGGTGGCGCACGACGACGCCGAGATCGTGACCGCCGGCGGGCTCGGCCGGCTGGCCGGCGCGTCGACGGACGAGAGCGACCGGCTCCATCCGGTGCAGGAGGCGTTCCTGGAGCGGGACGGGCTGCAGTGCGGCTACTGCACGCCGGGGCAGGTCTGCTCGGCGGTCGGGATGCTCGACGAGGCCAAGCAGGGTCATCCCAGCTACGTGACCGAGGACCTCGAGGAGAGCCCGGAGCTGACCGACGAGGAGATCCGGGAGCGGATGAGCGGCAACCTGTGCCGCTGCGGCGCGTACGTCAACATCCTGGCCGCGGTCCGCCAGGCGGCTCAGGACTCGGTGCGGCAGGGCTCGGTGTGAGGCAGCTGGAGTACCGCCGGCCGGCCGACGCCTCCGACGCGGTGGCGCTGGTCTCGGGTGACCCGGACGCGGCCTTCCTCGCCGGCGGCAGCAACCTGGTCGACCACCTCAAGCTCGGCGTCGCGTCGCCGGGACTCCTGGTCGACGTCACCCGGCTCCCGCTCGACACCATGGAGGTGTACGACGACCGGCTGCGGGTCGGCGCGAACGTGCGCAACAGCGACCTCGCCGCCCATCCGGTGATCCGTGCCCGGTACCCGGTGGTGGCCCGGGCGCTGCTCGCCGGCGCGTCCGGCCAGATCCGGCACCAGGCGACGACCGCCGGCAACCTGCTGCAACGGACCCGATGCGTCTACTTCCAGGACGTCACGACCCCGTGCAACAAGCGCGACCCCGGCAGCGGCTGCTCGGCCGTGGAGGGATACGGCCGGTACAACGCGATCCTCGGCACGTCGCCGGAGTGCGTGGCGGTGCATCCGTCGGACCTGGCCGTGGCGTTGTCGGCCGTCGACGCTGTGGCCGTCGTGCTCGGCGCCGACGGCGAACGCCGAATCCAGATCGCCGACCTGCACCGCCTGCCGGGGGACCGGCCCGACCGGGACACGGTGCTCCAGCACGGAGACCTGATCACGGCGGTGGAGCTGCCCCGGCTCGAGGTCGCGCGCTGGTCGACCTACCACAAGGTGCGGGACCGCGCGTCGTACGCCTTCGCGCTGGTCTCGGTGGCGGCCGCGCTGGAGCTCGACGGTGACGGCGCCGTGCGGGACGTGCGGCTCGCCTGGGGCGGTGTCGCCCACAAGCCGTGGCGGGCGAGTCGCGTCGAAGTCGCGTTGCGAGGACAGCAGTTCACGACCGAGCTGCTCCGGGAGGCCATGGAGGAGGAGCTCGCGGCCGCGGTGACCGGCGAGGAGAACGAGTTCAAGGTGTCGATGGTGCGCAACACGACCGAGCACGTGCTGGAGCAGCTTGCCCTGCAGAGCTCCACGAGAGGGGCGACGGGAGGCGCGGGATGACCGAGCTGATACCCGCGCCGGTGCCGCTCCGGGTGATCGGGACACCGCTGAACCGGGTCGACGGCCACGCCAAGGTGACCGGTTCCGCGGCGTACGCCGTCGAGCATCCGCTGGAGCACGCGGACGGCCCGCTGCACGCCTGGATGGTCCAGTCCACCGTCGCCAAGGGCCGGATCACCGAGGTCGACGCGGCCGCGGCGCTCGCGCAACCGGGAGTCGTCACCGTGCTCCACCACGGCAATGCCCCGCGACTGAGCGACACCGAGGACCGGGAGCTGACGGTGCTCCAGGACGACGAGGTCGGCTTCCGTGGCCAGGTGGTGGCGTGCGTCGTCGCCGAGTCGCCCGAGGCGGCGCGGGAGGGTGCCGCGCTGGTGCGGGTGACGTACGACGAGGAGCCGCACCGGGTCGAGATGACGCTGGACACCGAGCGCTACACGCCGGACAAGGTCAACCCGGCCTACCCGACCGACACCGAGGACGGCGACGTCGAGGCCGCTCTCGGCGACGCCGAGGTGGTCGTCGACCAGACCTACCGGACGCCGTACGAGCACAACAACCCGATGGAGCCGCACGCGACGATGGCGGTCTGGCACGACCAGCACGACGGGCCGCGGCTGCTGCTCTACGACTCCACGCAGAGCGTGCACTCGGTGGCGTCGACGCTCGGGTCGGTGATGGGGATCGAGCGGTCACGCGTGCATGTCGTGGCCCCGCACGTGGGCGGCGGGTTCGGCAGCAAGGGTCTGCCGCACTGCCATGTCGTGGTGGCGGCGCTGGCGGCGCGAGCGCACTCGGGTCGTCCGGTGAAGCTGGCGATGACGCGGCAGCAGATGTTCGCGCTCGCGGGCTACCGCACGGCCACCATCCAGCGGATCCGTCTCGGTGCCGATCGCGACGGGCAGCTCGCGGCCACCGACCACACGGTGGTCGAGCAGACCTCGGCGATCAAGGAGTTCGCCGAGCAGACGGCGACGATCACCCGGATGATGTACGCCTCGCCCGCCCGGCGCACCCGACACCGGCTGGTCGCCCTCGACGTGGCGGTGCCCTCCTGGATGCGCGCTCCCGGCGAGATGCCGGGTTCGGTCGGCCTCGAGATGGCGATGGACGAGCTGGCCTACGCGTGCGGCGTCGACCCGGTCGTGCTCCGGGAGCGCAACGACACCGACGTCGACCCGGGCTCCGGCAAGCCGTTCAACAACCGCCGTCTGGTCGAGTGTCTGCACCGCGGCGCCGAACGGTTCGGCTGGTCGGACCGGCCGGTGGAGCCGCGGTCCCTGCAGGACGGCGAGTGGTGGGTGGGCACGGGCGTCGCTTCGTCGACGTACCCGGCGTACGTGATGCCCGGCAACAGCGCGACCGTGCGGGCGCTGCCGGAGGGCCGGTACGCCGTGACGATCGGCGCGGTCGACATCGGCACCGGCGCGTGGACCGTCCTCACCCAGATCGCGGCCGACGCGCTGGCGTGCCCGCTCGAGGCCGTCGAGCTGGGGATCGGCGACAGCTCGCTGCCCTCCGCGTCGGTGGCCGGCGGGTCGTCCGGCACCAGCTCCTGGGGCAGCGCGATCGTGGCGGCCGCCCAGGCGTTCCGCGAGGAGCACGGCGCAGATCCGGCGCCCGGGGATACCACCACGGCGTCACCCGAGACCGTCCCGGCGCGGGAGGAGCACTCGATGCACTCCTTCGGCGCGGTGTTCGCCCGGGCTCGGGTGCACCGCTACACCGGCGAGATCCGGATCCCGCGGCTGCTCGGCGTCTACTCCGTCGGTCGTGTCGTCAACCCGACGACCGCGCGGTCCCAGCTCATCGGCGGGCTGACGATGGGCCTCGGCGCCGCACTCTTCGAGGAGTCCTACCGCGACCCGAGGTTCGGTCACGTGGTCACCCAGGACCTGGCCACCTACCACGTGGCCGCACACGCCGACGTCCTCGATGTCGACGCGGAGTGGCTGGACGAGGAGGACACCCTGGCCACGCCGATGGGGTCGCGGGGCATCGGCGAGATCGGCATCGTGGGCACGGCCGCCGCGGTCGCGAACGCGACGTACCACGCGACCGGTGTACGCGTCCGTGAGCTCCCGGTGACGGCCGACCGGTTCCTCTGAGCTGGCCGTTCTCGTCTGCCCGGTCTCGCGGGCTCAGTGGTTGCGGAGCGCGTCGACCAGCTCGCCCTTGGACATCTTCGAGCGACCGTCGATGCCGATCTCGCGGGCCCGCTGCATCAGGTCGTCCTTGCTCCACTCGTCGTACGACGGCGACGTCCCGCCCTTCCTGCCGACCCTCGTGCGCGACGACCGCGCGCCGGCGTTGGCTATCCGCGCCGCCTTCTCCTTGCTCTCGCCCTCGCGTCGGAGGGCCTCGTAGGTCTCGTCGTCCTTGACGGATGGACCCGGCTTCTTCGAACCCGGCATGCTCGCCTCACTCCCCTCATCAGGTGGTCATCAGGTGGTCATCAGGTGGTCATCAGGGGCGCATCGGTCTCCTGGGTGGGGTACCCGGGCGGGCGGGGATGATGCCGTCCGCGACGACCGGCGGTGTCAGGAGATACCCGGGGCGCCCGCCGCTGCGGGTGTGCAGCTGGCGACCGGTCACCGCGTCTGCCCAGGGGCCGGGTGGCGTGAGGGACGGTCGGTCCGCTCCGACAGCCACGAGGTCGGCCGTCAGCACGACGAACCCGAGGTAGGTTGCCGCGAACGGCAGCCTGCCGCTCACTCGGATCTGCGCGGATGTCAGCGCGGCGGTCAGTGCCGTGAGCCGCCGTTGCTGCGCGATCGACGCCGCGACCTGCCCGGCCACCTCGGCCCACGGCCGGGTCAGGTCGAGCGCGGCACCCCGGTGGAGGCGCGCGACGTACAGTCCGTGGGGGCAGGCGCGCCAGAGCTCCCGACGACCGACCTGGGGCCGCAGGCACAGCTCGCGGACTGCGGCTTCGTCGAAGAGCGTCGCGGTCGAGGTGGTGACCCCTGACCCCGCGATCCCCGTACGGAGCAGCAGTCGCGCCTGCTCGTCCGAGGAAAGGACGGACCGCAGGATGGCTGCGGCCTGGCGTCCACTCAGCATCGCCTGCTCAGTCCCACTCATCCGGCCACACGCTAGAGCCTGGAGGACCGTGCGGTCGGACCGTCGGGCCGGGCTGTGGAGGAGAGCCCGGCAGCCACCGAGATATCCCTCGTGGACTACGTCTTTGGGGGCACGTGCCCTCAAAGACGTACTCCAGGGGTGGCTCTCTGGGCAAAGGGTACGGATCAGCCGACGCGAGGAGGTCGGGAGATGGCGCGCGCGATCTGGCCCACGCGGACTCGTGTCGGCGGGAAGGACCTGGACATGGCGGTCAGCCTGGTCGAGTCGCTGACCACGGCGTGGGACTCGAAGAACTATCGGGACACGTACACCGAGCGGGTCGAGAAGCTGATCGACGCCAAGAGGAAGGACCGCGAGATCGTCGTCTCGGAGACCACGAGCAGCGAGAGGAGAAGGCCGGCGACCTGCTCGAGACCCTGCGGGCCTCCGTCGATGCCGCGAAGAACCACCGGGCCGGGAACACCCAGAACGTCACCGACCTCGAGTCCCGCAAGGCCGAGAAGAAGCCGGACGGCGGGAAGTCCGGCGCGAAGAAGAGCCCGGCCAAGAAGGGCACGGCCAAGAAGAGCACGGCCAAGAAGGCCGGCTCACGCCGCAAGGCCTCCTGACGCCCCCATGCGCTCCGGGACGTCAGCCGCCGGATTACGGTGACGGCGTGTCGTGGCAGCACTTCGAGCGGTTGGGGGCGGACTACGCGTCGGCGCGGCCGCCGTACCCGGCGGTTGTCTTCGAGGTGCTGAGGTCCGAGGGGGTCATCGGCGCCGGCCTGCGGGTTCTCGAGGTGGGCGCCGGGGCGGGTCTGGCGACCCGGGACCTGGTCGCGTCGGGCAGTGAGGTCGTCGCGCTCGAGCCCGGGCGCGACCTGGCCTCCTTGCTCGCGGAGGCGGTCACCGGCGTGGAGATCCTGACCAGCCGGCTCGAGGACGCCGACCTTCCGAGAGCGGCGTTCGACTCGGTCGTGGCTGCTACCTCCCTGCACTGGGTCGACCTCGCCGTAGCGCTCCCGAGGCTGCACGAGACGTTGCGCCCCGGCCGAGCGCTGGCCGTGTTCCGCACGATCTTCGGCGACGACGGGTACCGGACAGAGTTCCGGGACCGGGTCCAGCGGATCGTGTCCGAGCGGGAGACCGCGGAGCCTGAGACTCAACGGGAGGGCCGACCCACGATGGACGAGCTGTCGGCGGGCGGGTACTTCCGGCCCGTTCGCTCGGAACGCTGGCGGTGGAGCGTCGAGCTGACGACGGAGCATGTGACGCGGCTGTTCCGCACCTTCAGCAACTGGACGGAGGACGAGGTCCGAGCGGTGCAGGCGGCAGCCGAGGCGTGCGGTGGCATCGTCACCGAGCACTACCAGTCGGTGCTGCACGTGCTGCGCCGCCGTTGATCAGGGGTGGACCGGCCAGCCCTTCAGCAGGGCGCTAGCGGTCTCGGTCACCCCGTCCCGACGGGGCAGCTGCCGGCCGATGCGTTGCCGCTCCCGGGCGGACAGCAGGTCTCCCAGCTGCAGGAGCACCTGGTCCTTGAAGACGACGTGCATGCGGCACGCGAGCGTGAGCTGCTCGACGAGGTCGTCGAACTCCGCGTCGTCGGGTGAGACCTTCCCGAGCGCTGTGAGCAGGCCCCGGCACCTCTTGTTCGACTCGGCCGCCATCTCCGCCAGCCGCTCTCCGCTGGGCAGGGTCTTGCGCACCGCGGGCCAGAGGTACTGCATCCCGACGGACTGCTGCTCGGCGAGCGCCGCCCGGATCCGCTCGACCGTCGACCGGCGAGCCAGGCGCTGCTCGGCGGACCCGCCTTTGACAGCGCCCGGGGTCGCGGACAGCTGCTCCAGCAGCGCCTGCACCTGGTGGAGATCCCGATCGATCTCCTCGATCAGGTCGTGCTCCTCGTCGGCGTCCTCCACGTCGGTCGCGCGGCTCATCACACGCTCGTCCATGGTGCCTCCGTCGTCGGACCCCCCATGCCGGACGGGTACCCGATGACCCCGGCGTCATGCCTGGAGATGTCCCCACCGAGGTGCGTCATCCAGGGCGGTACCGGGTACCGGCGGAGTAACCACTTCTGAAGCCCCGGGGTATCGGACCACGAGGTGGCGAGGCCCGCCCGGCCAGATCGACTCTCCACAGTCCGCCAGGCGGGCCGACCACGTCGACCAGCTCGTTCATCGCATGTCCGGCCTGTCCCTGGGCACTCCCGGGAGTGGCAGAGTGGGGCCATGAACGAGGGTACGTGAACGAGCAGCGTCGAGACTCCGCGCGCGAGGCGGCGATGAACGCCGCCGACCGCGCCGAGAAGCTCGAGAAGCGACTCTCCGAGCTCGCGAACTCACGGGGGAGCAACCGGGAGGACCTCGAGCGAGCGCGAGCCGCGCTCGCCGCGGCGAAGGTCCGCGCGGCCACCGCGCACAAGCGAGCGGCGCAGCAGCACCGCGACTCCGCAGATCGCCACGAGCACGCCGCCGACCTCCTGGAGGCCGACGGCGAGCACGAACGTGCCGAGGCCCACCGGCAGGCGGCCACCAAAGACCGGGAGGCCGCCGACCAGGACGAGGAGGGGGCGGTAGAGGACCAACGACAGCCCCGGTCCTGACCAGCCGAGATCGCGCCCCGCGCTGCCTGAGCGCGGGGCGCGTGGGGACGTCGCCGTACGACGTGAGACCGGGCTCAGCCCGCTGCGGTGGGCTCCTCCTCCTCGGGCACCCGCGGCCCGGTGCCCACGAGGTGTCCGGTCCTGACAAGGTCCTCGGCCAGCTCGTAGAGCTTGATGTTGTGCGTCTGAGAGATCCGGCGCATCACGTTGAAAGCCGCATCGGCGTCGATGCCGAACCGCTCGATGAGGATGCCGGTCGCCTGCCCGAGGACGGTCCGGTGCTCGAGAGCAGTCGTCAGCTGGTCCTCCTTGATGGAGCTCGCGACAAGAGCGGCGGCATGGGCGGCCAGGATCTGTCCTTCGAGGATGTCCTCGGAACCGAACGCCGTCGCTCGCCGGGCGTAGAGGTTGAGCGCGCCGAGCGTGTCACGGTTGGTGAACAGCCGCAGGCTCAGCGACGACCGCACCCCGACCTCATCCGCCATGCGCCTTCCCCAGACGGGCCAGCGCTCGTCGGTGGCGAGATCCTGGGACGTGACCACCTCGTGGTTGCGCAGTGCGTCGTAGCACGGCCCCTGGGCCAGGTCGAACTGCAGGTCGTCGATCCGCCGCAGCAGTTCGTTGCTGGCGGCCAGGGTGCGGACACCGTGGCCGTCCAGGACCGAGACACCGGCGAGATCGCAGGAGGGCAACGCCTCCATGCACAGCTCCACGGCGCGATCCAGCGTGGAGTCGACCGTCGGGGCCGCCGCCATGTCACGCACGGCCTGGGCGATCGCGGAATTGAGGTCGCCAGCCACGGGGTCACTCCGGAAGGACTCCCCAGACCCGTCCGGCTGCTCGGACATGGAAGGGCAGTCCCGATGTTAGCCCCAGGTCAAGCGCGGTGGGAGTCTCGTGGGACGGTCACTCCTCAGCCGATGCGGGACGCCGGAGAGGCTTCGTCGCAGGACCCTCGAGCACCTCGCCGTCGGGGGCGAACCGGGAGCCGTGCAGGGGGCAGTCCCAGGAGCGCTCCGCGTCGTTCCAGCGGAGGGTGCCGCCGAGGTGGCTGCAGATGGCCACCACCGAGCAGTGGCGACCGTCCACCAGCGCCCTGCCCTCGGGCCGGGCTCCTCGTCGTACGACGACACCCTCGCCCTCGGCCGGCTCGCGAGGCGTGCTCAGCTGCGCCCGGGCCAGGTCGCCCACCAGATGGACCCCGACGGCTGCGTTCAGCCGTGCGATCTCGATGGCTCCGCTGGGGCGCGTGATGCGACGCGAGATCGGACGCTGCCAGGTGGCCCGATGGCCGTGGATCTGCTTGGCCAGGGAGATCCCGGCGGCGACACCATTGGTGAGACCCCACTTGCCGTAGCCGGTGGCCAGGTAGATGTGACCGCGTCCGCGGGGGAGGGCGCCGATGAACGGCAGCCCGTCGTGGGAGGAGTAGTCCTGGGCCGACCACGCATGGGTCTCGCCCGCGCCGGGGAACCAGGTCGTGGTCCACTCGCGGAGCGCGTCGAGACACGCGATCGTCGAGCTCGTCCTGCCGACGGTGTGTCCCTGGCCGCCGATCAGGAGGAGAGGTCCGGCGCCCGTCGGCGCGTCGCGGACCGAGCGCGTCGGCGAGCCGGCCGACAACAGCATCAGCTCCGGAGGCGACTCGTAGCGGAAGGCCAGCGCGTAGGAGCGGTCCGGCTCCACCTTCGCGAAGTACAGGCCGCGGTCGAGGATCGGGACGCCGGTGGCGAGGACGACGTTCTCGGCGTGCACGCGGCTCCCGTCGTTGAGATCCACGGCGGACGGGTCGGTCAGCGGAGCACCGATCACGCGTCGCCCGGTCACCACGGTGCCGCCTTCCCGGCGTACCTCACGGGCGAGCGCCTCGCAGACGTCCATCGCGTCGAGCTGGGCCTGGTCGTCGAGCACTGTGCCGCCCTCGTGCGTGAACGGTACGTCGAGGTCGCGGCGCCAGGTGACGTCGAGGCCGAGACGCTGGGCGGCCTCGTGCTCGTCACGGGCGGCGCCGAGGCTGTCCTGGTCGGCGGCGTAGGTGACGGCGGGCCGCCGCTGGTAGGGCACACCGTGGTCGTCACAGAAGCGGAGCAGCCACGCCTGCCCTTCGCGGTTGGCCTCGACGTACGCCTCTGCGACCCTCTCGGACTGGCGCTCGAGGATGCGGGAGAGGCGGGTCCCCTGGAGCAGGGACACCTTGCCGGTCGTGTTGCCGGTGGTGACCGCGCCGACCTCGCGCGCCTCGATGACCGCGACGCTCCGGCCCGACCGGGCCAGGAGCAGCGCGGTGGCGAGGCCGGTGATGCCGGCCCCGACGACGACGTCGTCGTAGCGCTCGGCCAGGTCGGTGTCGGTCTCGATCACGGGACGGTCGCGCCACAGGGACGTCGGAGTGCTCGGCCTACCGGTCATGCCGACACGTACCCAGGGCGCGAAGGGCGACACTTCCGCCCTCCGGCATGAGCCCGGTCCGCCCGGGGAACCGTCCAGGCATGGGCGACCTGCTGGAGGTCTACCGCCGGAAGCGGGACTTCACGCGAACCCCCGAGCCTGCAGGGGCGACCGGGTGGTCGCCGGACGGACGCCGCTTCGTCGTGCAGCGGCACCGCGCGCGCCGTCTGCACTACGACCTGCGGTTCGAGGTCGACGGGGTGCTCGTCAGCTGGGCCGTTCCCAAGGGACCGACTCTGGATCCGACGGTCCGGCGGCTCGCGATGCACGTCGAGGACCACCCGGTCGAGTACCTCCACTTCGAGGGCGTCATCCCGGAAGGGGAGTACGGCGGGGGTGACGTCATCGTGTGGGACACCGGCACCTGGGAGCCGGTCAAGGCCGACGACCCGCACGCCGCCATCGAGGGCGGCGAGCTGCACGCCGAGGTGCACGGCGAGAAGCTCCACGGTCGTCTCGTGCTGGTACGCCGTGGCGGCGACGAGGGTGCGGACCCGTGGATGCTGCTGCACAAGCGGGACCAGTACGCGGTGGAAGGCTGGGACCCGGAGGAGCACCCGCGGTCGGTGCTCAGCGGCCGCACGAACGACGAGGTCAAGGCGGACCCGGACCGCATGTGGCGCTCCGACGTCCCGGCCGCCGAGGCGAGCGTGTCGCTGCTCCCGGAGTCGCTGCCCGACGAGGCCATCGACGAGCTCGAGGCGCTCGGCACGCAGGGGACCTGGGAGGTGTTCGGGCGTCGTTTGAAGGTGACCAACCTCGACAAGGTGCTCTTCCCCGGCGACCCGCCGGTGACGAAGCGGGAGCTCCTCGCCTATGCGGCACGGATCGCACCGGTGGCCCTGCCCTATCTCGAGGGCCGGCCGCTGAACCTGCACCGCTACCCGGACGGCGCGGACCGGAAGGGCTTCTGGCACAAGCAGCGGCCCCGGCACGCACCGAGCTGGCTCGGATCCTGGGACAACCCCGAGGCCGACCGCGGCGAGACCACGACGTACGTCGTCGCCGACGAGCCGGCAGCCCTTGTCTGGACCGCGAACTTCGGCGCGCTCGAGTGGCATCCGTGGACGTCCCGCGCCGAGGCGCCGCACGCGCCGACGTACGCCCTGATCGACCTCGACCCCGGCGAGCGGACCAGCTGGGCCGACCTGATGGCGCTGGCCCGGCTGCACCGCACGGCCCTGGACCACCGGGGCGTCACCGCGCGGGCGAAGGTGACCGGTCGCCGCGGCATCCAGATCTGGGTGCCGATCGCCGAGGGCTACTCGTTCGACGAGACCCGCGGCTGGGTCGAGCGGCTCTCGCGGACGGTCGGGCAGGTGGTGCCGGAGCTGGTCAGCTGGAAGTGGGAGGTGAAGGAGCGCAAGGGACTGGCCCGGCTGGACTACACGCAGAACGCGATCAACAAGACCCTGGTGGCGCCGTACTCACCGCGGCCCGCGGCCGGTGCGCCGGTGTCGGTGCCGATCGCCTGGGACGAGCTCGACGACCCCGACCTGCGGCCGGACCGCTGGACGATCCGCACCGTCCTGGACCGGCTGGCGAAGCGGGGCGACCCCTTCCGCGCTTTGCTCGGCACCGCACAGCGACTGCCCGAGATCACCTGAGCCGCCGATCAGCCGCCGGTCAGCCGCCTGCGCCCTGGACCACCTGGCTCGCGACGTCACGCAGCTTGAGGTGGCTGGTGTTGCTGAGGCGGACCAGGTGCTGGAAGGCCTCGTCGGCGGTGCAGTGCTTGGCGGCCATCACGATCCCCTTGGCCTGCTCGATCATCGACCGCGAGGCCAGCGCGCTGTGCATGTCGTCGCCCAGCGCCTCGAGGTGGTTGCGCAGGCCCATCTCCTGGAGGACGGAGCTCACGGACGCCGCGAGGATTTCCGCGCGCTCCACGAGCTCGGGCGTCGCCTCCAGCACGTTGGGCAGGTACACCGCCAGCACGCCCTCGACCTCGTCGCCGTGCCCCAGGGGGAGGGCGGCGGCCGACACCAGGCCGGCCGCGAACGCCGGCACCGGAGGTGGCTTCCATCGTGGGTCCCGGTGCACGTCGGCCGACACGATCGTCCGACCGGCGTCGTAGGCCGCGTGTACCGGCCCGGTCCCGGACGCGAGCTGCCATCCGTCCAGGTCCTGCGCCTCGGATGACGAGGACGCGACGCCCGTCGGGGCGCTCGGCGGACCGAGCACCACCGAGACGGACACGTTTCCCCCGAGCGCCTCGGAGACGACGTACGCCGTGTGCTGGAGCACGTCTCGAGGATCGGACCAGGTGGCCGACAACGTGAACAGCTTGACCAGGGCGTCGGCGAGCGGAGCGTGTGACTCGATGGTCTCAGGGTTGTTCGGCAGGCTCTGACCCAGCAGCAGCCAGGTCACCTCGCCGGGTACCTGTGAGGTCGGGGACACCGAGGCGGTCACGTCGACGGTGTGGCCCCGCAGCCGGAGCCGCACACGCCGGGTGCTGGTGACCCCGCGGCGTACCGCATCGTTGAGGACCGTCCGCAGACCCGCACGGTCGGACTCGTCCACCAGGGCGAAGAGCGGCTTGCGCAGGAGGTGCGCGATGGGGACACCGACCAGCGCGGCGCCGGCAGGGTTGATCGAGCGCAGCTGGCCGGAATTGTCGGTGGTGAGCACCGGTACCGGCAGCGCAGAGAGCATCCGCTCGTGGCGCCAGCGCAGGAGCTGCTCGCTCTCGAGGAGGCGGGCGACCTCCTCCTGCTGCGACCTGACCTCCTCGTCGGCGACGCGCAGCTCCTCGACGGCGGTCCCGAGGTCCTGGAGGAGGATCTCGAGCTGGACCCCCTTGCCACTCTGCTGGATGTTCGTGAGGCGTTGCTGCAGCTCGGCGATCTCCGCCGAGAAGACGCTCTCACCCATCGACGTCACCTCCTACCGTCTGTGGGAGACTGATGCATTCACCATGTCGCGCTCATCCACGAGTGTGTCTCAGTTCGCCGCTGCACTCCATCCCGTACCCCTTGAGGTGGGCGATGACTGACGAATCGCGGGACCTCATCGTGGTGGGCGCCTCGGCAGGAGGCGTGGAGGCACTGCGCTCGCTGGTGATGGGGCTGCCGGAGGACTTCCCGGCTTGCGTCGTGGTGGTGCTGCACGTGCCGGCCAACTCGCCCAGCGCCCTACCGTCGATCCTGCGCCGCGCGACGAACCTCTCGGTCAAGCAGGCGGCGTCCCACGACCGGTTGACGCCGGGCACCGTCCTGGTCGCCCCGCCGGACCACCACGTCATCGTGTACGACGACTCGATCACGCTGTCGCACGGTCCGCGCGAGAACGGGCACCGCCCGGCCGTCGACGTGTTGTTCCGCTCGGCGGCCCGCACTCGGGGCAACCGCGTGGTCGGTGTGGTGCTCTCCGGAGGGTTGGACGACGGTGCGGCCGGCCTGCTGGCGATCTCTCAGCGCGGTGGGGCGTGCGTCGTGCAGGACTTCGACGACGCGCTCCACGACAGCATGCCGCGAGCGGCGGCGACCGCGGTTCCCGAATGCCTCGTCGCACCGATGGCCAAGATGGGAGAGGTGCTGCAGGACCTGGTGAAGCAACCGACTCCTCGGGGCGACGACCCGCCCGAGCTGATGGAGGTGGAAACTGCCATGGCCCAGATGGATCCCTCGGCGATGCACGAGGACCAAAGACCTGGTCAGCCGTCAGGTTTCGCCTGTCCCGACTGCCACGGCGTCCTGTTCGAGATCGACGACGGGTCACTCCTGCGTTTCCGCTGCCGCGTGGGGCACGCCTGGTCGCCGGAGAGCCTGGTGGTCCAGCAGTCGACCGACCTCGAGTCGGCGCTGTGGATGGCACTGCGCAACCTCGAGGAGAAGTCGGCTCTCACACGCCGTCTGGCCAGCCGGGCCCTCGAGCGGGGCCACGGGCTGACCTCCAACTACCTGGTCGAGGAGGCGGACGAGGCGATGCGTGCCGCCGAGCTGCTGCGCGAGCTCATCCAGCGGCTCGCCGAGAACCAGTCCCAGGCCACCGGTTGAACCCAGGCCCGGTGGGACATGATGGGGACCCAGCGTCCCATCACGTCTCATCCCGGGAGGTTCCGTGGCCGCGTCGGCTGATCCGGCGTTCGAGTCCCTGCTCGTTCACCTGAGGGACGAGCGGGGGTTCGACTTCACCGGATACAAGCGCGCCAGCCTGGAACGCCGGGTCCGCCGCCGGATGGACTCGTTGTCCATCGGGTCGTTCGAGGACTACCACGACCACCTGCTCGTCCATCAGGACGAGTTCACGGCGCTGTTCAACACGATCCTGATCAACGTCACCAGCTTCTTCCGCGATCCCGATGCCTGGACGTACCTCGCCGAGGACCTGCTGCCCGACCTTCTGCGGCGTCGCGAGGGTCAGACGCTGCGCGCCTGGAGCGCCGGGTGCGCCTCGGGAGAGGAGGCGTACACGCTGGCGATGCTCTTCGCCGAGGCGCTGGGGCTCGACGCGTTCCGCGACCGGGTGAAGATCTACGCCACCGACGTCGACGAGGACGCGCTCACCCACGCCCGCCACGCGACGTACACACCGCGCGAGCTGAGCCCGGTGCCGGAGGCGATGCGCGAGAAGTACTTCGAGCCGGCCGGCAGCCGGTTCGTCTTCCGCAAGGAGCTGCGGCGCTCGGTGATCTTCGGGCGCAACGACATCGTGCAGGACGCGCCCATCTCGCACGTCGACATCCTCACCTGCCGCAACACGCTGATGTACTTCAACGCCGAGACCCAGGCGCAGGTGCTCAACCGCATGCACTTCGCACTCCGGCCCGACGGGGTGCTCTTCCTCGGCAAGGCGGAGATGCTGCTGAGCCACTCGTCGTACTTCCGCGCGATCGAGCTGAAGCGCCGCTTCTTCCGCAAGATCCCCAGCGAGCCACGGGACCGCCGGCCGATAGCGGCGGTCGGCGTCGACAACCTCTCGGAGGACGAGGACCTGGACGTGACGCGACTGCGCCACGCGGCGCTGATGCAGTCGCCGGCGGCGCAGATCGCGCTCGACCAGGACGGCCGACTGGCGGTCTGCAACAACCGGGCGATCCATCTCTTCGGGCTCTCGCAGCGCGACATCGGCCGCCCGATCCAGGACCTGGAGATGTCCTACCGGCCGATCGAGCTGCGCAGCCACATCGAGGAGGCGCTGAACCAGCGCCGGGCGATCTGGGTCCGCGACGTGACGCTGTTGCGCGGGCCGGGGGAGCAGGTCTCGATCGACATCCAGTTCATCCCGCTGTCGGACGAGTCCGGGAGCCCGCTGGGCGTCACGGTGATCTTCAATGACGTCACGCAGTACCGCCAGCTGCAGAACGACCTGCAGTACGCCAACCGGCAGCTCGAGACGGCGTACGAGGAGCTGCAGAGCACGAACGAGGAGCTCGAGACCACCAACGAGGAGCTGCAGAGCACCGTCGAGGAGCTCGAGACCACCAACGAGGAGCTGCAGAGCACCAACGAGGAGCTCGAGACGATGAACGAGGAGCTGCAGTCGATGAACGACGAGCTCCAGTTCAGCAACGAGGCCCTGCGCGACCGGCAGGACGAGCTGGACCACCTCAACGACTTCATGTCCTCGGTGCTGGGAAGCATGAACTCCGGTGTCGCCGTCGTCGACTCGACCATGAAGGTGCTCGCCTGGAACGCCCGCGCCGAGGACCTGTGGGGCGTGCGGACGGACGAGGCCATCGGCTCACATCTGTTCGACCTGGACATCGGGCTGCCCCTGGACTCGCTCCGGCAGCCGATCCGCGAGCAGCTCGACTCCGAGCCTCCGGAGTCGGCCTCGACCACCATGAAGGCCGTCAACCGGCGCGGCCGCGCCATCGAGGTGAAGGTCACCCTGACGCATCTGGAGCAGCAGACGGCGTCCCCGGCGGCGATGCTGGTGATGGACGTCCTCGACGACGAGATCGGTTCGGGGACCGGGCGCGCGCGTGTGTGAACCACGCTCCGGTCGACCTACCATGGGATCGCGGCCGGGTCCGAGCATTGGACCGAGAGCGGCGTACGGAACGGCGCCAGCATGTCTCGTGCGCGTGCGCCACGAAACCCCGAACCCCACGTCCTGGCGCTGAGTGGCGCCTGGGATCTCTCCGGACGCGACGAGCTGGCCGCACTCCTGTTCGGCGTCGTCCGCTCCACGCCGCAGCACGTCGTGCTCGACCTCACCGACGCCGCGGTCGTCGACTGCGGCTGCATCGCGATGATCGGGCACTGCGCGCAACGGCTCCGCGTCCGTGGTGGCGCGATGTCGATCGTGCTGCCGTCCCCAGCGGCCAGGCGCATCCTCGACGCCTCCGGGCTCGCCGGAGCCGTTCCGTTCTTCGACACTGTGGACGCCGCCCGCGCGCCGCTGACCGCCACGCCGGAGTCGCTCGTCTGACGCACCCCTGGTCGAGGGAGGCGAAAGTCTACGTTTCATTCTCGTCGGGTCGATATCGGATCCAGCGGTTTTCCACACCGGGCTTCGGTGGTGGACGGAATTCGGGTTTGTGGTCGTCGGGGTTGAGCCGGACTTGCCAGGGGGAGTCGTGGATGACTCGATGATGGTGGCCGCACAACAAGACCAGGTTTTCGAGTTTCGTTTCGCCGCCGAGGATCCAGTGCCGGATGTGGTGGGCGTGACACATCAGCGGCGGCCGGTCACAGCCGGGGAACGCGCAGTGCCGGTCCCGGATCACCAGGGCGGCCCAGATCGCGACGGTGACCAGCCGCCGGGCCCGGCCCACATCCAGGGGCTCACCGCGGCTGCCGAGGACGGCGGGGATGATCTCGGCGTCACAGGCCAACCGGCGGATGGCGGCCACGGACAGGTCGGTGCCGTCCCCGCTCACCCCGGACACGCCGACCCCGATTCCGACTGTGCCCGGCCACCGCGGTGTCGGCGAGACCGTTCTTCAAGCTGTCGAGGTCGATGGTGACCATCAGCCGGGCCGGGGCGCCGTGCGAGGCCGGGGGGAGGTCGGTGTCCAGGGCGTGCTGGGCGGTGGCGACCAGGGCGTCCCAGAGCCGGGTGCCGTGGTCACGCGGGTCGGGCACCAGCTCGCCGTCGTGGTCGTCGACCGCCGGAGCCGGTGCCGTCAACGGCAACAACGCGGCTTTCAACAGGGCGCCGTCCTCGGCGCAGCCGCGGCCCCTGACCCGGACCCCGCCGGCACCATCGGCAGCGATCGACAGGCACCGGCCCAGGTGGACGGCGCGTTCCTCCCGCACCCCGCCTGCCCCACCAACGTGCGTTCACCACGGCGACGCACGGCCTCCCCGACCGGCAGAGTCTCGATGGACTTGACGATGACGTCGGCCTGTTCCGGCGACACCCGCCCCGCGACCAGGGCTTCCCGGGTCGCGGTCAGGGGTCGGGTCAGGGCGTGGGCGCGGGCCACGACCCGACGTCCCTCGCCCTGGCGCAGCCCGCCCAGGTGGGTCACCCAGGCCTGGGTCGAGGCGTGGTGCAGCCTCTGCTTGGCGAGGTCGCGGGTGTCGGCCTCCGCGACGGCCCCGGCCTGCACCGCGGCGAGCGCGGCCCGCGCCTGCTCGACCAGCTCCACGGTCGCGACC
>NZ_DASXWU010000058.1:0-48590 GCF_036503465.1 Nocardioides sp.
CAGCCCGGCGGGACCCGGTCACACACAGGGAGAGGAGGCGTCCGGGCGACCCGCCGGGGCGGTGCACGCCGTACTCAACGAACGACTCGCCCCGTGGCGACGGCCTGCCGGCCACGAGTTCGCGAACCTCAGGCCGAGATCTCGGGCTCCGTCTTCTCCCGCACCTCGTCGAGGGTGACGTCGGGGGCGAGCTCGACGAGCCTCAGCCCCTCGGGGGTCACGTCCAGCACGCACAGGTCGGTGATGATCCGCTGCACGACGCCGCGGCCGGTGTAGGGCAGGTCGCACTCGTTCAGGATCTTCTTCGAGCCGTCTTTAGCGACGTGCTCCATCAGCACGATCACCCGCTTGGCGCCGTGGACCAGGTCCATCGCGCCGCCCATGCCCTTGACCATCTTCCCGGGGATCATCCAGTTCGAGATGTCTCCCTTGGCCGAGACCTGCATGGCGCCCAGGATCGCGGCGTCGATCTTGCCGCCCCGGATCATCCCGAACGACGTGGCCGAGTCGAAGAACGACGCACCCTTGCGCAGCGTGACCGTCTCCTTCCCGGCGTTGATCAGGTCGGGATCCTCGTCGCCCTCATAGGGGTAGGCGCCGACGCCGAGGATGCCGTTCTCGCTCTGCAGCACCAGCTCGACGTCGTCCGCGACGTAGTTGGGCACCAGGGTGGGCAGGCCGATGCCGAGGTTGACGTAGGAGCCGTCGGTCAGCTCCGACGCCGCCCGGGCGGCCATCTGCTCGCGGGTCCACGCCATGTCAGGCCTCCGTCCCGGTCACACCCGCCGCCGCGGGGGCGCCGTCGGGCCGTGGGCACGTCGTACGCTTCTCGATCTTCTTGTCGGCCGCCTGCTCGGGAGTCAGCGCCACGACGCGCTGCACGTAGACCCCCGGCGTGTGGACGTCCTCGGGCTTGATCTCGCCGGGCTCCACGAGGTGCTCCACCTCGGCGATCGTGACCCGGCCGCACATCGCCGCCAGCGGGTTGAAGTTCCGCGCCGACTCCCGGTAGACGAGGTTGCCGTGCCGGTCGCCCTTCCAGGCCCGCACCAGGCCGAAGTCGGCGACGATGGCCGCCTCGAGGACGTACTCGCGACCGTTGAAGTCGCGCGTCTCCTTCGGCGGCGAGGACACGATCACGTTGCCGTCGGTGTCGTACTTCCACGGCAGTCCGCCCTCGGCCACCTGCGTGCCGCCGCCGGTCGCCGTGTAGAACGCCGGGATCCCCGAGCCGCCGGCCCGCATCCGCTCGGCCAGGGTGCCCTGGGGCGTCAGCTCGACCTCGAGCTCGCCGTGGAGGTACTGCCGCGCGAACTCCTTGTTCTCGCCCACGTACGACGAGATCATCCGCCGCAGCCGCCGCTCCATCAGCAGCCGACCCAGCCCCCACTCGTCGACGCCGCAGTTGTTCGACACCGCCTCGAGGTCCTTCGCGCCCGATGCGAGCACCGCCTCGATCAGCACCGACGGCACCCCGCACAGCCCGAAACCGCCCACCGCCAGCGTTGCCCCGTCCGGGACATCGGCGACCGCGTCCGCGGCACTCGCCACGACCTTGTCCATCCACGCACCTCCTGATCGGCATCCTGTCATGCCTGAGCAGCCGAGCCCGAGGGACGAGGGCTCGGCGTCGCGAAGGACGAAGGCGCGCGAGCGTGTCGAAACCGGTGACGGTGCCTGGGGCGGTGACCTCGGGATTCCACGGTTGCCCCAGCTCGACCGACGAGGAGCTCAGGTGAGGTCAGGCAGCGACCAGACGGCGCCGTCGACCAGGACGTGCACGGAACCCCCGGAGACGCAGGCGCTGCGCACCCGACCGTCGGGGACCGGATGGGCCTTCCACTCGGTGCCGTCGTACCAGCACAGCCGGTTGCCCCGCGGAAGAGCCGCCACGAAGACCGGGCTGTCGTGCTGCGCCTCGTCGACCAGCACGACCGGACGGTGTCCCAACGAGTCCGGAGCCAGCTCGAGCCGGGGCAGCTCGACGAGCGAGGACCGGAGCAGCCCCCGGAAGGGCAGCGGCAGCACCTCGTAGACGACGGGGTGACCGTCGAGATGTCCCGCGACCCAGGTGTGCCGGCCGAACTGGCCGGTCGCCACCGAGCAGAGCGCGGTCGGCGTCGGTGCGAGGTGGATGCGCCGCCACTCGCGGTCGGCCCGGCTCAGGGACAGGGCGTGCGGCGCGCCGTCGTCGCCGAGCGGACCGGCGACGACGACCGGATCACGCTCGTAGAACGCGAAGGCGAGTCTCGTGCCAGGGTCTCCATCCAGGGAAAGGTCGGGGGCCTGAGCGCGGCCGCCCAGGATCGCGTCCTCCCGCTGGTGGATCCGCAGCCGCCAGGCACCGCCGTCGAGACAGGTCGTGAGGACCTGGCCCGCGTGCGCGTCGAGCAGCGGCGCGGCCCACACCGCGTCGACCGCCTCGAGCGAGTGGGGCACGAACATCGATCCGTCCGTGTACGCCGCCCACAGGTGCAGCCTGCCGTCCGCGCCGCGCCCGGTCAGCCAGGTGTGCTCGCCCTGGGCCACGCCGAGGACGCCGAACGAGTCGAGCTGCAACCCGTCGTACCTCCGGGCGGCGGGGTGCGGGAGGCGCAACGGCACGACGAACGCATCGCCGTCCGTGGCGACGCCCGCACACAGGCCGCGCGCGAGTGCCGTGACCCGCCCGTCGACCTCCAGTCTGGTCCAGTCCATCGTGCTCCCCCGGGCCATGACGGTAGGGGCCGCCGGGGGTTGGTGCGAGCGTTCTCCGGAAACCTTGACTCAGCCACGCCCCCAGCCGCGCCCACCCGAGAGGGCGGTCCCCCGAGATATCCGCGCCACTACGCTCGGAGGGTGCCGAGCCGCGACTTCCCGCAGGTGCGCCTGCACATCGTCACGGGGAAGGGCGGCACCGGGAAGTCCACCGTCGCCGCGTCGCTCGCGCTCGGCCTCGCCTCGACCGGGCGGGACGTCCTGCTCTGCGAGGTAGAGGGCCGCCAGGGCATCGCCCGGATGTTCGACGTCGAGCCCCTCCCGTACGCCGAGCGCCGCATCGCCACCGGACTGCCCGGGCCCGACGGGCAGCGCGGCGGCGTCGTGCACGCGCTGCACATCGATCCGGAGTCGGCGCTGCTGGAGTACCTCTCGATGTACTACAAGCTCGGCCGCGCGGGGAAGGCGCTGGACCGGTTCGGAGTGGTCGAGTTCGCGACGACCATCGCGCCGGGCGTCCGAGACGTGCTGCTGACCGGCAAGGTCTACGAGGCGACCAAGCGGAACGCACGGAACAAGAAGGCCATCACCTATGACGCGGTCGTGCTCGATGCGCCGCCGACCGGCCGGATCGCGCCGTTCCTCGGCGTCAACCAGGAGCTGGCCGGTCTCGCCCGGATGGGACCGATCAAGAGCCAGGCCGACTCGGTCACCACGCTGTTCCACTCCGAGCGCACCACGGTCCACCTGGTCACCGTGCTCGAGGAGATGCCCGTGCAGGAGACGACCGACGGCATCGCCGAGCTGCGCAAGCACGGGCTGCCCGTGGGCGGTGTCGTCGTCAACCAGGTGCGCCCGCGGGATCTCGACGAGGACGACCTGGCCGCGGTCCGCGCCGGCAAGGTGACCAAGCGCAAGCTCGCCGCGGCCCTCACGCGCGGGGGCCTCTCCGGGGACGCCGAGCTGGTCGCCGGGCTCCTCACCGAGGCCCGCGACCACGCCGAACGCCGCGCTCTCGAGGAGGCACAGCGGGCCCTCGTCGGCGAGCTCGACGTACCGACGTACGAGCTGCCTCTGCTCGTCGGCGGCGTCGACCTGGGCGGGCTCTACGAGCTGGCCGGAATCCTCCGCGACCAGGGCCTGGCATGAGGGCGCACAGTCGCGTCGGGCCGCAGTCGCTGACCGGTGGGCGGGTCCTCGACATCGATCGGCTTCTCGACGACCCGCACACCGGGATCATCGTCTGCTGCGGGTCGGGCGGCGTCGGCAAGACCACCACCTCGGCCGCCCTCGGACTGCGGGCAGCCGAGCGCGGCCGACGGGTCGTCGTCCTCACCATCGACCCGGCCCGGCGGCTCGCGCAGTCGATGGGCATCGAGGAGCTGGACAACACTCCGCGCCCCGTCGACGGCCTCCACTGGGCGGACGGCTTCGGCGCCGAGACAGCCGACCAAGGTGGGAAGTCTCCGGGGGGTGGAGCCCCCCGGATGGCAGGTAAGGACGGGGGGTCTCCGGGGGGCGGAGCCCCCCGGATGGACGCGATGATGCTGGACATGAAGCGCACCTTCGACGAGGTGGTCGAGAGCCAGGCCAGCCCGGAGAAGGCCCGGCAGATCCTGCGGAACCCCTTCTACATCGCCCTCTCGAGCTCCTTTGCCGGGACACAGGAGTACATGGCGATGGAGAAGCTCGGCCAGATCCATGCCGACGCCCGGCGGGACGGCAGTTACGACCTGATCGTCGTGGACACCCCGCCCTCGCGCTCGGCGCTGGACTTCCTCGACGCGCCGGAGCGGCTGTCCAGCTTTCTCGACGGTCGCTTCATCAAGCTGCTCCTCGCCCCCGCGAAGGGGCCGGCGCGGTTGATGACGGCCGGGTTCGGGATGGTGACGAACACGCTCACCAAGATCCTCGGGGCGCAGGTGCTGCGCGACATGCAGACGTTCGTGGCGGCGTTCGACACCCTCTTCGGTGGTTTCCGGCAGCGGGCGCAGAAGACCTTCGAGCTGCTGCAGGCCGACGGGACGGCGTTCCTGGTCGTGGCGGCGCCGGAGCCCGACGCGCTGCGCGAGGCGGCGTACTTCGTGGAGCGCCTCAGCGAGGACGACATGCCGCTGGCCGGGCTGGTGGTCAACCGGGCGAGCCCTCAGCCGTTCGGCGACGTGTCCGCGGAGGAGGCGATGACGGCCGCTCGACGGCTGCGCAAGGACGACGCGGACTCGCTGACCGCGGGTCTGCTGCGGCTTCACGCGGACCGCGTGCAGATGGTCGAGCGGGAGGCCCGGCTGCGGAGCCGCTTCGAGGCGGCGCACCCGCAGGTGCCGACGACCGTCGTACCGGCCCTCGCGGGCGACGTGCACGACCTGGCCGGGTTGCGCCAGGTCGGCGCGCTCTTGGCGGGGGAGCGGCCGACCTGACGCCGGTTACCCGACGGTGAAGCTGTCTTTGTCGGTGTCTTCGTCAGCGCGGCTCAGGCGCTGACGACCACACCGGCGTGCTGCTCACGAGCCTGCTCGAGAACGGCCCGCCATGATGCGTTCGGACGGCGGCGAAGCAGGGCTCGGCGTTCGCGCTCGGTCATCCCGCCCCAGACGCCCCACTCGATCTGGTTGTCGAGAGCCTCGGCGAGGCACTCGGTGCGCACAGGGCACGCACCGCAAACCTGCTTGGCCTTGTTCTGCTCGGCACCACGGACGAACAGCTTGTCGGGTTGCTGACCACGGCACGCGGCCTGGGCAGCCCAATCTTGATTCCACATAATGACGTCCCCACGATCGTCAGGCTGACTGATGCTTCCCCATGAAGCCATCCGCCCGAACGGATGTTTCAGTCGAGGCACCAAGGTAAAGAACCGACGAGGGCCGGGGACAGACCAATCCGGGTTGATCCCCGTAGTCCCATCGGACTAGTAGGCGGGGGTCGAGAATGGGCAGGGCTTCGCCCTCTCACGTAGTCTCTTGGGCATGACCCTGCCCCCCGAGGAGCGGCTTCCGGCGTCTCGCGTCGCGTCCCACCTGGGCGTGATGGCCGTGGTCGCGGCGGTGATGGGCGTGGTCGTGGCCGGCCTGGCGATCCCCTTCGCGGGTGTGCTCGGGATCGCCTCCAAGGACATCTCCCGCACCGTGGAGTCGCTGCCGGCCGAGTTGCGCACCGAGCCGCTCGCGCAGCAGACCAAGCTGGTCGACCCCAACGGCCAGACGATCGCCACGCTGTACGACGAGAACCGGATCAACGTCCCGCTCAGCCAGATCTCGCGGCCGATGGTCAAGTCGATCCTGGCGATCGAGGACTACCGCTTCTACCAGCACGGCGCCCTCGACCTGAAGGGCACCTTGCGCGCGCTGATCACCAACCAGTCCACCGGCGGCGTGGTGCAGGGCGGGTCGTCGATCACCCAGCAGATGGTCAAGATGACGCTGCTGAACCAGGCGAAGACGGCCAAGGAGCGCAAGGCGGCCACCGCCGACACCTACGCCCGCAAGCTCACCGAGCTGCGCTACGCGATCGCCTTCGAGCAGCACTACTCCAAGGACTGGATCCTCGAGCGCTACCTCAACATCGCCTACTTCGGTGACGGCGCGTACGGCGTACAGGCCGCGGCCCGGCACTACTTCGGGACCAACGCCAAGGACCTGACCTGGGAGCAAGGCGCGACGCTGGCCGGCCTGGTGAAGAACCCCACCGGCTACGACCCCCTGCGCAACCCCGACCGCGGTCTGCAGCGCCGTAACGTGGTGCTCGACCGGCTGGCCCAGCTCCACGTGATCTCCCAGCACAAGGCCGACAAGTACAAGAGGCAGCCGCTCGGCCTCCACCCGGTGCCGACCCCCAACGGCTGCATCAACTCCAGCGCCCCGTTCTTCTGCGACTACGTCGTCAACTACCTCGAGCACGACCCGTCGCTCGGCAAGAGCGTCGCCGCGCGCCGCAAGCTGATCTACACCGGCGGGCTCACCATCCACACCACGATCGACCCGCGCTTCCAACGGGCCGCCGACGAGTCCGTGCACCACCACGTCTTCGCCAAGGACCAGGCGATCGGCGCGCTCGCGATGGTCGAGCCGGGCACCGGCGACGTCAAGGCGCTGTCCCAGTCCCGGCCGATGGGCCGCGACGCCGCCGCCGGCCAGACGTTCCTCAACTACACCGTGCCGCAGCAGTACGGCGACTCCGCCGGCTTCCAGCCTGGATCTACGTTCAAGGCGTTCGTGCTCGCGTCGGCGATCCAGCAGGGCTACCCGCTCTCCCAGCGCATGTACGCCCCCATGGAGGAGAAGATCCCGATGAGCGAGTACCGGGTCTGCGGCGGCAAGCACTTCACGAGCACCGACACCTGGGACGTGCACAGCTCGACGATCGGCAACCTGTCGATGAACGCCTACACCGGCACCCAGGAGTCGGTGAACACGTACTTCGCCAAGCTGGAGCTCCAGACCGGTCTCTGCGAGCCGTACCAGCTCGCCAAGAAGATGGGCATCCCGCTCCACGACAAGGCCCGCGAGATGGTGCCGTCGTTCACGCTCGGCGTCTCCTCGGTGAGCCCGCTCGAGCTCGCCGACGCATACGCCACGTTCGCGGCCCGCGGCCTGCACTGCGACCCGCGCCCGGTGGTCTCCATCGACGACTCCGACGGCCACGAGCTCAAGACCTACCCGCAGCAGTGCCAGCAGGTGATCGCCGCCCCGGTCGCAGACGCCGTCAACGACGTGCTCCGCGGCGTCCAGTCGCCGACGGGTTTCGGCGCCAACCTGATCCTGAACCAGGAGTCGGCGGCCAAGACCGGAACCAACGACAACAACATGTCGGTGTGGTACATGGGCTACACCCCCAACCTCGCGGCCGCCTCGATGATCGCGGGTGCCAACCGACTGGGCCACTGGGTCACCCTGAACGGCCAGCTGCTCGCCGGCGCCTACGTCCCGACGGCGCACGGCTCCACCACGGCGGGGCCGATGTGGTACGACGCGATGCGGGTCATCCAGCAGTGGCTACCGGACGCGACGTTCACCCCGCCGAACGGCAACGAGGTCAACGGCGTGCTGACCACGATGCCCGACGTCGGCGGCCTGCCCTACGACCAGGCGGCCTCGCAGCTCAAGCAGGCCGGTTTCACCGTCGTGGACGGCGGCTACCGCGACTCGGGCTACCCGAAGGACACCGTGGCCTACACCGACCCGCAGGGCGGCTCACAGGTCGCGAGCGGCACGGCGGTGACGATCTACCGGTCCGACGGCACGCCGTACGTGCCGCCCAAGCCCAGCGGTGGCAACAACGGGCCCACCAGCGGCCCGGGCAACGGACACGGCCACGGGCACGGGAACCACTAGGACGTCGGCGCGGGGCCCCAGGCACCGGAGCGGGTTTCGACGCGCTCGTGCGGCTTCGTCCCTCAGCCGCGTCGCTCGCGGTTCCTGAGGAGCCGAAGGACGAGGCGTCTCGAAGGGCAACCCTTCGCTCGCCCACGCCGTGCCTTCGTTCCTCGGGCACGGCTGCTCACTCCAGCTGTCGCTTGACCTCCGCCGCCACCGCGGCGCCGTCGGCGCGGCCGCGCACCTGGGGCTGGACCACGCCCATCACCTTGCCCATCGCCCGCATCCCCTCCGCGGCCGCGCCGGTCTGCTGGATCGCGGCGGTGACGATCTCCGTGATCGCGGCGGCGTCGAGCTGCTCGGGGAGGTAGTCGGCGATCACCGCCGCCTCGGCCGTCTCCTTGTCGGCGAGCTCGGTGCGGCCGCCGTCGGCGAACGCGGTCGCCGCCTCGCGACGCTTCTTCGCCTCGGTCGAGAGCACGCCGATGACGTCGTCGTCGCTCAGCTCGCGGGCCTCCTTGCCGGCGACCTCGGCGTTCGTGATCGCCGAGAGCACCATCCGCAGGGTCGAGGAGCGCACCGCGTCGCGGGACTTGATCGCGGTGGTGAGGTCGGTGCGCAGGCGGTCCTTCAGCTCGCTCATGGAGCCATTGTGCAGGCCGGGCAGACGTGTGACAGCCTTGCCGGGTGACCCCCGGACGGCTCCTCGCCCACACCCTGGGTGCCGGCGCCGCCCTCGGCGCCGGGGTCACGGCGTACGCCGTGTGGGAGGCGCGTGCCTACACGCTCCGGTCCGTCGAGGTGCCCCTGCTGCCGTCCGGCGCCCGGCCCCTGCGGGTGCTGCACCTGAGCGACGTGCACCTCGCACCCGGCCAGTCGCGCAAGCGTGAGTGGGTCCGGTCGCTGGCGGACCTGCGGCCCGACCTCGTGGTGAACACCGGCGACAACCTCGCCCATCCCGACTCGCTGCCGCCCCTGCTGGAGGCGTTCGGTCCGCTGATGGACGTCCCGGGTGTGTTCGTGCTGGGCTCGAACGACTACTTCGCGCCGATCCTGCGCAACCCGCTGCGCTACCTGCTGCCCGACGACGGCCGCCGCGTCACCTCCTCGACCCTGCCGTGGCGCGACATGGTCGACGCCTTCGCCGCGTCCGGCTGGCTCGACCTCGGCAACCGGCGCACGACCTCCAAGGTCGGCGACCTCGGCTTCGCCTGGGCAGGGGTCGACGACCCCCACCTGAGCTACGACGACCTGGCAGCCGTCGCCGGGGCGGCCGACCCCGCCGCGGACGTACGGATCGCGGTGGCCCACGCGCCCTACCTGCGGGTGCTGGACCAGTTCGCGGCGGACGGCTACGACGCGATCTTCGCCGGGCACACCCATGGTGGCCAGATCGCCCTGCCGGTGTGGGGAGCGCTGGTCACCAACTGCGACCTCGAGCCCGCGCGCGCCAAAGGCCTGCACCGCCACCCGGCCGACTCCCGGCCCGGGGACCCGGGCTCGACCTGGCTGCACGTCTCAGCGGGTCTCGGCACCTCGCCGTACTTCCCGATCCGCACCGCCTGCCGGCCCGAGGCGACGTTGCTGCGACTGAGCAGTCGGGCGTGAGGAACGAACGCCCGAGGTCGCGAAGGAGGGTCGAGCAAGCGACGCGACCGAGGAACGAGGTCGCGCGAGCGCGCCGAGGCTCCGGGGGCGGGCGCAATTCGGACCGCCTGATCCGCTCGGGTATGCTCGCCGATGCTTGTCGCCCCCCGGGTGCCCTCGAGATCGGGGCCGGCGCGGCAATCGGGCTGTGGCGCAGTTTGGTAGCGCGCCTCGTTCGGGACGAGGAGGCCGCAGGTTCAAATCCTGTCAGCCCGACCATGTGTGTGTGGTCCCAGATCGGTCACTCGATCGGGACGTCGACGTACGCCGTGGCCTCGTCGATCGCCGAGGTGCGGACGGTCACCGCGAGCTGCCAGTCGCCCGGGATCGGGACGCTCACGGTGCCCATCCGCCCGCCGCGACCCATCCGGGTGAGGGTGACCGGCAGGGGGCCGATCTTCGAGGCGTCCAGCCTGAGGGAGGCGTCGACCTCCCTGGGCTCGGTCGGCTTCCCGGCCGCGTCGGTGACCTGGAGCATCAGCTGGACCCGATGTGCGCCGTCGGGGACCGTCGAGACCCGGACGTGGTCGGGACCGACGGTGAGGTTGGCGGAGACCGGCCGGGGCGGAGGTACCGAGACCGCGGGATCGCTCGTGACCAGCATCGCGGTGGCCACGAGCACGCCGACGAGCATGGTCGTCTCCAGTCCGACCGTGGTCCGGAGGCGGCGTAGCTGAGGGCGGCCGTCGACGACCGGCTCGGGCGGGGCCGTGGTCGCGGCATGGACGGGCACCACCGGGTTGGTCGTCTGCCACACCCACGCCCGTGAGCCCGCCGCGGCGAAGAACGCGAGGGCGACGATGCCGAGCTTCACGAGCAGGACGTGCCCGTAGTGCGTGTGCAGGAGCACGTCGTAGGACCGGACCTCGCGAAGGGTCTGGTAGACCCCGGTCGCGATCAGCAGGAGCACCGCACCCGACGCCAGGGTGGAGAACCTGAGCACGGTCGGCGTGACGACGTCGCGCCGCGAGCCTCGCACCAGCACCGCGCCCAGCAGCAGGACGAGCCCTCCGAGCCAGAGGCTCATCGCGCCCACATGTGCGGTGTCACTGGCGACCGCGATGGGCCGGTCGCTGCCCGCCGCGGCGTGCCCGCACAGCGCGAACGTCACCCCGACGCCCACCAGCAGCACGGCCGGTGTCGGCACGAGCCAGCGGCGAGGCAGGTGCTCCCGATAGGTGAGCAGCAGCACGAGCGCGGCGATCAGGAAGAGCCGGATGTCGAGAGCACGCCCGTACGTCGTGCGCAGGACCTCGCGGAGCAGGGCGCCGTCGGAGACGCTGCCGAGGCCGAGACCCGCGTCGTACGGACCCTTGAGGAGGAGCGCGAGCAGCGTGCCGACCGCGAGCGCGCCCACCCCGCCGTCGACCAGGAGGCGGGCCCGTCGGGACGCCCAGCCGGCCGGCCAGCACCACACCAGGAACCCGAACCCGCCCAGGCCGAGCGCCGAGCCGGCGTAGGACAGCCACCGGGAGAAGCCGAGCGCGACGTCGATCGAGCCCGAGCCGCCGTCGGTGGTGACAGGGGCCGCCGCCGGGGCGCGGGACGGGTGGCCGACGACGAAGGTGTACGCGCCCTCGACCGGGTGGGAGTCGGCGGAGACGACGCGGTAGGAGACGAGGTAGGTGCCGTCGGGCAGGTCGCTTCGGACACCCACCTCGGCCGTGGCCGAGTCCCCGTGAGCACGTGCGACCGAACCGTTGTCCACCTGCGTGCCGTCCGGGCCGAAGACGCGCACCGAGTCGGGCAGCAGGGTGACGTCCTCGTTGAAGACCAGACCCACCGACGCGGGCGCCTCCTGCAGCACCGTGTCTGCCGCCGGGGTGCTGCTCTCGAGCATCGCGTGCGCCGACGCCGGCGGACCGACCAGGAGGACCAGCGCGGCCAGCAGGGTCCCGCTCAGCGCGGGCAGGGCCGATCGGCCGAGCCTGGTGACGACGGACCGCTGCGTCACCTGCCCGGAGCGAGGGCGGCGCAGGCGCGGCGATCGGTCCCGCGCGTCTCGAGAGTCACGCAGCACCATCATCGCGACCAGCACGAACCCGACCAGCACACTCAGGTGCCGCACCTCGTGGCTGAGGGCGATTCGGCCCTCGTCCACGTCGATCGCGCTGGTCACCACCAGCAGGACCGACACGGCGCCGATCACCGGGAGATAGCCACGGGCCAGCCCGGGACGGGCAGCGGCGCAGATCAGGGCGACCGAGACGGCCACGGTGAACGACAAGGACTCGTGCGCCTCGTGGTCGGTGTGCCCCAGCGCCTCGGCGAGCGCCGGCAGCAGAGCGACGACGCCGGCCAGCCCGATCGCAAGCCGCAGCCCCAGGAGCACCCAGGAGCGGACGGCCGGTCCGTCGTGGCTGCCAGGGACGGTGAGAGCCAGGTCTGGCCCGACCTCGCGGCTGTCCACCAGGTCGGCGACCGCGCCCAGGGCGCGCTGGAACGCCGTACACCGGTCGCACGACGCGGCGTGCGTGGCGACGGCCGCCGGGTTGGCGTCGGCGCGCTCCCCGTCGTACCACGCCGAGAGCGCCTCTCGCGCCTGCGAACACCTCACGAACGACGAGTCTGCCGAACGGCGCGGAAAGTTCCCACGGAACGCCGGGAACCGGAACGGCCTGCCGACCGACTACTCGGGCGAGACCAGGCGGCCGAGAGCGGTCGCCACGACGGAAGGACGCCCATGCGGCAGCACCCGACCACTCTGCGGACGGCGGCGCGGGCCGCCCTCGGCACCCTGGCCGCGGTATGCGCCGCCTGCCTCGTCCTCGTCGCCGCTCCCGGGTGGGCGCACGTCACCGTCAACCCGGCCACCGCCACCCAGGGCGGCTACATCGCGTTGAGCTTCCGGGTGCCGACCGAGTCCGACTCCGCCTCGACGACCAAGGTCGAGGTCTTCCTGCCCATCGACCACCCGCTGGCGTCGGTCAGCGTGAGGCCGCACCCCGGCTGGCACGCGAAGGTCGTCACCAAGAAGCTCGCCACGCCGCTGAGCACCGACGACGGCCAGGTCACCGAGGGTGTCTACAGCATCACCTGGACCCCGGACAGCCCTGCGAACGCACTCAAACCCGGGGAGTACGACGAGTTCGACGTCTCGGTCGGTCCGCTGCCCGACGTGTCGTCGCTGACTTTCAAGACGCTGCAGACCTACTCCGACGGCACGATCGTGCGTTGGATCGACCCGCCGGCGGCGGACGGCCAGCCCGAGCCGGAGCACCCGGCTCCGACTCTCACCTTGCTTCCCGCCTCGGGTCAGGCGTCTGCCGACGCCCCTTCCTCGGGCGACGCGGGTGCGTCGGGTTCCGGGTCCGGCGACGGGAAGGCGACCACCGCCCTGGTGCTGTCGATCATCGCGGTGCTGTTGGGGGCGGGGGCGCTGGGCGGCTCGCTGCTGCGCCGGCGTACCGGTTGAGCGACCCGCGACTCCGTGTGCTCGTCGTGCCGGGACCTGGCCCGCACAGTCTCACGTGACTGGGGGCTCCTCGGGCAGACTGCGGCGTTCGGCCATCACCAGCCCCACGGCGACGAGCACGACCGCCCCGCCGGCGACCACCGGCCAGGTGATCGGCTCGTCCAGCCACGCCCACCCGAGAAGCACTGCGACCACGGGATTGACGTAGGCGTGGGTCGAGACCAGCGAGATCGGCGCATGGCGCAGCAGCCAGACGTAGGCCGTGTAGGAGACCACCGACGAGACGGTCAGGTAGCCGAGCACCCACCACGTCTCGACCGGGAAGTGGAAGTCGGTCCGTTCCCCGGAGGCGACGCCGGCCACGGTGAGCACGAGGCCGCCGGCGAGCAGCTGGTACGCCGTGGTGGCGGAGGCGCTCTCCGGCAGCCACAGCCGGGGTTGTAGGAAGGAGCCCACCGCCCAGCAGCCCGCCGAGGCCACGATCAGAAGCGACGGCCACAGTGGAAAGCCGGGCACCGCGCGGCCGCCGAGGATCAGCACCGCCAGGCCGGCGAAGCCGACGATCACGCCGACCCAGGTCACGGCCCCGGGACGGTCACCCGTCCCGAGCCGCAGCACCACGATCGCGATCGGGGCGAGGGCGGTCAGCAGCGCAGCAGGCCCGGCCTGCACTCCTGCGGCCTCGGCCCACGTCGTCGTGCCGTTCGTCAGCACCTGGAGCAGCACCGCCAGCAGGAGGCAGCCCAGGACCGCGCGCCGGTCGGCACGGAGTCGCCCCGGTCCGCGCCGCGCGGCGACGTACGCCGCCAGGAGCGCTCCGGCGACGACATACCTCAGGCCGATGGACAGCAACGCCGGCACGGTTTCGACGACGTACCGGATCGCGACGTACACCGATCCCCAGACCAGGTAGACGACGAGCAGTCCGGCGGCGATGCCGAGGGTCTCGCGGGAGACGCGTAGCGGGATTCTCGCCCGGTCGGCGTACGTTGCCATCAGCTCGCACTGTAGAACTTGCTACGTCGGCATGACAGGGGTCTCGAAAGGCGAAGGCAGCGTCAGTTCGTCAGCTACGCCGGCACGGCGACGGCGGGTGCCACCGGGTCGCCGAGGAGAGCGACCAGGACGGTCCGGGCGCGGGCGACGCGGGACCGGATCGTGCCAACCGGCACGTCACAGACGTCGGCGGCCTCGGCGTAGGAGTAGCCGAGCACCTGAGTGAGTACGAAGGCCGCACGGCGCTCGGCGTCGAGGCAGCCGAGCAGGTCGTACAGCGCGACCGAACCCTGGTGGTCCGGCGACTGCGCCGTAGAATGAGCGGACTCCCAGCGCTCGCGGCGCCGCCGCTGTCGCAGGGCGATGTCGTCGGCGACGACGCGGCGCACGATTCTGAAGAGCCAGGCCCGGACCGACGACTCTCCCCGGAATGCGGACAGCGACCGGAGCACCCGGACGTAGGTCTCCTGGGCCAGGTCGTCCGCCCGGTCGCGGTCACCGAGGTGCGCGCAGAGCCGCCAGACATCCTGCTGGGTGGCCCGCACGAAGTCCTCGAGCGCATGGCGGTCGGCGCCGCTGCGTGCGGCGTACGCCAGCCGGGTCCACTCGTCCACGGCGGGATCGTACGGCCGGACACCTCCGGACGACCCGGATCGGGACCAGGATCATCCTCGCGGACGACACGGAACATTCGCACGCCACCCGAGGACAATCGGCCGGGTGACGACCCGAGCGACCCTCCGTGCCGAGTGCGGCCGGTGCTTCGCGCTCTGCTGCGTGGCTCCGGCCTTTCGGCGGTCCTCGGAGTTCGCGATCGACAAGCCGGCGGGTGTGCCGTGCCTGCACCTCGCCGAGGACCACCGCTGCTCGATCCACGAGCGGCTCCGTCCGGAGGGGTTCCCCGGCTGTACGGCGTACGACTGCTTCGGCGCGGGACAGCGTCTCGCCCAGGAGACGTTCGGCGGCCGCGACTGGCGCGTCCACCACGAGGTGGCGGAGCCGATGCTGGCCGCGCTGCCGGTGATGCGGGCACTGCACGAGCTGCTCTGGTACCTGCAGGAGGCGCTCGACCTCCCGACCTCCGACCCGATCCGCGACGAGCTCGTCGCCGTCACCGGCCGGGTCGAGGCGGCCGCCGCCTCCGGCACCGAGGCGCTCGCCGAGGTCGATGCCGGGGCGCTGCGGGCCGCCACCGCTCCGCTCCTGCGTGAGGCGAGCCGGCTCGCGCGAGAGGGGCTCGGTGGTGCCGACCACGCGGGTGACGACCTCAGCGGAGCAGACCTCCGTGGGGCCGACCTCCGGGGCGTGTCCTTCCGCGGGGCACTGCTGATCGGGACCAGGCTCGACGGCGCCGACCTGGACCGGGTCGACCTGCTCGGCGCGGACATCCGTGGCGCCGATCTCCGCGGGGCACGGCTAGCCGGCGCCCTCTACCTGACGCGGACGCAGCTCGGTGGCGCCACGGGCGACCGGCGTACGACGCTGCCGGAGGCCCTGGAGCCCCCGGGACACTGGGCCGGCTGAAGCGCGCCGCGTCCGCTGCTGCGGGACACTGGACGGGACGGAAGGGGAGCGCGGTGGCGCACGACCATGCGCACGGGATCGGCCGCGACGCCGACCGGCGCCTGCTGGCCGGCGCATTGGTGCTGATCGTCGCGTTCCTGGCCGGCGAGGTCGTGGTCGGCCTGGTGGTCGGCTCGCTGGCGCTGCTCGCCGACGCGGGGCACATGCTCACCGATGCCGGCGCGATCGGGCTGGCCCTGGTGGCGATGCGTCTGGCGGCGCGACCGGCGACGGGTGCCTACACCTTCGGTCTGCGGCGCGTGGAGATCCTCTCCGCCCAGGTGAACGGCCTGACTCTCGCCGTGCTCGTCGTGGTCTTCGTGATCGGTGGCGTACGCCGCCTCCTCGACCCGCCCGACGTGCCCGGCGCCCCCCTGGCCGTGGTGGCCGCGGTCGGGATCCTGGTCAACCTCGCGGCAGCCGCTCTGCTGGCCCGCGCCGATCGGCGCAGCCTGAACGTGGCCGGCGCTTACTGGCACGTCGTGACCGACCTGTTCGCGTTCGTCGCCACCCTGGTCGCCGGCCTCGTGATCCGCTGGACCGGATGGACGCGTGCGGACGCGGCGGCAGCCCTGGTGGTCGCGGCGCTGATGGCGGCCGCGGCGTACCGACTCCTCCGCGACAGCTCCCGGGTCTTCCTCGAGGCCGCGCCGCGCGGGCTCGATGCCGGCGTCGTCGAGGCGGCGATCCGCGCGGTGGACGACGTCGCCGACGTGCACGAGCTGCACGTGTGGGAGGTGACATCGGGCTTTCCGGCGCTCTCGGCGCACGTGCTGGTCGACGCCTCCGCGGACTGCCACGAGCGCCGGCTCACGATCGAGTCGCTGCTCGGGTCGACGTTCGGGATCGAGCACACCACCCTTCAGGTCGACCACCGGGACGACGTGCTGCCGCCCTCGACGCTCGGTAGACGGATCCACCCAGAGCGCAGGCGCCACCACTGAGGACTGCCGCTCCCTGGTGGCAGACTGCCGGGTATGGCGGACGACGATCGCCGCGACCGCGACGAGGCCGAGTCCTCGCTCGAGCTGCCGAGCCTGAGGTCGGCCTTCCGGCGCCCGAGGCGGAAGTCGCGCCCCGAGACTGTGCCAGTGGCGCCGGCGGAGACACCGGAGGGGTCTGCGGCTCAGGACACGTCCGTGCTCCCGCTCGTGACGACCGAGGAGCGGGAGAGCCCGGTCGTGACGACCGAGGAGCCGGAGAGCCCGGCCGCGATCGAGGCCCCGCGACGTCGCCGGCGCCGTGAGCCCGTCCGGCTCCATCTGCCGGGACCGGTGGTCGCGCTGCTCACCGGCGCGGTAGTGGGGCTTGCGCTGGTCGGCATGACGTCGGCGAGCCTTCAGCTGTGCTCCTCGGTGCGCGGCACCTCGTCCTGCGGCAAGCCAGGGTTCGTCCTCCTGCTCGCGATCACCGTGGTCGCGATCCTCCTGGGCTCGCTGCTGCTGAGGATCCTGGGCGTCGACGCGCACGGCAGCACCAGCTTCCTCGGCGTCGGGCTGCTGGTCATCCTGGTCCTGCTCGCGCTGCTGCCCGTCCTGGACGACTGGTGGGCCGTGATCGCCGTACCGGTCCTCGCGATGATCACCTTCGTCGCCGCATGGTGGCTCACCACGACGTACGTCGAACCCGGCGAGCGGGCGCGCTGACCGATAGTGCGGATCGCACGGCGGCCGCGGGCCGGGCGAGGACCGGCCGGGTGATCCGTACTATCGCGAGGCCGCGAGCAGCTCCGCGATCTGGACGGCGTTGAGGGCCGCGCCCTTGCGCAGGTTGTCGTTGCTGACGAACAGCACCAGTCCGCGTCGGTCCGGGACGCCGGGGTCCTGCCGGAGGCGGCCGACGTACGACGGGTCACGGCCGGCTGCGTGGAGCGGCGTGGGCACGTCGGCGAGCTCGACGCCGGGCGCCGAGCTCAGCACCTCGGTGGCGCGGGCGACGGTCAGCGGCCGCTCGAACTCGGCGTTGATCGACAGGCTGTGGCCGGTGAAGACCGGCACCCGCACGCACGTGCCCGAGACGAGCAGGTCGGGGATGCCGAGGATCTTGCGCGACTCGTTGCGGAGCTTCTTCTCCTCGTCGGTCTCGCCCTCGCCGTCCTCGACGATGGACCCGGCCAGCGGAAGCACGTTGTGGGCGATGGTGTCGACGTACTTCACCGGCTCAGGGAACGCCACCGCCGACCCGTCGTAGGCCAGCTCGCGCGCCTTGTCCCCGGCCGAGGAGATCTGCTCGGCCAGCTCGTCGACGCCGGCGACCCCGCTGCCGGAGACCGCTTGGTACGTCGAGGCGACCAGGCGGGTGAGCCCCGCCTCGTCGTGCAGGGGCTTGAGCACCGGCATCGCGGCCATCGTGGTGCAGTTCGGGTTGGCGATGATGCCTTTGCGTGCTTCCGCGATCGCGTCGGGGTTCACCTCCGAGACGACCAGCGGGACGTCGGGGTCCATCCGCCAGGCCGAGGAGTTGTCGATCACCGTGACGCCGGCATCGGCGAAGCGGGGGGCGAGCGCGCGAGAGGCGGTCGCGCCGGCCGAGAACAGCGCGAGGTCGAGGCCGCTCGGGTCGGCGGTCTCGGCGTCCTCGACGGTGATCTCGTGGTCGCCGAACGGCAGTGTGGTGCCGGCCGAGCGCGCGGAGGCGAAGAACCGGACCGACCCGATCGGGAACTCCCGCTCGATCAGGATCTGTCGCATGGCGGCCCCGACCTGCCCGGTCGCGCCGACGACACCGAGGTTCAGGCTCATCGGGGTCCCCGGGGAAGCGCGAGCACTGCGAGCGATTTCGCGGGGGAAGTCATCGGCCGGTCCCGCCGTACACGACCGCCTCGACCTCGGCGCTGTCGAGGTCGAACGCGGTGTGCGTCGCCTGGACCGCGGCGGCGACGTCGGCCTGGTCGACGATCACCGAGATGCGGATCTCGGAGGTCGAGATCATCTCGATGTTGACGCCGGCGTTGGCCAGGGCCGCGAAGAACGTGGCGGTGATGCCCGGGTGGGAGCGCATCCCGGCGCCGATCAGGGAGACCTTGCCGATCTCGTCGTCGTACATCAGGCGGTCGTACCCGACCTCGCTCTGCAGCCGGGCCAGCGCCGACATCGCCGTCTGGCCGTCGGTGCGCGGCAGCGTGAAGGAGATGTCGGTGAGGCCGGTGGCCTGGGCGGAGATGTTCTGCACGACCATGTCGATGTTGATCTCGGCCTCGGCGAGCGCCTCGAACACCCGGGCCGCGACGCCGACCTTGTCGGGGACCCCGACGACGGTGACCTTGGCCTCGCTGCGGTCGTGGGCGATGCCGGCGATGATGGCCTGCTCCATGGGGTCTGCTCCCTCCGGGGGGTCGGGCAGGATCCAGGTGCCCTCCTTCAGGGAGAAGGAGGACCGGACGTGGACCGGGATGTCGTAGCGGCGGGCGTACTCGACGCAACGCAGGTGGAGGATCTTCGCGCCGCAGGCCGCCATCTCCAGCATCTCCTCGTGCGAGATGTGGTCGAGCTTGCGCGCGGTCGGCACCAGACGCGGGTCGGCGGAGAAGACACCGTCGACGTCGCTGTAGATCTCGCAGACCTCGGCGCCGAGTGCGGCCGCCAGGGCGACGGCGGTGGTGTCGGAAGCACCGCGGCCGAGCGTGGTGATGTCCTTGGTGTCCTGCGAGACGCCCTGGAACCCGGCCACGATCGCGATCGCGCCCTGCTCGATCGCGTTCTCGATCCGGCCGGGGGTGATGTCGATGATCTTCGCCTTGCCGTGGGCCGAGTCGGTGATCACGCCCGCCTGTGACCCGGTGAAGGACCGTGCGTGGTGGCCGAGCTCGGCGATCGCCATCGCCAGCAGCGCCATCGAGATCCGCTCGCCGGCGGTCAGCAGCATGTCGAGCTCGCGCGGCGGCGGCGTGGGGCTGACCTGCTCCGCGAGGTCGCGGAGCTCGTCGGTGGTGTCGCCCATCGCGGACACCACCACGACGACGTCGTGACCCGCGGCCTTGGTGTCGACGATGCGCCTGGCCACCCGCTTGATGCCCGCGGCGTCGCCGACCGAGGAGCCGCCGTACTTCTGCACGACGATGCTCATGGGCTTACCTGCGGGTTCACGGGGTCCTCGAAGAAGCTGGCTGACGTGTACGCCGCGACGCTGCGACCGCTCGGAAGTTTACCGGGGCCTCCGTGGCCGCTCCGCCACCATCTCAGCGGAGCCGGGTGCGGTCGACTCACGACCTGGCCTCGATCCGCCCTCGGGTCAGTCCACCCCCATAGGCCACACAGGCACCCGATGCGGGCACTCCCGTCGCTCCTCGGCCGTTGCAACCCCTGAGAAGCGACGGGATACCCGGCTCACCGGGTATCCCAGCACCCGGCGCGATCACCCGTCTGCGTCGGGGAACTCCTCGAGCATCTCGTTGGCGGCGGCGACCCGGTCGAGCTCGCCTGTGAACTCCACGTCGAGCCGGTCGTGGGCGACGATCGAGAGCAGCGCGTTCAGGATCGCGCCGGCCAGGTTGCCCCAGGACGAGACATAGGAGAACTGCCACCACCACAGGGCCTCGGCGGTGTTGCCGAGGTTGAAGTGGCGCAGGCCGTTCTCGAGGTCGGCCGCGACCTGGGTCAGGTCGTCGGAGAGCTGGCTCTCGACCTGCTCGGGGTCGTAGGGGTCGAACACGAAGCTGTAGGTGTCGACGCCGCCGAACAGCTGGGCCAGCCGGAGCCGCAGCTCGTCGAGGTCGGGGTCGGGGCCGATGTCGGGCTGGTAGTCGGTGGTGGGCGTGAAGTCGACCTGGGCACCCAGCCGCGCCCCCGCCAGCAGCAGCTGGCTGATCTCGAGCAGCAGCATCGAGATGCCGGTGGCCGGGTTGCCCTCGACCGCGACCGCCTTCAGCGCGATCAGGAAGCTCTCGACCTGGTCGGCGATCTGCGAGGCAAACTCGTCGTGTGGCTGGATCCTGGGCAACGACGCCCCGACCTGCGCCAGCTGCTGAGCGACGTCCTCGGTCGGCTCCTTCATTCTGCTGATCGCCTCCCCGCGAATGCCCGCCCGAGGGTGACCTCGTCGGCGTACTCCAGGTCTCCTCCGACCGGGAGCCCGCTCGCCAGGCGGGTTATGCGCAACTCCAACGGCTTGAGCATACGGGTCAGGTACGTCGCGGTGGCCTCGCCCTCCAGGTTGGGATCGGTCGCCAGGATCACCTCGGTGACGGTGCCGTCGGCCAGGCGGGTGAGCAGCTCGCGGATGTGGAGCTGCTCGGGGCCGATGCCGTCGATCGGCGAGATCGCGCCACCGAGCACGTGGTAACGGCCGCGGAACTCCTTGGTGCGCTCGATCGCGACGACGTCCTTGTACTCCTCCACGACGCACAGCACCGACTGGTCGCGACGGGGGTCACGGCAGATGCGGCACTGGTCGTCCTCCGAGACGTTGAAGCAGATCGAGCAGAACTTCACCCGCTGCTTGACCTCGAGCAGCACCTCGGCCAGCCGGCGTACGTCGGTCGGCTCGGCCTGGAGCAGGTGGAACGCGATCCGCTGCGCTCCCTTGGGACCCACGCCCGGGAGCCGGCCGAGCTCGTCGATCAGGTCCTGGACGATGCCTTCGTACACTCGGGCCCCTACTCGGAGCCCGGCGAGAAGCCGAGCGCGCCCGGACCTGCTCCGGGACCGCCGGGGGCCGAGCCGCCGAGGTCCGGCGTACCCCCGCCGGTGAGCGGGCCGAGCGCGTTGCTGGCCAGGCTGTCGGCCTGCGCCTTGGCGTCGCGGTACGCCGCGACCACCAGGTCGCCGAGGTCGCTCAGGTCGTCGTCGCTGGAGCCGTCGAACGTGCCTGGCCTGATGGTGACGGCCTGGAGCTCGCCGACACCGTTCACGGTGACCGTGACCGCACCGCCTCCCGCGCTGCCGTCGACCCGCGCGTCGGCCAGCCGCTCCTGGGCGCTCTCGAGCTGCTCCTGCATCTGCTGGGCCTGCTGGAGCAGACCCTGGATGTCGAAGCCACCGGGGCCGCCGAGCGCCTCGAAGGGGTTGTCGGTCATGGATGCACCTGCCGCTTCTCGTGGGGTCTCACTGATGGGGGATCTCGTCGATGACCTGGGCGCCGAGCGCCTCCTGGAGGAGCTGGGCCCCGTCGAGACCGGAGGACTCCGCGTCGGAGTCGTCGGGACGGGCGCCTCCGTCGGCATCGGCCGGGTCGGTCCGCTCGGTCTGCTGGGTCCGCTCGGTCGGTTCGGCCTCCGGGTCGGCGGATCGCGCGGGCTCGGCCCGGGCCCAGCCCGGGGCCTCGGCGGTGCCGGGCTCTGGCGAGGACGCGGAGCCCAGCTGGTCTCCGGCCGTGCGGGCGGGCGGGCCGGCGGGCTCCGGGGAGCGTGCCGGCGGAGGAGGAGCTGCCTCGGGGTCGGCGCCGGGGTCGACGATCGTCTCCACCCGCCAGTCGTGGCCGACGACGTCGATGGCCGCCTGGCGGACGATCTCGCCACTGCCGCCGTTGTCGAACGAGTCGCGGGCGCCGGCGTTCGCGAAGCCGAGCGTGAGTGTCTGGTCGTCGACGCCGACGACCTGGGCCTGCTGGGTGAGGTAGATCCAGGTCAGACGTCGGCGCTGCTTGGTGGCCTCGACGATGTCTGGCCAGAGGCGGCGTACGTCGACCAGGGTCAGCGTGGAGCCGCTCGACGTGGTGGCCGGAGCGGACGTCGGCTCGGCGGCGAGCTGGGGGGAGGCCGGGGTCTCGGGGGTCTCGAAGGTCTCGGGGGTCTCGGCCGTGGGTCGGGCGGGAGATTCGCGCGCCGGGCCGGGCTCCGGTGTCGGCGGACGGACCGGCTCGACCACGGTCGGCTCGACGGCGTGGGGCGTCGGCTTCACCGACGCGGGCTCGGCCGGCACGGACGGCGCCGGTGAGGGGTCGCCGCCGGTGATCGTCATCCGGCGCTCGAGCCGGTCGAGGCGGGCCATCACGCCCTCGGTCGAGTGGTCGGCACCGGGCAGCAGCACCCGCGCGCAGATCAGCTCGAGCAGGAGCCGGGGAGCGGTGGCGCCGCGCATCTCGGTGAGCCCCGTCGCGACCAGGTCTGCGGCCCTCGACAGGTCGGCGGGCCCGAACCGGGCGGCCTGCCCGACGAGGCGCTCGGCGGCGTCCTCGGCGATGTCGATGAGCCCGGTCGCGGGTGCGTCGGGCACAGCCGAGACGATGACCAGGTCGCGGAGGCGGCGTAGGAGGTCCTCGGTGAAGCGGCGCGGGTCCTGCCCGGTCTCGATCACCTTGTCGACGACGCCGAAGACCGCTGCCCCGTCGCCGGCCGCGAAGGCGTCGACGACCTCGTCGAGCAGGGTGTCGGGGGTGTAGCCGAGCAGCCCGGAGGCCAGGGCGTAGGTGATGCCCTCGGGCCCGGCGCCGCCCATCAGCTGGTCGAGCACGGACAACGTGTCACGCGCGGACCCGCCTCCCGCGCGCACCACCAGCGGGAGCGCGGCCGGCTCGATCGTCACCTGCTCCTTCTCGCAGAGCTCCGAGAGGTACGCCGTGAGCAGACGAGGCGGGATCAGCCGGAACGGGTAGTGGTGGGTGCGTGACCGGATGGTCGGGATGACCTTCTCCGGCTCGGTGGTGGCGAAGATGAAGCGGAGGTGGGGCGGCGGCTCCTCGACCAGCTTGAGCAGGGCGTTGAAGCCCTGGGTGCTGACCATGTGGGCCTCGTCGATGATGTAGACCTTGAAACGGCTCTTCACCGGCGCGAAGAACGCCTTCTCGCGCAGGTCGCGGGCGTCGTCGACGCCGCCGTGGGACGCCGCGTCGATCTCGATCACGTCGATCGAGCCCGGCCCGCCCCGGCCGAGATCGAGACAGGAATCGCACACACCGCACGGGTCGGCGACCGGCGCCTTCTCGCAGTTGAGGGTGCGGGCGAGGATGCGCGCGGACGTGGTCTTGCCGCAGCCGCGCGGTCCGGAGAAGAGATAGGCGTGGTTGACCCGGTTGCCCGCGAGGGCTGCGCGCAACGGCTCGGTCACGTGGTCCTGCCCGATGACCTCCGCGAAGGTCTCGGGCCGGTAGCGGCGATAGAGCGCGAGCGGGGACTCCACTCCTGAACCCTAACCAGCCGCGCCGACAAGCGGCGGGTGAGGACGCTGCGTGCTCATGAAGTGGGCAGGCAACGGCCGGAGGGAGCGGTGACGCGAGCCTGCTCGGGAGCCATGGTCGTCCACAGCCGTGTTCGTTTCATCACGGGACGTAGGCGAACCACCGCACGTGTAGCGGGGCTCACGGCGGGGTGTTCCGGTTCACTTGCAGACCGTGATGAACCGGCCGCCCGGGCAGAAAGAGGCCCCCCACGCACCCGGCAGAGCCCGCCTGCCCTTGCTGCCTTCCGGCCCTGGGGGAGTTCGGTGAGATGCCGCCGCATGGGGGGTTGCCCGCGAGTCTAGGTGACCCACCAGCCAGGGACGAACTCGCGCCACCGCCGATCCGGCCCGCGCGGAAACTGGCCCACAAACGACCCTGCCGCGGCTCGCCGCGCGCCGTCTGTGGGCCAGTTTTCGTCGCCCGCGGCGTCCGGCCCGAGCGATTTCGTGGGCCGGACGCGGCTTGGGTACCCTCCTCCGCGGAGGATTCGCCTAGTGGCCTATGGCGCTCGCTTGGAAAGCGGGTTGGGTTAACAGCCCTCGCGGGTTCGAATCCCGCATCCTCCGCCAGCCAGCCATCCGGCGTACGGCACCGTCAGGCCTGCAGGCGCTCCTGCATGGTGCGCGTGATCGTCTCCGCGATGTCTGGGTGCTCGGCCTCCAGCCGGCGGAACTCGAACGCGGTCATCACGATCACCGTCAACGGCGACGTGGCGGAGACTGTGGCGGTCCGGGGTGAGTGCTCGACGATGCCGATCTCGCCGAACCAGTCCCCTGGTCCCATCTCTCGCAGCCGCTGACCGTCCGCGACGACGTCGGCCGAGCCGGACTCGATCACGAAGAACGCGGCTGCCAGACCACCCTGGGTGAAGACGGCCTGACCCGGCTCGACGTGCCGGACCTCGCAGTAGCGAACGAACTCCTCGGCATCGCCGGCGCTCAGCGACGCGAACAGCGGCTGCGCCCGGATCCGGTCGGCGTCGACGCCGTGCGAGCGGTCGGGCGGAACGGTAGTCATGGGCCGGATCGTAGCGATTCAGGCGATCCCGAGTCCGAGGAGATCTCAGGCCGGGACCGACCGGTCCGCCGACTCGGCCTCGGGCGCACCGACCGCGATCCGCATCCCCTCCCGGGCGACGAGGATAGGGAGCGGCGCGTCCACCAGGTCGAGGATCCGGTCGAGCTGGTCGTCGGTGCGCACCGGTGAGTGGTGGAAGAGCACGAGGTTTCCGACGTGTGCCTCGTGGGCGAGGGCGATGGTCTCCTCCACGGTGGCATGTCCGTAGTCGTCGGCGAGACGCCGTTCGGACTCGGTGAACTGGGCGTCGTGCAGCAGTACGTCGACACCGTCGATCAGGGCTCTCCCGGCCGGCGTCATGCCTCGCGACGGAGCGTGGTCGGGCAGGTAGGCGAAGGACCCGTCGCCGCTAGCGACCCGGTAGCCCAGGGTGCGCCCGCCCTTGTGGTGTATGCCGGTCGCGGTGACCTCGAAGCCCTCGATCGTGCTGGTCCCGTCCGACGCCGGCAGGAACCGCCAGCTTCCGAGCAGCCCCTCCGGCTCGATCGGGAACGACGGCGGCGAGAGCGTCCGGGCCAGGAGGTCGCGTGCCGAGACGCCACCCTGTTCCGGGACGCGCAGGTCGACCCGGGCGTCGTCACGGTCCACCGCCCGGCAGAAGGGCAGCCCCTCGACGTGGTCCCAGTGCAGGTGGCTGAGCAGGATCGACCCCCGGAACGGCTCGGGACCGAGCAGACCGGGCAGCGAACGCATCCCCGTGCCGGCGTCCATCAGGAGAGTCGGCTCCCCCGCACCGTCGGGGATCACGGCCACGCACGACGTGTGACCGCCGTACCGCACGAAGTCGGGGCCAGGCGCGGGCGTCGAGCCGCGAACACCGAGGAGCACAAGTTCCACCGGCCGACAGTACGGCCTCGACCCCTCTCCCTGGGAGGCAATCGGTCAGACCGCGGCTGGGCCACGCGGGTAGCGTGTGAGGATGAGTGAGTCCCGAGGCGACCAGAGGGACGTCCGCGCCGAGCAGCGCGATGGTCGCTCGGTACGCCGTGACCGTGCCGATGACGACCGCGACTTCCGGGCGGAGGTGCGCGACCGCGCCGCGAGCGACCGGGACGCCGTGGCCACGCACAGGGACTGGGCGGTCCGCGATCGCATCTCCCAGACTCAGACGCGCCGAGCCGCGGAGGGGCGTGCCCGTACGCTGCGGGAACAGGCACTGGACGCGGCCGCCCAGCTCGAGCAGAGCGACATCGACTGCGAGTCCGCCCTCTCCGAGCTCGAGATGCTCGAGCAAGACGTGCTGGACCTGCTCAACGACGCGCGACGACAGCGGCAGGACGCGGCGCACGACAGGCTGGCCAGCACGGCCGACCGCCACAACGCCGAGGGAAGCCGTGCGGATGCGGCCGCAGATCGCAGTGCCGCGGCGGGCGATCGGTCGGCCGCGTCCGGCGACCGGCAGCAGGTCGAGATCTCCCACAACCTGGCCGCGATGCCGCCCGGGGACGACCACTCCTGACGGTGTCGGGGCCGGCGGCGGTCTTGACATATGCCGACATCGGAATATGTTGATGCGGTGGCCCGATCCTCGACGACGGCGGACGTCTTCACTGCAGTCGCCGAGGCGCACCGCCGCGACATCCTCGACGCGCTGATCCCGGGCGAGAAGGCCGTCGGGACCCTCGTCGAGGACCTCTCGATGTCCCAGCCCCAGGTGTCCAAGCACCTCCGGGTGCTCAGCGAGGTCGGACTCGTCCGGTGCCGGGCGGTCGGCCGTCGCCGGCTGTACCGCATCGAACCCACCCGCCTCCGGCCGTTCCACGAGTGGCTGGCCAAGTACGAGCAGGCGCTGGACGCTCGCCTGGATCGGGTGGACGACTACCTCACGGAGCTACAAAAGGGAGAAGAGCGGTGACACATCACCGGCACGGGAGGTCGGTCCTCGAGTTCCCGAACGAGCTCGAGATCGTCCACACCCGGGAGTTCGAGGCTCCGATCGGGCTCGTCTTCGACGTGTTCACGAGGGAGGAGCACGTGCGGAGGACCATCGCTCCCTTCGGGGAGGAGGTGACGGTCTGCTCGATCGACCTGCGCGTGGGAGGGGACTACCACTACGTCTTCGTCACCGACGAGGGCTACGAGTGCTCGTTCCGTGGCACCTTCCTGGAGGTCGAGCCGCCCGCCCGCACCGTCCAGACCTGGCTGTTCGAGGGGTGGCCGGACGCGCACGCCGTCGAGTCGATGGATCTGGAGGAGATCGACGGGGGGACCAGGCTGACCTACACGCTGAAGTTCCGTGACCAGGCCGGGCGCGACCACATGACCAAGTACGACGGTCTCGAGGCGAACTTCGACAACATCGACGCCTACCTGAGGTCGCTGCTCGATCCCGACGGCGCGTCCGGGTAGCCGTCCGGGTTCTGCGACTGCCAGCGCCAGGTGTCCTCGCACATCTGGTCGATGGTGCGGTCGGCGCGCCACCCCAGCTCCGCCTCGGCGCGCGACGGGTCGGCGTACGACTCGGCGACGTCCCCCGCACGGCGCGGCGCGACCTCGACCGGCAGCTCGTGGCCGCAGGCGCGCGAGAACGCGTCGACCACCTCCCTGACCGAGGTCGGGGTGCCGGTGCCGAGGTTCCAGGTCGAGACCGTGACGTCGGTGGTGCCGAGCCGGTCGAGCGCTGCGACGTGCCCGGCGGCGAGGTCCTCGACGTGGAGGTAGTCGCGGCGACCGGTGCCGTCGGGCGTCGGGTAGTCGTCGCCGTAGATCAGCAGCTTGTCGCGGCGGCCGACCGCGACCTGCGCGATCAGCGGCATCAGGTTGTTGGGGATGCCCGACGGGTCCTCACCGATCGTGCCGGAGGCATGCGCCCCGACCGGGTTGAAGTAGCGCAGCAGCGCGACCCGCAGCGACGGGTCGGCCACCGCGGCGTCACGCAGGATCTGCTCCTGCATCACCTTGGTCCAGCCGTACGGGTTGGTGGCCGACGTCGGGAAGTCCTCCCGCATCGGCACCGGCGCGTTCTCGCCGTACACGGTGGCCGAGGAGGAGAAGACGAACTTCGGTACGCCGTGCCGGCTCATCGCCGCGAGCAGCGACAGCGTCGACCCGAGGTTGTTCGAGTAGTAGTCGAGAGGCTTCTCCACGGACTCGCCCACGGCCTTGAGCCCGGCGAAGTGCACCACCGCGTCGAACCCACCTGCCGATACCAGCGCGTCGGTCGCGGCGAGGTCGGTCAGGTCGACCTCGTGCACCTCGATCGACCGCCCGGCCAGAGCGTCGAGCCGGGCGACGACCGACCGCTTGCTGCGGCGGAAGTCGTCGACGATCACGCCATCGTGCCCCGCCGCGATCAGCTGGAGGGTCGTGTGCGAGCCGATGTAGCCCGCCCCGCCGGAGACCAGGATCCGCATGGGCAGCGATTATCGCCGAGCCGTCCCGAGCCTGGATCCGTGGCTAGGTTGGGTCGATGGGAAGGATCGACCCGACCGCGTGGATCGCGCCCTCGGCGGTGGTCAGCGGCGACGTCACCATCGGCGCGGGGAGCCGAGTGCTGCACGGCGCCGTGGTCAACGGCGACACCGGGCCCGTCGCGATCGGCGAGGACGTGCTCGTCATGGAGAACGCCGTGCTGCGCGGGCGCCCGGATCACCCGCTGCAGATCGGGGACGCCGTCCTGGTCGGACCCCACGCCCACCTGAACGGCACCACCGTCGAGGACGAGGTTTTCCTCGCCACCGGTGTCGCGACCTTCGCCGGGGCTCGGATCGGCGCCCGGAGCGAGCTCCGGATCCGTAGCGTCCTGCACGTCAACAGCACGCTTCCGCCGGACTCCGTCGTGCCCATCGGCTGGATCGCGGCCGGTGACCCGGCAGAGCTGTTCTCCCCCGACCGTCACGACGAGCTGTGGGCGGTCCAGGAGCCGCTCGACTTCCCCGGCACGATGTACGGCGTCCCGCGCGGGACCTCGATGCGCGAGATCATGCACCGTCAATCTGAGCGCTACCGATCCGACGAACCCGGATGACGCGAGCGGCCTAGCGGGCGTCTCAGCGCGAGATCCGGCACCAGTCGTGTGTGCACCGGATGCTCGGGTGACCCGTCACCGCATTGCTGGCTGCTGAGCCGGCGACGAGCACCGCCGCGAGGACGAGCCCGCCGACGAGGCAACGCCCGGCGCGGGGCGGCTGCACGCGAGAGCCGGTGCCGGCCCCTGAGAGGAATGCCGTGACGAGGCGGTGACGGTGGAAGGCATCGGCCTCGGCCAGGTCGCGATGGGTCGTCACCTCGGTCACACCCCGCCGGTCCACCCGACCGACAGCCCGGCCGCGACGAGGAGCGCCGGCAACAGTGCGACGAGCGCCGCTGACTCGATCCGGTCGCCCACCCGGCCAGGTCGTGGATCGCGGGGGCGCTGCCACAGGGTCTGGCCGAGCAGCACCACCCCCGCAGCAGCCACGACCACCGCAACGGGCATCCGCCATCGCGCATCGAGCACCAGGACCGCCACCCCCGTGGACACGAGGCCGAGCATGCCGGAGGCGAGCCCGATCAGGACGTCGAGGCCGCTCCGGTAGCGACGCGTCCGGAGCATCACGACCACACAGCCGAGAACTGGAATCGCCACTCCCACCCGCCCCAGGGAGACGGCGAACGGCGCGAGTGCCACGACCAGGAGCCCCGCCGTCACGGACACGGCGACCAGGATCTCGCGGGCGAGTCTGCCCTCCGCCGCCAACCGCACCATGTCGATCCCGTCGGCCTCGGTCGGTGATGTCGAGGCGCCGGACAGGGCGTGCCGACCGGCCCCCGAGGTGCTGAGCGCGAGCGCCGGGAATCCGCTCGTCACGAGCAACACGAATGTCAGCACGATGGTCAAGGGAAGGGTCGGGTCGACAGCGGTGGCCTGCATCAGCAGGCCGGTGGCCGCGCACAGACTGCCCCCTGCCACGGCAGGCAGAAGCATCAGTCGCGCTGTGCTCATGCCCAAACCGGCGATCGCGCCGGCGACGAGGACCGCAACACCGGCCAGCGCTACGGCAGCGCCCGGCATGGACGTTCGCCCGGCCCAACACAGACCGGCGACCCCGGCGTACAGACAGGCCAAGTGGCCCGAGGTCAGTGCGGCGAGCGTCGCACTCCCCCTGCGGGAGAACAGCACGGCACCGGCCAGGAGCGCGACTGCGACAACGGCAGCGCAGACACCACGGGCGCGTTCGATCCCGTGCTGGCTGACCAGCGCCCCTGCGCCCACGAGGAGCAGGCCGGCCGCTGACCACACAGCCGTCTGGCGGCGGGCAGCAGAGCCCCAGCGTCCGGCGTCACGCTCGACCACTTCCGCCATCGCTTCGGACACGTCGTCATGCGCTTGGCGTTGCCCCTCGACGTCAGGTGCCGCGATCGTGATCACCTCTCCGTGGACGATGCCCTGTGCACCCAGCCCGAGGTCGGTGCGGAGGACCCGACCGCCCCGGGTGACCGCGCGGTATCCGCCGTACACCGTCTGCACGTCGAGGATCCCGACGCAGCGCGCCAGCTCGGGAAGGAGGTCCGCGACAGGTAGGACGCCCGGCAGCACGAGGTCGACGCGGCGCGTCCGCGAGGTCACCGTGACGCGCAACAGAGGTGGCGCAGGACCCATCCGATCCTCCCGAGCTGCCGGGTGCTCAGATGTCGAAGCTCCTGGCGCCACGGGCGTCCGCCGCGCGGTACGAGGAGTTCGACCGGGTGACCTGTTCCGAGGTCTGCTGCAGGAGATCGCGCATCTCCGTGATCGCGCCGTCCCACCGCTGCTTGGCCGCGGCGTACGCCCGCTGCGCGTCACCGATCCAAGCCGTGCGCAGTGGTGCGAGGTCCCGGTCCAGCTGCTGGAGCCGCGCGTCGATCCTGCTGACGACCCCTCTCAGATCGTCGGCTGCCTGGTCGAGACCAGCGTGAACGACCTTCAGTCCGTCCAGCTCCATGATCTGCTCCTTTCGTGAGGTGGCCCGAACTGGTCAGCCCAGGCGATGGTGAGTGAGGGCGAAGGCCGCCGACTGCGTCTCGTCGGTGCCGACGTTGTCCCGCTCGGTCGCGCGCAACCCCTCCTCGAAACGGTCGAGTGCTCCGACGATCGTGCGCTGCCTTTCGGACCAGGCGAGGCCCAAGGCCTGGAACGCCGAGCTGCCGCCGCCGCCCCACACGGCCTTGGCGGCGGCCAGATGCTCGACGAGCTCGCGGTCCAGCCGCTCGAAGTCATGCCGGGCCCCGGACACAAGGGCGGCGGCGGCGGACAGAGTGCCTTGTCCTTGCCCCATCTCACGTGCTGATGACATGTCGACGTTCCTTCCTCGGCTGGCCCCCGACGTCGCGATGGCCGTTCCCGGCTGACGTCTCAGGTCTACTCGAACGGCGAGATCCGTGCGGTCGCCTCTCCACAGGGGCTGGAGCCCGACGCCGTTGTCCACAGCCGGAAGGCAGCCCGCTGGACCGCCTGACGCATCAGCCCTAGTGTCCGACGCCCGATCACGTCGCCGACTCGAGAGGGCCCGTTGGACACCAGCATCGGAGTGCGAGGGCCCCAGGCGCCGGAGCTTCGGATCGGGGTCATCGAGGTGCGTGAGCCGCCGGTGCTCCCCTCGGCTGAGGGCGCCGGCGGCGTCCTGATGAACGCCATCCCGATGCTGGGCAGCCTGGGCTCGATCGTGCTCGTCGCCACCATGGGCAGCTCGACGCCGGGAGGTCAGGGACGCAGCTTTCTGGCCGCGGGGATGTTCCTCTTCGCGACGCTCGGCTTCATCGTGGTGCAGCTCGACCGGCAGCGGAAGCAGCGCAACCAGACCGTCACCGGCACCCGGACGGAGTACCTCCGCTACCTCGGCAGCGTCCGCAAGATCGCCCGCGACGCCGCCGCCCAGCAGCGGGCGGCACTCCTCTGGCAGCACCCCGACCCGTCGGCCCTGCCGGCGCTGGCCGAGGAGCGGTCACGGGTGTGGGAGCACGTGGTCACGGACCCGCAGTTCCTCCAGGTGCGGTACGGCGTGTGCACCCAGCCGCTGTCCCTGGAGCTCGTCCCGCCCGACTCCGCCCCCATCGACCAGGTCGATGCGGCGGCGGCGTCCGCGCTGCACCGACTGCTCGCCGTCCACCGGGTGCAGCCGAACCTGCCGGCGGCCGTGGACCTGCGCGCGTTCGACCGGATCGAGATCTGCGGCGAGGAGGAGGAGGCACGGTCGCTGGCGCGCGCGATCATCTGCTCCGCCGCCGCCTTCCAGTCCCCCGAGCATCTCGCGATCGCCGTACTCGCCTCGGAGGCCTCGCTCGCGGAGTGGGACTGGGTGAAGTGGCTGCCGCACGCGCTGTCGGCCCGGGAGTCCGACGCGGTCGGGCCGCGCCGGATGGTGTCGACCAACCTCGCCGACCTGGCGCCATTGCTGCCGCCGGACCTCGCGGATCGCCCGCGCTTCGGCGCCGACGGGCCCGCGCCCGACCCGCACATCCTGTTCGTGGTAGACGGAGGCGTGCTGCCGCCGGGCAACCCCGTGATCCCGCACGACGGACTGCACGGTCTGACCGTGCTCGACCTCCCCAGCCGCTGGGACGAGCTCGAGGAGACGTCTCGGCTGCGGCTGCTCTTCGCGGACGGCGCGCGCACCGACGAGGGCCGGCCCCCGATCACTGCGATGCGGCTGCGCGAGACGCCGGTGCGAGCGGGCGCGGACCAGTGCGATTCGCCGACCGCCGAGGCGTTGGCCCGCAGGCTCGCGCCGCTGCACGTGGTGACCGCCGGGGTCGAGACCGAGCCCGCGAGCGCGGGCGAGATCAAGGGTCCGTTCGACTTCATGGACCTGCTCGGGCTCGTCGACGTGCGCCGCTACGACCCGGGCACGGCATGGCGCAGCCGGCCCGCGCGCGACCGGCTGCGCGTACCGATCGGGCTCGGCGACGACGGCGGGATGATCCACCTCGACCTCAAGGAGTCCGCCCAGCAGGGCATGGGCCCGCACGGACTGGTGATCGGCGCGACCGGCTCCGGGAAGTCCGAGTTCCTACGGACGCTGGTGCTCGGTCTGGCGCTCACCCACTCCCCCGAGCAGCTGAACATGGTGCTGGTCGACTTCAAGGGGGGCGCGACGTTCGCCGGTATGTCGGGGATGCCGCACGTCTCGGCCGTGATCACCAACCTCGCCCAGGAGCTCACCCTGGTCGACCGCATGCAGGACGCCCTCTCCGGCGAGATGGTGCGGCGCCAGGAGCTGCTGCGCGACGCCGGCAACTACGCATCGGTCCGCGACTACGAACGCGCCCGTACGGCGGGCGAGGACCTCACCCCGCTGCCGTCGTTGTTCATCGTGGTCGACGAGTTCTCCGAGATGCTGTCGGCGAAGCCGGAGTTTCTCGACCTCTTCGTCGCCATCGGCCGGCTCGGCCGGTCGCTGGGCCTGCACCTGCTGCTCGCGTCGCAGCGTCTGGAGGAGGGCCGACTGCGGGGCCTCGAGTCGCACCTGTCCTACCGGGTCGGCCTCCGCACGTTCTCTGCGCAGGAGTCGCGCACCGTCCTCGGCGTGCCGGACGCCTACGAGCTGCCGCCGACGCCCGGCCTGGGATTCCTCAAGCCCGATCAGTCGATGTTGCTGCGCTTCAAGGCGGCGTACGTCTCCGGTCCGGCGGCCGGCGGTCGCGTGCAGTCGGAGGTCCGGGACGAGCCCGGTCCGGTCCAGGGGATCCTGCCGTGGACGATCGCCGAGGTGATGACGCAGCTCGCGCCCGCGCCCCGCCCGGTGCCGGTCGGGGAGCAGGAGTCCCTGCTCGACGTCGCGGTCCGCCGGATGTCCGGCCTCGGACCGGGGGCGCACCAGGTCTGGCTGCCGCCGCTCGACGTCCCCGACACCCTCGACGAGCTGATGCCCGACCTCATCGCCGACCCTCAGCTCGGCCTCGTCTCCCAGGAGTGGCGGGCCCTGGGCGGCCTCACGATCCCGCTCGGCACCGTCGACCGACCGCGCGAGCAGCGCCGCGACACCCTGACCGTCGACCTGGCGGGCGCCGGCGGCCACATGGCCGTCGTCGGCGGCCCGCGCACCGGCAAGAGCACGCTGCTGCGGACCCTGGTCACCAGCCTCTCGCTGACCACGACGCCGCTGGAGGCCCAGTTCTTCGTGCTCGACTTCGGCGGCGGCACGTTCGCCGCGATGCAGTCGCTGCCGCACGTCGCCGGCATCGGCACCCGGTCGGAACCCGACGTCGTACGCCGGATCGTCGCCGAGGTCGCCGGGGTGGTCGACCGGCGCGAGGCGTACTTCCGGGCCTGTGGCATCGACTCGATCGAGACCTACCGGACGCGCCGCGACCAGGGGCGCGCCGACGACGGGTACGGCGACGTGTTCCTCGTCGTCGACGGATGGAGCACGCTGCGCGCCGACTTCGACGACCTCGAGCTCGAGCTCCAGCAGCTGGCCTCACGAGGGCTCACGTTCGGGCTCCACATCGTCACCGCCTCCTCGCGCTGGGCCGACTACCGCGCGGCCGTGCGCGACCTCCTCGGCACCCGGCTGGAGCTGAAGCTGGGCGATCCGATGGACTCCGAGATCGACCGCAGGCTGGCCACGCTGGTGCCCCCGGCGCGCCCCGGCCGCGGCCTCGTGCCGGGCAAGCTGCACTTCCTCGCGGCCCTTCCTCGCATCGACGGCGAGCCGGACGTCGCGACCCTCGGCGACGGCGTCGAGAGCCTGGTCAAGGAGATCACCGCGGCGTGGTCCGGTCCTGCCGGACCGAAGCTGCGGCTGCTTCCCCAGCGGCTCACCGTCGACGAGCTGCTCGACCAGGCCGGCGAGCCGAGTCGGACGGGCGGACGGCTGCTGCTCGGCGTCAACGAGAAGGAGCTGGCGCCGGTCGGTCTCGACGCGGACGCCGAGCCGCACTGGCTCGTCTTCGGGGACGGCCGATCCGGCAAGAGCGGGGCGCTGCGCAGCTACGTCCACGAGGTGATGCGGACCCGGACGCCCCAGCAGGCCCAGGTCGTCGTCGTCGACTACCGGCGGTCGCTGCTCGGCGAGGTACCCGACGAGTACCTGCTGAACTACCTCACCTCTGCGGCGCAGGCTGTCCCCACCCTGGCCGACCTCGCGTCGTACCTGCAGAACCGGATCCCGGGACCCGACGTCACCCCCGAGCAGCTGCGCAACCGCTCGTGGTGGAACGGGGCGGAGGTCTTCGTGGTGGTCGACGACTACGACCTGGTCGCCACCACGCAGAGCTCACCGCTGCAGGCGCTGCAGCCGCTGCTGGCCCAGGCCCGCGACGTCGGTCTGCACGTGGTCGTCGCCCGTCGGTCGGGCGGTGCCTCACGAGCGCTCTACGAGCCGGTCATCCAGTCGTTGCGAGACCTGGCGATGCCTGGGCTCGTGCTGTCCGGCAGCCCGGACGAGGGCGCGCTGATCGGCAATGTCCGACCCGGCCCCGCGCCCGCCGGCCGAGGCCGTCTGGTCACCCGCGACCGCGGCGTCGAGGTCGTCCAGCTGGCGTGGAGGGACCCGTCCCTGTGAAAGCCCGTGACACCGTGATCTGTGCTCTCGGGGCGCCTCTCGGGACTCGGCGTACGGCGTCGCTCGCGCTCCTCGCGTGCCTCGCACTGTGGGTCTCCGGCTGCGGCGGGGACAACCCGTCCGACGCCACCGCCCGCCCTCCGACCCGGCGATGTCTCCCAACGTGTCGACCGGTCCGTCGGGCAGCACGTCCCCGAGCCCCGCGGTGAGGCCGCCATCCGGACGCAAGGTCGACCTGAAGGCCCTCACCGCCCGCACGCCGGAGGGCTTCGACTACGACGACAGCCTGGCCGAGGAGATCGTGTTCTCGGCCTCACGCGACTACCGCACCGAGGTCACCTACAGCGACATCACGGTCTTCCCGGGCACCAGCAACCGGTTCGCCGCGCGGCTGTCGATCAGGAACAGCGACTGGAAGCCGAAGCCGAACCTCGCACCCTCCGTCACCTTCGCCGGCGCTCGGTGGTACCACCCTCACCGGCCCGATCGGGAAGGGCCAGCACCTCGAGGAGTTAGGCACGGTCACGCCGGGCTCATCCCCGCTGGTCAAGCTCTCGTTCGAGATGAGCGGTCCGGCCGCTGCTCGGAAGAAGCTGGTCGAGTCGGTGCTGGCGACGGTCCGGATGAAGTAGCGGACCTCCGCTCGTCGACGGCCACCGCCGCGAGCAGAGCGATCCCCCATACGACCGCGGCAGCTCCCCAAGCGGTGCCGAGGCTGCCCAGCCGTTCGGGCCAGACCAGGGAGAGGGCGCCGAACCAGATGGCGCTGCACGCCGAGGTGCACGCAGGCAGCCAGCACCCGCGGCCCGGTCGGCGCACGGCGTACGCCGTCAGGAGCGCCACCAGCACGACCGCGATCGCGAACGCGGCCTGCAAAGGGTAGTGGTCGAGTCCCCATGTCTCCTCGGGGTTCTCGGTCGAGCGCGCCATCTCCCAGGCGTACGCCGCGGCCGGCGGCACGGCGACGACCGCCACGATCGCCGCGAGCGGGGTGGGCCGACCCGGGACTCCTGACACCCGCGTCCCCACCAGGACGGCGACCACCGCCGCCGTGAGCACGACCCCGACGCCGGGCAACACGTGCGGTGGCGAGCCGGCCAGCCCCGCACCGATCGCGATGGACACCCCCACCGCGACCAGCTCGAGCAGAGCCATCACCGCACCGGGCCGCATCACGAGCACCAGCAGCGGGACGGCGACGAGCACGAGGTAGGTCAGGCCCCAGCCGGTCTCCATCAGGAAGTGATCGGCGAACTCCTCCCCGCCCACGAAGGGCGTCAGGAGATCGATCAGCCCGAAGAACAGGAACCCCCAGAACACTGCTGCGCCCGCCGCCACCACGCGCGCGATGACGCGCCGGGACCTCCCCCACGCCGACATGACCGCAGAGTCTGCCCGCAGCCGTTGGCGAGTGCGCATCGGCGCGCCGGTTGCGCGCGTGGCCAGGCTCCGTGGAGCGTCCTTGCGACAGTACGGGGTCAGCGGCGGCCGATGCCGAACATGCCCCGGACGGCCTCGCGGGCGGCGTACCGCACGGCGTACTTGAACGTCGAGGAGGTCACGACCTTCTCGAACGTGCTCTCCTTCGGCTTGGCGGGCCGCGGTCTCGGGGCGGGCTTCCCGGTTCCCTTGCCGGCCTCCTTCGCCGCGTCCTCCTGCGCGGCCTTCTCGGCACCTGCGGCGACCCGGGCGGCGAGCTTCTCGCTGGCCGACTCGCGGTCGACGGCCTGGGAGTACGTCGCCCAGCCGGGGCTCGCCTTCACCGCCGCCTCCATCGCGGCCGGGTCGGCCGGCGCCATCCGCGACTCCGGCGCGCGCAGTCGCGTCCAGGCCACCGGGGCGGGCGCGCCGCGCTCGTTCATCACCGTCACGACGGCCTCGCCGATGCCCAGGGAGAGGATCACCTTGCCGAGATCGTCGTACGACGAGGTCGGGTAGGTGTCGACCGTCGCCTTGAGCGCCTTCGCGTCGTTGGGGGTGGCGTCCCGGAGCTGGTGCTGCACCCGCGAGCCCAGCTGGGCGAGCACGTCGTCCGGTACGTCGGTCGGGCTCTGGGTCACGAAGAAGACCCCGACGCCCTTCGACCTGATCAACCGGACCGTCTGCGCGATCTGGTCCAGGAACCCCTTCGACGCGTCGTCGAACAGCAGGTGTGCCTCGTCGAAGAAGAAGACCAGCTTCGGCTTCTCGGGGTCGCCGACCTCGGGCAGGTCGTGGAAGAGGTCGGCGAGCAGCCACATCAGGAACGTCGAGAACAGCGCCGGCCGGTCCTGCAGGTTGGGCAGCTCGACCATCGACACCATGCCCCGGCCGTCGGACGTGACCTGGAGGAGGTCGGAGGTCTCGAACTCCGGCTCACCGAAGAACGCGTCTGCACCCTGGCTCTGGAACGCGATCAGCTCGCGCAGAATGACTCCGGCAGTGGCGCTGGACAGACCGCCGAGCTCCTGGAGGTCCGGCTTGCCCTCGTCGCTGTCGAGGTAATGCACGACGGCGCGCAGGTCGTCGAGGTCGAGCAGCGGGAGGCCGGCCTGGTCGGCGTAGTGGAAGACCAGGCCGAGGCTGGACTCCTGCGTCTCGTTCAGCCCGAGCACCTTGCTCAGCAGGATCGGGCCGAACGACGTCATCGTCACCCGCAGCGGGATGCCGGTGCCCTCGCCGCCGAGTGCGTAGTACGTGACCGGGAAGCCCTTCGCCTCCCAGCTCTGCCCGACGGACGCCGCGCGGGCCTTGATCTTGTCGTCCTCGGTGCCCGGCACCGACATGCCGGAGAGGTCGCCCTTGATATCCGCCGCGAACACCGGCACGCCGTTCGTCGACAGCTGCTCGGCCAGCAGCTGCAACGTCTTGGTCTTCCCGGTGCCGGTGGCGCCGGCCACCAGTCCGTGCCGGTTGAGCATGCCCAGCGGGATCCTGATGTGGACGTCGGACATGTCGGTCTCGTCGAGCATGAGCGCGCCGAGCTCGAGTGCCGGGCCGGTGAACGCGTACCCGGGGGCCACGGCGGCGGCGATGGGGTTCTCGGTCGCGGAGGTCACGGGCTGAAATCTAGTCAGGGGGGCCGGGAGCACGCTCTGCGTAGACTCGCCGCGTGATCTTCAAGCGGGTGGGAGACGGTCGGCCGTACCCTCCGCACGACCTCTCGTCACGCGCGTGGGCGGCACTGCCGCCGCGCCAGGTCCGGCTCGACGAGCTGGTCACCACCAAGGACACCCTGCGCCTGGACACTCTCCTCGACGAGGACTCGACGTTCTACGGCGACCTGTTCGCGCACGTCGTTCGGTGGCGCGGCGAGCTGTACCTCGAGGACGGGCTGCACCGCGCGCTGCGGGCGGCCCTCCAGCAACGGCACGTGCTCCACGCCCGGGTGCACGAGATGGCCGACGCCGGTAACCGATGAACATCCACGTCAAGACGCTGCTCACGCTGGCCGTGCTGGTCGTCCTGCTGATGCTGGGCGTCACCTGGGGGTGGGCGTCGCTGACCAAGCCGTTCCCGCACAAGGCGGCGCCGAAGGACTGCTATCCCACGGTCCTCCAGCCCGGTGACCGGGTCTCCCCGCCCAAGGTGACCGTCAGCGTCTTCAACGCCAGCGAGCGGGTGGGGCTCGCCGAGCGCACCTTGTCGGCGTTCGAGGACCAGGGTTTCGGGCCGGGCGAGGCGGGCAACGCGCCCAAGGGCACCGTCGTCCACTACGCCCAGATCTGGACGCAGGACCGCAGGAACCCGGCGGTCCTGCTGGTCGCCAGCCGGCTCGGCCCCCACGCCAGCATCGTCAGGAAGAAGCACGGCGGGCCGGGCGTGGTCGTGATGGTCGGCCCGCAGTTCGAGAAGCTGGTGCAGGGCAAGCAGTCCACCAAGGTCACCCAGCCCACGACGATCTGCTCGCCTCCGACGGGCTGATCAGTCGCCGAGCCAGCGCCCGAGCCGGCCGTGCGCGGAGACGATCCGGAGCCGCTTGACGGTGGGCTCGCGCAGGTGGTGGGGCGTCACGATCAGCACGTCGTCGCCGCGGCGGAGGACGGTACGCCGTTCGGGCACGATCGTGCGGCCGTCACGCACGACCATGGAGACCGACGACCCCTCGGGCAGCCGCAGCTCGCCGACCTCGACCCCGTGCAGACGGGACACCGGGGTGATCGTCACCTGGAGCATGTCGGCGGCGACCCGCTCCAGCGGGGCGACCTCCAGGTCCAGGGAGCGGGGCTCGAGCTGCCGCGTGACCTCGAGCCACCGGACGACCGTCGGCAGGGTCGGCCCGGTCAGGACCGTCGAGATCACCACGATCACGAACACGATGTCGAACAGCCGCTCCGCGTCGGTGACCTTCTCGGCGAGCGGGATCGTCGCGAGCACGATCGGCACGGCGCCGCGCAGACCTGCCCACGAGACGAACCCGACCTCCCGCCAGGGCATCGGCTGCACCACGGCACTCACCCAGACCGTGATCGGCCGGGCCACGAAGGTGAGCAGCAGGCTGCCGACGACGGCGATGCCCACGACCGACCAGGTGATCCGGCTCGGGGTGAGCAGGAGCCCGAGCATCACGAACAGCCCGATCTGCGCCAGCCAGGCGACGCCCTCCGCGAACGACCGGGTCGCGATCCGGTGCGGCAGCTCGGAGTTGCCGAGCACCAGCGCCGCGACGTAGATCGCGGCGAAGCCGGAGGCGTGGGCGCCCGCGGCCGCGCCGTACGACAGGAGTGCCAGGCACAGCACGGCCAGCGGGTAGAGACCGGACGACGGGAGCGCAGCGCGCCGCATCAGCCAGGCTCCGCCGAACCCGACCGCGAGCCCGAGGACCACGCCCACGACCAGCTCGAAGACGATCACCAGCACGGTCGTCGGGACGCCGTGGTCCGCCACCGACCCGGTCGAGATCAGCGTGACCAGGACGACCGTCGGGGCGTCGTTGAAGCCCGACTCCGCCTCGAGCGCTCCCACCAGGCGCGGGGAGAGCGGAAGGCCCCGCAGCACCGAGAAGACCGCGGCCGCGTCCGTCGGCGAGGTCACCGCACCGAGCAGCACCGAGAGCTGCCAGGAGAGACCGAGCACGAAGTGCGCACCCAGCGCGACGATCGCCACCGACACCGCCACCCCGAGCGTCGCCAAGGACAACCCCAGACGCATCGACGGCTTCACGGCGTCCCAGCTCGTGGTCAGACCGCCCTCGGCCAGGATCAGGGCCAGGGCGGCGAAGCCGAGTGCGTGCGCGAGCTCGGCGTTCTGGAAGTCGATGCCGATGCCGTTCTCCCCGAGCGCCACCCCCATCAGCAGGTAGAGCAACAGGCTGGGAAGACCTGCCCGCGAGCTGAGCCGGACCGCGAGGATCGCGAGCAACGTGACACCCGCACCGACCAGCACGAACGTGTCGAGCTGGTGGACGTCGAAGGTCACGTGCTGTCCTCGCTTCGGGAGCAGGGGCGGCGATGCCCGAGTTTATCGGCGGCCGGGCAGGAGGCCGGGCGGCGAACGTCGCATCCGTGGTGAACCGGCGACGCCCATCGGAACGTACGGACATGACGAAGTCGCAGCGGCAGCGCACACGCGACGTGATCGAGCGCGTGGGCGAGACATCTGGACGCGCTCGACGGAGCGATCCACGGCCTGTCCTGGCCTGCCGACCGGCGCTCTTCCACAGCCGCCTCGACCGGGCGTTTGCGGCGTACGCCGTCCGGGCAGGCCTTGCTCCACGGCGGCACTCGGGGGCCGCCGGGAAGGAGCAGGACGATGTACGGCGACACCTCGGTGATCCGGGGCCTGGCCCGCGGGATGCGTGAGCGCGCCGGAGACATCCGGGCCGAGGCGGACGAGCTGGCCGGCCGGGCCGAGGCGGTGCCGTGGACGGGCCTGGCCGCCGACGCGATGCGGCGGCTGGCCCGCGACCACGCAACCCGGCTCAGGTCATCCGCCGACGCGCACGACACGGCCGCGGACGCCCTCGACCGTCACGCCCGCGAGGTCGAATACCTGAAGGACCTGATCGCGGCGATCGAGCACCGCGCGGTCAGGCTCCTGGAGTCCGCCGCGAGCGGGGTCGCCGGCCTGCTCGGCCACGTGCTCCCGGACGCCGTCGAGCACTGGGCCGGCCACTTCGAACCGCCACCCCACGGCAGCCGGGCCTGGCTCGATGTGCACCTCCCGTGCGGTGGTGGGTCGGCATGAGCACCCCGGATCTCGTCGTCGACGTCGACCGGGTCGTAGGCCGCGGCGGGACGAGCGCCCGGCTCCGATCCCGGTACGCGTTGCTCGCCGGCACCGTGAACGTCGTGACCGTGCTCGACGGCCGGGTCGAGATGCGGCGGGTGACCCCACCCGACTGGCGGGACGACCTCGATCGCGTCGGCCGCGTGCCGGGCTGCACCGAGCCACCGACGACACCGGCGCCGCCGGAGCGCGAGCCCGCCCTGCCCTGGGACCTCGTCGTCGCGACCGGCCGGGCGCTCGCCGAGCAGCGACCCGACGTGTACGACGAGCTGGTCGCGCGTGCGGAGCCGAGCCTGGGTGCGCCCCTGCGCCGGCTCCACGACGAGACCGTGGGCAGGCTGCGGATCGTCGGGATCCTGCCGGGCCGACGGCGCATCGGCTGGGTCTCGTGGGTGCTCCGGGCCGACGGCTGGCGCGCCCTCACGCCGTACCTCGAGCGGTGCGGACCGGCGGCGAGGCCGATGGTGCGGGTCGAGCGCCGACGCCCCGAGGACATCGCGCCCGAGGTCGCACGCTGGGCGGCGGAGGCGGGCCGATGACCACGCCACCGATCACCCCTCCGATCATCCCTCCGATCACGCGGGTCACCGGCGGCGTCGCCGGGCTGGCCGCGACGTACGCCGCGGTGCGGGCGCTGGCCGACCGCTTCGACGCCGCCGGCGACCACCTGCGCGAGCACGCCGGTGCGGACGCCCGGGTGCTCACCGATCCGGACCTGCTCGAGTCCGCACCGCTGTCGCCGGTGACGTTCGCCGAGGCGGAGGCCCAGGTGGTCGACGCGACGTCCGGCCTCCACGGTGTCGTGGAGGCGTCGGTCGTCTACGAGGCCGACGCCGTCCTGGTGCGGGCGACCGTGACGGCCTACCAGGAGTCCGACCGGCTCGTGGCGAGGTCGTTCCAGGCGTTGGACTACATCGTCGGGCACGACCTGGGCTGCGCCCTGTCCGCGGTGGCGCCGGAGCTCCTCCTGCTCGGCATGGTCGCCGTCCCGGTGTGGCAGCACCTACCGGACAGCACTCGCCGTCGCCTCGGCGACCCCCTCGAGGAGTGGGCGGACGAGCATCCCGAGGCGGTGCAGCACGCCGTGGACGGGAGCGGCGGGCTCCTGGACGGGCTCCTGACCGGTGTGCCGCTGGTGCGGTTGCTGGCCGGGATCGGGCCCTTCCACCCGACCCTGGCCGACGCGGCCTCGGACCTCGCCGGGCTGTACCCCGCGGAGGGTCCGCCCCGGGTACGGCGCCGCGGCGACCTCCACGTTCCGCTCGGCCAGACCCCGCCGGACGACCTGGCCGGCCTGATCCGACATCTCGACGAGACCAACCGACTCTCCCCGCACGACCGTCCCGGCGACCAGGGGACCGTCGAGATCCAGACGCTGCACGCGGCCGACGGCACGGTCCGGCACGTCGTCTACCTGCCCGGCACCGACGACCTGACCACGACCCCGTGGAGCCATGACGAGGACGTGCGCGACCTCCCGGCCGACCTCCGGGTGATCGCCGGCGACCGCTCGACGTACGCCACCGGCATCGAGGAGGCGATGAAGGAGGCCGGCATCGGACGCCACGACCCGGTGCTGCTGGTCGGGCACAGCCTCGGCGGGATGGAGGCCGCGTCGTTGCTCGCCCACGGCTCGGGCTTCGACGTCACGCACGTCGTCACCGCCGGGTCGCCGATCGGCGGTCTCCACCAGTATCCACCCGGCACGCACGTGCTCTCCCTGGAGAACCGAGGCGACCTCGTCCCCCTCCTCGACGGCCGCGACAACGCCGACTCCGTCCAGCAGGTGACCATGCAGTTCGACGACCACGAGACGTCGATCGCCGGCAACCACGATCTGCAGCACTACGTCCGCGGCGCGGCCGCAGCCGATGCGTCGACGGACGCATCGGTCCGCGAGCAGCTGGCCAGCCTGCGGGCGCACGGTTTCCTCGGCTCGGCCGGCGGCGCCACGAGCCAGGTCTTCCAGATCAGCCGATGACGGGTTCGAGGGCGCGGACATCCGCGTCGCCGTCGGCCGCTGGTGGAGCGGGGCTACCTCTCCCGGTGCGATCCCCGTGCTCGCGAGGCGGACTCAGAACGCCCCGTGCCGCCCCTCTCCCTCACCGAAGCGCGCCGCGCCCTCGGCCGCGCCGGCCGCGAGCGACCGCAGCCCGAGCTCCAGCTCACGCGCGATCGCCTGATCCTCCCGGAGTCCCTGCCGGTCGAGGAGACTCGAGCGGTCGTTGCGCAGGCAGTCCTGGGGGAACGCCGCCAGCTCGCGGGCAAGTCCCCGCGCGGCGACCAGCGCCTGTCCGGCCGGGACCACGCGGTCGACCAGACCGATCCGCTCGGCCTCCGACGCGCCGACCGGGCGGCCGGTGAGGACCAGGTCCATCGCCCTGCCGGCGCCGATCAGTCGCGGCAGCCGCACCGTGCCGCCGTCGACCAGCGGCACACCCCAGCGCCGGCAGAACACCCCGAACGTCGAGTTCTCCGCCGCCACCCGGAGGTCGCACCAGATCGCGAGCTCGAGCCCGCCCGCCACGGCGTACCCCTCGACGGCCGCGATGACGGGCTTGTCCAGGCGCATCCGGGTCGGACCCATCGGTCCGTCGCCGTCGGGTTCCACGCGGTTGTCGAACGATGTCAGGTCGGCACCGGCGCAGAACGTGCCGCCCGCGCCGGTGAGCACCGCGACGCTCTGGGACCGGTCTGCGTCGAAGGTCCGGAACGCATCTGCCAGCGCCGCGGCCGTGGCTCGGTCGACGGCGTTGCGCGCCTCCGGGCGAACGATGGTGACCGTGGTGACCGGGCCGTCCTGCTCCACGCGCACGCTCATCGCGCCAGCGTAGACAGGGTCACCCGCGGCGCCGCCTGGCGAACACGGCGATCCCGGCGACCATGAGCACGAACGCGGCGACGAGCAAGAACCACGGGTTCGACTGCTCACCGCAGCTCTGGCTCGTGGGTGTGGTCGTGCAGACCTCGCCGGGCCCGTCGCGGTTGAGCCAGGCGAGGTAGAGCAACGGAAGGGCCGCGCCGGACAACAGCCCTCCCATGGCCCACCCGAAGTCGAACACCCACAGCAGCCAGGCGCAGAGGAACAGGGTGCCCAGCAGGACGAAGGGCCCGACGGAGAGCAGGGAGAGGACGCCGAAGCATCCGCCGGCACCGGCGACGCACCACCCGAGGAACGCGCGGAACGAGTCGCCGTCCGCCTTCACGACACACCCCTACGGGCCGCTTCTGCGCGCCTCATGGCCCGCCGTGCGCGACCGCGGACGGCGCGAACCGCGACGGGCGGCAGACCGTCGAGCGCCGAGACCAGCGCGCCGACCGCGTCCAGCGACGCCAGGGCCGACGAGGCCGCGTCGGCGTCGACGCCGTCGTACAGCTCGATCCCGACGAAGCCCGCGGCGACGGCGCGCGCCAGGCCGGCCGGATCCACCAGTCCGGCCAGGGGCGTGGCCGGCAGCACGCGGGTCAGCACGGCCTCCACCTCCGCGCACCAGCGGTCCAAGGCATAGCGGCCGGCGCCGGCGAGCGTCTCGTCGCGCTGCGCGCCGGCCAGCACCTGCGCCATCTGGAGGACGTTCCCGGCCCGCCGCTCCGCCTGGTGCAGGTCGCGTCCGACCGTCAACAGCTCGCCCAGCGTGGTGACGTCTGCGAACCGGTCGCGGTACGACGCGACCGCCAGGTCGACCGACCGGCGTACCGCCGCATCGAGCAGACCGGCGACGCTGCCGAAGTGGTAGAAGACGAGTGCTTGGTTGACATCGGCCCGCGCTGCGACGGTCCTGGCCGACACGCCCACGACGCCGTCCTCTGCCAGGGCCGCGGCTGCGGCATCGAGCAGCTTGTCCTGGGTGGTCATGACGCGCCTCTCGGCGTCCGAGATTGAGCGATCGCTCAACTGCAGGGTAGTGCAGTTTGAGCGTGCGCTCAAGAGGAGGTGGGGGTTACCTACGTCGGCGGTGGGGGCGCGAGGTCGGAGGGGTCGGAGTTGGCGCCGCAGAGAACGATCGCGACCCGTTCCCCGTCGGCCGGGCGGTAGGCGCCGGCGAGCAGGGCTGCCACCGGAGCGGCGGCCCCGGCCTCGAGCACCAGTCGGTAGCGCTCCCAGACGAGCCGGCGCGCGTCGAGGATCGCCTCGTCGCCGACCAGCACGCTCGCGACGTCGGCCCGACGGGCCACGTCCCATGCGATGGCACCCACCCGGCGGGCACCGAGTGAGTCGGCGGCGACGCCGGAGACCGCGACGTCCACCGGCTGTCCCGCGGCCAGCGCCTCGTGCAGGGTCGGCGCGGTGACGGGCTCGACGGCGACCACCCGCGCCGTACCTTCGACTGCGGTGGCGATCCCCGACATCAACCCGCCCCCGCCTACTGCGACCAGCACGGTGTCCACCGCGCGGTGAACCTCCGCCAGCTGCTCGAGGAGCTCGAGACCCAGCGTGCCGGCGCCGGCGCAGATCTCGGGCTGGTCGTAGGCGTGGCAGTACACCGCTCCGGTGTCGGCCACGTGCTCCATCGCCGCGTCATAAGCGTCGGCGTACTCGGTCCCGCGCGCCACCACGGTCGCGCCGTACTCGTGCAGCCGCCGGAGCTTGGTGGGCGACGCCGTGGTCGGCACGAAGACGGTTGCCGGGACGCCGGCCGACGCGGCGGCGTAGGCGTTCGCGAGCCCGGCATTGCCGCCCGAGGCCACGACGATCCCGGTCTCGGGGTCGAGCTCGCCGCGCTCGCGGCCGGACAGGATCCGGTTGAACGCGCCTCGGGGCTTGAAGGTCCCGGTGTGCTGGAGCAGCTCGAGCTTCAGGCAGCCGCCGCTGGGCAGCCACGGGTCGTCGGCGTCGACGACCTGGACCGGCGTACGCCGGACGTGGCCGTGGATGCGGCGCGCGGCGTCCTCGATGTCGGCACGGTCCACCCGGTCATCGTCGCATCGGAGTCTGGGCGTGGCGGGTCGGCACCCGTGAGAGCTGGTGACGGCTGGCGCCGGACCCGTCACCTTTCCGCGCCTCAGCCGTTACCCCTGTGGCGCCTGGGATCCCGTGCAGCGGCGCTGCGCCCCCGCGGCCACCTATCCCCCCTGAGGCCGCGGGGCGCTCTCCCAGGGGGTGTCCGGGTCCTCGGGCGTCTCGTCAACGTCGGACGGCGGGACGCGCGCAGGCCACTGAGGTGGGCGGACTTCGAGGCATGTGGCGGTGGCGGCGGGATTTGAACCCGCGGTGGACTTGCGCCCACAAACGCTTTCGAGGCGTTCTCCTTAGGCCGCTCGGACACGCCACCGCCGGAGAGGCTACCCGAGGCGTCGATGGGCGAAGAAATCGTCCAGCAGGGCCGAGCACTCCTCGGCGAGGACGCCACCGACCACCTCCGGACGGTGGTTGAGACGACGATCGCGGACCACGTCCCAGAGCGAGCCGACGGCGCCCGCCTTGGGGTCGTAGACCCCGAACACCAGGCGATCCAGGCGCGAGAGCACGACCGCGCCGGCACACATCGTGCACGGCTCGAGGGTCACCACGAGGGTGCAGCCGGAGAGCCGCCACTCCCCCGATGCCTGGGCGGCACGTCGTACCGCGACCAGCTCGGCGTGGCCCGTCGGGTCGCCGTCCCGCTCGCGGACGTTGTGCCCGCGGCCGATCACCGAGCCGGAGGCGTCGAGCACCACGGCACCGATCGGGACGTCCCCGGAACCGGGGGCCAGGCGGGCCTCGTCGAGTGCTGCGCGCATGGCCACGTCGTACACGACGGCAGGCACGCTCACCGGATCGGCCACGGATGGGTTCGCTCGGTCGCCGGCTGCTCAGGCCGAGGTGAGACCGACGGCCTCGTCGAACAGCGGACCGAAGCCGAGCCGGCGCGCCACGTCGGAGAGCATCTCGTCGGGGTAGAGGTCGAAGTCGTCGAGCAGCACGCCCATGTCCATGGCGGCCATCCCGAGGTCGCCGAGAAGGTCGAGGTCTCCGGCGGGTGCCTGCTCGTCCTCGTCCTCGGGCTCGGGCAGTCCGAGCTCGTCGACGGCCGAGCTGGCGAGCTCCCACTCCTCGGCGGCGGTGATGTCGGAGAGCAGGATGCGGACCGACGGCCCGGCGACACGGACGATCACGAAGAAGTCCTCGTCGATCGCGACCATGCCGATCGCCCCGCCGTCACCGGGGAACCGGCGCAGCGCGGCGGAGAGGCTGGGGACGTCGCTGAGCACGTCGTGCGCCAGCTCGACGACCTGCCAGACGCCCTCCTCACGAAAGGCGGCCACCGCGAAGTCGATCCCCTCGATCTGTTCGCTCATGGCCACCTCCGATCACCTGGGAGCGGCACGGGGCCGCACGTGGAGCAGCAGGACATATCCAGGGTGACAGAGGCGTCTGGCCGTGCCAACCCTGTTCCCGCCCACGCTCCCGCCTGCGTCATCACCTGCTTTAGGGTGCGGGCCATGCGCACGATCGTCGTCGACCACCCGCTCGTCGCCCACAAGCTCACAGCCCTGCGCGACGAGCGGACGGACTCGCCGACGTTCCGGCGGCTGGTCGACCAGCTGGTCACCCTGCTGGCCTACGAGGCGACCCGCGACGTCCGCGTCGAGCCGTTCGAGATCACGACACCGGTGGCGCCGACCACCGGCGTTCGGCTCTCGTCGCCGCAGCCGATGGTGGTCCCCATCCTCCGGGCCGGCCTCGGGATGCTCGAGGGGATGATGAAGCTCCTGCCGACCGCGGAGGTCGGGTTCCTCGGGATGATGCGCAACGAGGAGACGCTGCAGGCCTCGACATACGCCGAGCGGTTGCCCGACGACCTCGCGGGGCGGCAGTGCTACGTGCTCGACCCGATGCTCGCGACGGGTGGCACGCTCGCCGCGGCGATCAGGTTCCTGACCGATCGCGGCGCCGATGACATCACCGCAATCTGCCTGCTCGCCGCACCCGAGGGCTGCCGGCGACTGGAGCAGGAGCTCGAGGGCCTGGACGTGCCCGTCACCGTCGTCACGGCGGCAATGGACGAGAAGCTGAACGAGAAGGGCTACATCGTGCCGGGTCTGGGCGACGCGGGCGACCGGCTGTACGGGCTGGCGGGATAGCCCGGCTGTCATCTCAACCACCGGGGAAGATCTGGACCTTCCCGGTCGCGATCAGCA